>JBBIJF010000012.1:0-121977 GCA_037446115.1 Acidobacteriota bacterium | reverse complement strand
GGACCTCGTAGCCTTTGGCGAGCAGGAACTCGGCCAGATAGGATCCGTCCTGACCCGTAATGCCGGTGATCAACGCACGACGGAGCATAGGTGTTTCGATTTGAGCTATTGTAGCACCCCGGCCGGGGTCGCACGTAGCGTGGGCCGCTTGGGTTTGGAGGACGCCGCAAGGCCAAGGCGTGGCCTGGCGCGGTTGCGGGTAGCGCAGGTCACCTTTGAGTACAATTACATTAGAACTAACAGTGGGGTGTGGAATCGCCAATGAACGTGAATCTACGCTTTCCGAGTATAGAGGGGGCTTCCGCCTCGCTGGTCGAGGAGATGCTGCACGGCAAGGCTGTTATCGTGACGAATACGGGCTTCTACAGTGAGCTCCCGGACGACTGTGTCATGAAGATGCGCACCGAGGACGAGCAACACGACCTGACTTGGGCGCTTAGGCGATTAATCACAGATGGCGGCACACGGCAGGCACTGGGTTCAAGAGCAAGGAAGTTCGCCGAGCAGTACTTCCGGCCCGAGCTATACGCCAAGGAATTCTTGAAGTTCGCCTGGGAAGTTCGCCATGCCAAGCCCATGTTGGACTTGGCGGATCGCCTGGCGTCCGAACTGAAACACATGGGCGTGACCCCGGAAATGCAGATCGTTGACACTGTGTCTCGCGAGTGTGAGCAGCTCTTTGGTGCTGAACCCGAGCGAGGGAGCGAAAGTGGCTGATTTCTCACGGCACGGTCCACGTTCCCATGACCTGCCACCCGGAGTTGTGTTCCAGTATGTCGCGGGCGGCCAGGTAGAAGGCCCGGTTGCCCGCGAAGGCGGGCTGGAAGCTCATGTTCAAGGTGAGCGTGAGAGTGTTTCCGCTGCCCGAGGCAAACGACCCAGCGCCATAAATCGTGCACTGGCTGTTACTTACACTGCTCCCACTACCTAGGTACAGCCCCGGCAGCAGGGCCGTGCCAGCGTCGTTGACCAAATACAGCACCCCCAGCGGACGACTGTAAGCGATGTAGCAAGCATTCCGCCCATCCAGCCAGTCGTTAACCAGGATGTTCACCACCCCCAAGTCCTGCCAGCCGTCCGTGTCCGAAAACTGGAAGGCGAACGTGGTCGGCCCCGCACCGCTGCCACGCTGCGGCGTCATGCCCACCACGGCGGGGGAAGTGACAGGGCCGCCAGGCACCGTCCACACCCCCATCCGCTGCCATCCCGAGTTGTTCCCGGCCGTGTCCCGAGCGGCCATGTAGATGATCTTGGTGCCTGCGTAGCCCGGTGCAAAGCTCATATTCAGGGTCAGGGTCAGCGTGTTGCCACTACCTGAAGCTGAGGAGCCCGCGCCGTAGATCGTGCACTGGCTGTTGCTGATGCTGCCCCCACTACCCAGGTAGAGTTCGGGCAGCAGCGCGGTACCCAGGTCGTTAACCAGGTAGAGCACCCCCAGGGGCCGGCTGTAAGCCAGGTAGCATGAGTTCCGCCCGTCCAGCCAGAAGTTGATCAACAGGTTGACCACGTTAAGGTCTTGCCAGCCGTCAGGGTCCAAAAAAGTGAACGTGAACGTTCGCGTTGCACCGCTGCCCGACGCCGGGCTGACCGAAGCCACTTGGGGCACTTGGTTTCCGGTTGAGAATGTGAGACTGGCCGAGCCCGAAAAGAGTCCGCCGAACGAGTCGCTCTGGGCTGCGAGTTGCAACACAAAGGTGCCGCTGGAGGCTGGCGCGGTGACCAACCATGTCTTTGTGGACGATCCACCCGGCGGAATCGTCCCGAAGTCCTGGGAAGTGCTGCTCCCGCTTCCCGCGAACGCCAGCGCCCCTTGCACGGAGAAGGCGGTAAGATCGCCGCCGTTGCTGATCGTGCACAAAACAGAAAACTGAGCGCCGGGCGCCACAGTGGTCGGCGCGGTGCAGGACGCGTTGAGCACGGGTCCCGTGGCGGCTTGGAAGCCTGCTTCCGAAAAGGCTAGGCCAAAGCTTTCCGGAGCTCGACAAGAGCCCTGTGACCAGTGGGTGACATTGACCACCACTGGGCCGTACACAGTAGTGTAGGCTTTCTCCACATTGTCGATCCCGGAGATTGAAAAGCTGAGCGTCGCACCTGAGGAAGCGTTGTAAAGGAAAAGATCCAGATCCGATAGGCAGCCTCCGGTCGGTGTTTGCGAAATCGACCGGTTCCAAGTGACGGACCGGTTCCAGGTAAGAGTGGAGTAAAAGAGGCCGTTCGCCACACCCTTATACAGCCGCACTCGACCTGCGGACAGGGTTGAGGTGAGTACGTTGCTGCGCTGGGCGAAAGCGCGGCTGAGGTTGGCGTAGCCCCAGCCTCGGTCGTTGCCCCAGTCAAGCCAATCGGTCGTATTCAGGAGCAGCGCCTTGATAGCCAGCGGGTCTCGCACACCGGCCTGGCGTAGTAGAGCCGCTGACCCGGCAATGTGCGGTGCAGCCATGCTGGTGCCCGGCATAGGCAGGAATGCGTCCGAGTTGTACGCAGCGGAATAGATCCCGAGATCTGGAATCCAGGCTAATTGCAAAAGGTCCCATCGGTCCCGCAGCCCGCCAGGAGCCGCGATGTCCGGCTTTTTTCTCCCGCCCACAGTGGGGCCCCGGCTGCTGAAGATCGCGATGTCGTCGTCGCTGCGGTCAATCGTGCCCTGGGTGTTCATGGCAGCGACAGTGATCACGTTATAACCGATGCCGGGAGAAGTTACCGGCCCGGGATTCGTCCACAAGCCCAGAAAGCCGCTCCTGCTTTCGTTACCCGCTGAGATTGAGATCGTTAGGCCATAGGTGTCGGCGAAGTAGTCGAAGCGCCTTGCGCAGACATCGTCATCGCCGGTCGTGTCGCTCCCCAAGCTGTAGTTGAAGATCTTGACCCACGGAGCTTGTTGGACTGCCCAGTCCACGGCAGCCAATACATCGACGTCGTTCGCGTTTCCGCCACCAGCACAGTTAAGATACCCAATCTTCAGGTTGTACAGTGTTCCCAGACCTGGGGCAACGCCCAGATAGGCGGTCCAGCCAGGAGCCCCTCGGCTCGCAACAATCCCGGCCACATGCGTGCCGTGGCCTTGATAGTCCATTGGCGAGTTTGCATCATCCGCAAAGCACGGGTCCATCCTTCCATAATCGAGGAACACTCTGCTGAGGATGTTCAAACCCGAAAAGGCCAGATGGCTGGTTCTGGCGCCAGTGTCCATGACAGCGACCGACTCGCCTGCCCCGGTGTAGCCGGCATTCCAAAAGACAGGCGCTCCCAAGCTCGGCACGCTCACGGCCAGTTGAGCGGATTGCTTCTCAACCAAACTGATCTCAGCGACGGAAGGGTGTGCGGCCAAGGCGGCGATCACCACGCTAGGCACATCTGCCGCCAGCATGTTGATGACAGTATATCGGTGGATGTTCTGCCCACCGAGCTGTGTGATGAGCTGTGCAATCTCATCCTGTTCGGGCCGTATCCGGGCCTCGATTTCCGTGAAGGCGGCTCGGCGAACCTCGAGCATTGCCTTTTCCATCTCGGCACGGGCCAGAGACGTTTCGGCCTCAGAGCGGAACAGGCGGCTCGAAGCCTCGGCATAGCGAGCCTCCACCACCTGCAACCAGAGGCGGGCTGGACTCTCCCAACGATCCAGCACCTCCCGGTGGGGCTGATTCTTAAGGACAATGAACACAGGCAAAGTCGGGTCGCCTGCGTGGATGCGGTCCTGAACTTTGCGGTCGATAACCTCGCTTGAACCGCCGGCGGACGCCGACCGGTAAGCCCTTGCTGAGGACTCAGCGCCGGACTCGCCTTTCGCCACTGCGGGCGCACCGACCGGAATCTCGCCGCGCTCCTGAGCGGCGATTGCCATTGTGAGTACGACGTAGAGAAACCACCGACTCATGGGCCTCCCCCGTTAACTCCAGTGGTTCTTCACCGTATTCTAACCTGAGGTCCGTTCGTACCTCCCCACTACGGGCTGGTTAGAACCGGAATTTCCATTTTCGAATCCGGGCGAAAACGAATGTACACCCGTTCCCCCTCCGCGTCAGGGCCCACATGAGTCCACATGAGTTTTTCGGCACGGCAGCCTCCCGGCGGGGCCAGTATGGGGTGCCTCTGCCACCTCCCAGCACCTTGGGGCCTCGAAAACTGCCCACGGGAGGCGACCTCTTGTGACACCTCACCGCCTCCCCCGCCTTCTTCCATCCGCTGTGGCTCCCCACCGCGTCGCCGGCTATCCCGCCGGGCCCGAGGGCACCCCGTCACCGCCTCGATCCGCCGCACCATGGCCCCGAAAAGCCGCCGCGTCAGGTGACCCTCCGCCAGCAAGAGCCAGTAATAGCGCGCGTGCTTCACCAGTCGGCCGCCCGTCTTCACCAATCGCTGTTGCAGGCTGGTCAGCGACCAGTTGCCCACGCGTAGCGGCAGCGCGAGCCGCCGCCACAGGTTCCCCAGGTTGTAGGCGATCACGCTCAGCCACAACCGCACCTCGTTGGGCCGGAAGCGATGGCAGCTCAAGCGCGTCATCTTCACCGCCTGCTTGCCTTCTTTGATCTATTGCTCGGCGGTGCCCCGCTTGTTGTAGAACCGCACCACTGCCCGGCTGTCCGTCTCCAGGTTCGTCACGATGAATCCGACGCGGGGGAACAACTCGCCCAGCTGGAACTCCACCTTCGCCACCACCCGCCGGGCCGTCTTCCAACTGTCGGCTTGGTAAAGGAAGCTCTTGTACCGGAACCGCGGCTTGTGAGAGGGACGGCCCACCGGCCGCGTCAGCAGCTCCACGATGTCGCGCTCCAGATTGTCGTTGGATGGAATGCGGATGGCATACTTCACGCCCCGCGTTTCCAGCGCTTCGTAGATCTCCGGCTTGGCGAAAGCGGCGTCTGCACGGAACACGACCTCCTTGCCGGCCTTCTGCTGCCGTTCGATCTCCGGCAGCAGCATGTCTTCCCAGCCGTCGGCGCTGTGCACGTTGCCGGGCCGCAGCTTCCCCGCCAGGCAATCGCCCTCCCGGTTGAACAGCAGCAGCGGATGATAGCAGGTGGACTCGAAGTGACCGTTGTAGGCGCTGTTCTCCTGCTGGCCATAGACCGGGATCTCGGTCGAGTCCATGTCCAGCACGACTCGTTGCGGCGAGGCGATGGCTTCCACCTTGGCGATCAGCTCCCGGTGGATCCGCGTCAGACCGGCGACGTTCTCCTCTTCGGCCAGGATTTCTGTCTCGAAGGATTGCAGCCGCGAAGTCAGCGCCGCTCCGCGGTCCCAGACCTTTTCCGAGCCGATCAGCCGGAAGGTCGGGTCTTGGCTCAGCCGTTCGGCGTCGTTCACGTCTTCGTAGCCGGCCAGCCGGCTGTAGACGGACTGGCGAAAGAGATCGGCCAGCGGAAACTGAGTGTTCTTGCCGCAACGAGAGTCACTCGGGTGTTGAGCGATGAGTTCTCCGAACCCCAGGCGCTCGTCCAGTTCCCGCACCACAATCAGGCCGCCGTCGGAGGTAACCCGGGATCCTTGGAAATCCACCTTCAGCGAAGCGTTGAAGGATAGCTGAAATGGCTGGTTTTGTTTCTCACCCATTAGGTTTGGGCCTCCGGAACATCTGTGCTGCATCGAAACCCGCATCAATACAGATGCCGGGCCATCTTACAAAGTTACGGACAAATGTTTAAAACGGAAATCCGGGATGAATTGATCGTGTGGAACTGGTATGGTAAAACACTCTTTGCCGAGTTACCGGCATAGAGCTGGCAGAGGCAAGAGGTTGGTTTGTTGAAGCCTCCGTACCCATACGGCGCCGGATGGCGGGCGGTTCGATGGTACGCGGTCCTCTGGTTTGGGGTGCTTTGCGGGTTTAGTCAGCAGAGCGCGCAGGGCCCCTCGCTACAAGCGCTCAGCCGGGAGGTGCTCGAGCTCCATCAGGAATGGCGTGGCGCCTCCGGGCGGCGGGCGGATCAGCTGCAGGAGAACGCCGCGCGGGCGCTCGAGGAGCGGGCCGGTCTGCTGAAGAGAATGTTCCGCGAGGATCCGGACCGTGCGGCGGCGGAGGTTTTCCCTCCGGGGATAGCAAGCCAGTTGCAGCGCGACTTCGCCCGGTCTTCCGAGTTCGTTGAGACGTACGGCGCCTGGGAGGGCGTGATCGAGCACTTGATCGAGGATGACTTGGACCGCGGCGTCGCCCGTTCAATAATTCGCCTGCGCACGTCCCGCGAAGTGCTGGTGCTCCACTGGCGAGTGGCCTTGGAGGCGGAGCTGCGGGGAGGCCGGAGAGTTCTGATCCGGGGTTTGAAACTTGGCGACAGGGTCCTGGTGACTGGTGTCAGCGCAATGGCCGGCGCGGCGGAGGCGGCCGGCTGCAGCACGAGCGGAGCACAGAATACCGTGGCGATCCTGGTCGAAACGCCGAGTTATAAGCTCCCTGCCGGCGTGGACCCGGATCACGTGCGCGGGATCCTGTTCGGCAATCAGTACACATCCAAGACGGCATCGCCGGACTATTCGGTGGACGATTTCTGGCGGCAGAACTCCGACGGACAGACGTGGCTTCCGTTTTCCGGGTCGGTGGTCGTAGGTCCGTTTTTGCTGTCGCGCGACTATGACAAGGATGCAACCGGCGCGCCGTATTGTGATGAAGACGGTTTGCTTGTGGAGGCGTTGTCCCTGGCCGATACTCAGGTTTATTTCCCGTTGTACAGCCGAATCCTGTTGGTGATCCCGAACCTTCCCAGCTGCCGGTGGGCGGGGCTCGGGCAGCTGGGTTGCTGGGCATCCCATCCGCAGGATGGCGGCTTCACGGCGACGGTAGCGTGGCAGAAGGGCGACTACATGACGGACCGCGCCACGGGGGTGAAGCTCACCACCCACGAGCTGGGCCACAATCTGGGCATGGACCATGCCAGTTCGCGAGAATTCACAACCGGCGGCGTCCGAGTGCCTCTCGGTCCCCTTGGGGATCCAGGAACACTCGGTGAGTACGGGGACCGCTTCTCGACGATGGGTTCCTGGAACCTGGGGTTTTATAACGCTCATCACGCTGCGGGCTTGCTGGGGTGGCTGCAGCAGGGGACGCATTACGTCGAGGTGCAGTCGGCGGGCACGTACACCCTGGAACCTTACGAGCAGCGTCCGTTCGGCCTGAAAGCCTTGAAAGTCCGCCGCGGGGCGGCGAGCAGTGCCTGGCTCTGGGTCGAGTACAGGCAGAATCTGGGCGTCTATGACTCCACGTTGGGAACACAGGTCTTCACCGGCGCTCTGATTCACTATGAGGACTCGACTACGGGCCTCCACACGCACCTTCTGGATTTCACGCCGTCGGATGGCTGGAGCCAGGTGGCGCTTGCGGCAGGGCAGTCGTGGCAGGATCCGTATTCCTCGCTCAGGCTGACGGTGCTTGCCGCCACTTCATCGGGTCTAACAGTCTCGGTGAGTTACGTGTGCACCACGGCCAGCCCCACCGTCACTTTGAGCCCTGCGAGCCAAACGGTGTTCCCCGGCAGCAGCGTGACCTACACGATCAACGTGAAAAACAACGATTCGGCCGACTGTGCCGCCGGAGTTTTCAGTCTTTCTTCTTCGCTGCCGGCGGGATGGACGTCCCAGATTGCTCCGGCGTCTCTGACACTGAGTCCGGGAGCGTCCGGGACGGCGAATCTGACCAAGACCGCGCCGTCCGGGGCGGCGACGGGCAGCTACACGGTGAATGCGATTGTGACGCGAGGCGGTGACGTAGCGACTGCCACGGCGAGCGTCGTGGTGCAGGCGCCGCCGCTGCCGGATCTGGCTGTCAGCAGCTTCGTCAGCAGCGCAAGTGGTGTTGCAGGCTCCCAGATTCACATTTCTGTGACCGTCCGTAACCAAGGTGCGGCGAGCGCGGGACCCTTTCAAATCGGGTTCTATTACTCATCCGACGCCGTGATTACGACCTCGGATGTCTGGAGCGGCTGGGTGTGCGACTATCCGGGCGGTCTGGCGGCAGGCTCTTCGGGCACCTGCGCCGGCCCCATTGGCGTGCCACCCTCGCTTGCGCCGGGGGTTTACTATGTCGGTGCGATCGTGGACGACACCGGGGTCGTGGCGGAGTCCAATGAGTCGAACAACAGCCGCTCGTCCGACAACGGCACGACTTACATCGTAAGTTCTCGGGCACCGGTGGCGGTATCGACAGCTCCTGCGGCAGGTGCCGGGACGTCGCAGATCTTTCAGTTCACGTTTTCGGATCCGGACGGCTGGAACGACCTTGCAGTCGTCAACATCCTCATCAACTTCTGGCTCGACGGCCGGCAGGCGTGTTATCTGGCATACGTTCCAGCCAGCCGGAGTTTGTTGCTGGTCAACGACGCAGGGGATGCAGGCGGTCCGTATCAGGGAATGACGCTGCCGAGCGGCCAGACGATCGGCAACAGTCAGTGCGCCATAAACGGCGCCCAGTCCGGGGTCGCAGAGAGCGGCGAGACACTGACGCTGACGCTCGCCATAGGGTTCCAGACCGGTTTCGGCGGCACCAAGGTCGTCTATCTTGCAGCCCGGGATACGGCCGGCAATAACTCAGGCTGGCAGCGGCTCGGAGTTTGGAGCGTTCCTGTGAGCGGCTCGGTTTCGCCTGCGGTGCCGGGAATGTCCACGCCGCGGGGCTCGGGCACCGGGCCCGTGAGCCTGACGTTTCAGTTCTCGGATGCCGACGGCTGGCAGGATCTCGATGTCGTCAACGTTCTGATCAACGACTGGCTGGATGGCAGATACGCCTGTTATCTTGCCTATTCGCGGCCTCTCGGGGTTCTTTACCTTGTCAACGACGGCGGCACTGCGTTGCTCCCCAGTCTGAGTCTGGGAAGCTCGGCTACAGTGAGCAACACGCAGTGCACGGTCTACGGCACGGGTACTTCAGCCTCCGGGAGCGGGAGTACTTTGGCGCTTACCCTTCGCATTGAGTTCGCACCGACGTTCTCTGGGAATCGTGTCCTCTATGCTGCCGCTCGCGACATGGCGAATCATAACTCGGGCTGGCAGGCCGCCGGGACGTGGACTGTGCCCTGAGCGCAGAGCGGACGTGCCAAGCCGGGCAATCGAGCGGCGGTTTAGTTCCGCATGACGGGAAGGACGGCTTCAGGCTGGGTGCGGAAGCCGCCGATTTCGATCGTGACGGGGATGTCGCCGTTCGGCGTCTCCTCGGGGATCCGGACATTGAACTGGTACAGCCCGCTGATGGCGCCCCAGGCCAGGCCCGCATAATAGACGTACTCAGGTCGAAGCGTCACGTTGCCGACGCGGATGGTGACGGAATCCCGGAGCCAGGAAATGCGGTCCGTGATTTCGCCCGACTGCCATGGGGGCTCGGTCGGCCCGAATCCGTTCGCATACAACACCACGATCTCTCCGGGCCGGGCGTAGCGGCCGTAAGGCGGGCGGTCCGGACGGGAAATCAAGTCGTATTGAACGCCCTGGGCTGCGATGGATACGCCGTCGAACGTAAAAAATCCGGGAGCGTAGCGTTGGGTGAGCACGGGCTCCCAGGAAACGCGGATCTCTTCGGGCCGGCCGGGATTGCGAATCACCGTCACTCGAGCCGGATTGGGCAGCAGGCGACTCGGCGCCTGGGCATTGATCTGAACGTCCGTGACTGCCAGTATCGGCACACGCTCGCCGTCGAACTCGACCGCGATGCAGGAAAAGACCGTCGGGAACCGGCCGTTGACGAGGTCTGCCTCCTTGACGGCTCTGGAAAAACCGCGGGCGGCGAACCCGGTTCCAAAGATGCTGAAAATGGCGTTACTCGAGATGCCCGGCTTGAAGGTTGCGGCATTGAGAACATTGGAGACCGTCATGGTCTGCTGCGGAACGGGGCAATCCTGAGCAGCAGCGGCGGCGGCCAGTGTACAGAGCCAAACGAATGTGAGACAGGGATTCTTCATCTCTCACCGTCCGTGCGCGCGCCCTGCACGCCTGTCGCCAAACCTTGAGTTGTCCTCCCAGTCTCGTAACGCAAGTGAAAGATCGCGAGGATCTTGCGCCAGCGCCGCCCGTGGTATGTAAATTCTTCCTGAGCCGGGAACGTTTGGTCGGAGCGGTTCAGTTTCCAAGGCGAATCCTGAACGCCCAGGCGTAACAGCAGGGCTTGGAGCGGGGCGGCTGGATCCGGAGCCCTGCGGAATCCTGCTTCCAATTGACGGGCTCGGGCGACCCCAGGAGCTCCACCGCCGATATCCGGTATCCCGCCAGCGAGCTGAGGTACAGCTCTTCTTCGGGCCACTCGAGCGCGATTGCGTAGACTGTCCGGTCTTTCTGAGTAAAGCGCACGTCCCCGTCGCGGAAAGTGTGCCAGGGACGCGTGCCGTAGATCGCCTCCCCGTTGATTTGCAGCCACCGGCCGACGCGGCGCAGGCACTCGACCATGACATCGGGAATCGTGCCGTCGGCGCGCGGGCCGATGTTCAGCAACAGGTTGCCGTTCTTGCTGACCACGTCCGCCAGGTAGTCGACGACCTGATTGGCGGTCAGGTACATGCCCGGCGGAGTTTGTTCGCGATAGCCCCAGGAAAACGGATCAAGCGAGTCGCACAGCTCCCACTTTTCCAGGGAGATCCGGTCCAGATTCCGCCGCTCCGGGGTGCGGAAGTCTCCGAGCGGCTTTCCATCTGTGTCCAGACCCCAGCGGTCGTTGGCGCACACCTGGGCCGGGTCAGCGGAGCGGTTGTAGAAGTAGGCCAGGACCTCTTTGCTGCCCCAGTAGTCGGCCGTCAAGGGTTTGCCGTTGCGGTCGCGGACGGGGCCCTCTAAGACGTCGCCCCACAGGATGTCCGGCTGGTAGCGGTCCACGAGCTCCTTAATCGAAGCGTTCATATACTGGACCCAATCCCGGCCGGGGTAGCGCGGATCCCAGAAGGTGTAGGTAGTGTTGTGATAGAAGCCCATCTTCAGGCCGCGGCGCCGCACTGCCTTGAGCAGCTCGCCGGCCAGATCGCGGCGCGGGCCCATCTCTGCGGCGTTGCGGCGCGTGTGCCGGCTCGGCCACATGGCGAATTCATCGCCGTGTTTTGCCGTGAAGACGACGTAGCGAGCTCCGGCGTCCTGAAACAGGTGTGCCCACGCCTCCGGATGGAAGCGCTCGGCGCGGAACATGGGGATGAAGTCGTCGTAGGCGAAATCTTTGCCCCAGCGTTTGCGGTGATACTCCACGGCCTCCCGGCGGGTGAAGGCCAGAAACGTCTCCTCCGGGAGTGCGCCGCGGTCGGCCAGGTACGGCGGGCCGCCCAGCAGGAAACCGAAGTTGGCTTTGGGGCTGATGAACTCGACGTACCATTCGTGGAACGCCGGGACGGCGTAGGGGCCCCAGTGGATGAAGATGCCGAACTTGGCGTCTTCGAACCAGGCGGGCGCTTTATGCCGCCGGAGGGATTCCGTGGTCGGTTCATAGGGCTGCCGGGCCGGCGCCAACATGCAAGCCAAAGACAGGATCCAGATCTTGGGGGCCATTTTTGCCATATGCGGCCCAGTTTGCCACACCGGCCGTGCTTGTCTTTGCGGCGTCTGGTTGCGCTTCGGCTCGCGACGGCAAAGCGTTTCCGTAGCGCGGAGTCGTTGGGAGCGGCGACGTGGAACGGCGGGTTCAGCCCCGTCGGGAAGGTTCGAGCACCGGAGTCTGGCTGGTGGTACGCCCGGCTGGATTCGAACCAGCGGCCTCTTGCTCCGGAGGCAAGCGCTCTATCCGGACTGAGCTACGGGCGCACAGGGGATTCGGTTCTCATTCTACCGCATCCGCGCCGTCAGGAGCGTTCGCGCTTTGCGGCGCCGCTGTTGGCTGCCGGAGTTCGCTTGCCGGCCGGTTCCCGCAGCAACTGCTCGATCATAGTGCGGATGTTCTTTTCCTGATCGCGGAAAAAATTGTCGTCGCCCAGATATTGGGCCCGGATCGTGCCGCCGCGGTCGATGAAGACCAGGATGGGCACGTAGGTGCGCAGCATGGGCGACCTCTCAATATAGGCGTAGACCGTCTCGCGGAAGTCATAGCCGACGGGAAAGCTGATGTTGTGGCGCTTGATGAAATCCGGCACCAGCATCATTGCCATCTCGTTGAAGGCCACCGCCACGGGGCGGAAACCTTTCGGCCCGTACTCCTTGTACAGGCGGTCCATCAACTGCGCAGTCTGCTGGCAATGAGGGCATTCGGTCGAGATGAACATCAAGGCAACCACGTTGCCGCGCAGGCTGCTCAGCAGGATCTGCTGTCCTGTCGTCAGACGAATGACGTACTCGGGAGACGGCCGCGGAACGTTGGACGCCTGTGCAGCGCAAGTGAACACCGACAACAACGAAACCAGTGCGACAAATCGTTGCATCTCGTGCCTCTCAATTACTCCCAGTGTATCCCAGCTCGACCGCCTCCTGGGGTGATTCCAGACCTTCGATGCTTTCGACGCGCGCGGCTTGCCTGCTCAATCGAAAATGCCCGTCGTCACCGGTACCCGCAATCCGGTTCGGGGTGTCGAGCGTGATTTGGAGCTTTTTCCACTTGCCCTGCAACAGCCGGCGATAGCAATCGAAAAAGTCGGCCGCTGCGGCGGCGCTGCTCCACTCGGAGGCGTAGAGCAATACCAGCCTTCCGCTCTTTTTATGCTCGAGTAAACGGTAGCGCCCGCCGCGCCACTGCGGGGCCAGCGTGTCTGCCGCCTCCGCGGAAACGTACTGGCGCAGAAGGATCCAGTGGTCGAGCTCGCCGATGGTTCCGGCGGCCAGCTCGCGGTATTGCCGCTCCGTTGCCAGCCGGGGCAGGACCGGAAGCGCGGGTTTCCTTCGCTCGAAGTACGCTTCCGGATGCAAGATCTGCTGCGTGCTGGCGGGAGGGTCGCGGAAGACGACCGCGAAGGCTTGCGTTCCGTGCTTTTCGACCACGGCGTGCTGGAACAGCATCCCCTTGGAGTAAGGAAACAGCAGAGTCTCGCGCAGATAGAGAGGGGCACCGTCGAAGATCGGGAACTGCCCGGCGGAGACGCCAGCGTTCTGGCTCATGAACTGGAGGATCCCGGGCGAGGTTCGCAGCGACTGACCCGTGCGGCGCGCCACAAACTCCGACATGAGCCACGTGGCCTGCCCCTCCATGACCGCCAGCCGGGCCACGGCCATGTCATCGCTTGTCCGGGCCCGGTCAATGAATTTCTCCAGGCTGAAGTGCTGGTCGGCCAGCGCGTGCGCCAGCTCGTGCACGAGCGCCATCTGCTGAAGGGTTTCCGAGGCGGACTCCAGCACAAAGAGCTTTTTCCTGCGGAAGTCGTAGAACGCGGCGGCCTGCTCGGTGAGCAGGTCCACCATGGTCTTTTTGAGGTCGAAGTCGGCGGGTACGAATCCGAACTTCTTGAGCGTCAGCTCTTCGGCACGAATCTCCTCCGGTTTGATCTCGTCGCGAATACGCTGTTCCAGAAACGCGCGGAGTCCGGTCCGGCTGATCAGATCGTACGCGACGGGCTTGCGGGGCTGGAGGCCGGAGATCTCCGCCAGTTCGGCCAAGATGCTTTCGATCTGGCGGAACAACGGCGCCGGCGATTGCGCCGGCGCCGCCGCGGAGACCCACAGCGCCAGGCATGCACCGAAGACAGGCAGGCGTCGCAGCATCGGGGGACGGACCAACAGGCCCCAGCATAGCTCAGGCGAGGAGGGATGCGCGGGGCGGCCAACGGCTTGCGTCCGCCGGGGCGCACATTGCATGATGGGGGCCATGGCACCCGTTCCTCCGAACCAGCAACAAGCTCTCGTGGATCGTTTGATGAAGGCGTGCGGCGGCTCCTACAGTCCCGCGCAGCGCCGCAAGTATTTCCTCTCGGGGCCTCAGTGGGCGGCGGCGTATCAAGGTCAGGCCCTTTTTCACGCACCCACGCGGGCGCCCGTGGGCTTCGAGGAGGTCATCCGGCGCTACGCAGAGATCGGCATCGGTTACTGGAGCACTCACGACACCGACGTGATCCCCACGGAAGCGCTGGGCAAGGATCAGCAGTGGGAGATCGTGGAGCGCATCAAGAAGGCGTTAGCCGACCACGGAGTGCAATGCTCCATGGTGACGACCGAGACCTTCTACCATGCGGTGTGGGCCGCCAGTCCGGCCGCCGAAGCTCCGGAAGTGCGGGCTTACGCGGCCTTCCGGCTGGCCAATACCGTAAAGATCGGCCACGAGCTCGGGGCGCAGTTTGCGGTTTACTGGCCGGGTTCGCTGGGCTATTACACGCAGGGCGCCGTCGAAGAGACCCAGACGTTGCGGTGGTATGCCGAGGGGATCAACGCGGCCTGCGAGGCGGACATCGAAGTGGCCCGGCAGAAGGGCCGTCCCACGCTGAAGCATTGCCTGGAGGCGAAACCGTTCGAGCCGCAGGCGGAGATCCTGCTTCCCACCAGCGACGCCATGCTGGCGTTCATTCACTCCGGGCTGCTGAAGCATCCGGAGATGGTCGGCCTGAACCCGGAATATCTCCATGAGCTGATGTGGGGCGCTGCCCCGCGGGCGGCCCTGGCGCGCGCCTTGCTTGCGGGCAAGCTCTGGCACTTCGACATCAACGACGGCTACCGCCTCAAGCATGACGTCGACATCGGCGTGGGGCTCGTCAATCCGCTGGACTGGCTGAACGTGCTGGTGCTGCTGCGCACGCACGGGTACCAGGGACCGTTCAACCTCGACTACAAACCGCCGCGCACCACCAGCAACTACGGCGTCTTCGCCGTCAGCTTTCCCACGGCCGTAGACCGCTTCATCACTTTGTGGGAGATGGCGGGGGAGGTGGCCGCGGATCCGGTGATCCAGGAAGCCACGGCGGCGCTGAAAGCCGGGGCGGGAGCGACCGATACGACCGACGCCGAGGCGATCACCGCCGCCAATCGCGAGCTGCTGACGCTGCACGAGCTGATCGCCCACCGCATCTTCCAGATCCTGGTGGGCGCCCACCGCGGCCGCGTTTACTCGGTCTGAGCTTGCTAAGCTGAAAGTGGGATCCGCCTGAAGCGATGAGTATCGGCAAGACGCTGATTTTTCTCGGCGCGATTCTGATTCTCATCGGCCTGCTCGTCACGGTGGGAGAGCGGCTGCCGCTGCGCATCGGGCGCCTGCCGGGTGACATCGTGATCCGGGGCAAGAACTCCGTCTTCTACTTTCCCCTGGCGACGTGCGTTTTGCTCAGCGTCGTGCTTTCGCTCGTCTTGTGGCTGTTCAGCCGGCGCTGAGTCAGCGCACCGGTCCGATCTTCTCCGGAGGCCAGTAGACAAAGACCGCCTTGCCGTAGATGTTTTCTCGGGGAACCGGTCCCCACACCCGGCTGTCGTTGGAGGAGGTGCGATGGTCGCCGAGCACGTAGTAATGGCCGGGCAGCACGCGCACGGGCGGGTAGGACTGGTGATCCCGGTAGGCTTCGGGGACGTAGTCCTCCCGGAGCGGGGATCCGTTGACGTACACGAGCCCGCGGTCAATCCACACGACATCTCCCGGCAGGCCGATCACGCGTTTGATGTAAGACTTGCGGGGATCCTCCGGAGCCCAGAAGACCACCATGTCGCCCCGCTCGATCTTTTCCAGGCCGAGCCGGTACGTAAACTTGTTGATGAAGATCCTCTCACGATCCACGAGCGTGGGCATCATGCTGGTGCCCTCGACCTGGACCGGCTGATAGATGAAAAGGATCACGACGGCGGCAATGAGCAGAGAAAGCAACACGTCTCGCAGCCATCCGGCGAGGAGGCGGAGAGGTTGCCGGGGCGACGGCAGTGAAGTTGTCGTCTGGACCGAATCCGGGTCGCTCATGGCAGTCCTGTCAGCCCAGTTGCGTTTTCCCCATTAATAACATGCGCGGAACAAGCCTCGCAAAGGCGGCGCTGATTATTCCCGCCCTGAACGAGGAAGCGGCTCTGGGCCACACGCTGGCGCGCATTCCCGCCGGGCTGTTTTCGGCCGTGATCGTGGCCGACAACGGCTCGACCGACGGCACGGCCGAGATCGCTCGCCGCTGCGGCGCAATCGTGGTGCACGAGCCCCGCCGCGGTTACGGGGCAGCCTGCTTGAGGGCACTGGAGGCTGTGCCTTCGGGCACGGAGGCGGTCGTGTTTCTGCAGGCCGACGGGAGCGAAGACCCGGCGGAGGCCGTGCGGCTGCTCGAGCCGATATTCGGAGGCTCGGCCGACCTGGTCATCGGCTCGCGCACCTTGGGCGGCTCGCGCGGCATGCGCCCGCACCAGGCCTGGGGGAACCTCTTGGCCGTGTGGCTGATCCGGATGCTGTATGGCCGCCGCTACACGGACCTGGGTCCCTTCCGGGCCGTCCGCTTCGAGGCCCTCCGGCGGCTGCGACTGCGCGAGCGCGGCTACGGCTGGACGGTGGAGATGCAGGTGCGTGCGCTACAAGAGGGGCTCCGGATCATGGAGATTCCCGTGGCGGCCGGGCGCCGTGTCGCGGGGCGCGACAAAATCTCGGGGACCTGGAAGGGCAGCCTGGCGGCCGGAGCTAGAATCCTGTGGACGATCTTTCGGCTTGCGGTGCGGCCTCCATCGGTTTACCTGTGAGAATGTGAGCCAGGGCCGGCAGCGGGACGGCTCCGGTTTTCAGGGCCTGCGCGTGAAACTCTGCCAGGCGGAACGCGCTGCCTTTGGCGGCCCGGTAGTGCTCGCGCACCCGTTTCCAATCGCGCCAGCCGATGTAGTAGGTGGGTAACTGGCAGGAGGAAAGCTTGGCGCGCCGCAGCTTGGCGGTTGCCTCCTCGGTTTCCTGGAACGTCTGTTTGGTCATCAGTTCGATGGCCTGCTCGTCCGTCATACCCATGGTATGGAGCCGGATGTCGAGGATCGCGTTGGCCAGTACGCGCAGCAGCTGCTTGAGAAAGGTCAGGCGCAGCTCGGGGCTCCCGTCCAGATATCCTTCCTCGAGCATCATCTCCGTGGCGTAGACGGCCCAACCCTCGATATACGGCCCGCTGCCGAAAACCGACCGCAGCAGGCGGCGCCCTTTCGGTTCGACGCCGTTGGCGTACTCGAGCTGGACGTAGTGGCCCGGGATCGCTTCGTGCAGCGTCAGGAGCTTGAGCCCATAGTAGTTGTACTCGCGCAACTTGGATTCGATGCGCTCGCGAGGCCAGTCCTTGGGAATGGGCGTGAGCCAGTAGTAGGCGCCGAGATGCGGCTCCAGAGCCGGGGCCGGCGCAAACCCGCCGACGGCGTAGATGCCGCGCATGAATTCCGGAGTCTCGATCACCTGCAGGTTGTCCCGCGGCGGCAGCGGCAGCAGGCCTTTGGAACGCACGAACTGCCGCGCCTCCTCCAGGTCCCGGCGCGCCTCCTCGAAATAGGTCTCGGGAGTGGCATGACGGAGCGCGATGCGGTCCAGGACTTCTCCGACGATAAGGTTCAGGTCCACGGGATCGCGGTGCGAGGGGTACCATTTGTGATGAAGGGGCAGAGCCAATCGGAACATTTCCTGGCGCGTCCGTTTCAGGGCGTCTTCGGCTTCGAGCAGCACTTCCTGCGGCGAACGGCGCGTGCCGAGGACATAGCGAAATTTGGCGGGATAACGCAGGCGGCCCAGGCGCCAATCACCCGTGCGGAGGCTCAGACCGCGCTCGAGGTACTCATTGAACTCGCGGAGGGCGGCGAGGGCGGTTGCGGCCGCCCGGTCGTAGCGCGCTTGTAATGCCGGCGGGACGGCCTGCCGGAGAGTTTGGTCGATCAGCTTGAGATTGCCCTCGTTTTCCTCCAGCGCCACTTCGCGCCAGATCTCCGGCGAGTCCGTGAGGTTGGCTTTCGCCTGGCCCAGAAGGGCGGGCAACTTCTCCAGCCGCGCAATGATGTGGCCGAAGCGTTGCTCGAGGGGAGCGTAGTTCAGTACGTAGGGATTGAACAAGGCGTTGCCGACCAGTTCTACGTACAAGGTCGGGTTGTGTTCGTAGCTGCGGATGTCCTCGAGTTCCAAGAGCGCCAGCGAGGTCTCGGCGTGGAGGATCTCCCAGTCGGCACGGTCTTCGGGCGAAAGCTCGGAAAGGGTGTAATTGCGCTGGAGGCGGTCGCGAAAGGCGCGGTAGAAACGCCGCTGCCGGTCAAGCGCCTCGGCGGAGTAGTCGTCGAGCAGTTCGTCCAGGCGAACGCCGCGATGCACATGGTAGCCGACCTGAGTGGCCAGTACCGGCAAGAACGCCAGGCGTTCGTAGACGAACTCCTCTGCGAGTTGGGAGACGGGCTGCGGCGCCTTGCGGGTGCAGCCGGCCAGAAGACAGCACGCAAGCAGCGCAGGTTTCAGGCGCACGTTTCTGATTCTACCGAGGAGGCGGCGCCCGGCGGACGGCCGCGCACCACCGGGGGAAAAACCCTCGCTTATCTACGCCGAGGCCTTCTTCAGAATCTCTCGAAGGCGGCGGGCGACGATCTGCGCCTCTCCGGGCTGGAGCATCCAGACGCCGACGGTGAGCCCTTCACGGGTGCCGGGAACGACTTCGATGGACGGCTCGCCTTCGCGCAGCCGGCGCACGACTTCTTCGGTCGTCAGCGGGATGCGCGCCGGGTCCCAGCGGATGCGGAGGTGGGGCACATGGTTGGCGATTTCGGGAACCCAGACCTCCGTCGTGACGCCGGCGATGGCCGTCACCGTATCGGCGATCAGGTTCACCCGCTTTTCCCACTCGCGCCAGTCGGCCTGGTGGTCTCGTTTGAGATAGGCTTCCACGGCCGCCAGCATGGCCAGCATCTCCTCCTTGTTGACCTTGTGGCCGCGGCCGATCGTGTCGGCATGCGGGCAGGTATTGAGCCGGGCCGCCTGGATCAAGTCCTTGCGGCCGAGCAGGAGCCCGGCGCTTTGCGGACCGCGGAGCCCTTTGCCTCCCGAGAAGGTGACCAGCGAGAAACCCATGTCGGTGAATTTCCGGAGGTTCTCCACCGGCGGCACGTCCGCGGCGCAGTCGATGAAGGTGGGAATGCCGTGCCTGCGGCCCAGCTCGGCGAATTCGGCGGCTTTGATCTGGCCGATCGGGTCGCTGTTGTTGAGAAACAGCATCATGACGGTGCGGTCGTTGACGGCGGCTTCCAGTTCGGCGCGGGTTTCGACCTCGATGAAACGCACGCCGCAATTGCGGACGGCGTGGTCATAGGCGAAGCGGTGCGATTTTTGGATGATGACTTCGGTCTTCATGCCGGTGGTGTCCGGCAGGCGGCGGATCCGCTCCGGGTCTGTTCCCGTCATGCAGGCGGCCGTGCCGAGGGTCAGGGCCGAGGCCGCGCCTGCGGTCACCATGGCCGCTTCACATCCGATGAGTTCCGCGATGCGGCGCCCCACGGCGTCGTGAAGGTCGTCCAGGCGGACGTAGACGCGCGTTGCGGAAAGCCATGCCTGGACCGCCTCCGGGGCCATCAGCGAGCCGGTGAGCATCGTGTACGTGCCGGCGGCATTGATCACCGGGCGCACCCCGAGTTCCTTCAAGTAGTCGCGCCTGGGCACGGCGGCATACGCCCGGTCGCGCGAGAAAAGACTCCCCAGCCAGGTCAGCCCGCCCAAGCTTTGGAGGAACGTACGTCGGTTTGCCATAGAAACCTCCCGATGTGAGCGACAGGCAGAGCCGTTGTTCAGGCGCCGGGCGCCGGCGATGGCGCAGCCTGTCCCCGAAATTGTAGCTTGCGGATCATGATTTCCGCCAGGTTAAGCAGGATGGCCAGCGCCAAAAGGGCAGGCCAAAGGCGGAGGTTGCGCGGCACGGCGCGACCACTGCTGTCAAACAAGCGTTCCACCGGCGGCTCGAAGCGTCCTCCGGTGAAGGCGGCGATCTGCCGCAGCAGATGCTCGTCGGCTCCGTAACTCGAGAGTTCTTCTTCCTGGAGATAAAGGCCTGCCTCGGGGAACAGCGGCGACTCCTCGAGCGGGCGAACGCGGAACAAACCGCGCAGGTCCCCCACCGGTACCCGTCCCCGCCAGACGCCGCGCGCCGTGCGTGTGAGTTCGACGGGACGGCGGAATTCGCCCGGGCCGAAAGCAAAGACGGCGGGGACCTTGTCCGGCTCGGGCACGTATGATGCCAGGCGGTATTCGACGGCGAGCTCCTTGCCGGCCGCGTCAAAGTCGAGCGACACTTCGCTTGCTTGTGCGTGGGGAAGCAGGTCGCGAAAGACGTTGGTCCAGAAGCGATCGAAGCCCTTCCATGCCACCCAGTCCGACGCCCAGCGGCTCTTGGCGTCGGAAGTGAACACGGCCGCGCGCCCGAGCCCGTATTGCCAGCGCACGAACAGCGGATCTTTCTCTCCCAGGGTGATCAGGGTGTCGGCCGAGGGCTTGGCGGTGTACTTCACGTAGCCTCGCAGCGCCGGCGCCGCTTCGATGCCGGTGCCTTCCAGAACCTCGGCGGCGCGGACCACCCGGGGCCGGATGGGTTTTTCGACGGCGGTGGATCCGGTGTGCTCCATGACGTCCCGCACGAGGATCTGCTCCAGCCCGGAGGGATCAGCCAGGAAGTACGACTTGCCTTTGGAAAATGCCGCAACTTTTTCCAGGTAGGCACGGTTGACGTCCTGACCCAGCCCCACCGTGGAAATCGTCACGTGGTTGCGCGCGGCTTCCTGCGCCAGCGAGAGGCTGTCGCCCTCTTCCGAGATGCCGTCGGTGAGCAGCACGATGTGCTTGTAGACGGCCTGCACCGGCACCACGCGGCGGTAGGCCTCGGCCAGAGCGGGGGCGATTTGGGTGCCGCCGTCGGCCATGATCCCGGCCACCAAGCGCTTGAGCAGAGCGCGATCGTCCGCCCGGCGCACGGGTACGAGCCATTGGAAGGAGTTGTCGAAGATCAGTATGCCGACCAGATCAATGGGCCGCAGGTTCTCGATGACCCCGATCGCCGACAGGCGCGCGAGCTCCATTTTGCGGCCCTCCATGGAGGAGGATTTGTCAATGATGAGCACCACGCAGGTGCCTTCCGGTGAGCGGGGCGGAGCCAGCTTTGCGGGCAGGAGGCGCTCCAGCGGGTCTTCCACCGCCTTGCGTTCCACATAGACATTGCGCTCTCCGCCGATGGCGAGCAGTCCTCCCCCCTGGCGAACGAACTCCTCGAGTCCCAGTTTGACCTCCAGCGGAAGGCTCTCAAAGTCGGTGTTGTTGAGCACGATAATCTGCACGTCTTTGAAGTCACGGCCGCCCAAAGAAGCGGCAGGTTCGAGGTCGAACTGAGCGGCTTTCAGCGCCTGAACCAAATGCCGCTCCGTTCCGGGCGGGTCCTGCGAGAGGAACAAAACTTTGGGCCGGCGCAGGCGGAGAGCTTGAGCAAAACGGACCTCACCGAGGCCGGCCGCCTGCACGGAGCCCGCCAGTTCGATCGCGCCGGGCGTGTTGACGCTGGCACTCACGCGGAGGTGATTGAGCCCGGCCTCGAGGTCCGCCTCCTGGCGGCCCAGCGGCTTGCCTTCCGCCGAGATTTCCACCGTGGCGCGGGAAGGACGGGGCGAGTAAATGGCGATCTCGACCGGCACGCGTTCGCCGGTGAAAGCCACAGTCGGGAGCGCGACGGATTCAAGGCGCAGTTCCGGACGAGGCCGCCCCCGCAGGCGGAACGTATCCACGGGAATGCCGAGCCGTCGCGCCTGCCAGGCGGCGCGGAGAACGCTCCCGAGGTTTTCCTTGCCGTCGGAGATCAGCGCGAGCCGTGGAACGGTTGCCGCCGGAAAGGCGCCGAGTCCTTCTCGCACAGCGCTCTCCAGATCCGTGCCGCGGCCGGCCTCGCCGGAGGTGTGGCGCAGGCGCCATGAGCCGCCCCGCTCGTCCGGCTCGGGCCGGCGCGTCTGGCGTGCGAAAGGCAGGACCGCGACCCAGTGCCGGCCGGCGGCGCCCTCGATGCGGGAAACCAGCTCGGAGGCGCGCTGCAGGTCGGCTGGGGAAACGCTGGCTGACGTATCCACGAGCACGATGAGGCCGACTTTGGATGAGTAAAGAGTGAGGCGCGGTTCGGCCAGGGCGACAAGGATGGCGGCCAAGGCCGAGGCCTTTAGCAGGAGGGCACCCCGACGCGGGGTGCGGCGCCGCTCCCGCAGCGCCCAAACCAGCACAAGCGGGATCAGGGCCAGGATCCAGGGGTGCTCCCACGTCATGACACTTTCCGCAATAAATCGCGCAGGCGCGCGGCCGGTACAGGAGCGGCGGCAGGGCGGCGATGCGCCCGGCTGCGCCCGAACCAGATCCATTCCAGCAGGAGCCCGGCACCGGCGAGCACGGCCAGGATCTTCCAGAGATCCCTGCCGTAGTTCTCGGGCCGCGGCGGGGGGACGCCACGGCGTAAGCCCTCCGGCGGCTGCCAGAGGCGCTCACCGGTTTCCGGCAGCGTGAGGGAGGAGAGCAGTGTTCGCCCGCCCGCCTCAATGCGTATCTGGGCGGGCGACCCGACAAAGACACGAAGTTCGCCCTCGTGCAGCGTAAACGGCAACGCCGTGCCGTCCTCGGCGTTGACCCGGAGTGCGTCCGGGGCAGCAGACGCATCCAGGCGGAGCGCCAGCAGTCCCGGGCTTCCCACCGAAAGTGCGAGCTGATCGAAAGAGCGCGGCGCGAGCCAGCGAAACAGATTGGCAAACAACAACGGGGTCGCCAATTCGAAGCGAAGGCGGTTTGCGGCAGGATCGAAACCCAGCAGGACGCGCGGCGGCGGGCCGGGCTGTGCGACGACGACCGGACCGGCGGCGGCTTCGGCGATTACCCGATCGCCCGGGCCGGCCTGGAACACGCTCGTGGTTGCCGCCGTGAAATCCTGCGCCCGCAACCCTTCCGTCAGAGGCTGATCCCGGCGCCAGCGCAAGTCTGCTGCCGGCACGGACTGCCGGACCGGAAGCGGTGAGGTACGGGCATCCGGGTTGATCCAGATCGAGGCGGTGGTTAACGGCGCGGCCGGGGCCACCCCGTCCAGGATGACGAGGCCGGCGTTGCTCGCCGGCGTGCACCGCCGGGCTTCCACGAATTCGGCTTCGACGTTTGGATTGGCGGCGAGGACCGGGCGGAGCCACGCCGGCCGGTCGGAGCAGACCATTACGTGAACCGGACTGGAGCCGGGAAGCTCCACCAGCGCGCGGTCGTCCAGACTGAACCCGTCGCCGGGCAGCAGCCGCGCTTCGAGCCACCCGCCCGCCCGTGTCCGAAGCTCGAAGACGGCTTCGCTCTCTTCTCCCGGCGCCAGACTCAGGCGACGGCTTCCGATCGGGCGGCCGGCAAAGCTAACGCCAAGAGAGGTGCGCGCCCCTCGCGGACCGTCGTTTCGAACCGAGACCAGAACCTCCCAGACGGGAGCCGCTCCCGTACGGCGGCGCACGGCGATGCGCCGCAACCCACAATTGGAGACCGTGGAACGAACCGGGAGCAGGCGCAAGTTGGAGGGCAGGGCCGAAGGCGCAGGAGGCTCTCCGGAGATCCGTGCCGCTCCGGCGAAGACGATCTCACCAGGATTCCTGCTGTACAGCGCAAGCAGCCGTCGGGCGAAGGCAAGGCTGTGCGCGAGGTCCAGCGCCGTCCATCCCGGCTCGGAGGCGCGGATGGCCTGCTCGAGAACTTTGCGGTCCGTTTCGAACGGTGTCACCGGCGTGGCAACCGAAGCCGCTTCGACCACCGTGACGCGGTCGGCGGCCGGCAGCGAACGAAGCCATGCGAGTGCGCTCTGCTGTGCTTGGTCCAGGAAGCGCCCGGCCGGTGTCCGCGCGGCCATCCAGGCCGAGGTATCCAGGAGCAGGACATGGTCGCGAGGGCCGTGGGTTGGGGCGCCGATGCGGAGCTGGGCGACGGCCAGCAGCAGGAGCGCCATCGAGGCCAGTTGGAGCAACAGGGACAACGGCTGCCGTATGTGGCGCCGCCGCCGCGGCCTTTCAGTGGGGACAGCGGCGGGCTGCCAAAAGCGCAGTGTGGCCACGGTCACCCGCTGCCGCGAGCGGTCAAGCAGATACAGCGCCACAAGCAGGCCCGAGACGGCGCCGAACAGCGCCAGGAACTCGCCCACGCTCAGGTTGAGAAAAAACACCGCTTCGCCCTCTTTAGCTCAGGCCCCAGGCGCGCGTCAGCGGCCCGAAAACCGCCTCTTCGAGCGGCACGGAGGTGGGGATGCCGATGTAGCGGCCCTGGTTGCGCGCCGCCAGCGTGCGGAGCTCTTCAGCGTAAGCGTCGAAGGCGCGAGTGTAGGCCTGGCGCGCGCCGGCATCGAAGTCCAACACCATGCGGGTCCCGCTTTCGCTTTCGACCAGTTCCAGCTCGCCCTCCCAGGGCGGCGTGCGGTCCTGCTCGGCCCAGACGTGCACGAGCAGCAGCTCGTGACCGAAGTCGGCGATGTACTGAAGGGGCCTTGTGCATCCGCTGTCGTCCAGGAAGTCGGAGATGATGACGAGCAATCCGCGCTGCGGGTAACGGGACAGGAACTCGCGGGCGGTGTTGAGAAAACTCGTGGAACCTTCCGGTTCCAGATCGGCCAGAAACTCGGCCGCGGGTCCGAAGCGATGGCGCCCTCCGCCGCAGGTCAGGCTGTCCCACAGGCGATCGCTGAAGGGCTGCAAGACCATGGTCTCGAGCCGGACCAGCCCCACATAGCAGAGTGCGGCGCCGAGCCGGCGCGCGTAATCGAATTTCTGGCGGTCCGGCGCGGCCATCGAGCGGCTTACGTCCACCAGCAGGCGCACCGGGATGCGCGGCTCGACATGGAAGATCTTGAGGAACAGCTTCTCCAGACGCAGATAGGCCCGCCAGTTGACGGCCCGGAGGTCGTCGCCCTCGTGAAAGTGGCGGTGGTCAAAGAACTCAAGACCCGGGCCGGCGAAGCGAGACGGATTGTGTCCACCCACCAGGCCGGGGAAGGATTTCTGCCAGCGGAGCGTCAGCGTCTCCAGCCGTTCCAGGAACTTCCGGTCTACCAGCGGCGATCTGTTCATGATTGTCTACAGGCTCAAGCCGCCGCCACGGCCACGCTCCGGATGATTTCCGGCAGGATGGTCTCGACGGTTTGTCCGTCGGCATGTGCGTCGAAGTTGAGGATGATCCGGTGCCGCAGCACGGCCGGGGCCACGGTGCGGATGTCCTCGATGCTCAGATGAGAGCGGCCCCGCATCAGGGCCAGCACGCGGCCGCATTCCACCAACGCCTGCGCTCCGCGCGGCGAACTGCCGTAACGGATGTAGCGTCGCGCCAGCTCGTGCGCCTGCGGCTGCTCGGGCTGGGTGGCCAGCACCAGATCCACAGCAAAATCCTGGACGTGCGGGGCGACCAGCACCTCCCGGCAGACCGCGCGCAACTCCAAAATGTCCTCTCGTCCGGCCACCGGCTCCACGCGGACGTCATCGCGGTGGATGGTGCGGTCCACGATCCGGTTGAGCTCGTCCCGAGAAGGGTAGCTCACGATGCTTTTCATCAGGAAACGGTCCAGTTGAGCCTCGGGCAGGGGATAGGTCCCTTCCATTTCGATTGGGTTCTGCGTCGCCATGACGAGGAAGGGAGCCTCCAGCTCGTGCGTGGTCGTGCCGCTGGTGACCGTGTGCTCCTGCATCGCTTCCAGGAGGGCCGACTGGGTCTTCGGCGTGGCGCGGTTGATCTCGTCGGCGAGCACGAGGTTGGCAAAAATGGGACCGGGCTGGAAGCGCAGGGACTTGGCGCCGCTATCACTGGTTTCGATGATCATGCTGCCGACGATGTCGGCCGGCATGAGGTCCGGCGTGAACTGAATGCGCGAGTACTTCAGCTGCAGCACGCGAGCAAGGGTTCGCAGCAGGGTTGTCTTGCCGAGACCGGGTACGCCTTCCAGCAGGACGTGGCCGCCGGCCAGCAGGCAGATGAGAACGCAGTCCACCACGTCCTGCTGGCCCACGATGACCTTGCCGATCTCCTGGCGGATCCGGTTCAGCGTGGAGACGGAGCGGGCAATCAAAGCTTCCGAGGGCACGACGCTACCATTGTAGACACTCAGTCAGTACTTGGTGGGGTGTTGGGAGGAGCGGGGCGGGAAGGTACGGCAGCGGCGCCGAAAAGGTCAGGGCAGGGAACGCTCGGCTTGCGCGGTGCGTTCCGCGACGGCGTTTCCGAGATAGGTGACAATCTCGGACATCTCCTTGAGGGCGGCGCCAGCCTGCTGGGGAAAGAGCAGGCGCGCAACGCCGTAGCAGAACTGCATCAGGCGGAAATCCACCATCAACAGGCGCTGCTCCAGGGTGAGGCCGCCGACCTCCAGACCGGCTGTGTGCCGCAGCAGGTAGGTCAGCAGGCGGTAGTCCCGGGCCAGAAGCTCGCTGAGGTTCCCGACGGCGTGAGACCTGGCGGCCACATCAGCAGCTCGATCCACGCTGACGCTGCGCGGCAAGGGGAACTGGGGGCCCGGGTTCGTGGCGGACTTGGTGTTCAAAATCAGGAGACACGTGTATCGGAACCAGTACACGAGCAAGACCAGAGAACAAACAATGATGGCCACGTTCACCAGCATCTCAGACGCAACTCCCGGCGTTGTCTACCCGCAAACGCAGGCACCGGACGCGGAACGTACTAGAAAGCTCATCCGGTACCATGTCCGCAGAATACCAGCATTTGAGGTAAAAGGCAACAGGTTCAAACCGGCTCCGGCGCAAATTAGGGGAATTTTCTTCCGCTTCATGAGTCGTTTGTGGGGGCACGTATCTACCCGCTACTGAGGGTATCCATCAACCAAAAACCATATCCACAGGAGCTTGCCGGTGAGTCCTGCGGTACTTCTGATAAAGACCCGGATAAGTATCTGTTAAATAATCTGATATTCTACGGCCGAGAGCAGTCGCAACCTGCTCGATCCAGCCCGGGGATCCCTCCAGCTCCAGAAAGCATCCAATCGGGGTTTCATCGAGAAAAACAAATCCACCCCCTCCTGTGCGGGAATAGACGGTCCGGTACTTCTCATAGCGGAAAACGGGACGAAACCCAAGCTCTGTGAGGATCCACGCCGTGGTGGGGGTGTCAGAAACTTCAATTTCGGCTTCGGTTCGAGTTTTGTGTTTTCCTCCCGTTGCGGGACCCTTGAAGGTGAGAACGGACTTCGAGCCGAGCTGTCGCAAGCGCAGCAGCGCGTCCCGCTTCTTCAAATCACGGGAGGGGGTATCGAAGATGGTGTTCGATTCGAACGTTCTGGAGCTTAGACGGCGAAAGCCCGCCCGCTTTAACAGTCGCCTGGCTTGAGCCGCACTGGCGACGCGAACCTTGACCTCGGTTTCCGGTTTCGGGCCTTGCATCCTCATTGCGCCGTCTCTTCGATGCTACCAGCGGCCCGCAGACGCGATGCAGACGCAATAATGGTAGCGACGAGTGCGCATCCTGCTGATCTCGACCTACGATCTCGGACGGCAGCCGTTCGGCCTTGCTTCGCCTGCGGCCTGGCTCCGTGCGGAAGGTCATGAGGTCCGCTGTGCCGATCTGGCCGTGGACCCTTTTCCGCTCGGAGACGCCGCCAGCGCTGACGTGGTTGCGTTCTTTCTGCCGATGCACACCGCCACGCGCCTGGCGGCCAAGGCAATCCGCGCGGTGCGGAGTGTGAACAGCCGCGCGCATCTGCTCGCCTACGGCTTGTACGCAGTGATGAACGCCGGCTGGCTGCGGCAGCTTGGAGTGGAGTCAGTTTTTGGCGGCGAGTTCGAGGGCGAACTCGCCCGTTATGTCCGCGCACTGGCATCCGGAGAAGATCGTGAAGACGGCGGCTGCGTGGTCTCCGTCGAGCGCCTGGGCTTCCGGGTGCCCGACCGTTCCGGCCTGCCGCCGCTTGAGCGGTACGCGGCGCTGTGCGTGAACGGCATGCGGCGGCGGGTGGGATACACGGAGGCCAGCCGGGGTTGCAAGCATTTGTGCCGCCACTGCCCGGTGGTTCCGGTTTACGGCGGTGCGTTCCGGGTCGTGCCGCCGGAGGTGGTGCTCGAAGACATTCGCCGGCAGGTGGCCGCGGGCGCCGAGCACGTCACGTTCGGCGATCCGGATTTTTTCAACGGCCCCTCCCATGCCGTCCGTGTGGTCGAGGCCCTGCACCGGGAGTTTCCCGCGCTCACCTATGACGTCACCATCAAAGTGGAGCACCTGCGGCGGCGCCGGGACCTGTTGCCGGTTCTGAAGCAGACGGGCTGCCTGTTTGTGACCACTGCTGTTGAGTCGGTCGAAGACGAGGTGCTGCGCAAGCTCGACAAGGGACACACGCGTGAGGATTTTCTAGTGGTGGCGGAGGAATTCCGGCGGCTCGGCTTGACTCTGGCCCCGACCTTTGTGCCGTTCACGCCGTGGACCACCCGGGACGGCTATCGGCATTTGCTGCGCCTGCTGCTCGAGTTGGACCTGGTGGACGCGGTGGCGCCCATTCAGTTGGCGCTGCGTTTGCTGATTCCGCAAGGCTCGCGGCTGCTCGAGCTCGAAGAGGTTCGCCGGATTGTCGGGCCGTTCGACGACTCAACGCTGAGTTATCCCTGGCGCCATGCCGACAGCGCTCTGGATGAATTGAACCGCCGCCTGCTCTCGCTGGTCGCGCAGCAAGAACGCCGGCGCGCCTCGCGGCGGGAGACCTTCGCGGCAATCTGGCGCGAGACCTGCGACGAGCCGTTGCCGGAGAACTTCGATCTGGTCGCTCGGGCGGCGGTGCCGTATCTGACCGAACCCTGGTACTGTTGAGCAGAGCCCAACGAAGAGCAGTTGGCTCTCATCTGAAGGCGAATGCGAAAACGGGTCCTGCTTCTGGCTGCGACCACAGGCTACCAGTTACGGGCCTTTGAGGAGGCGGCCCGCCGGCTGGGGATGGAGGTTGTGCCGGCAACGGACCGGTGCCACCAGCTGGAGGACCCCTGGGGCGATCAGGCGATCCCGGTGCGCTTCGATCGTCCCGAGGAGTCGCTGTCCGCCATTGTGGAAGCGGGTCCCTTCGACGGCGTGGCCGCGGCCGGAGACCGCCCTGTGTACCTGGCTGCCTTGGCGGCGGAGCGGTTGGGCCTGCCGTACGGGCCGCCGGGGGCGGTCGCCGCCTGCCGCGACAAGCACCGGATGCGGGAGCGGTTCCGCGCCGCCGGGCTAAAGCTACCCGAATACTTTGTCGTGCGCGCAGAGCAAGCACCGGAAGCCTGCGCCCGCCAGGCCTTCTATCCCTGCGTGCTCAAACCGCGCGGCCTGTCCGGCAGTCAGGGTGTGATCCGCGCCGACACCCCCGACGAGTTTACGGCCGCGTTCCGGCGGATCCGGGCGATCCTGGAAAGCCCTGAAATCAGGCTCCTGCGCGAGCCGATGCACCGCTACATCCAGGTGGAACGCTACATCCCGGGCCGGGAGTTTGCGCTCGAGGGTCTCGTGACGGAAGGCAAGCTCCAGCCGCTGGCACTGTTTGACAAACCGGATCCGCTCGAAGGACCGTACTTCGAAGAGACGATCTACGTGACCCCGTCGCGGGAGCCGCCGGCGGTGCGGCAGGCGATCGTTGAGGCAACTCAGGAGGCGGTGCGCGCCCTCGGGCTGCGCCACAGCCCCGTACATGCCGAAATGCGTGTCAATGAAGAGGGGGTGTGGATGCTCGAGGTGGCTGCCCGGCCGATCGGCGGCCTGTGCGCCCGGGCACTGCGGTTTGAGGGCGGCCGGGCGCTCGAGGAGGTGGTGTTGCGGCACGCTTGTGGCGAAGACGTCTCTGAGGTGCGTCTTGCGCCGGGGGCGAGCGGCGTGCTGATGATCCCGGTTCCGCGAGCCGGCATCTACGAGGGCGTCGAGGGAGTCGAGGATGCCCGGAGCGTAGCGGGGATCGAGGATGTGGTCCTGACCGCAGTGGCGGGCCAGCGCCTGCTGCCCCTGCCGGAAGGCTCCAGCTATCTGGGCTTCCTGTTTGCGCGTGGAGCGTCCCCGCTGGAAGTGGAACATGCCCTTCGTGCGGCGCACGCAAAGTTGCGCTTCCGAATTGCGGCCACTCTTGCCGTGCTCAGAGCTTAGCTCGGGGCGGGACGTAGTTGGGAGGAAACGCGGCGCCCTCTCCGAAGAAGTACTCTTCCATCTGCTTGAGGAGGAACTCCTGGGCTTCGCGCGTACCGAGGTTGAGCCGGTACTCGTTCATGATCATCTTCATGTGCTCGAGCCAGATTCGCCAGGCCTCCTTGGAGACGTTTTCGTAGATGCGTTGCCCCAGGGGGTGGTTGTCGAAGGGCGGCTCGTCCAGCCCCTCCATTTCTCGCTGGAACTTGACGCAAAATACCTTGCGCGCGCCCGGTCGGGGCGGCTCCGGCTGCGGCGGCACACCTGCGCATCCCATGGCTGTCACTCCTCTCTTGGATTCTCGTTTTTCAGGATAGCGCACCTCGCGGCGGCCGGCAGCTATTCGGAGAGCGTTCCTTCGGCGCGGCGCTTCCGGTATTGGCGCTTGAGGAACTCGGAAAGTTTCACCGGCATCGCGCCGCTTTTGCGGATGCGGGCCTCCATGGCTTTCTGATAGCGCCGCAGGACACGCTCGCGGACGGCCGGACGCAGGCGGCAGCTTTCGATATCCAGCAACAGGTGAATCTCCCACGACTGGAATGTATTGCGGTGCAGGTTCCCGGAAATCAACTCGTCCATCAGGCGGCGGAACTGGAACAGCAGCGTGTTGGGATCCGGCTGGTTCACGGCAGTAACGCTCCAGTTAAATACTGGGCACAGGCCGGAAAATGTTTCACCCCTCACCGCCCCGGCGCTTGCCGGTGCTTTTTCCACCAGACCTCGGGACGGCCGCCGGGTCCCAGCTGCGGGTTGGGCTCGACGAGCTTGGCGTATAGCTCAGGCCGCCGCGCGCGGATATAGTTGCGGCCGGAGGCGAGTTCCAGCTTGGCCGGATCGAGCGTGGCGACGACCACGTCGTCGCCCAAGCGCCGGCATTCGGCGAGGATTTCCCCGAACGGGTCCAGAATCATGGACCCGCCCGGCTTGATCGTCCCGCCCTCGACGCCGATCGGGTTGGAGTAGACCGCGAAGATGCCGTTTTCCCACGCCCGCGCGGGCAGCCAGCGGAGAATCCAGCCACGGCCTTTGGGTCCGTCGAATTCCATGCGGCAGCGGACCGGGTCGCGTTCCCGGTTGTGCCAGATGGCCGGGTCAACCGTTCCGCGCCCCGGCATCGGTGAGGGCAGGCACCCTGTGACGTGAGGCATGAGAACGATCTCGGCCCCGAGCAGCGCCGTAATGCGGACGTTTTCGGGAAGGTTGTTGTCGTAGCAAATGAGGATGCCGAACCGGCAGCCGAGCAGTTCAAAGACGGTGTAGCGGTCTCCGCAGCTGAGATGCTCGCTGATAAAGGCGTGGAGCTTGCGGTGCTTGGCGACGAAACCGCGCCCCGACGCCACGACGGCGTAGCAGTTGTACAGACGGTCACCGTCGCGTTCGATCAGACCGGCCGCCAGGGCGACTCCCAAAGATGCAGAGATATCCGCCAGGCGCCGGATCGAGGGACCGTCCGGTACGGGCTCCGCCAGCGCTTCGATTTCCGAGCGCGACAGATTCTCAAGAAAGGTGTACCCGGTGATCGAGCACTCGCTGAAGGTGACCAGTTCGGCGCCCTCGGCCGCCGCCTGCCGGGCCAGTCGCTCGATCGCCGAGAGGTTGTAGGCTTTGTCGGCGTCCCGGACTTCAAACTGGGCGGCCGCGACGCGGATTTCGCGCATGCTCCTGTCATTGTACGCGGCCTGGGCGTGATAGATTTCGGGATGTGGCTCCTTGTGTGGCGGCCCTGGCCCTGGGCGCGGCAACGGTCGTGCTGCCGGCAGGATCGGAGATCTATGCCCGCCTGTCCACCAAGGTCAGCAGCCGCGGCATGCTCGCCGGCGAGCGGGTCGAGGCGGTCGTGATCGCGCCTGTGGCGGCCCCCGACGGACGGGTCGCGATTCCCTCCGGCGCAGTTCTCGGCGGGTGCCTGCGGGCGGCGCGGCCGTCGGCGCCGGACCAGCGGGCGATGGTGGAACTGGACTTTTTCGAACTGGTGCTGGCCTCGGGCGGGCGCCGGCCCGTGCAAGTGAGCGTCGCCGATGTGGACAATGCGCGCGAGTCCGTGGATACGGAAGGGCGGATCGTGGGGATTCTGGCCTCCGAGACGCCGGTGGCCGGAATCGAACGCGGCCTCGAGCGACTGGCTGGGCGCTTCGCCCGCCTGGCGGGCGTCTTGAAAACGGCCAAAGAGGCGGTGCTCAATCCCGCCGACACGGAGATCACCTACGAGGCCGGAACCGACTTGACGCTCCGGCTGCCGGCGCCTCTCGAACTGGAGGAGACTACGGAAACAACGGTGCTCGAGCCGGTCGAGCCCGCCGCGGAGCTTTTCGTCCTCGTCAACGCGCAACCCTTACAGACCACTGCCGCCGGAACGCCGAAACCCTCCGACGTCACCAACCTCATGTTCCTGGGGAGCCGGGAGCAGATCGAAACGGCGTTCCGGGAGGCCGGCTGGAGCACTGCGGAGCAGCTGAACGCGCGGAGCGGATTCGAAACGGTGCGCGCCGTGCTCGAGGGCCGCGGTTACAAAGAGGCGCCGATGTCAGTGCTGTTGCTGGACGGCCGGAAGCCCGACCTGGTCTTTCAAAAGCAGCTCAACACCTTCGCCAAGCGGCATCACCTGCGGATCTGGAAGCGTCCCGAACGGTTTGCCGGACGTGAGGTCTGGGTTGCGGCCGCGACCCACGATATCGGCATCGCCTTTTCGCCGGAGAACCGTACCTTCATTCACGAGATTGATCCGGAAATCGACCGCGAACGGAGCAAGGTTGTGGTGGATTTAGTGTTCACGGGGCGGGTCAAGGGGGTGGCGTTGGTAGACCGCCCGGAGGCGCCGCGGCGGACAGAGAACGCCACCGGCGACCGGATCGTGACCGACGGTCGCATGGCGGTGCTCCGCTTCTGAGAACGTCTTACCGGAGATGCGGCAGGGATTGCCGCATTAGGCGGGATGGGAAGCCGGGCACGTCGCTTCCAGAAACTTTCTACCGGGACTGCGGTAGGGCTTTTTCCGGCCTCGGCGCCGGGGTTTTGTTGTATACCTGCGCTCGGCTGCGGGCCGATATGCTCAGCGAAGGGCTAGGTATGGCTTCCCCTCGCGATCCGGCGGTTCGGGCGCACACCCGGAGGGTGGCGGCGGTGGCGGCCGAACTGGCGGCGCGCGCCGGCCTGGAAGGGTGGGAGCGGCAGGCGGTGCGGTATCTGGCGCTGCTGCATCACTACCCGCCGGAATTCATGGACTCCGAGACGGTGGAGTTCGTGCTTAAAGAAGCCGTGGGCGCCAGCTGGGCCGGTGTGCGCCGCACGGAGCTAGCCTACCGCAGGCGGTGCGAAGAGCTTCTGGGCCTGGTAACGGCGTTTCATGATCATTCCACCATTCGCACCGATCCGCGCCAGACGTTGCTGGTGGATCTGGTGAATGCGGCAGACCAGCTCGTGCAGCGGGCGGAAACGAAGCCCTGCGAGCGCGACTTGCGCGGGCAACTGCTCGAAAAGCTGCGGCGCCAGGCCGAGGAGGGGCTGTGCAAGCCTGCTGTCGTGCAAGCCATGAGCGGCTTGCCGCGCGTCACCACCGAGGAGCTCAGAGAGGTGGTCCACCGGCTGCCGGTGTTTCCGGCCGTGGCACTGAAGGTGCTGGCGATGGCGGCGGCCGAGGACGTATCGTTTCCCAAGCTGGAAGCGGTCTTATCCTCCGATCAGGTCCTGGCGGGACATCTGATCAGCGTCGCCAATTCCTGTCTGTACAGCCCGCGCCAAACCATCTCGACCATCCGCCAGGCCATCTCCTATATCGGGATCGAAGCGACGCGCAAGGTGGCGATCGCCGCGGCCTTCCACCCGCTGTTTGCCTCGGCAAGTCTGAAGGCATTGTGGAAACACTCGCTCGAGACTGCCCGGCTGGTGGAGCGGGCGGCCCGCGGGACCGGAAAGGTCCACCCGGAGGAGGCCTTCCTGGCCGGGCTGGTCCACGATGTGGGGCGGCTGGCGCTCGGCAAGTTGGGCGGCTCGGTCTACTCCCGGCTGATTGAGGAAGGCTGCGAGCCCGTGGTGGCCGAAGTGTTCCTGTTCGGCCGGGAGCATGGTGCGGCGGGCGCCGAGATTTTGCGGCTGTGGAACTTCCCGGAGCATCTGACCGCGGCTGTGGAGGCGCATCATGAGCCGGAGGCGAACAGCGTTCCTCTGGCGGCCATGCTCTACGTTGCCGAGCACCGCAGCGGCTCGAAGGAAGCCCCGCCGGTCGCCGCAAGGCTGCGCGAGGCCGAGACGGTGACGGGAGGATCGCTCGATGCGGCCGCAGGGGAGGAGCCGGAGCACAATCTGCTGAACGCACTGACGGCCGTGGCCTGAGAGGGGTCTTTCGCCGGCGGGTCTTGACAGCGCACCGCGGCTCGCGTAGGGTGGGGGTTCGAGGTCAACACGATGAAGCGCGCAATCCGTGTGTTCGCGTCTCTGCTGGCGGTGTCCTTGGCCGCACCCGCGGTTTTCGCCCAGCTCGGCATGTTCAGCCGGGAACAACGTATCGAGCTGACTCGGGAATGGAAAGGCGAGCGGTTCGAGGACGGACGGCCTAAGGTTGCCGATTCCATACTCGAGCGCATGCGGCAAGTGACCGCCGAGGAGGCCTGGGCGGTGCTGCGCCAGGCGGGCTATCACTATCAGTTCGAGGGCAACTGGAAGCAGATCGTCACCGAACCGGGCAAACGGCTGGTGGGGCGCGCCGTCACCGCGGTGTTCATGCCGCTGCGCCCGGATGTGAACCAGGTGATCCGGGAGCACGCGCGCAAAGAAGGCCGCTCGATGGTCGGCCTGGAGAATGCCTGGGTGATTGACACGCTTCAGCCGGGTGACGTACCCGTCATTGATCTGTTCGGCAAAGTCAAGGACGGCACCTTCATCGGGGACAACCTGGGAACTTCCATTTACACGAAAACCGGCACGGGCGTCGTCGTGGACGGGGCGGTACGGGATCTGTCGGGTCTGTTGGAGATCAAGGGCTTCACCGGATACGTCCGGGATTTTCACCCTTCCGCGCTCCGGGAGGTCATGCTGGTGGGAATCAATGTGCCCGTACGGATCGGGGAAGCGACGGTGATGCCCGGTGACGTCGTGCTGGGGGATCCCGAAGGCGTGGTCTTCATCCCGCCGCACCTGGCGGAGAAAGTCGTCGAGCATTCCGAGGTCACCCGCCTGCGCGACGAGTGGAGCAAGCAGATGTTGCGGCAAGGCCGCTATACCCCGGCGCAGATTGACAGCAAGTGGACCGCGGAGATGGAAGCCGAGTTTCAGAAGTGGGCGGCCGGCCGGCGGGGGAGCCGTAAACCCTGATTCTCGGCGTTTCCGGCGTCGGGGCCGGGATTCTCCGCCGCGACCGCGCTGCTGCGGACCTGTAAAGGAATCCGCACGGCGTCCGATGGATTGCCAGGAGAAGGCGGCCTGATGAAACCCTTGCCGCAGCCCGGCGGCGGCGCCGTCATGGGGCACGCGCCGGCCGAAGTGGCTCCGTTTGATTTCCGCAGACTGGATCGCGTCCCCAAGTCACAGTTGCGCTCGATCCGCCTCCTGCATGAGAGCTTCGTGCGGAACCTGGCGTCGAGCCTTTCGGCGTATCTGCGGGCATACCTGACCATCAACCTCATCAGCGTCGAGCAACTCTCCTACTCGGAATTCCAGGAGGGGTTGTGCTCGCCGACCTGTCTGGTCTCGCTCGGGCTGAAGCCCTACGAAGGCAGCGCCGTTTTGGAGATCACGCCGAATCTGGCCTTTGCGGTTCTTGAGATCCTGCTCGGGGGCAAGGCCCGGGCCGTGGAAAGTCCCGGCCGGGAGATGACCGATATCGAGCAGAGTCTGCTCGAGGGGTTTCTGCGCATCATCCTGCACGATCTCAAACAGGCTTGGACCGGTGTGGCGGAGATCGACTTCACGGCGCAGTCCATCGAGACGGAACCGCAGTTTTTGCCCACCGTGGATCCCGGGGAGGCTTTTGTGGTGATCGCTGCGGAGGTGCGCATGGGCGAGGTTGCCGGGATGATCACCCTGGCTATCCCGTCGCTGGTGATCAAGATGATGCGGGGCCACTTCGAGCGGCACTGGTCCCTGCAGAAAAACAGGGAGGCGGGGGAAGCCGAGCAGGCACAAATGTTGGAGCGGATCCGCAAGGCGGAGGTGGAAGTGGAGGTGCAGCTGCCTGGGCCGGCGCTGCCGCTGCGGGATCTGGTGGCGCTCGAGGTCGGAGATCTGCTGCCGCTGGATGTTCCCCTCGGCCGGCGGTTTGAGTGCCGGTTGAACGGGCTGCCGAAATTTCAGGGGCGGGTGGCGAGTGCGGGCTCGCGCCGGGCGTTTGTCGTCGAGTGAGGCCTGAGGGGACAGAACTCCCGTCGCTCCGCTTCACCCGATCCGGAAAGATGTTCCAGTAAGCGCTGGCAGGCGGCGATGCGGACAGGGGAGGCGCTGCCGGCTGTGTCCGGGACGAGAGCCTCCGCGATGGCGGCCAGCAGTTCCCAGCGTTCGCGCTCCGCTTCCGGCATCGTGCGGCTTTGAGCCGCCTGCCGGCGGATCCATTGGAGTTGTTTTCGGAGCGCCCGGGCGTTGTCCTGGAAAAGAGAGTGGAGCAATCGGCGTGCGTGGCCGGCGGCGCGGGGCTGGCTCATCATATCGGATCCCAACCGGCTTATCGTCCCGGAAGGTGCGAGTTTGAGCGATGGGCGGAAGGAAGCCGCCGGCCGGCCGATATGAGGGATGACGGGCCCCAATGATTCGCCTTACGCGGCTGAACCACGCACCGCTGGTGCTGAATTCGGACCTCATCGAGCACATCGAAGCGGCTCCGGACACGGTGATTTCCCTGACCACCGGACAGAAAATCATGGTGCTCGAGTCGGCCGACGAGATCATCGAGCGTGTGATCGAATTTCGCCGGGCGATTTTGAACGGGGTGGCGGCCTGTCCGCTGTTGAGCCGGCCTCTGGAGACGCAGCCACCGGGATCCGATTGCTGACAAGGCGCCATGGCGGACAAGACGGCACAAGCAAAGAAGGGCGCCCGCAAGAAGCTCGATTTCACCACGGCCGGCGGGCTGATCCTGGCCCTGGCGGGGATTCTCGGCGGGCTGATTCTGGAAGGCGGCAGCATCAAAGACGTGGCGCAGATCACCGCCGCCATGATCGTACTGGGAGGCACGATCGGGGCGGTGCTGGTGACCACGCCGACGGCGGTGCTCGTGCGGGCCGCCAAGAAACTGTCGGTCGTCTTCTTTGAGACGGTCCAGTCGCCGGAGGCGGTGATCGAGGAAATCATCCAGTATGCGACCAAGGCGCGCAAGGGGGGCATCGTCTCCCTCGAGCAGGACGCCAACGCCGTGGCCGATCCCTTTTTGCGCAAAGCCCTCAATCTGGCCATTGACGGCATGGATCTCAAGGACCTGCGCAAGATGATGGAGCTCGAAATCGGCCTGGAAGAGCATCACGCCGAAGCCGAGGCCAAGGTCTATGAAGCTGCCGGCGGCTACGCACCCACCATCGGCATCATCGGGGCGGTCCTCGGCCTCATCCAGGTGATGAAGCATTTGGAAAACATCGAGGAAGTGGGCCACGGCATCGCGGTGGCGTTTGTGGCCACGGTGTACGGGGTCGGTGTGGCGAACCTGTTTTTCCTCCCCGCCGGCAACAAGATCCGGGCACGGGCCCACGAGGCCTTGCGAATCCGGGAAATGATGCTGGAAGGGGTGGCCGGCATTGTCGAGGGGCTCAACCCGAAGCTGATCCGCAGCAAGCTGGAGGCCTATACGCGCCATGAACCGGTCAAAGCCAAGAAAGCCGAAAAGCAGGCCAAGGCCGCGGCCGCAGCGGAAACCGCTTCCGCCTAGGGTGCCGCCATGGGCCGCCAGAAAAAACATGGCGAACACGCCAACCACGAGCGCTGGCTGGTTTCTTACGCCGACTTCATCACCTTGCTTTTCGCTTTCTTCGTCGTGATGTTTGCCTCTTCGCAGGCTGACAAGGGCAAAGCCCGGCAAGTCTCCGAGTCCGTGCGCAAGGCCCTCGAGGAAGGTTACGCCGTTGCCAAGATCGCCGCCATTTTGGGCGGCACCGTGGATGACGTCGGTAAGGGAAACGCCATGATGCGGGGGCCGGGCGGCACCAAGAAGGGCCAGGACACGCAGGTCGCCAAACCGCAGCCCGAGCAAGCCGAGCCCGTGCTGGCCGAGCTGCTCCCCTCGTTGGAATTTCTGTCCCGGGAACTGGAGGAAGAGATTCGCGCCGGAAAGCTGCAGCTGAGCCTGGAGCCGCGCGGTCTCGTGGTCAGCCTGCCTCAGGCGGCGTTTTTCCCGACCGGCGAGGATACCATTGCCCCGGCCATGTACCCGAGCCTGGAAAAGATTGCGCGCGTGATCGAGAAACTGCCCAACCCGGTGCGACTGGAAGGACATACCGATTCGGTCCCCATTCACAACCAGCGGTTCGCCAGCAACTGGGAGCTTTCGACCGCCCGCGGGATCGCGGTCCTGAAACTGTTCACGACGCGATTCGGCATTCCCGCACAGCGGCTGGCGGTGGCGGGCTACGCCGACAACGTGCCGGTGGATTCCAACGACACCGAAGCAGGCCGGGCGCGCAACCGGCGCGTGGACATCGTGATTTTGAACCGCGCGGGACTGCTGCGGGAGCCGGTGCCGCATCTGCCGCAGCCGCCGGCCGGCAAACCTGAGGCCCCTGCGGCCGGCAAGCGCCACGGCTGATGGACTGCGGTTTCCAGATTGCAAGGGACAGCTCACTGAGATGATGCGATTGAGCTGACGGGGAGCATCGCGCCGCTTGCGGCTTTCAAATTGCAAGGGACAGGTCACGGAGATGCCTTACTGCGAGACGCGGTATTTCGGCGCGCTGGAGTATTCCGAGGGTGCGGTATTGGACTTTCCCGAGGGATTGCCGGGGTTCCCCTCGGAGAAACGCTTTATTCTGATCGAGCAGCCGCCTCATCACCCGGTGGTGTTTCTGCAGAGCCTGAGCTCGGCGGAGCTGTGTTTCCTCGCTGTTCCGGTGCAGTGCGTCGATCCGGACTACCGGCCGGTGTTCCTTGCCGAAGACCTTGCTACGCTCGGTTTTTCACCGGAGGCGCAGCCCCGGCTGGGCCTGGATCTGCTCTGTCTGGCGATCGTCTTTGTCGGCCAAGAGGGTTCGGCCACCGCCAATTTACTGGCGCCGGTGGTGATCAATCTGCACAACCGGCGGGCCGTGCAGGCGGTGCAGGCCGAGCAGGCCTATTCCCACCGCCATCCCTTGGCGTTGCTGGAGGTCGCGCAATGCTCGTGATCCGCAGGCGCGCCGGCCAGGCCGTCCGTATCGGGGACGAGATCGAAATTACCGTAATCGAGACTGCGGGTGGCACGGTGAAGCTCGGCATCACGGCGCCGCGGCAGATTCCGGTCCTGCGCAAGGAGATTGCACTGGCCTTGGAGGAGAATCGCCGGGCAGCCCTGGCCGTGCCCCCGGAGCGGCTGGAGGAGTTGCTCGGCAGGCTGCGGCGAGCGGCTCCAGAGGAAGTTTCGCGGCGCTGAGCGATGAGTGCGACGCTCGAAATCTTGCAACAAGGCTTGGCCAGACAGCAGGCAGGAGATCTGACTGCGGCTGCTGCCGCCTATCGGCGCGTGCTCGTGCGGGAGCCGAACAACGCGGACGCGCTGCACCTGCTCGGCATGGTGGAATTCTCGCGCGGCCGGGTGGAAACCGCGGTAACCCTCATTGCCGAGGCCATCCGGAAGCGCCCGCAGGTGGCGGCGTTCCACAACAACCTGGGCAACGCCTTGCTGGCGGGGGGCAAGGCCGAGGAGGCCTGCCTGGCCTTCGAAGAGGCCCTGCGGCTGGCGCCGGCCTACGCCGAAGCGATGGTCAACTACGGCAATGCGCTGCAGCGACTCCGGCGCTGGGATGAGGCAGTAGCCTGGCTGGTGCGCGCCCTCGAGCTGCGCCCGGAATTACCGGAGGCCTACAACAACCTCGGCAACGCGCTGGCCGGCAAGGGTGATCTGGAGGGCGCGGCTCTGTGCCTGGCCGAGGCGCTGCGGCGCAGGCCCGACTATGCCGAGGCGCTGCTCAATTTGGCCCACGTCAGGAGAAAGCAGCACAGGTTTGACGAAGCGGCGCGATGCTGCCAGCAAGCCCTGGCGCTGGTACCGGAGTTCTTCCACGCTCACCTGACCCTGGCGGTGGTGCTCGTCGCGCTGGGGCGCGTGGAGGCGGCCGAGGGCGCCGCACGGCGCGCCGTGAGCCTCCGGCCCGAGGATCCGGACGGCTGGGCGCAGCTGGCGATGTGCCTGATCGAACAGAAGCGGTACCGGCCGGCGGTCGCCTGCGCCCAGGAGGCGTTGCGCCGCAACGCCGAACACCCCCAGGCTCTAAACAATCTCGGTGCGGCGCTGATGGAGCTGGGCGAGGCCGATTCGGCAGCCCGGTGCTTTCGCCAGGCCGTGGCTCTGAAGCCGGATCTGGCCGACGCGCACTACAATCTCGGCAACGTCTACCGGGAGGCCAAAGATCCCGCCCGGGCGCTGGCCTGCTATGAGGAGGCCTTGCGGCTTGAGCCGGAGCATGCGCGGGCGCGGTGGAACCGGGCGCTGACGCTGCTTTGGACCGGGGACTGGGAGCGCGGTTTCGAGGAGTTCGAATGGCGCTGGAGGATGCCGTTTCTGAAGCCGCGGGCGTTTGCTCAGCCGCTGTGGGACGGCGCGCCGCTTTCGGGCCGCACCATTCTGCTGTGGGCCGAGCAGGGGCTGGGGGATGTGATTCATTTTGTGCGTTTCGCGCGCCAGGTCAAAGAGCGCGGCGGCCGGGTGCTTGTCGAGGCTCCGCGCGCGTTGCTGGAGCTGCTGCAAACAGCTGCCGGCATTGACGGCGTCGTTGCGGCCGGAGGCGTGCTGCCGCCCTTTGATGTGCAGGCTCCGCTGATGAGTCTGCCGCGCATCCTCGGCACGCGGCCCGACAGGCTTCCGGCGGCGGTACCGTATCTCTGCGCCCCTCGGGAGCGCCGCGCGGCCTGGCAGGAGAGATTCAGCCGGCTCTCCGGGCTGCGCGTCGGACTGGTCTGGTCGGGCAACCCGGAGCACGCGCATGACCGGCGGCGGTCCGTGGACCTGGAGGTTCTGGCGCCGCTGGGACGCCTGCCGGGGGTGAGCTTTGTGGGTCTGCAGTACGGTGCGCGCTCGTGTCAGGGATGGGCTCCGCCACCCGGTCTGAGGCTGGTGCACGTCGGCCCGGAACTCGGCAGCTTCGCCGAAGCGGCGGCGGCGATTGCCGCCCTGGACGTGGTGATCAGCGTGGACACGGCTATGGCGCATCTGGCCGGCGCGCTGGGCGTTCCCGTCTGGGTGCTGCTCAGTTTTGTGCCGGACTGGCGCTGGGGCCTGGAGGGCGACACCACGCCGTGGTATCCCAGCATGCGGCTTTTCCGGCAGCAAACCGCCGGGGACTGGGCCTCGGTGGTCACCCGGCTGGCGGCCGCACTGCAGGCGCTGGCTCAAAGCCGCGCCTGCCGCGCCGATATGGCCAGTGACGGCTGAATTTCCCGGCCGTTTCCGGCACGAAGCCGGAACCTCTCGGCACAAGGACGTAATGACATGGCAATTTCCATTCAAACCAACGTGGCTTCGCTGATTGCCCAGGAAAACCTCCGGGTGAACGGCGAATTCCAAAGCCGGACGATTCAGCGACTGACCTCCGGCTACCGTATCAACTCTTCCGGCGACGACGCCGCGGGTTTGGCTGTGGCCAACAAATTCCGCAGCGACATCGCCGAACTGGTGCAAGGTGTGCGCAACGCCAATGACGGCATCAGCGTGCTGCAGCTGGTGGACGGCGGCTTGAACAATATCTCCAGGCTGCTGGACCGGCTGAAGACGCTGGCCAGCCAGTCGGCTTCCACCACCTTCACCGGGGACCGCAACACGCTCAACAACGAGTACCAGGCGCTGCTGGTGGAAATCAACCGCCAGGCCGCCAACATCGGTCTGGTGGACGGGGGCGCCAACAACCGGGTGGTGAACGTCTACATCGGCGGCGGCAGCACGCAGGCCAACGCCCAGGTCACCATTGATCTCAGCGGCTCGGCCAACCGTGTGGACACAACCGCCCTGGGCATCGCCAACACGTCGGTTTCCGGCGGCGGCACGCCGCTGACCGGCAACTCGATCCGGCTGGACAATCCGGCACTTTCGTTCCTCAACGGCAGCGACACGCAAAGCGTAGTGTTTCGCATCTACAACGGCTCCGGCACCGAAGACGTGACGGTGACCGTCACCGGTTCGGCTTCCGGCATCAGCGGGACGGAGGTGCTCAACCAGCTCAACAACGCGCTGGCAAGCTACGGCATTTCCGCCTCCATGGTCGGCTCGGGCAGCGATGTCGGCGAGTTGCAGTTCGGAGGCTCGCGGGCGTTCTCCGTGCTGGTCAACGCTCCGGCCGGCGCCGGGCAGGCGTTTGCCACCGCGAACTCGACCGCCATCAATACGGGCAACTACAACTACAACGTGGCGGCCGGTTCGTTTACGGCGGTCAGCAGCGGCTCCGAGATCGTGGTGTTCACCAACGCCAACGGCTCGGCGACGGTGACCTTTGACACCACCACGGGCGCTTCGGTGGCGGCGGCCATCAGCGCCATCAACGCCCAGACGGCCACGCTCGGCATTTATGCGGTCTACGATGCGGCCGGAACGGGCTTCTCCATCCAGAGCAACAACACCTTCACGATCGTGCAGACGCAGGCCGCAACCACCGGCGACGTGATTACGGGCGGCAACGGCGCCAAGACCGTAACCGCACCCGCGGCGGGCGCCAGTTCGACGGCCAACGCTCTGGCGGCGCTGACGGCGTTGAACGCGGCGGTGACGACCCTCGGCGTCGTGCAGGGCAAGGTGGGAACGGGACAGAACAAACTCCAGTTCGCCATCCAGCTGGCCCAGTCGCAGATCGCCAGCTTCTCGGCCGCCGAGTCGCGCATCCGCGACGCCGACATCGCCGCGGAGGCCGCCAACCTCACCAAGGCGCAGGTGCTCGAGCAGGCCTCACTGGCCGCACTGGCGCAGGCCAACGCCTCGCCGCAGGCGGTGCTGGCGCTGCTGCGGGCCTAATCGCCGCGAAGGGAATGACCGGGCCGCGGCAGGAGGCGGCGGCCCGGTTTTCCCCAGGGAACTCTGATGGCGACCAGCAATACGATCTTCACGGGAACCAGTCGCTATTCGGCGGACTTCCAAAAGATCATCGAGCGCAGCGTCAGCATCGCCTCGCTGCCGCTGCTGCAGTTGCAACAGGCCAAGACGCGCCTGGAGGACGAATCGGAGGCGCTGCGGTCTCTGGATTCGAAATTCGCCGGGCTGCAAAACGCCATCGCCGCACTGGCGGCCGGAGCCGCGGGCGGATCCTACAGCCTGTCGAACTCCGACGGGGCGGTCGTGATGGCCACGATCTCCGGGGAGCCGCTGCCCGGGACCTACACCATCGAAGTGCTCGATCCGGGTTCCTTCACCACGGCGCTCAGCCAGGACGGGCTTGCGATCGTCACCGATCCGGCGGCGCAAAATCTCAGCACGGCTTCGTCCTTCACGCTGACTGTGGACGGCGTGGATTACACGATCACGCCGTCGTCGCAGACGCTGGCGGCCCTTGCGGAGGCCATCAACGCCGCAGGAGCCGGTCTCAGCGCCACCATCCTCAACCTGGGTTCTTCCTCTGCGCCCGATTATCGCCTGTCGCTGCGCGCCGGCAAGCTGGGCGCCGTCGCCATTCAGCTCAACGACGGCGTACAGGATCTGCTCACCACCACCGCCACCGGTACCCTGGCCAGCTACCGCATCAACGGCCAGCCTGCGGCGGCGATCTCCTCGGATACGCGCTCCGTCACGGTGGCGCCCGGACTGTCGGTGACGCTGCTCAAAGCAGGCACGGCGACGCTCACCGTGTCGCGCGGCACGGCGGCGATCAGCAACGCGCTGTCCTCACTGGTCACCGCATATAACGACGCCATGGCGGAGCTCGACCGGCATCGCGGTCAGGCAGGCGGCGTGTTGAGCGGCAACAGCATTGTGGCGGCGTTGTCGGAAACGTTGCGAAACGTCGCCGGGTATGCAGCCGGTACCGGCGGGCTCGATTCCCTGGCGGCCCTGGGACTTTCCTTCGATGATCAGGGCCGGCTGTCGTTTGATGCGACCGCTTTTGAACAGGCGACCAGCGGCCGTTTGAACGAGTTGCTGGCGTTCCTCGGGAGCCCCGAAACGGGGGGGTTCCTGAAAGCAGCCACCGATGCGCTGGAGGCGATCCGCGATAGTTCCGGCGGCCTGCTGAGCGGTGCGCTGTCTTCGATCGCGGCGTCGCTTCAGGCGCGGGAGGCGCGCATCACGGCCGAGCAGGAGCGGATTGATGCGCTCGAACGAAGCCTCACCGAGCAGATGAGTGCGGCGGATGCCCTCATCGCCGCTCTGGAGCAGAAGGTCCGCTACTTCAACACGCTGTTTGAAGCCATGCGAATTGCCCGGGAGACGTTGCTCCGATGAGACGCCCGGCGGAAGCGGTCGCGGAGCTGCGCCGGGCCGTCGAGCGGGAGCAGTGGCAGGAGGCGCTCGCGATCGTAGAGGAACAGGCGGCGGGCCTCGAGGCGGAACCGGATGCGGCAGCCGTATGGGAGCAGGTGTGGCCCCACTGGGAGTGGGCGCACCGGCAGGCGGTGGCGGCGCGCGCACAAGCCGCGGCGGCCCTCGGCCGGCTGGCACTGCTGCGGCAGTACCACGCCGTGGGGTTGGGAAACGAGCCGGGCGGGCGATGGCGCGGCTGAGGGACCTGCCAACTTCCTGACAGTGCCAGCATTCTGGCGCGGCCGCTCGCTGTAACTCCATGAAGCTCCGGGGCGCACGACTGGCAAGGGTCGTGCTGTGGTCCCGGCGAGATGCTGGACCGTATTGCCGGGGCTCTGGAACGCTACCTGGATCTGCTCAGCATTCGCCAGAAGCTGGTGGCCTCCAACATCGCCAATGCGGACACTCCCGGCTACCGTGCCAAGGATCTGGATTTCGCCGCCGAGTTTCGGAGTCTGATCCGGGGTGTGCCGCCGCGGGTCGTGGAGGTCGAGGGGCTCAAGGTAAAAAACGACGGCAACAACGTGAGTCTGGACCGGGAGGCGCGCCTGCTGGCGGAAAACGCCTTGCGTTTCCAGGTGGCTTCGACCCTGCTGCGGCGCCAGGTCCGCGAGGTGCGGGCGGCGATTCGCGAGGGTCGCACCAGTTGAGGCGGGAGGTAGAGGGAGATGAGCTTGTTCACGGCCCTGTCGGTGAGCGCCTCGGGACTGGCGGCGCAGCGGACGCGGGCGGAGCTGCTGGTGGAGAACCTGGCCAATGCCGAGACCACGCGAACGCCTGAGGGCGGGCCCTACCGGCGCAAAGACGCGGTGTTTGTCTCCGCGCCGGCGGAGTCTCCGTTTGCTTCGGTATTCGGGGCGTTGGTCGGCGGGCCGGGTGAAGGCGTGGAGGTGGGCGAGATCGTTGTGGACCAGCGGGAGCCGGAGCGGCGCTACCTGCCCGGGCATCCGGACGCCGACGCGGAAGGCTACGTGGCGTTCCCGCGCGTGAATCCGGCCGAGGACATGGTGGATCTGTTGAACGCCGCCCGGAGCTATCAGGCGAACGTCTCGGCGATGACGGCCGTCAAAGACATGATCCAGCGTTCGCTCGACCTGTTGAGGTGACGGACGGTGGCGGCCATTCTTCCTGTCCGGGCGCCCGCAGAGGTGGCCGCGCCGGATCCGGGCCGTGTGGGGACGGCGCCGGGGGCGGAGGCGGATTTTCGCGCGGCGCTCGAGCGGGCCGTGGGCGCCGTGGAGGCGCTGCGCGGGCAGGCGCACACGGAAATCGAGCGATTCCTGGCGGGGGAAGGGGGCGAAGTGCACACGGTGGCGCTGGCGCTCGAGCGGGCCGAGCTGGCCTTTGAGCTGTTTCTGGAGGTGCGCAACAAGGTTGTCCAGGCCTATCAGGAAATCATGCGGATGCAGATATAACAGTTGAGGCGATGTGCTGCCGGCCTGAACCATGTCGCAATTCACGCAACTGATTGCGGGACTTTCTCCGCAACGGCGCCTGCTGATTTTGGCGGCCGTGCTCGTGGCGGCCGCGGGGCTGTGGGGTCTGGTGCGCTGGCGCCAGGAGGCGGGCTTCCGTCCCTTGTACGCGGACCTGAGCGCGGAGGATGCAGGGGCCGTGGTGGCCCGGCTGAAGGAATCCGGGGTGCCGTTCCGGGTCGCCGCCGACGGCAGAGCCATTCTGGTACCCGAGGAGAAGGTGGCCGAGATGCGCCTGGCCATGGCGGCGGCGGGACTGCCGCGCAGCGGGCGGATCGGCTTTGAGTTGTTCGATCGCGGCAACTTCGGTGTCACGGAGTTTGCCGAACAGGTCAACTACCGCCGGGCCCTGGAAGGGGAGCTGGAGCGCTCGGTGATGTGCCTGGCGGAAGTCGAGCAGGCCCGCGTGCACCTGACCTTCCCCAAAGATTCCCTCTTTGAAGAAACACGGCGCCCTGCCAAGGCCAGCGTGCTGGTGCGACTGAAGCCGGGCGCCGAGCTGGCGCCTGCCAGCGTGCAGGCGATCACCCATCTGGTGGCCAGCGCGGTGGAGGGGCTGGCGCCGGAGGCGGTGTCGGTGCTGGACATGCGCGGGCGGCTGCTGAACCGGCCCCGCACCAGCCTCGGGGAAGAGCAGGTTTCCGAAGCGATGCTGGCCTACCGCCAGAGCCTGGAGCGCGATCTGGCGGCCAAAATCAACGCCACGCTGGAGCCGCTGGTCGGGCCGGGCAAGTTCCGCACCGCCGTATCCGCGGAGTGCGATTTCTCGAGCGGCGAGCAGAGCGAAGAGACCTTCGATCCGGCGCGCTCGGTGATGGTCACATCGCAGAAGACCGAAGAGTTGAGCGGCACGGGGGCGGCGGCGGGAGTGCCCGGGACGCCTTCGAACCTGCCGCGTCCCACCGCCGCGCCTTCGCGGGCGGCGGGAGGGCTGTCGCGGCGTACGGAAGCCGTCAGCTATCAATCCAGCCGTGTGGTGCGCCGCCTCAAGCTGCCGCAAGGTTCGATCAAGCGACTCTCGGTGGCGGTGCTGCTGGATCACGTGACGGTGTGGCAGGGGGAAGGCAACAGCCGGCGGCGCGCTCTGGTTCCTCTGCCGCCGGAGCGCATCCAGGCCATCCGCCAGATCGTGGCGGCCAGCATCGGGCTGGTGCCGGACCGGGGAGACCAGCTGATTGTGGAGTCCTTGCCTTTTGAATCGCGGCCGCCGGAGGAGTGGGAGCCGCCGCCCACGGCTCGGCCCCGGCCGCCCGCCGGCGTTCCATCCTGGCAGCAGCGATTCCGGGACCTTCCCTGGTACTACCTTGCGGGTGGCGCCGCGGGAGTCCTTGTGCTCGTCGCCGTGCTCTGGTTGCTGCTGCGTAGGCGGAAGCGGGCGAGCGTGACCGTGACGGCGCAGGCCAGTCTGCCGCCGGGAGAATCGCCCGCACGGTTGGCCGAAGGGGCACGCCCTTCGCGGGCGCCGGCCCCTCCGCTGGAGTTGCCGGAGGCGCCGACCAAGCGCGCCGACGTGCTGGCGGACCGCCTGCGCGACATGGTGAAGAAAGATCCGGCGGCCACGGCGCAGGTGCTGCAAACCTGGCTGACGGAGGCTGAATCATGACCGGGCGGCCCCGGAGGTCGAGGAGATGATCGTCAACACGCCGCGCGCCGCCACACAGGGCATGTCAGGCCTGCAAAAGGCCGCCGTGCTGCTGATCGTGCTGGGCGAAGAGACCAGCGCGCAACTGATGCGGCAGCTTTCCGAAGAAGAGGTCCAAATGGTGAGCCGCGAAGTGGCTCGCCTCAGCTCGGTGAGCGCCGAACAGGCCGAGGCCGTCCTCGAGGAGTTTCACCAGATGACGCTGGCGCGCGAGTACGTCGTCAAGGGCGGCGTCGAGCACGCCCGGCGGCTGCTGGCCTCGGCCTTCGGGCAGGACAAGGCCGAGAAGATTCTTCAATACCTGACGCGCACGCTGAACACGGACATGGCGGACTTCGCCTCGCTGCAAAAGGCGGATCCGATGCAGTTGGCCAAGTTCGTGGCGAGCGAACATCCGCAGACCATCGCGCTGATTGTTTCCCAGTTGAGCCCCGCTCAAGGAGCGGCTCTGCTGATGAACCTTCCCGCGGAGATCCGCTCCGAGGTGGCCCTGCGCATGGCCAGTCTGGACCAGATTTCGCCTGAAATCATCAACCGCATTGCGCGCATCATCCAGCAGCGGCTCAAAGGCATCGGCGAACTGAGCCGGCAGTCCTACGGAGGAGTCCGGGCACTGGCGGAGCTGCTGAACCGCATTGATTCCAGCGTCTCGAAGGAAATTCTGGAAAACATCGCCGACCAGGACGCCGCTTTGGCGGACAAGGTCCGTCACTTGATGTTCGTCTTCGAAGATCTGCTGCTCATTGACACGAACGGCATCAAGGAGATTCTGGCGAAGGTGGACCGCAAGCTGCTCACCGTGGCGCTCAAGGGCACCAGCGACCAGCTCAAGAACCACATCATGGGGTGCATGTCGCAGCGCGGCCGGGAGATGCTGCTGGAAGACATGGAGGCGCTCGGTCCGGTGAAGATCCGGGAAGTGGAGGCGGCGCAGCAGGCCATTATCGCCGTGGTGCGGCAGCTGGAAGCCGACGGCGTGCTGAGCTTGAAGGAGACGGCGGCCGAGCAGTATGTCGTCTAGGATTCTCCGCGGAGACCAGGGGGCACGGGCCGAGCCGGTGGTGTGGCCGGATGTGGTGGCTGCGCGGCCCCCGCAGGCACGGCCGCAGGGCGAGGTCCCGGCCGATGAGTTCGAGCGGCGACTGCGTGCGGCCCACGAGGCAGGTTGGCGCGAGGGGGAAGCGGCGGCACGGCGGCGGCTGGATGCGGTCATCGAGCAACTGGCGCGCTCCGTCGAAGATCTTGCGACCCTGCGCGCCCGGCTACGGCGGCAGGCGGAGGCCGACTTGGTGCACCTGGCGGTGGCCATCGCCCGGAGGATTCTGCGGCGCGAGCTTTCCCTCGACCCGGATGCGATCGCGGGGCTGGTCCATGCGGCCCTCCAGCGTCTGGCGGGCCAGGAGATCGCGTGCGTGCGCGTGCATCCGGAGCTGGTCGTGGCGGTCCGGACTGCGCTGGCCGAGGGGCAGGGAGGGCAGGCGGCCGAGGTGGTCGCCGACGCGCGTCTGGAAGCAGGCGCCGTCATCTTTGAAACCGAGCGCGGCAACCTGGATGCTTCGGTGGAGACCCAGCTGGCGGAAATCGAGCGTGGCCTTGCCGACCGCCTGCGGAAGAGCGGCTCATGAGACCGGCGCCCAACCGCGAACGCGTTGACCTTGCCCCTTGCCTGGAGGCCCTGGAGCGGCTGGACCCGATGCTGTGGACGGGCCGGGTGACGGAACTGGTCGGCCTGCTGGTGGAGTCGCAGGGACCTGCGGCGGCGATGGGCGACTTCTGCGAGGTGCGCGCTTCCAACGGGCGGCGGATCCGGACGCAAGTCGTGGGCTTCCGCGACGGCCGCGTGCTTTCGATGCCGCTCGAGGAGACCGACGGACTGCAACTCGGCGACCCCATCGTGGCCCGGAAGGAACAGGCGCGCGTGGGCGTGGGATGGGACCTGCTCGGCCGTGTGCTCGACGGCTTCGGCCAGCCCATGGACGGCGGCTCCTCCGTCTGCCCGGAAGACCTCTACGAGCTGTATCAAAGTCCGCCCGGTCCGCTGGAGCGCGAACACATCACCGAACCGTTGGTGACGGGGATCCGGGCGATTGACAGTCTGCTGACCTGCGGCAAGGGCCAGCGCATCGGCATCTTCGGCGGCAGCGGAGTGGGCAAGAGCACGCTGCTCGGAGCCATGGCGCGCAACAATTTCGCCGACGTCAGCGTGATTGCGCTGGTGGGGGAACGCAATCGCGAGGTGCGCGCCTTTCTCGACCACGAGCTCGGCGAAGAGGGCCGAAAGCGCTCGGTGGTGATCGTGGCGACCTCGGACCGGCCCGCGCCGCTGCGGGTTCGGGCGGGCTTCGTGGCGCTGGCCGTGGCGGAGTACTTCCGCGACCAGGGCGCCGACGTGCTGCTGGTCATGGACTCCGTGACACGCCTGGCGATGGCGCAGCGCGAGATCGGCCTCGCCGCCGGAGAGCCTCCGAGCCAGAAGGGGTACACTCCCTCGGTATTCGCCCTGTTGCCGAAAATTTTTGAGCGGGCCGGCAACTTCCGCCGGGGCTCGATCACCGGGTTCTTTACGGTCCTGGTCGAGGGGGACGACTTCAACGAGCCGGTGGCCGACGCAGTGCGGGCCATTCTGGACGGACATATTGTCTTGTCGCGACAGCTCGGTGCGGCCGGGCATTATCCGGCGATCGAAGTTCTGGAGTCGGTGAGCCGTCTGACGCCGCATATCACCTCGCCGGAACACGCCGCCCGGGCACGCAAGGTTCGCGAGGCGCTGGCCGCTTACCGGCAGGCCGAGGATCTCATCCAATTGGGCGCTTACGTGGCCGGCACCAACCCGCATCTGGACGCGGTGCTGCGTGCCCGGCCGCAACTGGTCGAGTTTCTGCGCCAGGAGCCCTCCACCAAGTCCTCGTTCCAGGAGACACTGGAGAGGCTCGAGGCGATCGCCGCATTGCTGCCGTGAAGCGATTCCGCTTCCGTCTGGAGTCCGTACTGCGCTGGCGGCAGACGCTGGCGAGCATCGAAGAAGACAAGCTCCGGAACCTTTACGGCAGACTTCGGGATGTGGAGCGCTCCCGGTCCGAGCTGGAGAGTCTGCGGCGCCGCCTCCCTGCGGAGATGGCCGCCCGCGCCGGCCTCACCGGAGCGGAGCTTACGGCGCTGGATACCTACCTGCGGCGACTGGCGGTCGTAGAGCAGGATCTTTGCGAACGCAAAGCGCGGATCGAACAGGAAATCGAGCGGCAGCGTCAGGCGGTCATCGAAGCGCATCGTCAGGTGCGACTCCTGGAACGGCTGCGGGCGCGGCGGTTGGCCGAGTGGGAGGCGGAACTGGCCCGCGAGGCCGAGCGTGTGGCCGCTGACAATTACCTGGCGCGCTGGCGGCGGAGCCCGTGACGCGCTACGCGGCGATTTGGCGGAGCAGGCGGCAGTAGGCGGCGGCCACGGATGCGCTCGCATGGACGCACCGCACATAGGCCTGAGCAGAGCGGCCGATCCGGCGCGCGATTTCGGGAAAGCGCGCCAGCCACACCATGGATACCAGCAGCATCTCCTCCTCCGCTTCTCCGGCTTCGATGCGCACGCATGCATCTTCGGGAAAGCGGGAATTCTCCTGGCTTGCGGTCAGCAGCACGGGCTTGCCGGCGTCCATCATGCGGATGGTGATGCCGGAGGTCTCACCCGCCGGAGGCCAGCGCAGGTTGATGCACGCATCGGCGGCCATCATCAGGCGTAAAAACAGAGGTTCCGGCGCATGAGGGGCACGAATCACGCCCGGCTGGGCGAGCAGGGGCGCCAGGGCTCGCTCGAGCTCTGGGGAGACGAAATCCCCAGCCACCAGAAGAGCACAGCCGATTCCGGTGTCACGCAGGCGGGCGAAGGCCCGCAGTACGGCGCCCGGGCGTTTGGATTCGCGCAGATAGCCGAATAACCCAAAAACAAAACTCTGCGGAGGGATCCCGAGATCCTGGCGCAGCCGCTCGGCTTCGGCCGGAGACGGCCACGCCGCGGGTAAGACCAGGTGCGGAATCTCACAGACGAAAGCTTGCGGTGCGTGGGCTTGAACCAGCCGCACGGCAGCCGGGTTGTGCACCACTACGGCCCGGGAGCTCTCGGCGATACGCCGCAGCATCGCGAACTCGAAATAGCGTGCGTCCGATGCGGCGTGCGCCCGCCGCTGCCAGAGCCGGCAGGCCAGCTCGCGACTCCACTCCCCGTAGTTGTAGACAAACTCTTCCACGTAGCGGCGCTCGTCAAGCCAGCCCAGAAAGAAATGGTGAAGCACCGCGTCGTGCAGAACGACGATGCCGGGACGGGCGAGAGCCTGCAGATAGATCTCACGGTGCAGCGGATTGTTGCCGAGGTGATAAAGGCAGACGTCTGCGTGGTTGCCGTGAGTGGCTCGCACGCCGTGCTGGTTCAGTGCGGCGCACAGCGCCTCGGCGTAGTCTCTGACGCCCGTCTTGCCGAGAGGGTAGTAGCAGCCCACCGTCAGGGCCGGCATCTTGGGCCGAAAAGCGCCGTGCCCACGCGGACGCAGGTGGCGCCTTCCTCGATCGCGACTTCCAGATCGTGCGACATGCCCATGGACAGTTCGCGGAGGCCGTGATCCTCGGCCAGGCGCCGGAGACGGGCAAAATAGGGTCGCGAGACTTCCGGATCCTCCGCCCAGGGCGGCATGGTCATCAGGCCGGTCAGCCGGAGGTTCGGACAGCTCCGCACCGCTTGGATGAGGGCGGGCAGGTCAGCGGGGTCCACGCCGCTCTTGGAACCCTCTTCGGAAAGTTTGACTTCGATCATGACGGGCAACGGGCGTGCGGTGTCGTTCAGCCGGCGGGCGAGCTTGGGCGTGTCCAGTGTCTGGATCACATCGAAAAGCTCGGCGGCGCGCCGCGCTTTGTTCGACTGCAAGTGTCCGATCAGGTGAAACCGGGCGCCCGGCAGATCCCCGAGTTCGGGGCGCTTGCGCTCGAATTCCTGCACATAGTTTTCGCCAAAGTCGCGCAGGCCCAGTTCGTAGGCTTCACGGATCACCGATGCCGGAAACACTTTTGTGACGGCGACCAGGGTGATCTCCTCAGGCCTGCGTCCGGCCCGGGCGGCGGCACGGGCAATCCGTTCGCGGACTTCGGCGAGACGTTCACGAAGCATGGCGCACTTCCTATGATAGGTGCGCGCGAAATCGCGAGATGCAGGCGAATCGCTCCGGCACGCCGCCGAAGCGGAGGCCGCCATCGGGCGTTTCTGGAATGCCAGCCGCCGTCCTGCGCTTCTGGAGCCGGGCGAGGAACGGATCCTGCTCGCGCAGGACAACTTTGTGGTCGAGCGCCGCGACGGGCGCCTCACGGTACAGGCGTGGGATGAGTCGCGCAACATCGTGCGGCGCGTCGTGGGCATCTGCGAGGAGCGGCCCGGCAAACTGGAACTGATCGTGGAGCGCTTCGGCAAACGCCGGGGCACTTTGCTACTGTTTGACCTCGAGCGGCCCGCCGCCGGCGCTGCCGCGCAGCGCGAGCGCCGGATGGTGCTGCGGGAGCAGTTCCGCCGCTTCCTGGCCCGCACCTTCCCCGGCTGGAAACTGACCGAGCTGAGCGCGGAGCCCAACCTGGAGTACAGCCTTTCACCCATCTACCCGCGGGCGCTGCTGCGCCGGGGCGAGCGCGCAATCGCTGCTCTTGCATGCCCGCGGGAGGCCGGCGCGGCAACAGGGGCACTGAGCTTCGGTCTGATCTGGCTCGATTATGTGCGCCGCCGCGAGCGGCGGCTGGTGGTGAATGAACTGCTCCTGCTGTTGCCGGAAGGGCTTGAGAAAACCACGGCATGGCGTCTTACATGGCTCGACCCGGATGCGGTCCGCGTGCGGCTGTTTGTGTGGACCGCCGCAGGGGTCGAACTGGAGGTGGACCCGCAGGACTGCGGCAACCTCGATACTCGGCTCGATACCTGCCGCCGGCCCGATGTCGCCGCTGCGGTGTGGGTCGGACGTCTGAAAGGATTGCCGGGCGTCGAATGTATCCCCGGCCATGACGGCTCGGTGAGCTTTCGCATTCGCGGGCTGGAGTTTGCACGGCTGGCGCAGGGCCGGTTCCGCTTCGGTCTGGCGCGACGTGTCGAGGCCACCGACCGGCAGCTCCCGGAGATTACGCGCCTTGTCGAGGAGCTGGCGCGCGTGCGCTCTCCGGACTGGCGCGATCCAGATCACCCGCTGTGGCGCCTCGTGCCGGAGCGCTGGCTGGAATCGCAGGTGCGCTTGCACCTGGAACGCCTGGATGCCAATCTGCTGCCCGACCCGGTTTACGATCAGGTGCCGGCGCTGGCGGGCGGGGAGCGAGGCATGATTGACCTTCTCGCTGCGGAGCGCTCGGGCCGGCTCGTCGTGCTGGAACTGAAAGCCTCAGAGGATGTGCATCTTCCCTTGCAGGCGCTGGATTACTGGATGCGCGTCAAGTGGCATCTGGACCGGGGGGAGTTCTCACGGGCGGGCTACTTCCCCGGACTCGAGCTTCGCCAAGAGCCACCGCGGCTCGTGCTGGCGGCACCCGCGCTTCAGTTTCATCCGACGACGGAGACGATTCTCCGGTTCTTCTCCCGCGCCGTTCCCGTCGAGCGTATCGGGGTGGGACTAGAATGGCGAAGAGACCTGCGCGTGATGTTTCACGTTTGCGGTGCGGGAAAGCCCGATTGAGGGGGCCAGGATGAGCACGCACATTCTGCGTCAGATCCGTGCGGCGGTGCGCCAGCTGAATCCGGCCAGCGTGCGCCAGAGCGCCGCGCAGCCGGTCACCGTAGGCCTGTGGGGCGTCGGCGACGAAGCTTGCACGTGGATGGAGGAGCTGTTCGCGCCTGCGGAGCTTCCGCCGCAGGAACGCCGGAGGGCGCTGGCCCATGTTTTCCGCGCAACGGAACCCGGCGCGCCCGAGCGGTTCGACATCGAGGTTTGCGAAGAGGGACTGCACGTTTCCGAAAAAGCGATTCCCTTTTTTGCGGACGCCCCCGAGCGCACCGTCGGATGGATCGTCAGCCGGCACAAGGACCTCCGGCTTGCCCTGGCCCGGCAGTTTCCGCGGTTCCGCGGCCCCGTCGCCGAAAGTCTGATCCTGGACGCGGCCCGGGAGAACGCGCTGTTTGCACTGCTTGCGGCGGCGCCGCGACTGGTCCCGGGCCTGGCCTCTCTGCTATGGCCGGAAGGAGAGGAACTGCTCTCCGACACGGCCTTTATGACAGTCAACGAGATCCGTCTTGCGTTTCAGCTCGCCGCGGTCTACGAGCGGCCCGTCGGCTACATCGAGCAGAAAGCGGAAATCGCCCTGATCTTCGCCGCGGCCTTCCTGTGGCGCGAACTGGGTCGCCGGGCTGCGGCGCGGGCACCCGTCGCCCTGGCGCTGGCGGCCAAGAGCGGCATCGCCTCAGCGGGGACGTACGCCGCCGGGACCGTCCTGCGGCGTTACTATGCCACAGGGCAGAAACTCGACGAGAGCGGCGCCTCGGCTGCGCTCGAGCAAACATTCCGCCACGGCGCAAATTTGGCCCGGTTTCTGTCGGGACAAAAAGAGGCAACCGCCCGTAGCATGGCCGCGTCTGGCAATTAGGTGCACAATAGAGTGGAGGAGGGTTATGCGATGAGGACCCGCAGCCTGTGCATGGTTGTCATGGTGGCTTCACTGGCGTTTGCCGACAAGCTGACGCTGCGAAGCGGCAAGGTGGTGGAGGGGACATATCTGGGAGGCGACGCGCGCACGGTGAGGATGGCGGTGGGCGACAAAATTGAGAGCTTTGCCGTCTCCGACGTGTGGAGCTTGCAGTTTGGCGCCTCCGAACCGGCAGCGCAGCCGGCGGCAAGCGCCTCGGCCGCCCGAAGTGCGGAGCCGCCGCGCGCGGGCACAGCTGCGAACGAGGTTCCGGCGGGCACGGAGATCGTAGTCCGGATGATTGACGACGTGGACTCCGAAGTCCACCGCGTAGGCCAGACCTTCCGGGCGAGCGTGGACGAGCCCGTGATCCTGGGCGGCAGGACCCTGATTCCCCGCGGTGCGGAAGTCGTGGCGAAGCTCGTGGAAAGCAAGCAATCGGGCAAGCTCGCCGGCCGGGCGGAACTGACCATGGATTTAGTCTCCATTACCGTGGGCGGCAAGACGCTGGAGATCGTCACCTCTGAAGCCACCACCGCAAGTGAGGCGCGCGGCAAAGAGACGGCCAAGGTCGTCGGCGGCGCCGCCGCGTTGGGCGCCATTATCGGGGCGATTGCCGGGGGCGGCAAAGGGGCAGCCATCGGAGCGACGACGGGTGCGGGCGCGGGCACGGCCGTGCAGGTGCTGACCAAGGGCCAGCGCGTGCGCATCCCCTCCGAGACGCGCCTCAGTTTTACTCTGCAACAGCCCCTTCGTTTGTGAGCAGGCCCGGCTGGTAGAATGCGCTTCGATGCATTCTGACCAGCCTGTTGCTCTGATCACGGGCGCCAGCCGCGGTATCGGGCGCGCCATCGCCGCGGAGCTGGCGCGCACACACCGCGTGCTGGCGACCTATAAGGAGAACCGCCAGGCCGCCGAATCCCTGCAGGCGGAAACGGGCGCCGAGATCTTCCGGTGCGATGTAAGCAGATCCGAAGATCGTGCGGCGCTCGTTGCATTTGCCCGGGAGCGTTTCGGCCGGCTCGATCTGCTGATCAACAATGCCGGGATCGCGCCCCGCGAGCGCCGAGACGTCTTGGAAGCCACCGAGGAGATTTTCGATGAAGTTCTGGCCACGAATCTGAAGGGCCCGTACTTCCTGACGCAGCAGATCGCCCGGTGGATGGCCGAGCAGGGTGGAGGGCGCATCGTTTTCATTACCTCGCTTTCGGCGTATGCAGCTTCGACCAATCGCGGCGAGTACTGCGTCTCCAAAGCCGGCCTGAGCATGGCGGTTTCGCTGTTCGCGCAGCGGCTGGCGCCGCTCGGCATCGGCGTCTTCGAGATCCGGCCCGGCATTATCCGCACGGATATGATTGCGCCGGTCGCCAGACAGTACGAAGAGCGGATTCAAGCAGGCTTGCTGCCGCAGCGGCGCATGGGGGAGCCCTCCGACGTGGCGCGCGCCGTGCGGGCCATCGCCGACGGGCTGCTCGATTACTCCACGGGACAGATCCTGAACGTGGACGGCGGCTTCCATTTGCGGGGGCTTTGAAGGCGATCCGCCACCCCACGCCCCCACCGGCACGCCGTTTGGGGGCCCGCCTGACGGCCGGTGACACCCTGTGATACGGTAGGAGTTCGCAACAACTGCGGAGGAGAGCCCGGCGCATGAATCGGCCCTTCTACGGCTGGTGGGTTGTGGCCGCCTGCTTTATCACCTTCGGCATTTCCACCGGTTTTCCCTACTACAACATCGCGTTCTTTTTCGATTACTTCCGCGATGACCACGGCTGGCCCATCAGCTTTATCACGCTCGGGGCTCCGGTGGCCGTGCTGCTTACCATCTGGGCGGGTCCGGTCATCGTACCGCGGGTGAGCCCGCGGCTGTTGATCGTCATCGGAACGGGTCTGACGTTTCTGGCCTTTCAACTGTTTGCCCGCTTGAGCGGTGCCCGGTGGGAATACTACGCCGTGTGGTGCCTGTACATGGTGGGGTACTTTTTGTCGGGGCCGATACCGCACCAGGTGATCATTTCCAACTGGTTCAAGGAGAAGCGGGGCCGGGCGATGGGCATCACCTACGTGGGCGTGGCGGTGATCGGCTCGATCGGCAACAAGCTCGGACCTTACCTTGCCTCGCAGATGCATTACACCGAGGCGCTGAAATACATGAGCCTGCTGCTGCTGGCCGCCTGGCCGCTGGCCATCTTCGTCATCCGTACCAAACCGCAGGATATCGGCCAGCTTCCGGACGGCAAGCATGACCCGGCGGAGATTGCGGCTCCGGCCGTGCTGGAGCCGCCCAAGAGCTTCGGCTACCTCCTGCGCAGAGCGCCTTTCTGGCTGCTGCTCATCGGCAGCGCCGCCTCCATCGGCTCGATCGCCTCGGTGAACTTCCACATGAAGTTTGTCTTTGAGGCGCAGGGCTTCGTGGATCAGGCCGCCCGGGATCGCATCTGGGGCACGGCGTCGTTCTGGGTGCTGTGGGCCAGTATCGCGGGGCGCCTGCTGGCCGGCTATCTCGCCGACAAACTTCCCCGGAAATACGTCATGCTGGCCACCTACCTTATCGTCGCGTTTGCCATCCCGACCCTGTTTCTGGTTACGCCGGAGCATCAGGGCTTCGTCTACCTGTTCGCTCTGGTGTTTGGTTTCGCCATGGGCGCCGACTACATGCTGATCCCGCTGATGGCAGCCGACCAGTTCGGCCTTTCGACGCTCGCGCGCGCCATGTCCGCCATCCTGCCCACCGACACCATCGCCCAGTTCTGGTTTCCCAACTTCGTGGCGCGCCTGCGGGACTTTCTCGGCGGCAATTACTACCTGGCGATGATGGCCGTATTCGGCACGGCGTTTCTGGGCGCTGTGGCCATCGGCCTGCTTCCCCGTCACCCGAAAGATGAGGCACTTCGTTTACAAGAACTTGCACGAACTCGCGCAGGCGGCCGAAGCTGAGGGCGCACTCCATGTGCGCCTCGAGCCCGACAAGGAGCGCGTGCGCGCCGCGCTGGCAGGCAAAGTGCGCGTCGCCGACATCTTGGTGGGAAACTCCATTGCGATCCATCCCATGGAGGGTTGCGACGGCACACTCGACGGCCGTCCCAGCGAACTGACATGGCGGCGTTACGAGCGGTTCGCGCGCGGCGGCGCCAAGCTGGTTTGGTTTGAGGCCACGGCGGTGCGGGCCGACGGCCGCGCCAACACGCGCCAGCTCTGGATCCACCGCCGCAACGTTTCCGACTTCGCCCGGCTCCTGGAGATGACGCGGCGCGTGCACCGCGAGACCTACGGAACCGCCGACGACTTGCTGGAGCCCCTGCAACTGACGCACTCGGGCCGCCACAGTGTACCGGCGCCGGTGGTGGCGTACCACAACCCTTTCGTGGACGAAAAGACCCGGATTCCTCCGGACTACCCGGTGATCTCGGATGAGGAACTGGAACGGCTCGAAGACGACTACGTCGAGGCCGCGCAGCTTGCGCTCCAGGCGGGCTTTCGCGCCGTCGAAATCAAGGTCACCCACGGGTATCTGTTGAGCGAGCTCATGGGGGCCCGGCTCCGGGAGGGCCGTTACGGCGGCCCCCTGGAAAACCGCTGTCGCTTTGTGCGTAACGTAATCGGTAAAATTCGGGCAGCCGTGGGCAACCGGCTTGTGCTTGTGATGCGCCTCGGTTGTTACGACGGCATCCCGTACGCCCGCGACCCCGACTCCGGCCTCGGCGTGCCGTTCAAAGTGCCCATACCGTATCCCCACGGCTTCGGTGTGGACCCCAACAATCCGCTGCGGGAAGATCTGAGCGAAGTCAAGCAGGCGGTTGCGTGGTTCAAGGACTGGGGCATTGCATTGCTGAATGTGTCCATGGGGTCGCCCTACCTGAACCCGCACATCGGCCGGCCCTTTGAGAAACCCGACGAAGGCAACTACGAGCAGCCGGAGCATCCCCTGCTCGGAGTGGACCGGCATTTCCGCATCGCGGGGGAGCTACAGCGCACGTTTCCGGATCTCCCGATGGTCGGCACGGGCTACAGCTGGCTCCAGAAGTTTGCGATTCATGCCGCGGCGTACAACATCCTGGCGGGCAACATCCGTTTCTTCGGGGTGGGGCGCAACGCGCTTGCGTATCCGGACTTCGCCCGTGACGCCCTGGAAAAAGGCGAACTGGACGAGCAGCGCGTCTGCAAGACAGTCACCTTCTGTACCTATCTGATGCGCCGTAAGGAGCACCCGCTGGGCCAGTTCCCGACCGGCTGCGTGCCGTTTGACAAGGAAGTCTACGGGCCGCTGATGAAAGAGGCGCGGGAAGCGGCGCGGGCCAAGGTCTCTCCGGCCGTGACATAAAAGGTGATTGGGTAGGGCGGTCGGATATGTTGACTCGTGCAGTCGGCCTTGGTGCCGTGGTGTGCGCGGCCGCCCCCGCCGGGTGTCCGGCCCATTCGCGCACAGCGATCGCGTCTGGTATCCTCCCGAGCGTGTGTACGGCGGTGCGTCGGGAGGGATCTACGTGTTGCGGGACGGCTCCGTCACCATGCTCTCTGTCGAGTCCGTTGCCCGCGAGCGGTGGGGCCTGGTCGTCCGCACCCCGTCACTTTCCCCATGAGCGAGGCTTGCAAGTTCTGTCAGATACTCCAGGGCATGCTGGATGCCCGCGTCGTCTTTGAAGACGCCGTCTGCGTGGCCTTTCTGGACCACCGGCCGCTGTTTCCAGGCCATACCTTGCTGGTGCCGCGCCGGCATTTTCAGACGCTCGGCGATCTGCCTGAGGCACTCGTCGGTCCGCTGTTTGGCAACGCAAAACTGCTGGCCCGGGCGGTGGAGCTGGCGATGGGCGCCGAGGGCACCTTTGTCGCCATCAACAACCGCGTGAGTCAGAGCGTGCCGCACCTGCATGTGCACATCGTGCCCCGGCGCCACAAGGACGGCCTGCGGGGTTTTTTCTGGCCGCGGCAAAAATACGAAAGCGACGAGGTCGCGGCCCGGGTTGCGGAAACGATCCGGCAAGCCATCGAGTCCCTGAAAGGCGCGGGCAGCTAGGGCGTGGTCGTTTTGCGGAGTTTCCGCACGGCCGGCTGCATACTCTCCGATAGAATGGTGGGCGATGGCTCGACAATACGATCTCACCCCGCGCCGCGTGCCGCGCGTGGAAACGCGCTTCCGACGCATCGTGACGGAAATCCCCGTCCCGGAATCGCTGCCCATTCTGGAAACGCTCCATCGCTATGAGCCCGTCGCCATGCGCGGCCAGCCGCCGGTGGTCTGGGACCGCGCCGAGGGCTTTCAGGTCTTTGACGCCTGGGGCAACTGCTGGATCGACTGGTCAAGCGGCGTGCTGATCGCCAACGCCGGGCACGGGCGCACGGAAGTCGTTGAGGCCATCACGGCACAGGCGGCGCGGCGGTTGCTCGCCAGCTACTGCTTTCCGAGCGCGATCCGGGCCGAGCTGGTCGAACGCCTGGCCGGACTGCTCCCGGAGCCGCTGAAGAAGATCTTCTTGCTTACCACCGGTTCGGAAACCGTGGAATGCGCCATCAAGCTGTGCCGCACGTACGGCGTCCGGGTCGGGGGGCGCGCCAAGCATGTGATCGTGTCTTACGACAAGGCGTTTCACGGACGCACGCTCGGTGCGCAGCAGGCAGGCGGCATTCCGGCGCTTAAAGAGTGGATCGTCAACCTCGACCCCGGCTTCGTCCAGGTTCCGTTTCCGGACGGCTACTGGACCGAAGACACCTCCTTTGAGGGTTTCGAGCGAGCGCTCAGCGAGCGCGGCGTGCGGCCCCGACAGGTCGCCGGTGTGATTTTGGAGACGTACCAGGGCGGAAGCGCGGCCTTCGCTCCCGCCGAATACATGCGCGCGTTGCGCGAGTGGTGCGACCGCCACCGGGTCCTGCTCGTCTGCGACGAGGTGCAGGCCGGCTTCGGGCGCACCGGTACGCTGTGGGGCTTCGAGCACTACGGCATCGTGCCGGACCTGGCTTGCTTCGGCAAAGGCATCACCAGCTCGCTCCCCTTGGCGGCAGTCGCGGGGCGGCCCGACGTGATGGACCTGCATCCGCCGGGGAGCATGACCTCCACCCACACGGGCAATCCCGTCTGCTGCGCTGCCGCCCTGGCTTCGATCGAGCGCGTCGTCAAGGAGGATCTCGCCGGCAATGCGCGGCGCGTCGGCGCCGTCCTGCATCGCGAATTGCACCGCCTGGCCTCGCGATTCCCGCAGGCGGGCTGGGTGGCCGGCAAGGGCTTGGTGGCCGGCGTCACCTGCGTGCGCCCGGGCAAGAAAGAGCCCGATGGCGACTTTGCCTGGGACGTGGTCGAGCGCTGCTTCGAAAAAGGCCTGTTGATGTTCTCACCGGTCGGCTACGGCGGCGCCACCGTCAAGATCGCTCCGCCACTCGTGATCACCGAAGAGGCGGTACGGGAGAGCGTGGGCGTGCTGGAGGAGGCTTTCGCGGAAGTGGCCGTGTCGCGGGAGGCCGTGGTGCGATGAAACCGCAGGTCACCATCGTCGGCGGCGGCATGATCACTCACGACCAGCTGCTGCCTTCGCTGTACCACATGCAGCGGTTGGGCTGGATCGGTGAGATCACAGTGTGCGCTTCTCACGCGCGGACGCTCCGGCGTCTGGGGGAATCACCCCTGCTGGCGCGCGCGTTTCCCGGCCACTCCTTCCGGCCGCAGCCGCCGCTCGACACCGATCCGGACGCCTCACACCCCGAGCTCTATCGCAGCGTGATCGCCGCCATGCCCCCGCGCAATCTTGTGGTGGTCGCCGTGCCGGACCACTTGCACTACGAGGTCATCCTCACGGCGCTGTCCTGCAACCAGCACGTCTGTGCCGTCAAGCCCCTGGTCTTGAAGGCGTCACAGGCGCTCGAGATCGAGCAGGAGGCCTACAGCCGGGGCCTGCTGGTGGGCGTGGAGTACCACAAGCGCTTTGATGACCGGGCGCTGCTGGCCCGCAGACGTTACCGCGAAGGCAAGTTCGGCGAATTCCGCCTCGGTACGGCCTGTCTGCTTGAAAAGTGGTATTACCGCCACTCGAACTTCCAGAACTGGTGTACCGTGGAGAACTCGGATGCCTTCACCTACATCGGCTGCCACTATGTGGATTTGGTCCATTTCATCACCGGCCTGTTGCCGGTGGCAGTGAGCGTCTACGGCATCCGGGACCACTATCCGAACGGCAAGGAAGGCTTCCTGTGGACGGATGCGCGCATCCTCTGGAACAACGGGGCGTGCCTGAACGTGCAGAATGCATTAGGCTTTCCTGACGAAGCTCCCGGCACCAACACGCAAGGGCTCACCCTGTACTGCGCCGGCAACGACAAAGGCGGGCTGATTTCCCATTCCGATCAATACCGCGGCATCAAGTACTGCTATATCGAGAAAGACGACGCTCCCGGCTCCACTTACTATGCCGAACCCAGCACGGACTACTTCCAGTATGTTGATCTGGGCGGCCCCGGGCTGGTACCGGTGGGTTACGGATACCGTTCGGTGGAATACATAGTCAGGGCCGCCATCCGCCTGGAGACGGAGACGGCAGGCCTGCCGGAGGAGCGGGCGCTGGCGCGGCGGCAGGCACTGCTGAAAGAGTACGACCACGCCGGGATCATGGCGACGCCGGCAAACAGCTACTACAACGAGCTGGTGATCGAAGCCGGACGGCTCTCGATCCTGAACGCAGGGCGCGAGGCCCGGATCGAGTACGGCGACAACCCGGGCGTGCGCCTGGGGTAGGCAGCGCCCCGTGCGGCTTCAGGGCGAAGGCGGCGGAGGCGTCACTGGATTCAGGGGCGTGCGAGTCGCGAGCTCGGACGTCTTGAACCTGGGCTCGCTGAGATATCCCTGCGCCTCGTTCTTGCCGATGCGATTCACCACCAGCTCCAGAGGCTGCGGCCGATCCGCCAGGTGGATGAGCACGGGCTCATAGAGGTTGACGTCCTTTTTCTTGAGCTTGTAATCGTCCACGATCAGTTCCACTTCGTAGGTTTGTCTCTTGACGTTGGTCTTGCGGAGCGCCAGGCTCAAAGGCCCGACGCGGTGGAACTGCTTGGATTTGGGGACCGTGAACTCGTAGTAGTTGCGCTCGCCGAGCTTCCGCAGAGCTTCCACCTCTTCATGCGTCTTCGCGATCCTGCCGCTGAGTTCGTCTCGTGCCGAGGCCAGCGACGCTTCCAGCTCCTGGCGCGTCTTGGTCACGGCCTCCCGCGTGCCGGCAATTTCTTTCTGCTGCTCCGACAAGCGGGTCTCCAGATTCCTCCAGCGCGGATCCTCGGAGGGCGCCGGCTTGGGATGCGGTGACGGAGACGGCCGGCGAGCGGGCGCCGATGAGGGCCGCGCAGGGATGCGGCGAGCGGGCTCCGGGGCGCTCTGCGCGGCCGCGAGCTGGTTGGAGACCGTATCGAGTTGCACGCGGATCCGCTCGAGAGCCGCCGCCACCTGCTCGTGACCTTTCACTACTTCCCTGAGCTCGCTGCGCTGCCGCAGCGACAGGCCCAGCGCAGAGGCGGCAAGCGCAATCACGGCAAGCGAGCCCAGCGCGGCGGCAACGAGCATCTTTCGTGACAGCACCGGGCCGTTTTCCCCGTGGCGGTAATTCGCTTCCGGTTCGTACATGCTTCCCCCACCTTGCCACAGCAAGCCGGATGCCAATGGGACGACCCTGAAGACTTCCCAGGGTTTACGAATCCCCTAACCCGGCAGTTGTTTCCACCGGAGGGAAAAACTTACCCGCCTGCGTGATAGCGGACCCACACGGTCATGGGACTAATATCCCGGTTGGCGATGACGCAGTAGGGAATGAACCGCAGCTGGATCTTGTCCGCGGGGCGCTCGCGCGCGGGCGCGAACGGGCGATACAGCGGCTCGCCGGCGAGCGGTTCGCGGTACACAAGGCCCGGGTGGTCCAAGACAGCCACGCCGCCGAGAAAATCCTTCCGGAACTCTTCGCGAAAGGCAGAACGCCCGGCCGAAAGATCGAGGGACACGTCGTCGAGCGAGTGCACCTGGGGCGGCTGATCCAGCCGTTCTAGCGCGTAGACCAACGGTCCTCGCTCTACCGCCACCCTCCCCACGTTCTCTTTGACGAGCGGGTTGGACACGGTCAAGCGCGGCGAGACGTCCAGTCTGAGGCGGACCATATCACCCGGCTGCCATCGGCGTCGGAGTGCGCTGTAGGTGCCGGGACGGACCGGCGCGCCCGCCGGCTGGCCGTTGACTTCCAGCGAAGCGGCGGAGGTCCACCCCGGGACGCGTACGTAGAGTGTGAACTCGGCCGCCTTGGCCAGTGAGACCGTCAAGGTCACATCGCCGTCCCACGGATAGCCGGTCTTCTGCGTGATGCGGAGCGGAGTGCCGTCCTCCAGCCGCCAGTCCAGCTCGGAGTTGTGGTAGAGGTGCACGTAAATGCCGTCGGCGGCGGTGCTGTAGAAATATCCGGGTAAGGAAGCGAGGGTGCGCTGAATGTTGGGCGGGCAGCACAGCACGTCGTACCAGCGGTTGCGGACGGCCCCGGTGGCCGACTGCCAGCTCGGCTCGAGCACACCCGAGAACTCGAGCGGATTGCGGTAGCAGTAAAGCGTACCCTCAAGCGAAACTCCCACCGCAATGGCGTTGTAGAGCGCACGCTCCAGCACGTCCGCGAAACGAGCTTCCCCGCTGGCCGCCAGCATGCGCCAGTTCCACATCAGATTGCCGATGGCGGCGCAGGTTTCCGCGTACGAACGTGCGTTCGGCAGCTCGTAGGCTTCGCCGAAGGCTTCCCCAGTCCAGCGCGAACCCACGCCGCCCGTGATATACATCTTGCGGCGCGTCAGATCCTGCCAGAGACGCTCGAGCGCCTCCCAGTAGCGCTTGTCGCCAGTTTCGAGATAGTAGTCCGTGGCGCCGCTGCAAGCGTACATGGCGCGGACCGAGTGACCCTCCAGCTGCTTGCGCTCCCAGAAAGGCGTGCCGCTGAAGGTGTAGACGACACGGTCCGGTCGGCGCTTGAGTCGCGGGTCCCCTGCGAGGATGTACCCGGCAAGGTCGAGGTAGCGGCGGTCCCCCGTGGTGCGGTACAGCTCGATCAAAGCCATTTCCACCTCGGGGTGACCTGCCAGCAGGGGCTTCTTGTCGGGCCCGAAGTCGCGGATGAGGTAATCCGCAAACCGTGCCCCGGCGTCAACCAACCTGCGGTCTCCCGTGGCCCGGTACCAGGCGACCGCCGCTTGTAGAAAGTGGCCGAGGTTGTAAAGCTCGTGGCCCCATTCCATGGTCTCCGGAATCAGGCGCTGCTTGGCGAGGTCTCCCACGAAATGAGCGTTGAGGTAGCCGCTCGGCTCCTGAATGGCGAGCACCTCGGCAATCGCCTGCTCGGCCGTGGCTCGCAGCGCAGGACGGTTTTCGCTTTGCAGCACGAATGCGACCGCCTCCAGCCACTTGTACGTGTCGGTGTCGGCGAAGACCGGCCCTTTTTTGGGCACCTGTTTTCCCTTGGAGATCCGCCGGAAGTTGTCCACGTAGCCGTGCTCTTCGATGAGCTGGTAAATCGTCGGGATGCTTGTTTCGACGTTGACCCGGCGTCGGGTTTCCCAGAAGCCCTCGCCGATGCGGACTGCGCGGACCGGGACGCTGCGGAGCTTGGCATACGGTGAGCGTTGCGTGTGGATGACTCCCTGGTCGCGCCACGGCGTCTGCGCACCCGCCGGCCCTGCTGCTGCGAGCGCCACCCAAAGCATCCACCGAGTTCGGGAATGAGTAAGCGCTAACATGGCCAGCATTCTATCCTGGCTCCCGTCGGCTGTCAATCCGTGGGGTAAGGCTTACAGATTCCCCCGCAACCGCTCAGCGCGCACCGGAGACCGCCGCAGCTTCCAAAGCCTTGGCCAGCTGCTGCTCCGAGCGCGCCGCCTCCGCCTGGCCCAGCTTGGCGTGCACTTCGGCCAGCAAGCGACGTGCTTGGGCCCAGCACGGGCGCAACCGGAGGGCGCCTTGGAGTTCTGTGAGCGCCTCGCTCGCCCGGCCGCGCTGCAACAGAGCCCGCCCCAGTGCGTACCGGATTTCGGCCTTCCCCGGGTCCAGCTCCGCCGCCCTTCTGAGGAGCCCCACTGGTTCTTCCGACTTTGGCGCCACCCTCATCAAGGCCTTGCCGAGCTCGGCATAGGGATCGGCAAAGCCGGGACTCGCCGCGATCGCTTCGCGCAACTGCGCAATCGCGGTCCGGGTATCCCCGGATTCGAGGCGCTGTGCGGCGGTTTGGGTCAGGATCATGGCCCGACCGAGGTTTCGCTGCTCCGCCAGAAGCCCGCGAACCCGCTCCGCCGCCCGTCGCGCTTCCGCCACCCGCCCCGCTCTCTGGTAAGCCTGGGCAAGGTTCGACCAAGCTTTGATGAACCGCGGATTCAACGAGACCGCACGCTGGAGAACCTCAATCGCGTCATCAAACCGCCTCTGGCGCAGATGCACCATGCCGAGGTTGTTCCAGTTGTCGGGGTCCTGCGGCGCGACGGCCGCGGCCTGGCGCAGTTCAGCTTCGGAGGCGGCAAGGGCGCCCTCGTGGAGCAGACTCAGCCCCAGTCCCCTGCGAGCTGCCGCATGCCCCGGCTTCAACCGGATCGCCTCGCGGAAGTGCTTGCCTGCTTCTGCCGTCCGGCCGGCAGCCGCCAGAGCCACGCCGAGGTTGTAATGCGCCTCCGGATTGGCCGGCTCGAGCTGCGCGGCTTCGCCAAGAGCCTCGATTGCCTCCTCGGTACGCTGCTGCTCCGCCAGCAGAATCCCCAGCGCGATGCGGTACTTCGGATTGCGAGGCTCCAGAGCCGCGGCGGCCCTGAGCTGCTCGGCCGCAGCTTCCAGCTGCTTGGCATCCTTCAGAGCCAAAGCCAGGTTGTATCGCGCCTCGGAAAAGTCAGGCAGGCGCTCGACCAGCGCCTTCAGAATGGTTGCGGCGCCTTCGGCGTCCCCCGCTTCGTGACAGGAGCCGGCAAACATGTAGAGCGCCTCAGGGTAATCCGGCCGCAACCGCAACGCCTGTTGGCAGGCCTTAAACGCCTGCGCTCGATCGCCCAGCCGTGCATAGACGACCGCAAGGTGGTAATGTGCCTCCGCAAACTCTGGAGCGAGTTGGATGGCCTTTTGAAAGTTGGCAAGGGCTCCCCCCCAGTTCCCCCGCTGGGCTTCCGCCAACCCGGCGCGGTCGTAGAAGGCGGCTCCTTGATCCTGCGGGGCAGACTGCTGGGCCGGAAGTCCGGTGAAAACCAGCAGTGCCGATGCGAGCCGCGCCCGCCGCCTCATGGCCCGTCGTCGGCCTTTGCGCTCCGCAGGCGCAGTTGTGGCACCGCAACAGGAACGCGGCCTGCGCCCTCCTTCACAGCAACGACTTGGTTCACCCGGAGGCCTTCGATCACATCCCGGGCTCCGCTCGGCCACAAGATCTCCACCCGCTCGACCGTTTCCCGCTTCCCCAGCCCGAAGTGCAGTCGCGGATCGTGCGCGGCCTGATAGCTCCTACCCCCTACCTTTTCGGCCACCCACCGCTGCCCGTCCGCCCAGAGTAACACCCGCGCGCCCACCGCGTCACGGTTGGACCGCGTGCCGATGAGATGGAGCTGGAGCCAGTGGTTTCGGTTGCCCCCGTCGTTCCGTAACAGCTCGGCTTCCTGACCGTTGTTGTTTACGGCCACGTCCAGGTCTCCGTCGTTGTCATAGTCGGCAAACGCCGCCGCCCGACTTACTCTCGGCCTGAGAACGCCGTCTCCCAGGCGGGAGGTGAAGTTCACAAATTTCCCTTCCACATTGCGGTAGACGAATTTCGGCTCGGCGTAAGTGGTATTCGGATGGTACAGATGAATGTTGTCCAGAATATGGCCGTTCGCTATAAAGAGGTCCAGCCAGCCGTCGTTATCAAAATCGATAAACCCAACGCCGAAGCCGCTCAGGTGAAAGGTCTGGTATCCCGGACCGTCCCGAAATGTGGCGTCCTCGTAGCCTCCTTTGCCGTGGTGCCGGTATAAACGGTTCAGCTCCAGGTCCAGATGAGTAATGAAAAGGTCCGGCCACCCGTCGCGGTTGTAGTCTCCGACATCCACGCCCATCCCCGCTTCGATCTCCCCGTTCTCGCCCCAGGCGACGCCCGCCACGGCCCCGATCTCTTCGAACGTTCCGTCTCCCCGGTTCCGATACAAGAAATTCTCCGTGCTGTCGTTGGCGAAAAAGAGGTCGGTCCATCCGTCCTGGTCGTAATCGAAACACACCACTCCCAGCCCGTTGCCCGGCTTGGATCCGATGCCGCTCGCTGCGCTGACGTCCTTGAAAGTCCCGTCGCCCTGGTTGCGAAACAGCGTGGGCGCTTGCCCGCGAAACTTGTTCGGATGGCAGTAGGCCCGATATCCCGGCCGGCGTTCCCCACAGTACAAGTTGTTTGCAACCGACCAGTCCACGTAGTTGACAATGACAAGATCGAGCCGGCCGTCCCGGTCGTAATCGCACCAGGCGGCACTCGAGCCCCACTTGCCCGCGTTTGCGACTCCGGCCTTCGCCGTCAGATCCGCGAAGCGACCGTTTCCCTCGTTGTGGTACAGGATTCCTTTTCCATAGCCGGCGACGTACAAGTCGGCAAGTCCGTCATTGTCGTAATCGCCCACCGCCACCCCCATGCCGAACAATCCTTCGGCGGCGACCCCCGCCGGAAGCGTAACGTCCGTGAAGGTCCCATCGCCGTTGTTCCGGTACAGTGCGCTGCGCAGCGGGCGGGCCGGCCGGTATGCTTCGGTCGCGGCACTGTTGACCAGGTAGAGATCGAGGAATCCATCCGCGTCGTAGTCAATCCAGGCGGCGCCGCCGCCCATCGTCTCGATCAGGTATTTTTCCGGCGAAGCCGCATTGTCGTGCCGGAACGTGATCCCGGCCCGCGCCGCAACGTCCGCGAAGCGCACCGTCGGGCCGGGCTCCGGCGGAGAAACGGACCAGAGGACCATTCCCAGACTCGAAAGAATCCCCAGCGCGATCGCCGCCGCTCTCACCGCGCGCCCTGCCTGCGGATCTGCTCGAGACCCTGGCCGGTGAACTGCTCTCGCTCGTCTGCCTTCATTTTGCTGACGCGTGCAAACAGCTCCCGGGAACGAGCCACGTCGCCTGTTTTGGCGTAGAGCTGCGCCAGCTGGTAGAGGGCGCTCACATCATCCGGCGCAATCCGCAGCGCCCGCTCCAATTGAGCGGCGGCACCCTCGAGGTCCCCGCGACGGAACAACAGCTTTCCGAGCAAGGCCCGTGACGGAGCCAAGTCCGGCTTGCTCCGCACGGACTTTTCCAGGGCTTGGATGGCCTCTTGCTCTTCGGCGCTGCCCGGGGGCGCTCCGGACCGGTACAGAGCCTCCGCCAGGAACCATTGCGCAAGGTAGTCGTCCTGCTGCGCCCGCTGGCGCAACAGCTCGATCGCCGCCGCATTCTCGTTCATCTGCAGGAGCGTCAGCCCGAGAGCGACGTGCGCCAGCCCCATCTCCTTGGACAGCTCTGCGGCCTTGGCGAACGCCTCTCGTGCCCGCTCCATCAGTCCCTTCCAGGCGTAAACCACGCCCTTCTGGATCCAAAGCCGGGCTGAGTCAGGCCGGCGCCGCAGGCCGATGTCGGCGATCTCCGACGCCAAATCAGGATTGTTCTGATCCAGGCACAGCGCGATCAAATCGAGATAGTTTGCTTCATCCCCAGGCTCCAGCGTCGCCGCCTTGCGAAATGCCTCGTAGGCCTCCTGGATGCGGCCCGCGCCACGATAGGCGTGCCCCAGCAAGTTGTACAGCTCGGCTTTGTTGTGGCCGGAGCCGGCCAGATGCTCCAGGACGCGAACGGCCTCAGCCGGCTGATTGCCTTTCTCATAGGCCAGCGCCAGATTGTATTCCACCGCGTAGCGGTCGGGATAGTTGCCGCGAGCCCTTTCGAACCGCCTGGCGGCGCCCGGATAATCTCCCAGTCGTGCCAGCAGCAGGCCGGCCTCGAACTGGACCGCCGCCTCGGCCTCCGCCGGCAGATCCCCAAGCGCAGCTCTGGCGGAGTCCGGTTGATTTGACTCCGCAAGCGCATGGGCGTAGTTGAGCAGGCGGCGCGGGTCCGTCTTGAACAGTCCGCCGCTGCGGTCGTAGTGAGCCACCACCGACCGGAAATCTTTTCCGGCATACGCCAGATCTCCCATGGCCAGATGCGCAACCGGATTGGTCGGGGCAATCCTCAGCAGCTGTTCCAAATAGTGCCGGGCTTCGGCCGTGCGCCCCAAAGCGATCTCGTTGAGCGCAAGACCTTGCAAAGCGGGTACGAACTGCGCGTCCACCTGCAGGACTCGGCGAAAGGATTCGTTGGCCTCCGAAAGGCGTCCCGCCGCCGAAAGAGCCATCCCGAGAAGCGTCTGGGCCCGGAGATCGGTGGGGTTGCCCTTGATATGAGGCTCGAGCAGAGCCACGGCGCCCTGCGGGTCGCCCCTCTGAATCCGCTCGGCGGCCTCTCGGTGCACGCTTGGGCGCTGTTGAGCGACAACGACGGCGATGGCCACCGAAAAACTGACTACCGTGGCCTTGAGAAGCGGCTGCGCGCGCAACGAGATAGAAAGCGTTTGCCCAACGGAAGGCTGCGGGGTCCTCAACCGGGATCGCTGCCCCCAATATTGCCCGAACCGAGTGCAACGCACGGCCTCAAAACCCTTAAGCAAGCGCTTGCACATTTTCATTGACAGCCTACTGGATTCATGCTAGCATACTGCCGTTAGCCGGCCCGGCTTCACCGCCGACGGCCAAACACTCGATCAGGGAGGCGTGCCATGACACACGCGAGTACTCGCGAGGTTTCCTCCTGCGGAATGTTCCTGCGCCAGTTCCGCCTGGGAGTGGCTTGGTTAACTTTCCTGGCCCCCGCATTCGGGCAGTTTACCGCCGTCTTGGAAGGATACGTCACAGATCCCTCCGACGCCGCCGTCCCGGGGGCGGAAGTCGTGGTCGAAAACCAGGCCACCGGAGTCAGGCGTAACGTCAAGACCTCCGAGTCCGGCTACTTTCGGGTGCCCTCTCTGCCGTCCGGATTGTTTACAGTTCGCATCTCTGCGCCGGGATTTGAGACCACGGTGCAGGAAAACGTCCTGCTCCAGTCCGACCAGGTGAAAACCATCAACGTACAACTGAAGGTCGGTACGCCGACAACACAGGTGACCGTCGAGGCGGCGGTCCCTCTGATCGAAACCGGGGAAGCCAAAGTTTCGGGCCACATTCAGGAGCGTCAGGTCGCGCAGCTGCCGTTGGTCGGGCGTAATTTCATGACGCTCGTCGTGTTGACGCCGGGGGTGACCGGCCTGCCGGCGGGAGGAGGCCAGGCTTACGCCCAGGCCACAGGCGATATCTTTGCCGCCGAGTACGGCGTCAATCTGAACGCGAACGGGCAGCGGGCGGAATCGAACAGTTTCCTTGTGGACAACACGTCGGTTAATGCCAGCCCCCGCGGCGGTGTCACCAACTATAGCCCCAACGCCGACTCCGTCCAGGAGCTGCGGGTCAGCGTCAACAACTTTTCCGCCGAATACGGTCGGAACTCCTCGGCGATGGTGAACGTGATTACCAAGTCCGGCACGAATGAATATCACGGCACCGTGGGTTGGTTCCATACCAACAACCGGCTGACCGGACGAAACGGCCGGTTTCAGCCCAAAGTGCCTGTGTTCCGCCGCAATGAATACAACGGGAGCATCGGTGGGCCGATTCTGAAAAACCGCCTGTTCGGCTTCGGCTCGTTTGACATCCTCCGCTCCGGGCTCGGCCAAGGCTTCTCTGCCGGCGCCGTCACGCCGGAGCTCATCGACTACGCATCGCGCCGGTTCCCCAACAACATCTCCACGCGCGTCATGAAAGAATTCCCCAACCAACTCGTCAAACTGAGCGACGGGTTGTTCGCCGGGCCTCTGGCCGGAGCCGTCCCGAATGTGGGCGCCTGCTCCTCACTCCCCGAGGGGCCTTCGACCCCTGTGGATACACCGATCGGCCGCCTGCCGTGTAATTTCCCGTTGACCTTCAACGGCACGTTTGCCCAGACGTTGCCCCGCGACGGCGAACAGTGGAATTTCCGTATCGATTATGTGTTCAACGAAGGCAGAGACCGGATCTATGGAAGCGGAGCCAAGACGAACCTTTCCCAGGTCGCTTTCGGTTCGCCCTCCGTCTACCCGGCCTTCACCCAGCCCGGCACGGAATACACGGCGTATTTCAATTTGAACTATACGCACGTGTTTTCGCCCACCGTTTTGAACGAGTTTTCCTTCGGAGGAACCCGGGCGCGCGGCGATGTTCCCGTCATGCACGGCTACATTCCCCAGCTCAATGTTCCCGGAATCGCCTCCTACGGCAACGGATTCTCGGACGCCACGTTTATTCAAAACAATCGCGAATGGAGGAACGTCACCAGCATCAACCGCGGCGCCCACGCCTTCAAGTTCGGAGGCATCATCCAGCGGACCGTGCAGCCGGCTCTGTTTGGTAACGTCTTTACGCGTCCGTACTACAGCTTCACAAACCTGTTTGACTTTATCCTGGATGATCCCTTCTCGCAGAGCAACATCGGGTTTAATCCGCAGACCGGAGAGTTGAAGGGCATTGACTTTCGCCCCATTTTCGGCGGGCACGGGCTCTTTATTCAGGATGACTGGAAGGTTCGGCCCAACCTGACGCTCAGCCTCGGACTGCGATGGGAGGTCTATTGGAATCCCGACGAAGTGGACGACCTCTTCGTCGGTGCGACGTTCCCCAAGGGCGCAACGTTCCTGGAGCGCATCGCCAACATGAAACCCGTCCAGAAGCGCCCGCTGGATGCCGTGGACTACAACAATTTCGCGCCGCGGATCGGCATCGCCTGGGACCCCACGCGTAGGGGCAGGATGTCGGTGCGCGCCGGCTTCGGCGTCTTCTACGACCGGCCCGCCGGGCAGTTCTACCGCGACGCCCAGACCTCGTTGCCCCTGTTCGGCCTCGGCTCCGTGAGCAAACAGACGGAGGTGAAGCCGGTTTATGGGTTGAGTTCTTCCACCACGAAACCCTGGAAGTTCGCACTTCCCGCCTTGCGGATCGGACTGGACGAGCGCAACGGGCTGATCGGTGTTCCCGCTACCAGCACCGTTTGGGATCCTCAGCTCCGCAATCAGTACAGCTTCAACTGGTTCTTTGGCATCCAGTACAGCCTGACCAACGACTTGGCTGTGGAAGCCAACTACGTCGGTTCGACCGGGCGCAAACTGTACATGGTTTACGACGTCAACCGGTTCTCCGGAGACTTGTTCGACGGCCGCCTGAACCGCCTCAACCCGAGCTTTGCCGACATTCAGTATGGCCAGGCCCTCGGCACCTCCCATTACGAAGGGGGCAACGTCAGCCTGCGCAAACGGTATGGATCCGGCCTGGATCTTCAGGTCGCTTATACGTTCGGCAAGGCGATCGATACGGCAAGCAGCTTCGGCATCAATCTCCCGGTGGTGGATATTTTCAACTTGCAACTGGAGAAGGGGCGGGCCAATTTCGACGTGCGCCACAAGCTCGCCATGAGTTTCTTGTACTCCCTGCCCGCTCCCGCAGGGTCCGGCGCGCTGCGCCGCGTATTCGGCAACTGGGAGGTCGGCGCCGTCACCATCCTGCAAAGCGGTCCGCCGTTTCACGTCATCTGCACCCTGCCCTTCCGTCCCGTTCGGGATGCGGCAGGAAACATTATCCGCAACGACGGCTGCGACTTTAACGCCGACGGGTTCAACAACGACCGCCTGGACGCTCCCGCCTTCTCCAAACGCAGCGGATGGAGCCGGGAGGAGTGGCTGAACGGAGTGTTTCGCGTCAGCGACTTCCCCAAACCCGCCCCGGGCCGTCCGGGCACCCTGGGCCGCAATGTGTTCACCGGGCCCGGATTCGCCAACACCAACCTTAACGTGATCCGCAGGTTCCCGGCGCCATTCCTGGGCGAAAAGGGCAACATTGACTTTCGCGCCGAGTTCTTCAATCTGTTCAACCGGCTGAATCTGAATCCTCAGGGGATTGTGACGAACATCGCCGATCCGTCGCGCTTCGGCCAGGTCACCAGCGCACTCGGTGCGCGCAACGTCCAGTTCGGCCTCAAGATTCTGTTTTAGTTTGTTGCGCTGGGGCCGGCGGATCCGAACAAACGCTGCCTTGCAGGCAACCTCCGCCGAGGCTCTTGTTCGCCGGAGGCGCGGCGTGCAGCTCCTTGCGTGTGCGATGGCACTGCTTGCCGCCCGCCAGCCTGTGATCCCCCAAGGGATGGTCGGTTCCGGCCGGACGGCGCGGCACGCTCCGCCGGTTGAGACACGAGTTCCTTCCCTGCCGCTGGATTTTCAGGACGTCGCCGCGGAGGCCGGTTTGGTGGATGTGCATGTCAGCGGCCACCCGGAGAGCAAGAGGTACATTCTCGAGACCACCGGATCAGGCGTGGCCATCTTTGACTTTGACAACGACAACCGGCCCGACCTGTTTTGGGTCAACGGGGGCACATGGGAGTCTGCCGCCGGCCGGCGCGCTCCCACCAGCCGCCTGTATCGCAACCTGGGCGGGCTCCGTTTTGAGGACGTCACCGAGAACGCCGGGCTGGCCCGGAGCGGCTGGGGGCAGGGAGCGTGCGCGGCCGATTACGATAACGACGGCTTGCGTGATCTGTTCGTGACCTACTACGGTCAGAGCGTTCTCTACCGCAACCGGGGCGACGGAACCTTCCAAGACGTCACCCGAGCCGCCGGATTGGTCTCCGAACGCGTGCGTTGGGACACGGGATGTTCCTTTTTCGACTACGACCTGGATGGCAGACTGGATCTGGCCGTAGCCGAGTACCTGGACTTTGATCGCCGCAACGTGCCGGAGCCGGGAAGCAGCGGGTACTGTCAGTGGAAAGGCCTGCCGGTGCTCTGCGGCCCGCGCGGTTTGCCCTTTGGACGAAACCGTTTGTTTCACAACGAGGGCGGCGGGCGTTTTCGGGACGTGTCGGAAGTAAGCGGCATCGCAAAGACCACAGGCTGCTACGGCTTCACCGTGATCTCCTCGGACTTTGACAATGACGGTTGGCCTGACCTTTACGTGGCCTGCGACTCCACCCCCAGCCTGCTGTACCGCAACCTCGGAAACGGCACGTTCGAAGAAATCGGAATTCCTGCCGGGGTCGCCCTCAACGAGGACGGCCAGGAGCAGGCCGGCATGGGCGTCGCCGCAGCCGACTACGACGAAGACGGCTTTGTGGACATCGCCAAGACGAACTTTAGCGATGATGTGCCCAATCTATATCGCAACAACGGCGACGGGACGTTCACGGATCTGGTCAACGTGGCCGGCCTGGGCCTGCACGCAGCCTATGTCGGCTGGGGCGTTCACTTCCTGGACGTGGACAACGACGGGCGCAAAGACCTGTTCCTCGTTAACGGACACGTTTACCCCGAGGTGGATCGTGCCTCCTTCGGCGCACGCTTCCGCCAGCCCCGCCTGCTGTTTTGGAACGCAGGCAACGGCCGGTTTGTGGATGTCTCCTCACAGGCCGGCGAAGGCGTACGCCAGCTTCGGGTGTCCCGGGGTTCCGCCCACGGCGATTTGGATAACGACGGCAGCCTGGAGATCGTCGTCAACAATCTGGGCGACAGGCCGAGTCTGCTCAAGAATCGGGCGCAGCCGCGCGGAAACTGGCTGTTGGTCCGCTGCGTCGGCACGGCGTCGAACCGCGATGCCGTCGGAGCCCGCGTCTTCGTTTACGCCGGCGGCCGGCGCCTTTCCGGAGAAATCCAGACCGGCTCCAGTTTCCTTTCGCAGAACGATGCGCGCCTCCATTTCGGGCTCGGCCCCAGCGAAGTCTACGACCGCATCGAGGTCCTCTGGCCGGGCGGGACGCGGCAAAGCTTCGGGGGCGGTCCCGCCAACCGCGTCGTGACTCTGGTTCAGGGCCGCTGACGCACCCTCCCGTGGGCCGCCACCCGCTCCTGCTCCATGACGAAGCGCACCGCGATCAGGATCAGAACGTTCACCAGTAGCCCCGCCAGCGCCGAGAACTGCTCTTTATAAAAACTGAAAAACTGCGTCAGAAAGATCGAAATCAGGGCCGAGCGTTCAAACATGGCAAACGCCGCCAGCCGGGACCGCCGGATGCGCATGACGCCCAGCAGGGTGAACACGCCGGCCACAGCCGAAGAAGCCAGTTGCGCCGCGTCCGGAAACGTCAGGTGCTCCAGGCGCTCCGCGGCGGCGCCGAACAGCCGCATCTCCTGCAGCCTCTCCCAGCCCAGTCCCACGAAGAAGACCAGCACGATGGCATACAGCAGGCTGGCCCCCAGCTGGAACAGGAACAACCCCACCACGCCCGCTGTGAATCCCGGAAGACGGGAGATCCGGCGATAGGCGGCTGCGAGCGCTCGTTTGCCGCGTGCAAACCAGGAAGGGGGCCGTGACGGCGCCGGCGCCGCCTGCTCGACGAGCCGGCGCAGCGTGGGCACGAGCGGATGCGAGGGATCGCTTCGCTCCAGGTACCACAAGGCGCGGTCGCGCTCCTCTTCCGTCAGATCGTGCAGCGCCACCTCTTCCATCTGCCGCAGGGCATTCATGAGGTACTCCTGTTCGGAGTAGCCTCGCGCCGCGCGGATCCCGTGAACCGCCAGCAGCGTCAGCACGAATGCTGCGTAGATCAGCGCCGGAGCCGGTGCGAAGAAGTAATTGTGGTCTTGCGTCACGAACTTGCCGATTTCGTCAATAAACAGTCCGAAACCCGTGCCCCCGGTCAGCGCCGCCGTGCGGTGCGCCGCCTTGCTCAAAAACGACAGCAGGATGATCAGGGCGGCCAGCATCAGCAACCCGCCCCAGAGCACATGCGCAATGTGCAGGCCGCCGACGCCCAGCTGCGGGTAGCCGGTCAAGTCCAGGAACAGGCGCACGCCGAGCACAGTGGTGACCGCCGCCACCAGAAAGATTTCCACGTACGCCCAGGCCTCCAGATTGCGAATGAACCGACTCCGGCCCATGAACCGTCCCTTCCGAAAGGGCTTGTCCCCATCTTACGGGCGGCGAGCCGGGCGTTACATCTGGTGCCAGGTGGAGGGGTTTTTGTCGCGGAAATTCGACAGGGCCAGGCCGTAGCGGCCCCGCACGCCTGTCTTCTCGAAGATGTGTTTCAAGTGGATCTTGACGGTTCCGGGCTGGATGCCCAGTTCCCGGGCGATCTCGCTGTTTTTCATCCCCTGTTCGACCAGTTGCAGCACCTGGCGTTCGCGTGGGGTGAGTTCGGAGCGGTGTGCGCGGATCCGCCGCCCGTTACCGTGGAACAGCACGTCTTCCATCCACGTGGAACCGGAAGCCACGGTGCGCAGGCACAACAGGATGCTGGCGATCTCCGCCGACTTGCGGATCACCCCTTTTGTTCCCGCCTGCAGCAGGCGTAGCGCTTCGGCTTCACTGATGGACAGGCCCCATACCACTACCGCGGTGCGCGCGCGGTCCGGTATCGCCACGATCCACTCCAGCACGTTCTGGATGCCGAAGCTTTTGTCCACCACGAGCACCGAGGGCGGGTGCACCGCGAGGCTCTGACGCCCGGCTTCCAGTGAGAAGGCCGACCAGGCCCACTCAAGATCCACTGCCTCTTCAACCACCGCTTGTAGTCCTCGGGCAGTGAGGGGCTGCGCTTCGCAGCAGCCGACGCTGTACGTCCGATTCAGGTCTCGCATGGCGTACGGGCCGGGCGTGCCGGCACAGTGCTTTTATCGGCGTTGGATTCCAATACCTTAGTCGCCGCGCAGCGCCGGAGTTCTCAAACTTTTTGACCCCTGTCCGATCTGCTTGGTGGAGACATCCGCGCGAAATGCCTGTGGGCCATCCATGAACCCCGTTCCATCCTTTCCGGAAGACTGGCAGGCCTTGGTGCTGTGTCCCAATCGGGAGATGGCGGCCGAACTGCTTGGCCTGTTGACCCGCTGCGCTCCCCGGCTGCGCACGGCGGAGTGGGATGCCTACCCGGGCCCGGAAGAACTGGTGCGGTTGTTGCGAACCCTGCCCCTGGATCTTTGTTTCTTGGACGTAGAGACGGATACGGCGCGGGCGCTGGAACTGCTGCAACAAAGCCCCAGTATCACCTCCCGCGTGCCGGTGATCACGCTGCTCGGCCGCAACGATCCGAATCTGATTCTGCGCACCGTGCGCCTGGGAGCCGCGGGATTCCTGCTCCGGCCGTTCACAACCGACCAGCTCGAGCCCGCCTTCGAACGCGCGCGGCAGTTCCTGGCCGCGCGCCAGCCGCCTGCCGAGCGTCTCGGGCGCGTCTGGTGCGTCCTGCCGGCCAAAGGAGCCAGCGGTGCCACCACCGTGACCATCAACCTGGCTTGGCAAGCCGGCCGGCTGGGTTCCGGCAAGGTGTTGCTGGCGGACCTGGATCCGCTCACGAGTCCGGTCTCCTTCCTGTTAAAGATCAAAAGCCCGTACAGCTTCGTGGATGCGCTGACCAATGTGACCCACCTGGACGACGACCTCTGGAAAGCTCTGGTGGTGCACTTTCAGGGCTTTGACGTTTTGCTGGGGCCGGAAAATCCCGCCGACACCACCACCGAAAGTCACGGCCCCGCAGAGATGCTGGAGCACGCCCGGGCCCGCTACGAGCTCGTCCTCGTGGACGTGGGAGCCCCTTTCACCAAGTGGAGTCTCGACCTCGTCCAGCGCAGCGACGAGTTGCTTCTGGTGACCTCGGGCGAGCCGGCGGCGCTCTACGGGGCGCGCCGGGTCGTGGCGTACTTGCAGCGCGCGGGAATTGCCGCGGCCCAGGTCCGGCTCGTTCTGAACCGCCAGCGCCGGGGAGTGGGCCTGGATCCGGAAGGCGCCGCCAAAGCCGTCGGCCTTCCCGTCTTCCACGTGATTCCCGAAGACGCTGCGGCTCTGACAAAAGCCCAGATGAACGGCCGCCCCGCACCCGCTGACAGCGCCATCGGACGCAGTCTGGCGGAGCTCGCTTCCCGCCTGCTCGGCCAGTCAGCTCCCGCTGCTCCAAAAGCCTCCCTGTTGCGTTCCTGGTTCGGCCGTCTCGCCGGCGGCGGCTGACGCGGCGCCGCTGTTATCATAGCCGTTTGCTTGATCTGGACGTCTCCAACGCCGCACTGTTCGTCGCCGAGCGCCTCGGCTTCGATGAGGATTCGCTCCGTGTTACTCCGCTCGGCGGCGGCGTCTCCAACACCGTGCTTTTGGTCGAGGGACTGCAGCGGCGTTTTGTGGTGAAGCAATCTCTTGCCAGGCTGCGCGTGGAGCAGGACTGGTTTTCCAGTCGCAGCCGTGTATTCCGCGAAGCCGCCGCCTTGCGCTGGCTTGCGCCTCATCTGCCGCCCGGTGCGGTCCCGGCCGTGGTTTTCGAGGACCGCGAGAACTATGCCTTCGCCATGACGGCGGCTCCCGCGCACGCGCGAACCTGGAAGTCGCTCCTGATGGAGGGCCGCGCCGACCCCGCCGTTTCGCGGTGCGCCGCATCCCTGCTTGCGCGCATCATGCAAGCCTCCTGGCTGGACGCCGGCGCCGCCGCCCGCTTCGGGGATCAGAGCGTCTTCGACGAGTTGCGCCTGGATCCCTACTACCGCGCCACTGCCGCCCGGCATCCGGACCTCGCAGAATTCTTCCACCGGCTTGTGGAGAGCTACTCGCAACGGCGCCTGTGTCTCGTCCACGGCGACTGGAGCCCGAAGAATTTCCTGGTCTGGGACGGCGGCATCATGGCCATTGACTTCGAGGTGATCCATTTCGGCGACCCGGTCTTTGACGCCGCCTTCCTGCTGAACCACCTGCTCCTGAAATCATTTCACCGGCCGGAGTGGGCGCCGCGCTATGCAGAGCTGGCAGCCGTGTTCTGGCAGACTCTCGAAGGCGAACTCCCCGGAGATCCCGAGCAGTTCCAGGCGGGCGTCATCCGGCACCTCGGGGCGCTGCTGCTGGCGCGCATTGACGGAAAATCTCCGGTCGAATACGTCCGCGAGGAGGCGGTCAAGCAGCAGGTGAGAAACTTCGCTCGAGCTCTGATTGCCAATCCTCCCGGCCGGATCGCGGCAATCTTCGATCGTGTGCGCTCATGAGCCTCACCATCCGGCGGCTTCACGCGCTCGAGATTCTGGACTCGCGCGGCCGTCCCACGTTGGCCGTCACGGCGGAACTTTCGGACGGCACGGCAGGCGCGGCGAAAGTCCCCTCGGGAGCCTCCACGGGCCGGCACGAAGCTGTCGAGTTGCGCGACGGCGACCCGGCCTGGCACGAGGGCTGCGGAGTTCGCCGCGCGGTTTCTCACGTGGAAGAGATTCTCAGCCCCGCGCTCTGCGGACTGGACGCCGAGGACCAGGCGGCAGTGGACGCCCGCCTCATCGAACTGGACGGCACGGCGGACAAGTCACACCTTGGTGCGAACGCCATCCTCGGTGTCTCCTGCGCCGTGGCCCGCGCCGCAGCGCGCGCCCGGGGCAGGGAACTGTGGCGGTATCTTGCGGGTGACCGGCCCGCGGTGCTCCCCCTGCCGATGATCAACATCATCTCCGGGGGCTTGCACGCCGGCCGCGCCATCGAGTTTCAGGACTTCCTGATCATTCCCCACGGATTCGGGTCGCTCGCCGCAGCGCTCGAGGCGGCCGCCCGGGTGCGACGGATCGTGCGGCAGCGCCTGGAGGCGCTCGGCTACCGTCTGACAGGCATCGCGGACGAGGGCGGCTGGGGACCACGGCTCGGGCGTAACGAGGCCGCCGTGGAAATCCTCGTGGATGCCATCGCCCGGGCAGGATTTCGCCCCGGAGCCGAGATCTCCCTTGCCCTTGATGTGGCCGCGAGCCACTTTTTCCAAGACCGCTTCTATCACTTCGTCTCGGAGGGCCGCCGCCTCAGCGGGCACGAAATGATCGCCCTGGTCGAGGACTGGCGGCGGCGCTATCCCATCGTCTCTCTCGAAGACGCTCTGGCGGAAGACGAATGGGAGGACTGGCGCCGGCTGACCGCGCGGCTGGGCGCAACGACCCAAATTCTCGGAGACGATCTTTTTGCGACAAATCTCGAGCGGCTGGAGCGCGGCATTCGCGACGGGCTCGCCAATGCCGTGCTTGTCAAGATGAACCAGATCGGAACGCTCACCGAGACGTTTGCGGTCGTGGACCGTGCGCGGCAGGCAGGCTGGCGCACGGTGGTCTCGGCGCGCTCCGGGGAGACCGAGGACGATTTTCTTGCGGAACTGGCCGTCGCCTCCGGCGCCGGGCAGATCAAAATCGGATCCTTGGCCGGCTCGGAGCGTCTGGCCAAGTACAACCGGCTGCTCGAAATCGAAGCGCGTTCCGCCTTGCCGTTCGACCCGCGCCGCTCAGGCCTGCCGTTGGATTCCTAGCTTTTGCGCCGCCCGGCCGCCTGCACGGTTGCGCGTTGTAGTATGCTAGGCGAGTTGTGGGCTCCGTGACGTTCGCGTTGCGGAGCCGATTCAGGTTTGGGAGTTTCAGCAAATGTCATTTGACAGACGTTGGGTAGTATTGCTGTTTGCGGCCGCGCTGGCCATCCCGGCGGCGGCTCAGTATGAGGAGTCCGGCGACGTCCCTTATGTGCCCACGCCTCCGGAAGTCGTCGAAGGAATGCTCAAGCTCGCCGGTGTCAAAAACACCGACGTCGTCTACGACCTGGGCTGCGGCGACGGCCGCATCGTGGTGATGGCCGCCGAGAAATTCGGTGCCCGCGGCGTCGGCATCGACATCAATCCGGAGCGGATCCGCGAGGCCGAAGAGAACGCAAAGAAGGCGGGCGTCACCGGCAAGGTTCGCTTTCTTCAGGGCAACCTGTTTGACGCCGACATTCACGAGGCCACCGTCGTCACGCTCTACCTGCTTTCGAGCGTAAACCTCAAGCTCCGGCCGAAGCTGATCAGGGAACTCCGGCCGGGAGCGCGCGTCGTGTCCAACACCTTCGATATGGGCGACTGGAAGCCGGACAAGGAGATCGAAGTCAACGGCCGGCGCGTCTATCTCTGGACGATCACAGAAAAGCTCAAAAAAAGCGGAATCCAGTAGGGTTCCTTCTTCAGACGCGGGGGTTCCGGCGGACCGGCATGCGAACAGCCGGGGCCGGGTTCGCTTTCCACTCGCGCTCCAGCTCCTCCAGTTCGCGCCCGATGATGGACTGCTCGATGGCCCAGCCGAGGCCCGGCGAGTTGGTCTGAATTCGCCGCCTGCGGATCACCTCGAGGATGCGAAACCCCGTTTCCAGCCGATTGCGGAGATCGAGGGAACTCCCCTTGCGGTTCCCCGCCGCCTCTTCGTGTGCCGGCGACATCGGTTACCTCCTTCGAGCGGGCGTCGGCCCGTGATCTAGTCCCTTCTATGTATAGTGAGGCCGGCCGCTCTCACCGCCAATAGCCTGAACGGTTCATTCTGAAGCCAGGGAGTACTAAAACCCTGAAAGCCTCCGGGACCGCCGTAATCCGTTCGGCATCTCCGCCGTCATCCATGGGTGAAAGGAGACAAGGATGCGGATTCAAAGGCTGTTGATCTTGGCCGCGCCGACGATTTTGATGGCTCAGGCTCCGGCGCCCAATGTAACTGATCTGAAGACGTTTCTAGGACTTACGGACGCCCAGGTCACCCAGCTCAGGGACCTGAGGCAGCAGGAGCGGGAGGCTCTGCGCTCGGTAGCTCAGCAGATTGCCGAAAAGCGCCGGGCGCTTGGAGAGGCATTACAGGCCGGCAGTACCGATGCAACCGCCCTGGGCCAGCTGCTTGTGGATATCCAGAACCTCCGCAAGCAGATCCAGACCACGAACGAGAATTTCCGTAGCCAGGCGCTGGCACTGTTGACGGCCGATCAAAAGGCCAAGCTGGCGCAACTGGAGGCAGCAGCCAAGCTGGCGCCTGCGATCCGTCAGGCGACGGCGCTCAACCTGTTGGCGCCTCCGGCAGGTCCGGGCCTCGGCCTTGGGCTGGGAAGGTTCGGTCTCGGTGTTGGCCCCGGCCCGGGCGCAGGCGTGGGCATGGGTCCGGCGATGCGGATGCGCCGCGGGCGCTGAGTAGCGGCAGTTCTCACCCCCGACGACCCTTACGGGTCGCTGTCCAAGAAAACCGGCCCCGGCTTGCCGGGGCCGGTTTTTGTTTTGGGGCGATGGGGCGTTAACGAAAAATGGAGCCCCGGGTGGGGGGCCCGGGGTCTCCACTCAGAGGGGCTTAGCGACGAGCTGGGCCTCGTCGCTGGGGATGCATAAGTCAATGACGACTTATTTGCCAAACATCCCTGCACGCGGCGTGCCAAACCGGCCTGCTCTGGCGCCCGGTTAATTCCACCGGCTCCACGCGCTTTAGTGCGCCCACCGCCTGTCAGATCCCTAACCGAGTGGGGCAAATCTCACAGCCGGCGGGAAAAACACCCAGCGTAACGCGACACATTCGGCCTGTGACAGACGCCCCACTGCCCTTGCCCCGCTCCGGGAATGAAATCGTCGGGGAGACACAAGCCTCCGCCGGCATGGTCATTAATGGATTCTGAAGTGGAGCCACCCGCCGGGATCGAACCGGCGACCTGCTGATTACGAATCAGCCGCTCTGCCAGCTGAGCTAGGGTGGCCCGCCAAGCACTCCCTATTTTACTCCAGCGCCCAGATACCTCGCCAGATCCGGAAACAGCAGCCCCCGCACCTCCGCCTTGCCCAGGTCCTCCCGCCTCACCAGCCGTACCCCGGAGTCTACATGCGCCGGAGGCGTCTTCCCCAACAGATACAACGCCACCGCACGCGTGGATTCATAGCCCATCTTGAACGGATTTTGCACCACCAGCGAATCAATCCAGCCCGCCTCCAGATCCGCCACCAGTTGCTCGGAGGCATCGAACGCCACCAGCTTTACCTGACGCGCTCCCCGCGATTTCAACGCCTGCACGGCACCCACCGAGCTCGATTCGTTATCCGCAAACAGTCCGGCAAGATCCGGATGCGCCGTGAGCAGGTTCTCCGTCGCCGCCATGGCCTTGGCGCGGTCGGCCATGCCAAACTGTAGCCCCACGATGCGAACGCCCGGAAAAGATCGCGCCATCTCCTCCTGAAATCCCTGCTCCCGCTCCATCGTCGAAGCGCTCCCCGGCATGAACCCGATAATGCCCACCTTTCCCCGGCCGTTCAGAATCGCCCCCAGCCGGCGCGCCGCCATCCGGCCGCCTTCCACATTGTCCGTGGCGACATACGTGATCCGTTTCGGCGTATCAATGCCGGAGTCGAAAATCGCCACCGGGATCCCCTCCCGGGCCGCCCGCTCCACCACGCCCACCAGCGCCTTGCGGTCCACCGGCGCGAGCACAATGCCGGCCAGCCTCCGGTTAATCATGGACTCGACGATGGCGATCTGGCGTCCGGAGTCAATCTCGAGCGTCGGCGCGTTCCATTCAATGTCCAGACCATATTCGCGGGCCGCCTTGACCGCTCCCGCATGCACCGTCTGCCAGAAGATGTGATTGGCGCCCTTGGGTACAACTCCCACCACCGGGCGGCTCTGCCGGCGGCAGCTTCCTGCCGCCACGGCGGCCAGCAGCCAGACGACCACGGCGCGACGTCGCATCACCGCCTCCCTTCCCTCTTGGTTACAAGCTCCTCGATGCGCCGGGCCAGCTTCTCCCGCGCCGCAAACAGCGCCGCCGGATTGCGCGAGAACGCACTGACGTCCACGACCAGCTCCTGCACAATCTGGTCGGCCTGTGCGCCGTCACCCAGCGATCGCAACAGCCACAGATACTCGTAATCTTCAATCCCCTCCCGCAGCAGTTCGAAACGAATCGAAGAGACCGGGCCGTCCACGTCCGGCTGGCCCGTGTGTCGCCGCACGCGGCTGCCGGGATACAAAAGCGAGCCCTCGCCGTTGAGCACACCGCCGCGGCTGCAGAAAAAGCCGCTCAGGTACGTCACCGGGTCCAGCCAAGGATCCGCCGTCTGCGTCCAGTAGTCCAGTGCCCAGTATAGGATGCCGTTCATTTTGTACTTCCAGGTGATCCAGGGAACCATCACCGGGTCCATGGCGGGCGCGTCAATGAAATAGTTCGGCTGCGGGTAGATCTGGTCACAGGAGATGTACCAGGTGATCTCGCCGCCTCGCTCCTGTTCCCTCCGGATCGCCTCGCGGACCTCGAGGCGGTTCAGGGCGTTGCCGTGCACCGAAAAGTGATTGACGAATCCGGTGAGCGGTCCCCAGTCCGGGTTGTCGGGGACCGGAGCCTCGGTCGCCAGAAACGGAACTCCCGGAGCGGCCTCGTGCACCAGCCGCGCCCATCGCCGCGTCTCCTCGTATTGCTCGGCGCTGTTCGGCTCATCAATCGGGCTGTTGAACACCAGCCGTTCGAGCCACCCGTTGCGCCGGAAGTACTCGGCCACCTGGCCGAGATACGATTTCACCCGCCGGTTGAAGGTCTCCGAGAAGGGCTCGGCGCCGGAAGCGCGCCGCAATTCGGACGGGCCCGCTTCGAGCACCACCCGCTTGGTCTTCCACTGCCGGAGGTACAGATCGTAGGCGCCTTCGTCGAAGTGGACCGCTACGCCGTCCCCGGTGATCTCCAGCCGCGGCTGCAACATCTCGTTGAACCACGGCTCCATACGGTTTTCGTAAAGAAAGCCGTGATATTTCTTGAGCAGCTCGCCGGCTCGGGCAGATCCCACCGGCACCTCATGTTGCAACGCGATCCGGCGGCCCGACAGGCCCATGTACGTGACCAGATGGGTCTCCTGCGGCAGCGCAAAGTCGTACACTCGCAGCCGGACCTGCAGCTCAGCAATCGGGTTCCCGTGCTGCGTGACGCGGATCTTGCCCGTGTACTCGCCCGCCGGGATATCCGCCGGCGTGACGATGTCCACCCACACCCCGCGGTGGCGCACCGCCTGGCGGAACGCAGCGGCCATCGAGAAGGGCTCCGCCAGCGGTGCCAGCGCATCCGGCCAGAAGCCCGTGTCTCCCGCCGGACCGGACTTGGCGTAGCACAGCACCACGTGCTCCAGATACAGCCGGATTCGCTCGCTCGGAATCCGGCCGGCGGCCGACTCCAGCGCGCTCGCCTCCACGAAAAAACCTCCCGCGGGCGGCTCCTGCCGGCTCGGCGGCGGAGGGACGGAGATGATGATCTGGAACGGCACGTGCTCGTTCTTGGCCCCAGCGAGCCGGACCGTCCTGCTGCGGCCATCCCAGACGAGGCTGGACTCCTGAACGCGCGCTTCCGGCCGCACTTTGAAGACTGCGGGGGCAGCCCACACTTCCGCGGCAGCGGCGTGGCCACTGAGCCCTGCTGGCAGCAAGGTCGCATAGAGGATCGCGCGGCGCATGGCAGTTTATTGTAGTAGTTTGCCCGAGCTTCCCGAAGTCGAAACCATCGTACGCGCTCTTGCCCCGCACCTCGTCGGGCGCCGCATCGCCCGGCTCCGGTTCCTTGCCCGGCGCACCAGGCGCAGCCGCATCCCCGACCTCCGCGCACGACAAATTTGCGCCGTCCGCCGCTACGGAAAGTACATCCTGCTCGAACTCGATCGCGGGGTGCTCGCCATCCACCTGGGCATGACCGGCCGCCTGCTGCGAGACGCCCGACCCGGCCCCTACACCCGGGCCGTTTTGCGACTCGTGCGGGGAGAGGAGATCCTGTTCGACGATCCGCGCCAGTTCGGCGGCATCCGCTATGGCTCCGGCCCGCCGCCCGGACTCGGCCCCGACCCGCTCGAGATTTCCGAGGACGAATTTGTCGCGCGCCTGCGCCGCCGCAAAGGCCGCATCAAGCCCCTGCTCCTCAACCAGCGCTTCCTGCGCGGTCTGGGCAACATTTACACGGACGAGAGCCTCTTCCGCGCCGGCATCCACCCGCGCGCGCAAATCCCCCGCCTGGCCGAGACCCGCCGCCGCGCCCTCTACCGCGCGATCCGCGCCGTGCTGTCGGAGGCCATCAACGCCGGCGGTTCCTCCATCTCGGATTACGTCACGCCGGAAGGCGCCAGGGGCTTGTTCCAGTTCGATCACCGGGTCTACGGGCGCGCCGGCGAGCCCTGCGTGGCTTGCGGCGCTCCCGTGCGGCGCATCATCGTCGCCCAGCGCGGGACCTATTACTGCCCCCGCTGTCAGCCCCTCTGATTGCGCGCCTCCAGAATGGCGTCCGCCACGGTCGCCGCCGCCCGCATCTCGACCACATCGTGCACCCGGACCAGGTGCGCTCCGCCTAAAATGGCTGCGGCCACCGCCGAGGCCGTCGCGAACACCGTCTCCCGCTCCGTGCGCTGCGCCAGGAAGGACTTGCGCGACGGCCCCACCAGAATCGGCAGATCCAGGCGCGCCAGTTCGTGCAGCCGCGCCAAAATCTCCGAATTCTGTTCTTTCCGCTTACCGAACCCGATGCCCGGGTCCACCACGATCTGCGTGCGTTCGATCCCCGCACGGCGGGCGCGGTGCACCGCCGCGTCCAGATCGTGCAGAATCGTGCCCATCACGTCGGGCAGCGGAGGCAGTTTCGCCCACGTCTCCGGATTGCCCCGCATGTGGTTGAGGATCAGACCCGCGTCGTAGCGGGCCACCACCTTGGCCAGTTGCGGATCGAAGGTCAGCCCGCTCGGATCGTTGATGATTTCCGCGCCGAGCTCCAGGGCGCGCTCCGCCACCGCGGCTTTGTAAGTGTCCACGGAGATCGGAACCGTCAGCTTGTCACGAAGGCGCTTCAGCACCGGCACCAGGCGGCGCAGTTCCTCGGCCTGCGAGATGCGCGGCGAGCCCGGCCGCGTGGATTCCGCCCCGATGTCCACGATGTCGGCCCCCTGCTCTTCGAGTTCGATGGCGCGCGCAAAGGCGCGATCCGGATCCAGGTACTTCCCCCCGTCGGAAAACGAATCCGGCGTTACGTTCAGCACGCCCAGGATCAGCGTGCGGTCGCCGAGCTGCAAAGTCCGGCTTCGGAGCTTCCACTCGTACCGCTTGCGCGCCATAGCCATCCCTGCTCAGCCGTACTCGAAGCCCGCAATGGCGTACACCATGGAATCGTCGTGCTCGAAAGAACTGGCGGCCGCCGCGCCGCGACGCACCATCCGCACCAGCTCCCGGCGCCGCTCAAATCCGAACTGGCGCGCCAGCGCCACGGCAGCCTCGTTGGCCGGCAGCAGGTCCCAGAAGACCGGTTGCCCGGCGTGGCGCTCCAAAAACCATTGAAGCAGATTGCACGCCGCTTCCGCCGAGCGCGCCACACACGGCCCGAAGTAGGCTGCCAGCGAGCCGGGGCGCGCAAAGGCAAACCCCAGTCCCCTGATGGCCGCTGCCGGTCCCCACGCCAGCCGGGCCAGCAGGCGCGAGCGGTCCGCGCCGAAGGCGCGCGCGTCCAGTACCGGATCGGGACGGTACTCTCCGGCACAAGAGCGCGTCACGGCCGGCGCCACCGCCGCCCAGCGTTCCACCGGCCCTTCGTCTTCGAAGCCCAGCTTCTGGTACAGCGGGCGGCCCATCGCCGTCGCGTCCAGCTTGATCCACTCCACCCCGCGCGCCTCCACAAAGGCCAGGGCATGTTCCATCAGCCGGCGCGCGTATCCCCGGCCGCGGAACTCCGGATCCGTGAGCACCATCCCGATCCAGGCCAGCTTTCGCCCGTAGCAAAACACGGTCGTGGTGGAGACGAGCAGATCGTCCCGGAACAATCCGAAGCATCCCTCGCGCTCCAGCTCCAGAAGGCGCAGCCAGTCGGCTTCCGTCTGGTTCCAGCCCGCAGCCAGGTTCAGCCGCATGGCGGCGGCGACATGCCGAGCTTCCAGGCGCCGGATCTTCTCATTCATAGCGCAGGCACGCTGCCGGATCCAGATTGGCCGCGCGGTTTGCCGGATAGTACCCGAAGAACACGCCGGTTCCCGCCGACATCGCCACTCCGAGCAGCACCCACAGCAAGGATACAGTGGCCGGAACCGAAGGCAGCAGCCGGCGGACCGTAACGGCCACAGCCGCCCCGAGCAGAATTCCCAGTACGCCTCCCGCCACGGAGACCGACACCGCCTCCATCAAAAACTGCGCCCGGATATCCGCGCGGCGCGCGCCCACAGCCTTCCGGACGCCGATCTCGCGCGTGCGCTCCGTGACCGAGATCAGCATGATGTTCATCACCCCCACGCCTCCCACCACCAGGCCGATCGAGCTTACCGCCCCGGTGAGGATCACCAGCGCTCCCGTCAACTGGTTCCACAAGTCTGCCAGAAATTCGGGCGAAATGACCTCGAAATCGTTCTCGGCGTGGTGGGGGACCTTGCGCCGCCGGCGCATCGCCTCCACGACCTCATCCACGGCCCGCTCCACGCTGGTCCCCGCCGGAACCGTGAAGGCGATCACCATTTCGCGCGATTCCGGGTGATTCTTGCGGAAATTGCTCAGCGGAATCAGCGCAAAATCGTCCACTCCCGGACCGCCGAACAGGCCCGGATATTCCTCCAGTACGCCGATCACTTCGTAGGGCTTGCCGTTAAGCTGCACCGTCTTGCCCACTGCCTCCGTGTGGGGAAACAGCGCCTCGGCTATTTTGTGACCCAGCACTACGACCGGCCGGCCGTGGTCTTCGTCATAGCGCGAAATGAAGCGCCCCTCGGCCACCGTGAAGATCGGGAGCGCCTGAGCGTACTCGGGCTCGACGCCCCGCACAATCAGCCGCTCGACCACCTGGCCGCCGTAGCGGATCTCGTTGATCTCGCCCAGCATGGCCGCCCGCGTCCCGAACGCCGTCACAATCCCCACCGAGCGGCAGGCCTCCCTTAGAAAGGCCGCGTCGCGATAGTCGAGGTACTTGCGCGTTCGAATCCTCTCCGGCATGGCTTGCGGATTGGTTCCGGCCGGGAAGCGCGTGATGAAAAACGTCCGGGATCCGAGAGCTTGCACCTGAGTCTGAATGTAACGGTTGAGGCCTTCGATGATCGCCGCCACCGAGATCACCGACGTGACGCCCACCACGATGCCGAGCAGCGTCAACACCGAGCGCACCTTGTGCGCCCGCAATGTCTCCAGCGCGACCAGCAGATTTTCCCGCAGCTCTGCCGCGCTCATTTCATTCCGCCCGCAGAGCGGCCACCGGGTCCAGCCGCGCCGCACGCCGGGCGGGATAGATGCCGAAAAACAGGCCGATCAGGAAACTGAAGCCCACTCCGAACAGGACCACCCAGGCGCGCACCGCGGCCGGGAAGGGCGTGTAGTTGTCGAGCAGCAGGGCTACGGCCAGTCCCGCCGCCACCCCGGCCAGCCCCCCGAGCAGGCACTGGGCCAGACTCTCGGCCAGGAACTGCCGCACGATATCCCCCTGTGTCGCTCCGGCGGCGCGCCGGATCCCGATCTCCTTGGTACGCTCTGTGACGCTCACCAGCATCACGTTCATGATCACAATGCCGCCCACCAGGGCGGCGATCGAGCTCACCATGACGTAGACCGCAAAAAACGCCGCGCTGATGCGGCGCCACAGCGCCAGGTAGCTCTCTTTCGTCCCGATGAAAAAATCATCCTCCCGGTCCGGAGGCACGCGGCGGGCGGCGCGCAACGCCAGTCGAGCCTCGTCCTGAGCCTGCTCGAACGCCGGACCGCTGCCCGCCGCCTGTGCGCTGATCGTGACGCTCGTGCGGCTGCCGCGCAGCTTCAAAAACGTCTCCATCGGCACGACCGCGAAGTTGTCCTGATCCTGCCCCAGCACGGAGCCGATCTTCTCGTACGCGCCGATAACCACAAATTCCTGCTCACCCAGCCGCACGCTGCGCCCGATGGGATCGGTTCCGGCAAAGAACTCCTCCCGCAGCCGCGCGCCGATCAGGCACACCTGCGCCCCGCGCCGGTCTTCTCCCTCGGTGAAGTAGCGGCCGAGCTCCACCGTGCGCGTGTCGATCTCGGCCATGCTCGGCGTCTGGCCGATCATCGCCGTGTCGGCCAGCTCCCGGTCCCGGTATCGCGAGCGCACAGTCGCCCGGACTTCAGCGCCCACGCGCAGGCAGTGCCGGCAGCTCGCCGCCACCGCCCGCATATCCTCGAGCGTCAGGCGCTTGAAGCGCAGCGCCTTGACGATCAGATCGTAATCGGCAACGTTAAAAGGAAGCCGCGAGATCTGGAAAACGTTCGTACCCAGATTGGCGATCTTGTTCTCCACATAAACGTTGGCGCCCTGGATCAAGGTCATCACCGTGATGATCGTGGCGACGCCCAGGGTGATGCCGAGACTGGCCAGGGCCGCGCGCAGGCGGTAGGCCGCCAGCGCAGCCGCCGTCTCCGCCAGGGTGTCACGCAGTGCGGGCAATGGCGCTCGAGGTCTCCTCCTGGTCGGTGGGCGGCGCCGGAGCCGGCCGGCGCGTCCTGGCCGTCCCTCCTGCGCCGTTCATGCCGGCCTCGCGATCCGTCGGCCTCAGGGGACCCTGACGCGCTTCCACTTGCGTCCGGCCTGAATCGTGAGCACGCCGGGGGCGTCGGGAACCGTCAGCTCCAGACATTTCGAGCCGTCCACCTCGACGGCACCCGCCTTGATCTTTCGCGTCGCATCGCTCACCGACTCCGCCAGCCCGATCTTCGGCAGTAGTTTGTGCAGCAGGATGCGCCCGTGGTTCCGTACCCCGTCCGGCAGCGCGACGGTCTCCACTTCCGACGGTGTCTCGCCGCCGCGCACCACCCGATTGAATTCTTCTTCGGCTCTGGCTGCCGCCGCGCTGCCGTGAAAATCCGTCACGATCGAGCGCGCCAAAGCCATCTTGGCCTCCATGGGATGCAGCTCGCCGCGAGCGATCCGCTCCCGCATCCCTCCGATCTCCGCCACACTCGCGTCCGTCAGCAGCTCGTAGTAGCGGAACATGAGCTCGTCGCTGATGGACATGATCTTGGCGTACATCACCTCCGGCGGCTCGGTGATGCCGATGTAGTTACCGAGGGACTTGGACATCTTGTTGACGCCGTCCGTCCCTTCGAGCAGCGGCGTGGTGGCCACAATCTGCGGCCTTTGCCCGTAATCCTTCTGGATCTCCCGGCCCACCAGAAGATTGAATTGCTGGTCCGTCCCCCCGAGCTCGACGTCGCATTGGAGCATGACCGAGTCGTAGGCCTGGGCCAGCGGATACAGCAGTTCGTGGATCGAGATCGGTGAGCCCTCCCGGTACCGCCGGGCGAAGTCGTCCCGTTCGAGCAACCGCGCGACGGTGTAGCGCGCGCACAGCCGGATCAGGTCCTCGAAGGTAAGCCTGTCCAGCCACTCGCTGTTGAAACGGATCTCGGTCTTCTCCGGGTCCAGAATCTTAAAGACCTGGGCTTTGTAAGTCTCCGCATTGGCCTCGATCTCTTCCCGCGTCATCGGAGGGCGGGTAACATTGCGTCCCGTGGGATCGCCGATCCGGGCCGTGCCGTCGCCGATCAGAAAGATCACCGTGTGGCCCAGATCCTGGAAGTGCTTCATCTTGCGCAGCAGGACCGCATGCCCCAGGTGCAGGTCGGGTGCGGTGGGATCAAAGCCGGCCTTGACGCGCAGCGGTCTTCCGCTCCGCCCCGACTCAACGAGCCGCTCGCGCAGCTCCTCTTCGCGGATCAGTACCTCCAGCCCTTTCTTGAGATACGTGAGCTGTTCGTCGAGCGTCAGCGAACTCACTTTCTCATTGTACGATTGAGGGGACGGAGACCCCCGATGCAGCGCAGACGGTTTCTCTCGGCGGGATTGGCCGGCGCGGCCGCGCTCGGCCGGCCTGTGGCCTCTCCGGCGGCCCCCGGCCCCCTGAAGATCACCCGGATCCGTTTTTACCGCGACCCGAATTCGCGGCCGATGTTCAACCAGAGCTCCCACATCGTCACCATCGAAACGGATCAGGGCATCACCGGTATCGGCGAAGGCGGCAGCAAGGACACCGTCGAGCAGTGCGCCGCCATGCTGATCGGCGAGGACCCCTTCCGCATCGAGCACCTGTGGCAGTTGATGTACCGCGGCTATTTTTACCCGGCCGGCCGCGAGAAACTTCACGCCTTGGGCGCCCTGGACCTGGCGCTCTGGGACATTAAAGGCAAGGCGCTGGGCGTTCCCGTTTATGAGCTCCTCGGCGGCGCCACGCGTGACTATTTGGAATGTTACGCCACGGCCTTTCCGGGCAAGGGCACGCTCCGCGAGACGGCGCGGGCCTGCATCGAAGCCGGCTTCCGCGCCTTCCGCACCAGCGTGGCCGGCCCGCAGGGAGACGCTCCCTTCGACGCGCGCGAAATGGTCCGCAGGACCGTGGAGCAGTGCCGCGAAATCCGCGAAGGCGTGGGTAAAGAGGGCGACTGGGCCATCGACTTTCATACGCGGCTGGATTTTGCCGACGCGGTGCGCCTCTGCGGCTTGATCGAAGACCTGGAGCCGTTCTTCGTCGAGGATCTGGTGCGCTCGGAAAATCCCGCCGTCTACCGCACCCTCCGCCCCCAGGTCAAAGTGCCGATCGCGGTCGGCGAGCAGTTTGGGGACCGCTGGGACATCAACGAGCTCATCGAACAGCACCTGATTGACTACTCCCGCGTCAGCATTCCTAACTGCGGCGGCATCACCGAGTTCATGAAGATCGCCGCCCTGTGCGAGACCCACTACGTGGGACTGGTGCCGCACTTCACCGGGCCGGTGGCGACGGCCGCACTCGTCCATTGCTGCGCCGCGTTCTCCGGCCCCGTCCTCATGGAAATGCTCGGCGCCGGCCCGCGGGAGGTCCCGCACCTGCCTCAGCACTTCGACTTCCGCAACGGCAAGCTGTGGCCCAACCGCCGTCCCGGACTGGGCGTCACCTTCGACCCGAAGCCCCTCGCGGTGGTCGCCGAGATCACCGAGCGGTCCCGTCCCGTCCCGCTCTATCGCCGCCGCGACGGATCCATGACGAACTGGTGAACCGTGGCCGGCCAATGGGAGCGATCCCGTCAGTGGCTGGAGCGGGCGCGGCGGTCGCTCCCGCTCGGCGTCAGTAGCCCGTTCCGCGCCCGATTCCCCGTCCCCCTCTATTTCGCCGGCGGCTGCGGGCCCTACCTCACGGACGTGGACGGTAACCGCTACATTGATTTCACCCTCGGCTGGGGTCCGAACATCCTCGGCTATGCGCATCCGGCGCTGGTCGAAGCAGTGACCGCTCAGGCCGCCCGGCCGTACACCTACGGGGCACAGCACGAACTGGAGTTTCTCGTCGCCGAGACGATCCGCGAACTGGTGCCCTGTGCCGGGCGCGTGGTCTTCAGCTCCAGCGGAAGCGAAGCCGTGCAACTGGCGCTGCGGCTCGCCCGAGCTTACACCGGCCGGAACCTCATCCTCAAATTCGAGGGCCACTACCACGGCTGGATGGACTCGGTGCTGATCAGTCACCACCCGCCGGCCGGGGCGCTGGGACCGGAAGAGGCGCCCTGTGCTGTTCTGGAGTCTCGCGGTCAGGTGCCCAACGCCGCCGATAACGTCATAGTGGCCGTCTGGAACCGCATCGAATCCGTGGAGGCCGCCTTCGCCCGCGCGCCTGCACCTGTCGCAGCCGTGATCATGGAACCCGTACTGTGTAACAGCGGATGCCTGATGCCGCGCCCCGGGTATCTGGAGGCCGTACGGGAGATCTGCCGGCGGGAGGGCGCGCTTCTGATCTTCGACGAAGTGATCACCGGCTTCCGCATGGGTTTAGGGGGAGCGCAGCAGCACTACGGCGTCACCCCGGATCTGGCCACTTTCGGCAAGGCGCTCGGCGGCGGCCTGCCCGTCAGCGCCGTCGCCGGGCGCAAGGAGATTATGGACTTGATCGGCAACGGCGTGGCCTTCGGCGGCAGTTTCAACGGCAACCCCCTGGTTCTGGCGGCCGCCCGCGCCACACTGGAAGAACTCTGGCGGGATCGAGGCGCCGCTCTGGAGCGTGCCAACCGCATCGGGCGCGCTCTGATGGAAGGCATCCGAGACGCCGCACGCCGCTGCGGCGTGCCCGTCGCCGTCTCCGGCTTCGGCGCCGCCTTCGCCGTCCACTTCACCGAAAAGGCAGACCTTGAGACCTATCGCGACACCCTCGCCGGCGATCCGCAAAGACTGGCGCACTTCGCACGGGCGCTGCTCGAACGCGGCGTCTACATCCTTCCGGACGGCAGGTTCTACGTCTCCGTCGTGCACGGAGACGCCGAACTCGACCGAACCCTTCAAGCAGTGGAAAAAGCGCTCGAGCGCCTGCCTGTTTCACGATAAGGGAACCGACTCGCAAAACTGCGGCGGCGCGCCTGCTCCCTGCTCACTCCACGCGCAGCAGCACTCCGGCGCCGGGACCCAGCCAGTCCATCTCGCGTCCGAACGGCTCCTCCCGCCCGGAATACGGCGAAACGCGGACAAGCTTGCCCTCCCGCCGCAGCCGTACCCGGAACTGAAAGGAATGGTTCAGATCCTTGTTCACCAGCAGGAAATACGGGCGGCCCCGCTCGTCTTCAAACTCCCCTACCAGAAAGCGTCCGGCCGCAGGCGGCCGCACGTAGCGCTGCGTCATCTCCACGCTCTCGACCAGCCTGCTTTCCGCCAAGGGCCGCGCCTGCTCGGGTACGTCCGGGTAATGATAAACTCCCGTGCTCTTCAGAGCGGTGATAGTCGGCGCAAGCGCGTGGATCTGTTTGTTGATACGTCGCAGCATGTCCCAGGTCGGCGTCTTGTTGCCGAACGGATCCACCGCTGCCATGCGGTAGTTGCCAATCTGCGGCGTAAAGTAAGTGAAGTATTGAATGCCCCGGCCGCCGTAGGCGAGCGTGGCATAAACCTGTAAGGCGAACGTCGCATCCGAGGGCTCCATGTAGTTGAAGTGAGCGTTGGCCAGGATGCAGTTCCAGAAGGGCACGCCCTTGTCGAGCGCCGCACGCCGGATGATTTCCAGGTTGGTATAGAAGGAATCGAGCATCTCGCCGCCCACAAGCGAGTAATTGTCGTAGCTCAGAAATCGCTGCCCGACCACGTCCACGAGCATCCGGACATAGCTCTCATAGTCCGTGCCCAGGCGTTCCCGGCTCACGCGGTGCGGGAACAGGTTCACGTAGGTGGTCTTAGCCGGCGCCAGCTCGCGCAGCAGCGAGGCTACGCGGCCGAGAGCCGGCATCAGCGACGCGTGCGGCTCATCCCGCAGGTAGAAACCGAGCACGGCCGGATGGTCCTTGACCGCAGCCACGACCTCCCCGATGTTCCGCCGCAGTTCGGTTTCCGTGGGCAGCCGCTCCCAGTCGTAGCCGTTGATCCGCTTGTCCGATACAAAACAGGCCAATCCGGCCTGGCGCACCTGCTCGATCTCCTCCGGACGGCAGAATCCGGAGATGTTGAGCCCCGCCTCCTTCATCCAGCGCAATTGCTCCGCATCCGACGGCGATCGGCCCCAGGCCATGATGGCGAACCGCTCCGGAGGCGGAGGTTCCGGATTCTGGATCGCCTGCCCGAAAAGACTCCCGCTCAGGCCGGCGACAAGTGCTGCTCGAAGGCCTCTCATCTGTTTTCCCGTTCGCCCGGAACTCGGCTTTCCGGGGCCCTGTTCTTTTTCCCGCTGGCCGGTGAGCTCGGCGCCCATACCGGCGCAGATTCGGGGAAGCCAGGGTGTCGGATCAGCTCCCCGGTGCAGACGCCTCTTTCGGCGCAGTGGCGCGCGCCAGGTTTTCCAGAATCGCCTTGACCCCCGAGAAAATGTCGATCGGAATCGGAAAAACAACCGTCGTGTTCTTTTCCGCGCCGATCTCGACCAGGGTCTGCAAGTACCGCAACTGAATGGCGACGGGCTGCCGCTGGATCATCTCCGCCGCCATGGCCAACCGCTCGGCGGCGGCGTACTCGCCCTCTGCATGAATGATCTTGGCGCGGCGCTCGCGCTCGGCTTCCGCCTGGCGCGCGATGGCGCGGATCATCTGCTCGGGCAGGTCCACCTGCTTGACCTCGACCATGGCCACTTTGACGCCCCACGGCTCGGTGTGCTGATCCAGGACGCTTTGCAGCCGGATGTTCAGCTTTTGGCGCTGGCTGAGCAGGTCATCGAGCTCCACTTCGCCGAGCACGCTCCGCAGCGTGGTCTGGGCCAGCTGCGAAGTGGCGTAGCGGAAATTTTCGACTTCGATGACCGCCTTGGTAGGATCAATCACGCGGAAATAGATCACCGCGTTGACCTTGACGGTGACGTTATCGCGCGTCACCAGATCCTGCGGCGGCACCTCCAGAGTTTCCACGCGCAGCGAAATCCGCACCATGCGGTCAATGGGCGCAAAAACCAGGATGATTCCCGGGCCTTTCGGCCGTGGCAGCACGCGGCCCAGCCGGAAGATGACTCCCCGTTCGTATTCGGCCAGGATCTTGATCGCCGACAGCACGTACAGCACGATGATGATCAGCGCAATCGTGGGAATGTCGAGCATGGAATCCTCCGTGTCGAGCTTATTCCGGCTCTACCTTGAGCCGCAAACCGTCTACGCCGACGACGCGAACGCGCGCGCCCGCCTCGACCGGCGTCGAGCACATCGCGTCCCAGAATTCACCGTGGACAAACACCTTGCCGGCAGGATTGAGCGTCGTCTCCGCCCGGCCCACCTCGCCGATCATGCCCGCCGGCCCCGTGGCCACCTTGTACTTCCGCGCCCGCAGCACCAGCGACAGCAAAAACACCGTGATCAGCGCGAAGGGAAGCGCCACCGCCACGGCGGTGCCCAGATGGACCCGCATCTCCGGCAGCGGGCTGTCAATCAGCAGCAGCGCGCCCAGAATCATGGCCACCGCGCCCCCGGCCCCGAGGATTCCGTGAGAGGCAAACTTGGCCTCCAGGATGAACAGCGCCGCCGCCAGCACCAGCAACGCCACGCCGATCCAGTTGATCGGCAGCACCGACAGGGCGGAGAGCCCCAGCAGCACCAGAATCCCGCCCAGCACCCCGGGCACGATGAGGCCGGGAGAACTGAACTCGATGTAGACCCCCAGCGCGCCCAGCACCAGCAACACCAGGGCGATATTGGGATCGCTCACCGCCTTCATGATCTGCTCGCGCCGCGTGAGCTCGTACGGCGCCACGACGACTCCGCTCAGCGCGAGGGTTTGTTTGCGCCCGTCAAAGCGGGTGACTTCCCGGCGGTTCAGCAGCTCCAGCAGCTGCCCCTCATCGCGCGCCACCAGATCAATGAGCTGGTTGTCCAGAGCTTCTTTTTCGGTGAACGACTTGGATTCGAGCACGGCGCTCTGGGCCAGATTCGCGTTGCGCCCGCGCTTGGCGGCAAGCGAGCGCAGCCACGCGGCGGCGTCGCTTTCCACCTTCTTGCGCATCACCTGATCCATCTGCTGGCCGAGCAGTACCGGCGCAGCCGCCCCGGTGTGCGTTCCCGGAGCCATCGCCGCCACGTCGCCCGCCATCAAAATGAAAAATCCGGCCGAGGCGGCCCGGCCGCCGCTCGGCGTAACGTACGTCGCCACCGGAACCGGGGAGGCCACGAGTTTCTCCACGATCTGGCGAGTCGCCTCCAGCAGCCCGCCGGGGGTGTTCAGCCGCACCAGCAGCAGCTCGGCGCTCTCGCGCCGGGCCTTCTCGATCGCGTGAGACACGATATCTACGGTGATCGGGTGGACCACGCCGTCTACGTCCACCGCCACGACCCGGGCCGCGGCTTGCAGCCCGGCCGGGACGCACCACAACGCGATCAGGAGCGCAAATTTCGGACTCAAACCACCCCCAATATAGCACCCGCCTCGCGCCGCCGGACGGCGCTTATTCGTAGCGCAGCGCCTCGACCGGATCCAGCCGCGAGGCGGTCACCGCCGGCCAGACGCCGAAAAAGAGTCCCACCCCGACGGAAACCGCCAGCCCCGCCGCCATCGAGGAAGGCGGCACCTCGGAGGGAAGCGCCGGCACCAGCACCCCGATACCCCATGCCGCAAGCACGGCGCAGACCAGACCCAGCAGCCCGCCCGTGCCCGTCAGCGCCACCGCTTCCAGCAGAAACTGGGCGACCAGATCCCGCCGCCGGGCTCCAAGGGCTTTCCGCACGCCGATTTCCCGCGTGCGTTCCGTCACGCTCACCAGCATGATGTTCATCACCCCGATGCCGCCCACCAACAGACTCAGACCCGCGATGGCCAGCGAGACCATCCAGGCCAGACCGGTAAGCTGGTCGAACTGCCGGATGATCTGATCCGGTGTGGTCAGCGAGAAATCGTTTTCCGCGCCCGGCGGCGTGCGCCGGATCTTGCGCAGCAGGGCCGTCACTTCTTCGATCGCCTCCTGACGCCGGCCCGGTTGCGCTTTGACGACGATCATGAAGCGGTCCACGGCCGGATAGCGCGAGCGCGCCGTCTCCAGCGGAATCGTGATCTGCCGGTCCAGGTCGTTCTCGCCGAAAAAGCCGCCTTTGGCCTTGGCGTGAACGCCGACCACGGTGAACTCGGCGCCGTCTGCAATCAGAGTCCGCCCCACCGCCCCGTGCGGAAACAGCGCCTCCGCCAGATCGTGACCGATCACCGCCACGCGGGCCGCACGGCGCGCCTCCTCGGCTGTGAACGTGCGCCCATCCTGCAGCTCGCGCGGTGCGATCGAACTCATGTTCGCCGTGGCCCCCAGCAGCGAGAACCGGTCGGTCTGGTAGCCGGGAACTTTGGCGATGAGCGCCCGGCCCTCCACCACCGGGGGAATGAAGAGCTGTACCCCGGCGTCCTCGACGGCCGGGCACAGTCGCCGGATCAGCTCCGCATACTCAGGACGCATCGGCTTGCGCCGCCGCTCTCTGGGGCTGATGCGAAGGCTGTTGGGATCGCCGCTCGTCCGGTAAATGAACAGATTATCGGGCCCCAGCTCCTGGAAAAAGGTCACGATACCCCGGCGCAGCCCGCTTAGCAGGGCGCTTACGGTAACCACGGTCGTGATGCCGATCACCACCCCGAGGATCGTGAGCGCCGACCGGAACCGGTACTCCCAAAGCGTGCCCAGGGCCAGTCGTAACGTCTCGCCCGCTGCAACCCGCACCGCTCACTCCATCCGGATGGCCGTCACCGGATCCAGCCGCGCCGCGCGCCGGGCCGGATACCACCCGCTCAGAACCCCGGTCACGCATGCCGTGGCGATCGCCAGGGCCGCATAATCGGCCGTCATCTCCAGCGTGATACCGAACAGCGCCTCCAGCAGGACAACCAGCCCCGCTCCCAGAGCCACGCCGGCCAGCCCGCCCAGCCCCGCCAGGAACACCGCCTCCAGCAGAAACTGCAGCTGGATGTCACGGCTCCGCGCGCCGAGCGATTTGCGGATTCCGATCTCGTGCGTGCGCTCGGTCACCGTGACCAACATGATGTTCATGATTACAATGCCGCCCACCACCAGCGAGATGGCGGTCACAGGGACCACCACGGCGGAAATCATGCCGAGCACGCCTTCCACCCAGGTGCGGAGACCTTCGGGCGTGGCGATGTCGAAGTTGTCCGGCTGCCCTAGCGGCGTCCGGAAGCGCATGCGCAGGGCCACCCGCGCAATGTCCAGGGCTTCCTCGAATTCGAGCCCGGCGCGCGGCTTGCCGTAGACGTGGAGCGACTGCCGCGTTCCGTATAAGCGGGTATACGCCGGCGACGGGATGTACACGATGTTGTCCTGCGTCACCCCGAACACCGCGCCCACTTTGTCCAGAACGCCGACGATGCGGAAGTCGTAACCCCGAATTCTCAAGTCTTGTCCCAGCGCGGATTCGCCCGCAAATAAAGCGGCGGCCACGTCGGCAGCGATCACACACACGAAACTTGCGTGCCGCTCTTCGTCCGCACTGAAAAACCGCCCCTCCGCCAAGGGCAGGTCCCGGATCTCGGGCAGGGTGAAGGAAACTCCGGTGACGGCGGCGTTGTCGAACACCGCGCCGTTGCGCCGCAGCTCCTCGGGTTGGGTCCGGGAAGTGCTGTAGAGAACCTGCTCGCCGGTGGCCGCTTCCAGATACGTGTAATCGCTGTAGCGGATCCGCTTGTTGCGCCGCGCCTTCTGCCAGTACTCCTCAACGGTCGTGGCGGTCGCAATCTGCGCGATCAGAAAGGTGTTGCTGCCGAAAACCTTAGCGCCGTTCTGCTCGGCGTAAATCCCCAGACCCCGGATGGCGGCGCCCACGGTAACCAGACTGGCCACACCGATGATGACCCCGAGCAGCGTCAGAAAGCTTCGCAGCTTGTGAGCCCGGATCGCCTCCCAGGCCAGTCCTGCGGCGGTGCGCAGGTTGTGCACCGTACGCACCCAGCCGACCCGTTGGCGCGCCATCACCCCTCTCCGAATCGTACAACGAACCGCGTGGAGGCGGCGCGCCGAGCGCAACCATCGCCCAAGCAGCGGACCTGGGCCGCCTGCGCTAACTGCCGGCCATTGCCTGCCTTGCCCGCTCGCGACTACAATGGGCGGGAGTCTCGGAGGATGGAATGCTTGACCGCCGGCAGTTTCTGACCGGAGCGATCCTGGCCGTAGCCGGACGCACGCCGGCCGCCTCGCCCGAATGGCGCAACCGCCAGCCCGGCATGACCTACCGCCGCCTGGGCCGCACCGGCTTTATGATTTCTGAAATTGTCATGGGCGGCAACCGCATCGCCCCCGACAATTACGAGCACGTCTTGCTGGCCCTCGACATGGGCCTCAACTATTTGGACACGGCCCCGGCTTACGGCAAAGGGGCGAGCGAACTGGGCTACGCCCGGGTGATCCGCTCCCGCAGGCGCGATACCTTCTTCCTCAACACCAAGGTCAGCCTCTGGGACATCAACCGCAACCGCCTGTACCGCGAGATCTTCCAGAGCCTGCCGGAGCCTGAGCAGAAAAAACTTCGCACCAGAGCCCAGGACGACATCGAGCGGCGCAACGTGGCCGATCCGGACTACTTCTGCAATTACTTCGAGGGTCAGCGCGCCGAACTGGACGATGCCGCCCTGGCCAACGTCATGGAAAAGGAGTACGGGCGGCGGATCAACCGTGAAACGAACTACAAGAAGCTCATCCTCGACTCCGTCGAGGAAAGCCTCAAACGCCTCGGCACGGACCACCTCGACCTGCTCATGTGCCCGCACGGCGCCAGCACACCTTACGAAGTGCTTCACTACCCGGAAATCTTCGAAGCCTTCGAAACGCTCCGAAAAGCCGGGAAGGTCCGTCACCTCGGCCTTTCCGCACACACGGATCCGGCGGGGATTCTGGAGGCCGCCATCGAGGCCAGGGTTTATTCGATGGCCATGGTGGCCTACAACATCGTGAATCACCGCTTCGTCGCCCGTGCGCTCGAAAAAGCCCGCAGCGCGGACCTGGGCGTCATCGCGATGAAAGTTGCCCGGCCCGTCTACCGCACCGGCGACGAGCGCCCGGGTGACGCTGCGCGCGCCCAATGGATCGAAAAGGCGGTCCCCGGTCCCTGGAAGCGGCCCCAGAAAGCCTACTTATGGGCCCTGCAAAATCCCAATCTGAGCGGCGTCATTTCCGAGATGGTCAACGCGGCCATGGTGAAGGACAACCTGCCGCTGGCCGGCCGGAAACTGGCCGCCTGATATGCCCCGCGCTGCCGTCCGCCTGGCCTTGGCCGTGGAATTCCTTGTGGCACTGGTTGCCGTGTTCACCCTCTGGGGCCAGGTCGGCGGCCAGGACCATCTCGACCTGATGCCCTGGCACTGGAAGCTGGTTCTCGGCGGGGGGCTCGCCGCGGCGTTCGTCCAGCTCACGGCGGCCGCCATCGAGGGCGAGCGCGCCTGGACGGCGCGAACACTGGGCTGGTTCGTCGTCGCTCTCGCGCTGATGTTGTTGATGGGCGCGGCCACGTATTACGTCCACCTCCACGAACCCGCCGAGGAAGAAGCCCCCGCCGCCGAAACCCAGCGCCTCTGAGGTCGGTGTTCCAAAATCGGGGCGGCCTGTCGGTGCGTCCACGCCGGCGCTCAGGGCGTCGGGCTGCGTTGCGGAATCCAGCCGTGGACCGCCAGCCAGTCCCTCAGGCGGGAGACCCAGCTGGACAGCACCGCATCGTGCGGCGCCAGGCCCACGCCGTGACGGCCCCGTTCGTATATATGCAATTCGGCAGGCACGCCCGCTTTGCGCAGGGCCAGGTAGAACAGCACGCTGTTTTCCGGAGGCACGGCACGGTCTTCTGTGGTGTGAAACAAAAACGTGGGGGGAGTGTCCGCCCTGACACGCTTTTCCAGCGAGAGGCTCTCGACCAGCTGAGGGTCCGGGTCCTCACCGAGCAGAAAACTGCGCGATCCCTTGTGGGCGTACTCGGTGGTGAATGAAATGACCGGGTAGGCCAGAATCGCGAAATCCGGCCGGCAACTGAGGCGTTCCACCGGATCGGCAGCCAGCGGGTTGCCGGAATCGAAGTGCGTCGCCGCCGTCGCTGCCAGATGGCCTCCCGCCGAAAAACCCCACACGCCGATGCGTTCCGGGGAAACTCGCAGCTCCGCGGCGCGGTACCGCACGCTGCGGATGGCACGTTGGACGTCTTGAAGGGGGGCCGGATGGCGGTAGCGCGGCCCGAGGCGGTACTTCAACACGAATGCCGCCACACCGAGGGAGTTCAACCAGCGGGCCACTTGGTCGCCCTCATGATCCATCGCCAGCGTGCGGTATCCCCCGCCGGGACACACCACCACGCCCGTCGCCGCCGCCTCGGTCCCCTCCGGAAGGTAGATGCTCAGCGTGGGACGGTCGGCTTCCTCGTTGCCCACGGCCCCCGGCGCGCCGTCGGGCCAGAGCAGTTCGATCCGGGGTCGCTCGGCACACAAGGCCACAGCGGTGAAGCAAACCGCGGCCGCCGCAGTCCACAGCCTCAGGTGGCGTTGAGACATTCTTTGATCTCCTGTTCGGACACGGCCCCTTCCTTGATCACCCGCCAGCCCGGTCCCGTGATGTCCACCGTCGTGCTCCCGGGGCCGGGGCAAACGCCGCCATCCAGCACCAGGTCAATGCGTCCGTCCATCATGCCGAACACCTCGATGCCGCTGCGACAGGTGGGTTGTCCCGAGATATTGGCGCTCGTGGCAATCAGAGGCTGCCCGAGCTTCTCAAGCAGCGCACCGGCCACGCGCGAGCGGCTTTGGCGCACCGCCAGGCGGCCCGTGTTTCCCGTCACCTTCAGAGGCACTTTGGCCGAGGCGGGCACGATGATGGTCAACGGTCCCGGCCAGAAGCGCCGCGCCAGAGGGTGGAAGGTCGGCGGGAGCTCCTTGGCAAGGTCTTCAGCCATCAGCACGTCGGCGACCAGGAGGGGCAGGGAACGGTGGATTTCGCGCCCCTTGGCCACAAAAACCAGCCCGACCGCGTGGAGGTTGAACGGATCGGCGGCCACCACGTACAGCGCATCGGTGGGAATGGCGACCACGCGGCCCCGGCGGATCGTCGCCGCCGCGCGCTCGATCGCTTCAGGACTGGGATTTTCGGGATCAATCTCGATCAGGTCCGTGGGCACTTGCGATGCGGTCTCCTACCGGGAGCCGATGGCCTCCGCCACTTCGATGGCCATCTCGTAGCGGCCAAACGGTGCGCTCAATTGTACACCCTGCACCATGGACCGCACGCGCTGGACCATCTCCCGGGCAATCGCCACGCCCTCCCGCCGCGCCTTTTCCGCGCTGTCGGCCAGGCGCATGCGGCGCATGTACTCCTCCGGCACCGGCACCCGCAGTTCGTTCACCATGAACTCCGCGTTGCGGTAGCTGGTCAGCGGCCAGATGCCCGCAATGACCGGGATGCGCACGTGCTCGATGCGCTTGAGAAAGTTCTCCAGCAGTCGCAGGTCGAACACCGGCTGCGTGACGGCGTACTCGGCGCCCGCCTGAACCTTCCACTCAAAGCGCCGGATCTCTTCCTCCAGGTTCACCGCGCCGGGGTTGGCGCCGACGCCGATCAGCAACGCCGTCTGCGAACCCATGGGATTGCCGCCGATATCCAGGCCGTGATTCAGGTTGTTGACGATGTTCACCAGGCCGATCGCGTCCACATCGAACACCGCCGTGGCGGCCGGATAGGACCCCATGCGCGGCGGATCGCCCGTGATGCAGATCAGGTTCCGGATGCCCGCCGCATAGGCTCCGAGCAGCTCGGACTGAATCCCGAGAATGTTCCGGTCGCGGCAGCAAAAGTGGAGCACGGCTTCGATTCCCGCATGCTGCTGGATCAGCTGGCAGGTTACCTGGGCGCTCATGCGGGCGCTGGCCCGGGGACCGTCGGGCACGTTGATGCAGTCAATGCCGTGTGCCGCGCACAGCTTGGCCCCGGCAATCTCCTTGCTGGCATCTACACCCCGCGGGGGCAGGATCTCCACGAACGCGACGAACTTTCCTGCCGCCAGCTTGGCCCCGAGTTGCGACTTGGCCGCTACAGGCACTTTCGGCAGCGCCTGCGCCTTGACCGACGGCTCCTCCACCGTCGCCGGCAGCCGGCGGTGCAGCGGCCTCAGCGAGCGGACTTCCGAGCGGATCGCCTTGATGTGCTCCGGCGTCGTGCCGCAGCAGCCGCCGAGGATCCGCACTCCCGCCCATAGGAACCGCCGCGCGTACTGGGCCATGTATTCGGGCGAACACAGATAGATCTTGCGTCCCTCCACCGTGGCCGGATGGCCCGCGTTCGGCATGGCGCTCAGAGGCTTTGCCGTGTAGCGCTGCATCTTCTCGATGGTCTCGAACGTCACTTTCGGGCCGGCCGAGCAGTTGCAGCCTACAACGTCGGCCGGCCATTCGTCCAGCCGCCGCGTGAAGGTCTCCGTGTCGGTGCCGTCCGGCAGGTTGCCGTAGTCGTCAATCGTCACCTGCGCGATGATCACCAGATCGTCGCCGGCGACTTCCCGCGCCGCAAAAATCGCCTCCCGCAGCTCGTTCAGGTCGTAGAACGTCTCCAGGATCAGAAGGTCCACGCCCGCCTCGACGAGGGCTTCGACTTGCTCGCGGAACATGGCCCGGGCCTCGGCAAACGAGGTCGGTCCGAGCGGCTCGATGCGAATGCCCAGCGGACCGACCGAACCGGCCACAAATGCCGATTCCCCGGCCGCCTCCCGCGCCAGCCGCACGCCGGCCTGATTGATCTGCTTCAGCTTGTCCGCAAAGCCGTAGTGGCCGAGCCGCGCCCGGTTGGCCCCGAACGTGTTGGTTTCCAGGATCTCGGCGCCCGCCCGGAGGTATTCCTCGTGCACTTCCTTGACCAGCTGCGGCGCCGACAGGTTCAGCTCGTCATAGCACCGGTTGATGAACACACCCTTGGCGTAGAGCATCGTCCCCATGGCCCCGTCGGCCACAAGGACCCGCTCGGCAAGCTGCTGCCGGAATTCCCGGCTTCGCGTTGTGGACACGGATCCAGCGGGCTGGGCGGGCAATCCGCTGAAATTGTAACGCAACTCGGCTCGTAGAAACAATTCCCGCCGCTTATGCTGCCGGCAGCGCCTGCCTTCCTTCCGGCCCTTACCAGATCGCCAGTTCGGCTTGCGTGCCCACCGCGCAGCCGGTGATTTTGGCAGCGGACGCCTGATTGCTCGCAACCTCGAAAAAGCCCGTGCTGCCGGCGATCAGCACCAGCTCCCCGTAGTCTCCTTCCGCATAGCTGTGGACGAGCCGCCGGATACGATGTGGCCCTATCGTCATCTCGAACGGTCGGCGCTCCAGCACGGAAAACTCCGCCGCGGGGAAATTCGTGATGAGGTTGCCGAAACGGTCAATCTTGAGGATCCGTCCGGCCCAGTAACGCTTCCCCGTGCGCACCGGCCGGTCAAATTCCGACCGCAGGTAGTCCTGAATCAGTTTTCCGCATTGCGCAGGCCTCAGGCCCCGCGCCAGATGCGCCGCCACGGGGGCGAACACATCCCGCCCGTGGAACGTCTGGCTCAACGGTTGCAGGAACAGCTTCTCGGTAGTGATCGCCCTCACTTTATGCTTCTCCCGCGCGTAGATCATCGAGAGCACGCCGTTGTCGGGCGCCACGAAATACTGGCCGGCGGCTTCGGCCAGGATCGGCCGCCGCAGCGTCCCCACCCCGGGATCCACCACCACCACGTGCACGGTCTTTTTGGGAAAGTAAGGATACGCCTGTGCGATCACGAAGCCGGCTTCCGCAACCTCAAAGGGCGTAATCTCGTGACTGATGTCCACAATGGCCGCCTGAGGACACAGGCGCAGAATGACGCCTTTCATCGTGCCGACGAAGTGATCCGCGGAGCCGAAATCCGTGGTCAAGGTAATGAGGGGCTTGCGCATGGCTTGATAGAATGAAGGCAGTAACTCTGTGAATCGTTTCTATTTCGACCATAATGCCACGACGCCGGTCTCTGCCGAGGTCCTCGAGACGCTGGTCGCGGTGTTGCGCGACGTCTGGGGGAACGCCTCCAGCGTTCACTACTGGGGTCAGGCGGCCAAACAGCGGCTGGAGACGGCGCGGCGCCAGGTAGCGGCGCTCATCGGAGCGCGCCCTCCGGAGATTGTGTTTCTGAGCGGCGGCACGGAGGCGGACAACCTCGCCATCCTCGGTACCGTGCGGCGCGTCGCGGCGCCGCGCAAACACGTCATCACGACTGCCATCGAGCACCCCGCCGTTCTGGCCACCTGCGCCCAGCTGGAGCGCGAGGGCGTCGAGGTGACCTACCTGCCCGTGAGCTCCGAGGGGCTGGTGGATCCTGACGATGTGCGCCGCGCGTTGCGTCCCGAAACCGTGCTCGTTTCCGTGATGCACGCCAACAACGAGATCGGCGTCATCCAGCCGCTGCGTGAAATTGCCCGCATCACGCGGGAGGCGGGCGTGGTGCTGCATTCCGACGGCGTGCAGGCCCTGGGCAAGATCGCCGTCAACGTCGAGGCGCTGGGAGTGGATCTGTACTCCCTGAGCGGGCACAAGATCTACGCCCCCAAGGGCATCGGCGCCCTTTACGTCCGCCGGGGAACGCCGCTGGCTCCCATCCTGTACGGCGGGCACCATGAGCGGGACCGCAGGCCGGGTACCGAGAATGTACCCGGCGCCGCCGCCCTGGGCGCGGCAGCCTCCTGGGTCCAGAGCCATCTGGACTCGGAGACCGCGCGTCTGGCCGCCCTGCGGGACCGCCTGGAGCGGGGCATTCTGGAGCGTGTGCCGCAAGCTACGGTGAACGGCGGCAAAGCTCCTCGCACCCCGAACACGACCAATATCTCCTTTGCGGGGGTCGAGGGCGAAGCCATGGTCATCGCCCTGGACTTGAGAGGTTTCGCCGTCTCTACGGGATCGGCCTGCTCGAGCGGCGCCATCGAACCCTCTCACGTCCTCACAGCTCTGGGCCTGCCGCCCGAGCAGGCCAAAGCCAGCGTTCGCTTCTCGCTGGGACGCTCCAACACCGAGGAACAGGTAGACGCTCTGATCGAAGCGGTGGCTGAGGTCGCCGCGCAACTGCGGCGGCTTTCTCCGACCTACAGCCATGCCTGAGAATCTGATCGCCGTGGCCATGAGCGGCGGCGTGGACAGCTCCACCGTCGCCGGGCTGCTGGTGCGCCAGGGGCACTCCGTCATCGGCCTCACGATGCAGCTGTGGAATCAGCGCCGGCTGCCGGAACTTTCCCGCGAAGGCGCCACGGGCCGCTGCTGCTCGCTGGACGACGTCTACGACGCCCGGCGTGTAGCCGAGACCCTCGGCATCCCGTATTACGTGGTCAACTTCGAGGAAGAATTCGAGCAGCAGGTGGTGCGCCCCTTCGTGGCCGACTATCTGTCGGGCCGCACCCCCATCCCGTGCACGTTGTGCAACAACTACATCAAGTTCGAACGCTTCCTCGAACTCGCCGCCTCGCTCGGGGCCGAGCGCATCGCCACCGGCCATTACGCCCGCATCCGGCGTGACGAAAAAACGGGCCGCTTTCTGTTATTGCGCGGGGTGGATGCCTCCAAAGACCAGACCTACTTCCTTTGGGGTCTGACGCAAGAGCAGTTGGCACGCACGCAGTTTCCACTCGGCGAGTTCACCAAGGCGGAGGTGCGGCGCATGGCCGAGGAGATGGGGCTACCAGTGGCCTGGAAAGAGGACAGCCAGGAGATCTGCTTCGTTCCGAGCGGAGATTACGCCGCCTTCATCGAGGCCTACTTCCGCGAAAAGGGTTTGCCGCGCGAGCATGTGCGCGGCCAAATTGTCTCGACCGACGGCCGCGTCCTCGGCGAACACGCCGGAGTACATCATTTCACCGTGGGCCAGCGGCGGGGCCTGCGAGTGGCGGCCGGCGAGCCGCTCTACGTCATCGCCACCGAGCCCGCCACGCAGCGGGTCATTGTCGGGCGCGGAGAGGAGCTTCTGCGGGCGACGCTCACGGCGGGCGAAGTGAACTGGTTCCCCTGGCCGTCCCTTGCCGCACCGGTCCGCGCCGAAGTAAAGATCCGCAACAAGCACATGGCCGCTGCTGCCACCATCTATCCCACTGCGGACCCGCGGCGCGTGGAGGTCCGCTTCGATGAACCGCAGCGCGCGGTCACGCCGGGCCAGGCGGCCGTCTTTTATCAGGGCGATGTGGTGCTCGGGGGCGGGTGGATAGAATAGTCCGGTTGTCCCGCCGCTCCGCTGCACGCGATACGCTCGAGTATGCTGCGGCGCTCGCCGTCCTCAAAGTGCTTGCCTGGCTTCCGGCGCCGCTGGCCGAGGCCGCGGCACGGGGCTGCTTGCGCCTGCTCGATCTGGCGGTGCCCCGCCTGCGCCGCGTGGCGCTCCGGAATCTGAAAATGGCCCTGCCGGAGCTGGGCGCTGCCGGACACCGCCGGATCCTGGCCGGCATGTACCGCTCCCTGGCGCGCTCACTGGTGCTCTTTGCGCGTTTTCCTTCCCTCGATCGCCGCAGCGCCGGCAAGTGGGTTCGCATGGAGGGCCACGAGCACGTCGAGGAGGCCTTCCGCCGCGGCAAAGGCGTGCTCTTTGCGACGGCTCATCTGGGCAACTGGGAGTTGAGCGCCGTCGCGTACGCCCTCCTGAGCCGCCCGATGTATGTCGTGGTCCGTCCCCTGGACAACCCGATGCTCGATGCGCTCGTGTCGGCGCGAAGGCGGATCGGGGGCAACCGGCTGATCGAGAAAAAAGACGGAGCGCGCAGCATTCTCCAGGCCCTCGCCGCCAACCAGGCCGTGGGCATCCTGGTGGATCAGAACAGCAGTCTGCAGGAGGGCGTCTTCGTGGACTTCTTCGGCATCCCGGCGTGCGCCGGCACGGGGCTGGTGCGCCTGGCAGCCCACTCCGGGGCCGCGGTGATCCCCGGCTACGCCTTGTGGTCGGAACAGGAGAAGCGGTACGTACTCCGTTTTGAGCCTCCGGTCGAGATCACCGGGGACGCCCGGGAGGACACCGCACGGCTCCAGAAACGGCTCGAAGCCGTGATCCGCCGTCACCCGGAGCAGTGGCTGTGGATTCATCGCCGCTGGAAGACCCGGCCCCCGGGCGAACCGCCCCTTTACTGACCCAGGCTTCAGTCGCCGCGCGGATAGCAGCCCAGCACACGCAAAAAATCCGCCAGTTCGCCGAGATGGCGGAGGGCGTTCTGCGCCCGAGGTTCGTCCACGTGGCCGAGAAAATCCAGGTAAAACAGATACTCCCACGGCTTGCCACGCAGAGGCCGGGACTCGATTTTGGTCAGATTCAGATCGCGCAGCGCGAAAGCGCTCAGGGCGCGGAACAGTGCGCCCGGGACATTGCGCGTGGTGAAGACGAGCGAGGTCTTCCAGCCGCGCCCGGCGTCGGCAAGCGGCGGCTTACGGGAATCGGGGCGCCGCAAGAGAAAGAAGCGGGTGAAATTGCGGCGGTCGTCTTCGATGGACCTGCGCAGGATGCGCGCTCCGTAGATTTCAGCCGCCAGGGCTGAGGCGATGGCGGCGGCGTCCCGGAGCCCTTCCTGCATGATCATCTTCACGCTCCCGGCTGTGTCGTAAAAAGGCACCTTTTCAATCTCGGGGTGCCGGGCGAAGAAGTTCAGGCACTGGTTGAGCGCCACCGGGTGCGAGTACACGCGCCGGATCTGGCGGAATCGCACTCCCGGCGGCGCGATGAGGTTGTGGACGATGCGAATGCTCGTCTCCCCGACGATCCGGAAATTATAGTGCAGCAGATGGTCGTAGTTCTCATGCACCGAGCCCGCCAGGGAGTTCTCAATCGGGATCACGGCCGCCTCGGCCCGGCCCGACTTGAGCGCCTGAAACACGTCTTCAAAGCGCTGGCAGGGTAGGACAGCGACGCGATCCCCCGCCAGCTTGCGGACGGCCTCCTGGCTGAACGCTCCGGGTTCGCCCTGGAAAGCAACGCACGATTTCGCTCTTCGCGCCACGGAGCTGGGATTGTAGGCGGCGCCGCTTGTCTCTCTCATTCCCGCCACCGCCTGGCGTCGGGGTCGGGCAGCCCCAGCAGATCGAGCACCCGATCCACGCTGTGGTCCACGATGTCGAGCACCGTAGCCGGCTTGTGGTAGAAGGCCGGCACGGGCGGAGCGATGATCGCTCCCATCTCGGCAAGGGTGGTCATGGCCCGGAGGTGGCCGACGTGCAAGGGAGATTCCCGGATCATCAGGATGAGTTTACGGCGCTCCTTGAGCGTGACGTCCGCGGTGCGGGTCAGCAGGTTTCCCGTCACCCCAGAGGCGATAGCCCCCATGGTGTGGACCGAGCAGGGGGCGATAACCATTCCATCGGTGGAAAACGAGCCGCTGGCCAAGCGGGCGGCGATGTCGTCAATGGCATAGGCGTGGTGCGCCAGAGCACGCACCTCGGCGACTTTCCGGCCGGTTTCCTCGTAAATTGTTCTTTCACCGGGCCTTGAGATAATCAAATGGATTTCCACACCCGGCTGGCGGCGTAATTTTTCGAGCAAACGCACGCCGTAGATGGCGCCGCTTGCCCCTGTGATTCCCACCACGATTTTCAAAAATGGCCTCCTGTTTGCGGGCCTGTTCCGAATTCAGAACGAAAAATCAAAAAACTCCCTTGCTCGGCCCGCACCGGGCCGCTATAATGCAGGTCAGAAAGAGTTTTTGCATGCCTCCGACACGGGGATCTTCCGGCGGCAGCCAACCCGCCCTTGCTCGGAAGGATCATAGCATGGAAGAGGCGGGGCTGAGGCTCAAGCGAGCCCGGGAACGCCTCAATCTCCGCTACCGGGACGTCGAGGAAGCCAGTCTCCGGATCGCCGAGCGCCATAACAACAGCGAATTTGTGGTGGCGCTCAGCCGGCTGGCCGACATCGAAAACAAGGGTACGGTTCCGACCATCTACCGGCTCTATTCGCTGTGTGCGATCTACCGGCTGGATTTGCTGGAAGTGCTGGAGTGGTACGGCGTCAACGTCTCCGAGATGCCGGCAGATGCCACCACGGTGGAGGTGGAGCGCACGCACTCGATCGGCTTCGGCTCGGAGGGCTACGGCCACGTGCAGGTCCCGCTGTCGCTCGATCCGGGTCTGGATTTGCGCCGCACCACCTATTTGAGCCGCCTGATCCAGCGTTGGGGCAAGCTGCCGTTGATGCTGCTCAACGGACTGGATCTGCGCCACCACCGCTATGCGCTCATCGGGACTGAGGACTGGTCCATGTATCCGCTGCTGGCGCCCGGCTCGCTGGTGCTGATTGACGAGACCCGGCGCAAAATCGCCACCGGGGGCTGGAGCAACGAATTTGAGCGTCCCATTTATTTCCTCGAGCACCGGGGAGGCTACGCCTGCGGCTGGTGCGCGCTCGACGGCGACCAGCTGGTGCTGCAACCCCACCCGGCTTCGCTGTGCGCCCCGCAGGTTTTTGCCTACCCCGAGGAGGTGGACGTCATCGGGCAGGTGGCGGGCGTGGCTATGCGTCTGGATCAGGGGCGGCGACGTCGTACTCGTTCTTGAGCAGCTCGAGCAGCGTCTCCAGGTCGGCCAGATACAGCTTCCGCTCCACATCTCGGGCCGAGGCCGGCACCAGAGTGCGGTACGGCGCCAGGCGGATCCAGGTGTCCAGCAGCGTGCGCTTGTCCGTATCCAGCCCGGCCAGGTACAGATCCAGGTCCGTCTTCTGCTGCTCCAGGGTGTAGCACAGCCAGTCCTGAAACGTAGCGGCGTGGCTTTCGCGCAGGGCCTCGTCGGTCACCTCCTCGCCGAACAGCTGCGCCAGGCCGTGATGCTCGTACCGGCCGGTGTTCTGGTCCCGGAGCGAAGCCAGATAGACGAGTCGCCCGAACAGGGAGGGGATCTGCGCCAGGGTGTTGCGCCACAGTTCGGCGGCGGCGCTCCGATCGAGAACCGTCTTTTGGCGGACGCGCTTCATGGCCGCTGCCGCACGTAGCGATTATACCCCAAGTCCGCGCTCCGCGTGGGGTTTTCCACAGGGGCAACGGCTTGGCCGAGCCTGTTCCGAATTCGGAACATCTGTCGGGATTTTTTGCGCCACCCTGAAATCCGGATATTGTGGAATTTAGCGTGAAAAACGCTTGGAAATTTCCCAAAGAGGAGAGGAAACGACCATGCTGAAAAAGGTGTTGTTGGCGATCTTCTTGACACTGCAGGTAGCGGCGGTGGCCGGCGACATCATTCCGCTTCCAGGTTGCTATCCCTGCCCCAAGGTGGCTGAGTAGTTTTCGGCGATCTGCGATAGAATAACGCAGGCCTGTTTGAAGCCTGCATGGAGCCGCTGTCGCAGCTCGAGCGCGCGCTGTGGTGGGTGGAAATCGCCCTGCTGGCGGTGCTCGTCTGCCGTCTGGCCCAAGCCGGGCTCGCGCGCCGTTATGTCTGGTTTTGTGGGCTGCTGTGCGTCCATCTGACCCAGTCCCTGGTGGTCGCCACGCTCAGGCCCAACCCAAACATGCAGTGGTACGCAGAGTTTTACCTGCTGACCCAGCCGCTGCTGTGGTTCTTCTATATCGTGACGGTGCTTGAGCTCTACGGGGGGATTTTGCGGGATCATCCGGGGATTGCAACGCTGGGTCGCCGCACACTGATGGCCGGTCTCGTGATCGCCGTGGTGGTCTCGGGCCTGACGCTGCAGGCCGACCTTCAAGGTCTGTCAGATAACTCTCGAATTTTGGTCTATTATGGCGTTGTCGAACGGGGAATTTTGTTCAGTTTGGTCATATTTCTCGTGATTATGCTTTTATTTTTGGCGCGCTACCCGGTTCCGCTCAAGCGGAATCTGGCCGTGCATGCCATCGTGTATTCGGTCTTTTTTCTCACCTCCGCTTTGGCGCTGTTCGTCATGAATGTGACCGGCTTTGAGATCCGCCGGGTGGTGAGCACGGCTCTACTTGCAATTGCGGACGCCTGCCTGGTGGCCTGGCTGGTATTGCTGCGGCCTGCCGGCGAGGAGCAGACCGTGGTGTTGCGCCAGAGCCTGACGCCGCAGGATGAGGTGCGGCTGCTCGAGCAGTTGGAAGCACTGAACGCCAGCCTGTCGCGAAGCCTGCGAAAATAAGGGGATTTGCCTGAGGAATACCCTTGGTACGAGTAGTACTCGAATACTATGAAAATCCGTTGCAATTTTGGCCATTTTGGGTTATGCTGTTGCCATGTCGCGCAGGAGGTAGCGAGGCATGATGAACCCGTTGATTATCGCTGGCGTGGGCGTTTTCGCTGTGCTTGCGGTGATGCTCCTGCTGCTGGCCCGGAGGGTACTAGCCAGCGGGCGGCAACACGAGGTCAGCCCTGAGTGGCTGCGCTCGTTCAGCACCGCAAGGTACCGGCCGATGGAGCGCATCCTGGCCGAAGAGGATTTCCGGTTTCTAGCCTCCCAATGCGGCTACGAGCCGCGCATTGAGCGCAAGCTGCGGGCGGCCCGCAGGCGCGTGTTCCGCCAGTACCTGCGGTGCCTGCGCAAAGATTTTGCGCGGCTGGAGGCTTGTGTGCGCTGGCTGATGGTCCACTCGGCGGTGGATCGTCCCGATCTGGCACGGCTGCTGTGGCGATACAAGTTCGCCTTCCTCTGCGCGGTTGCGGCCGCGGAAGCCCGGCTGTTGCTGCACGGTTTTGGGTTGCAGCCGGCCGACGCCGGCCGCCTCGTCAGTGCGCTCGATCTTCTGCGCGGAGAGCTCAAGCGTTTGGCGCCGGCAACCGTCTCGGCCTGAACGGGCCCGCCAGGCGTACGATCGGTATTGCTCACCGGAGCCGCGGGGCCGTCAGGTCCCGGAGTATCTGTTTTGCCCGCCCGAGGTCCGCAAACATCCGCTCCGCTTTCCGGAACGCTTCCGTGTGAACCCGCCGTTGCGCGCCGTTGTGCTCCTCGGGGAAGTGCAGGTGAAGCATTTCGTGGAAAAGCACGTAGGCGACCGCCAGCCGCGGCACTGCTTCGCTGTCCAGCAGCCGGCTGATGACGATGGCGTTGTGGGCCGGGTCGTAGTGGCCTAGAATCCGCCGGGAAGGTCGCTGACTCCAGCTGAGCACGGGACGCCGGAGTGCACCGCTAAAGTATTTCGCGTTGAGTTCGTCGAACAGTGCTTCGAGATCGTAGTGGCTGCCGGCGGGGCCGGTGAGGAACTTGCGGCCCCGGGAGCGGCGCAGTCCCTGGAGCCGGTGGCGGACATCGCAGCGGTTGAGGTAGAGCCGGTAGCGCCGGCGGTAGGCAGGAGGAACCGGCCGGCGGAAGAGTTTGCCGAGCAGCAGATAGAGCAGCGCCTCCAGCACCGGCGCCGGGGCGCCGTCGAGTGCATCCGTAATGCGGACCTGGAGGCAGCCGTCCCGCAGCCGGGCCAGGCTGCTGGCCGAAGCAAAGCGGCAAAACTCGACGCGGATTTCCGGCACAGCAGTCGCCGGACACAGCGTCCGAAAGACGCGGCGGCAGATCTGCTCCGGGGTTTCAAACAGCACCGCGCTCTCGACTTGCACTTCCCCCATATGTAACATAGTCAGAGTGAACGCTTTTCCCACCACTACGGGCCGGCGCATCCGGGGCGCCAAGATCTCCGCAGTCGGCTGCTACGTTCCCCCCAAGGTGCTGACGAACTTCGATCTGGAGCGCATGGTCGAGACGAGCAACGAGTGGATTCTGGAGCGCACGGGCATTTCGGAACGCCGCATCGCGGATCCCGACATGGCCACGTCCGACATGGCGGTGGAGGCGGCCAAGGCGACGCTGGCGCAGCGCGGCATCGGGCCGGAGTCGCTGGACGCGATTCTGGTCTGCACCGTCACGCCCGACATGTTCTTCCCCTCGACTGCGTGCCTGGTGCAGGACCGGCTGGGAGCGCGCGGCGTGTGGGGGTTCGACCTGATTGCGGCTTGCTCGGGGTTCCTGTACGGTCTGACCACGGCGGCTCATCTGGTGGCAGCGGGAACGCACGACCGGGTGCTGGTGATCGGAGCCGACACGATGTCGCGGATCGTGGATTACACCGACCGCGCCACCTGCGTGCTGTTCGGCGACGGGGCGGGAGCGATGCTGGTCGAGCCGGCCGAAAACGGCGAAGAGGGTTTCATTGATTTTCTGAACGAGATTGACGGCTCGGGCGGTCAGTTTCTCAAAATGCCGGCGGGCGGCAGCCGCATGCCGCCCTCGGTGGAAACCGTGCAGCAGCGGTTGCACTACGTGCACCAGGACGGCCAGCAGGTGTTCAAGTTTGCCGTGCGGCGCATGTACGAGGTGTGCCGCGACCTGCTGGCGCGCAACCACCTGAGCCCCGATGACGTGGCGGCGCTGATTCCGCATCAGGCCAACCGACGGATCATCACGGCGACGGCCGAGCGGCTGGGGCTCGACTGCGATCGCGTGATTCTGAACATTGACCGCTACGGCAACACCACGGCGGCGACCATTCCGCTGGCGACACGCGACGCCCTGGAAGCGGGCAAGATCCGCAAAGGCGATTTGGTCTTGTTCGCCGCCGTGGGCGCGGGCTACACCGTGGGGGCCAGCCTCTGGCGCTGGAGCTACTGAGAGGCCAGGGCGGCGTAGGCGTGCTCGGCGGCAGCGCGCCCGCTGCCGGCAGGGCGGAACCCCTCGGCGCACAACGCGCGTTCGAGGGCTTCGAGCAGGCGTAGAACGTTTTCCTCAGTGGAGCTGGCGCCCATCAGTCCGATGCGGAAGATTTTGCCCGCCAGGGGGCCAAAGCCGCCCAGGATTTCGATACCGTCCTCCTCGAGCAGGCGGCGCCGGATGCGGACATCGTCAACGCCGCCGGGAACGCGCGGCGTGTTCAGCACCCAGAGGCGGTGCGGCTCGGCCACGTGCATGGTGAGTCCCAGGGCTTCGAGACCCGCCACGAGCGCCAGGTGGTTTCGGCGGTGGCGCTCCCAGCGGTTCTCCAGTCCCTCTTCGGCGATGATGGTTAAAGCCTCCCTGAGAGCGTAGAACATGGAGATCGGCGCAGTGTGATGGTAGCGGTGCGCGCCGTCGTAGTAATCGTCCAGCAGTTTGAGGTCGAGGTACCAGGAGGGCGGCGGAGCAGCGCGCCGGCGGAGCCGCTCCCTGGCTCGTTCGGAGACGGTGATGGGCGCCAGGCCCGGCGGGCAGCTCAAGCCTTTCTGCGAGCAGCTGTAGGCCACGTCAATGCCGGTCGCGTCCACATTCACGGGCATGCCGCCGAGAGAGGTGACACAGTCGGCGATGGCGATGGCGTCCACGGCGTGAGCCGCCTCGCAGATGGCGCGCCCCTGCTGGAGCGCTCCCGTGGATGTCTCGGCGTGAACGAAAGCCACCACACGGGGCTGATGGCGCGTGATGAACTCGCGCGCCTCGTCCTCCTCGAAGACCTCTCCCCAAGGTTTTTCCAGCCGCACGGGCTCACCGCCGTAGCGGCGCACCATCTCGGTGATCCGGTCGCAGAAGTAGCCGTTGGCGAAGATCGCCACGCGGTCGCCCGGCTCGACGAAGTTGGCCACTGCCGCTTCCATTCCGGCGCTGCCTGTGCCGGACAGTGCCATGGTGAAGGCGTTTCTGGTTCCAAACACCATCGCGAGCAGCTCGCGAATTTCCTCGACGACTTCGAAAAAGAACGGATCCAGGTGACCCACCACCGGTCTGGTCATGGCTTCATAGACGCGCGGCTCGACCATCATCGGGCCGGGGCCGAGCAGCAGCCGGCGGGGAGGATTCAGAGGAGCATACCGTTTGCTCATATTTCCGATCATATCCCGCGTTCTCGATCCTATTCCGGGCGTCGTGGAAGAATCAGAGAGAAAGAGCTTGATGCAACCGCGGCTTCCTGTTGAGGCGTTGCTGCCGGAGATCGTGCGAGCGGTGGTTTCGGGCCGCGACGCCGTGCTGATCGCGCCGCCGGGGGCAGGGAAGACCACGCGCGTGCCGCCGGCACTTCTCAAAGCCGTGCGCGGCGACGTCCTGGTGCTCGAGCCGCGGCGGCTGGCGGCGCGCTTGGCGGCGCGACGCGTGGCCGCCGAGCGGGGAGAGGCGCTGGGTGAAACCGTAGGCTACCAGGTGCGCTTCGAAGAAGCGGCCGGCCCGCAAACGCGGCTGCGCTATCTCACGGAGGGCATTCTCACACGCCGCCTGCTCGGCGATGCCGAGCTGCGCGGCGTCTCGGTGGTGATCCTCGATGAGTTCCACGAGCGCCACCTTGAAGCGGACGTGGCGCTGGCCCTGCTGCGCCGGATGCAACAGACGGTGCGGCCGGATCTGCGGCTGGTGGTGATGTCGGCGACGTTGCGGGCCGAGCCGGTTGCGGCGTTTCTGGGGGGCTGTCCGGTGCTGCGCTGCGAGGGACGGCAGTTTCCGACCGAGATACGCTACAGGCCGCATTCGGCGGCGCCGCTCGAGGACCAGGTTGCGGCGGCTCTCGGGCAGCTGGTGCGGGAAGGGCTGGACGGGGACGTGTTGGTTTTTCTTCCCGGAGCGGCGGAGATCCGGCGGGCGATGCGGGCTGCGGCCGCTTTGGGCGAGCGCGCCGGGGCGCTGCTGGTGGCGCTCCACGGAGATCTGCCGCCGGAAGAGCAGGACCGGGCGGTGTCGCCCTGCGGGCAGCGGAAGATCATCTTCTCGACCAATGTGGCCGAGAGTTCGGTGACCATCGAGGGCGTCACGGCGGTGGTGGACAGCGGTCTGGCGCGGGTGGCGGCGGATGAGCCGTGGTCGGGGCTTCCGGTGCTGCGGGTGGCGCGGATCAGCCGGGCCTCCGCCGACCAGCGCGCGGGGCGGGCGGGACGCACGGGGCCGGGGCGGGTGATCCGGCTGTATCCGCTCGAAGACTATGTGCGCCGGCCTGCGGAGGACCGGCCGGAGATTCTGCGCCGGGAGCTGGCGCAGACGGTGCTCGAGCTAAAGGCCATGGGGCTGGATCCGGGGGCGCTGGAATGGCTGGACCGACCGCCGGAGGCGGCCGTCGAGGCGGCGCTCGCGCTGCTGGCGAGGCTGGGTGCAGTGGACGGCGACGGCAGGCTGACGGAGACGGGGCGGCGGATGATCCGCTATCCGCTGCATCCCCGGCTGGCGCGCTTTGTGGTCGAGGCGGACGGCCGCGGTGCGGGCCTGGATGGGTGCGCCGTGGCGGCGCAGCTGAGCGCCGGAGCCCGGCTGAGCGAGTCCGACCGCGGGGAAGCCGCCTCCGATCTGCTGGTGCTGCTGGAGGCGCCGTGGGAGCGCACCTCGCGGCGCATCTTCGAGCAGATCCGGCGGGTTGCAGCGCATACGGACGGGCACGACGAGCGGGCGCTGCTGATGGCGGCGCTGGCCGCGTTTCCGGACCGGGTGGCCCGGCGGCGGAGGGGTGCGGAACTGGCGCTGGCCTCCGGCGGGCCGGCGGTGCTGTCGCGGGCGAGCTCGGTGCAGCGGGCGGAGTGGCTCGTGGCCGTGGAGGCCGAGGAGCGCCCCGAGCAGGGCGCGCCGCTGGTGAGGGTGGCAAGCGCGATCGAGCCGGAGTGGCTGCTCGAACTGTTTCCCGGACGCGTGCGGGAGCGGCGCGCGGTCGAGTGGAACCGCGCCGCCGAGCGGGTCGAAGGCGTCACGGCCCTGCTCTACGACGATGTGGTGATCGCAGAGTGGCGGGGCGAAGCCCCCGAGGCCGAGCAGGCCGCGGCGCTGCTGGCGGAGAAGGCGCTCGAAGCGGGGCTGGAACGGTTTGTTGTTCTTGCGGAGATCGAAGCGTTTCTGGCGCGGGTGGCGTTTGCGGCGGAACATTCTGCGGTTCCGGCGCTCGGGGAAGGGGATGTGCGGGCAGCGCTGGTCGAGCTGTGTCGCGGCCGGCGGAGTTTTGCCGAGCTCGAAGAAGCCGCGCGGGGCGGCGGGCTGCTGCGGGCCTTGAAACAGCGTTTGCCAGCGGCGGGGATGGCGGTGGTGGAGGAGGTTGCGCCCGAGCGGCTGCGGCTGCCCAGCGGGCGCCAGGTGCGCGTGCGGTACGAGCGCGACAAGGGGCCGTGGATAGCCTCGCGGCTTCAGGATTTTTTCGGGCTGCGGGAGGCGCCGCGCGTGGCGCGGGGAAAGGTGCCCGTGACGGTGCATCTGCTCGCTCCCAACCAGCGCCCCGTACAGACGACGACGGACCTGGCCGGCTTCTGGGAGCGGCTGTACCCCCAGTTGCGCCGGGAGCTGCGCCGCCGCTATCCGAAACATTTCTGGCCGGAAACGGTTTAATCGGCCGACCGGGGCGGTGCGTCACCGGCGAGGGCGGACGGATCCGGATCGGCGAAGATAGCAGCATGAGGCTGTGGTTGGGTCTGACGGTGACGGCGGCGGCACTGGCGCAGGCGGGCGGCCGCAGTGCGGTTGATCCGCGCCGCGTGGTGGATTTGACGTACCCCTACGAGGAGCGGACCGTCTACTGGCCGACGGCGGAGCGGTTCCAGTGGAAGAAAGATGCGTGGGGTCTTTCGCCGGGTGGCTACTGGTACGCCTCGGCGAGTTTCTGCACGAGCGAGCACGGCGGGACGCATCTGGACAGTCCGGTGCACTTTGCCGAGGGCAGGTGGACGACCGCGGAGATTCCGCTGGAGCGGCTGATCGCACCGGCCGTGGTGGTGGACATCAGCGAGGCGTGCGCCAGGGACCGGGACTACCGGATGACCGCGGCGGACGTACTCGGCTGGGAGAAACGCCACGGCCGCATCCGGGAGGGGGAGATTGTTCTGGTGCGCACGGGCTGGGGCAGGTACTGGCCGGATCTGAAACAGTACCTGGGCTCGGACAAGCGCGGGGACGCAAGCGGGCTGAGTTTTCCGGGGCTGTCGCAGGAGGCCGCCCAGCTGCTGGTGGACCGGAAGGTGAGCGGTGTGGGCATTGACACGGCCAGCCTGGATTACGGGCGCTCTGCGGACTTCATCGTGCATCGCATCCTGAATGCGGCCAATATCTACGGCCTTGAGAACGTGGCGCAGCTCGAGCGGATCCCCAGCCGCGGCGCGACACTGATCGCGCTGCCGATGAAGATCCAGGGGGGCAGCGGCGGCCCGGTGCGCATCATCGCGGTGCTCCCCTGACGGCGGGAGCCTGCGGCCTCGCCATCGAGGGCCGCGGAGCCCGGGGCGCGAGGTCGAGGGCCGCGCGGTCCGCTGGGTTCGTTTTGTCTCGTAGCGCCGCGGAGGCATCGCGGTTCGCCGGGGACCCGCAGCCGGGGGCTGTCCTTGGTTGCAGGTCTCCGCGGGCTGCCCGCGGCGCTCAGATTCCCGGAGGTCCTGCGGTGGGTTCGTTTTGCAAAATCTGCTCCCATCGAGGAGGCTCGGTGCGGGAGGGGAAGCGTTCCCGGGCCTGCCGGCGGGTCCAGGCGGCTCCCTCACGGCGCTCGTTGAGTTCAAAGAGGTCGGCCCAGATCTCTTCGAGGCGGAGCCGGTGGGTTCGTTTGGTCACTTCGCCGGCGTCGGCCAGATCGGGCAGCTCTTCGCCGGTGGCGCGGGCGTAGATCTGGTTGGCGACGCGCTGGGTTTCGAGGGTGCGCAGTTCTTTGAGGGCGCGGTAGAAGGAGCGCTCGGCGCGGGCCTGGTAGCGGGCCAGGGTGTTGAGGCGGGCTTCGAGCGTGGGGTCGGTGAGGGGGTCGCG
>JBBIJF010000011.1:0-122144 GCA_037446115.1 Acidobacteriota bacterium | reverse complement strand
GCCTGCGCGGTGGGGGCGGAGGGAACCGGCTCCCGGGGGCCCGTGGCCAGCGGCGGCCGGAGCGGACGCGTCGCCGGGCGAACCACGAGCGGCGTTTCCTTGGACTCGGCGGCCGCGGGCGCCTGCTCGGCGTGTGCCGGTGCCGGCGCGGCTTCCGTCGGCGGAGCTTCGACAACGGCCGCCGGCGACGCGGCGGCAGGCGGTTCGGCGGGTGACTCCGCGGGCGCCTCGGGCGGCGGCAGGGTCTCGGCCGAGGGGGCAGCTTCAGGGGCCGGCGCCGCAACCACAGGCGCTACTCCGAAATGAGCGCGCACTTTGTTGGCGATCTCTTCCTCAATCGAGCTGGAGTGCGTCTTCTTCTCGGTGACACCGAACTGAGGCAGCAGCTCGATGATCTTGTTCGGTTTGACCTCGAGTTCGCGCGCTAGCTCGTTAATCCGGATCTTACTCATAACTCGGAGATAAATGCCGCTCGCCGGCCTGCTCGCATCCTCCGGGGAGGGGGACCTCCCTTGCCAACCGCGAGATTCAGCGCTCCTCTATCGTATCAAATTCGCTGGATTTTGAAGGCGCCTCAGAGCCATCCAGTTCCGGCGCCTGCCCGTCCGGTGGTGGTTCGGAAGCAAGATCCGTGCTTGCGGCAGCCGGACCGGCCGGAGCTGAATCCTCGGACGCGGACTCCCTGGTAGCTTCAGCCGGCGGCGCCGGCGTTTCCTCCTGACCGCTGACCCCCAGGGCCTCCTCGAATTGCGCATAATACGCGTTGACAGCGAGCTGAATCTGCCCGACCGCGGTTGCATCAATTCCGGGAATCTCCAGGAGTTCCTCCGGGGTCATGGAACCCAGCTTTTCGACGGTGGCGATACCGGCTTCCGCGAGTGTCGTCACCAGCTCCTGGCTCAATCCGTGCTCTGCCAGAACGGAGACGGGCGCGCCGGGAACCACGAGCGCCGCCATGGCGGACTCGACTTCCTGGCGCTTCTCCTCCTCGCTCTTGATATCGATTTTCCAGCCGAGCAGCTTGGCGCACAGCCGCACGTTCTGTCCCTTCTTGCCGATGGCGAGCGAGAGCTGGGAGTCATCCACGATCACTTCCATGTGCTTTTCCGCCGGGTCGAGGATGGTCACGCGGGAGATCTTGGCGGGGCTGAGCGCGTTGGTGGCGAAGACCACCGGGTCGTCGGAGTACTGGATGATGTCAATCTTCTCCCCGCGGAGTTCGCGGATGATGGACTGCACGCGCATTCCCTTCATGCCCACGCAGGCGCCGACGCAATCCACATCCCGGTCCCTGCTCCACACCGCGATCTTGGTGCGTTCGCCGGCCTCGCGGGCGCACGCTTTGATGACCACGGTGCCGTCGTAGATCTCCGGCACCTCCTGTTCGAAGAGCCGCATGACCAGCTCCGGTGCCGCGCGCGAGACAATCAAGCCGGCGTTTTTGCCGGTCTTTTCCACGCTCTTGATCACGCAGCGGATGCGATCGCCGACCGAGAAACTGTCGAGCTTGGACTGTTCCTTCTTGGGCAGGCGGGCTTCGGTCTTGCCAAGATCCACGATCAGGTCGGAGCCCTCGATGCGCTTGACCGTACACGTCACCAGCTCCCCGATGCGGCCCGCGTATTCCTGATAGATCATCTCGCGCTCGGCCTCACGCACCTTCTGGAGGATCACCTGGCGGGCGGTTTGCGCGGAGATACGGCCCAGCACATCCGTGGGCCTGGGCACGCGGATTTCCGTGCCCGGCTCGGCGGCCGGATCAAAACGGCGCGCCTGCTCCACGGTCATCTCACGGTCCGGGTCGGAGACGGTCTCGACCACCTTGTAGATGGCGTAAATCTGGATCGCGCCCGTGTGGGGATCAAAGTCCGCACCGAGCTCTTCATTGGTGCGGAACTGCTTGCGCGCAGCCGCCAGTAACGCATCCTTGACGGCATCGAGCACGATCTGTTTGTCGATGCCTTTCTCCTTGCTCAGGATTTCAATGGACTGATAGATCGTTCCCAACGGACCCTCTCTTTCGCTGTTCTTTCCCGGAAATTACCACTCGAATTTCAGATTTGCCTTCTCCACCTGTTCCAGCGGAAAGCAAATCTTCTGGCCTGGGGCGGGTTCCAGGGTAATGACTCCCTCGGAGAAGCCGGCCAGTATGCCCTCCCAATGGCGCCGCTCCTGAAGGGGCGAGCGCAGAACAATGCGCGCCTTGCGGCCGATGAAGCGTTCGAAATCGCGAGGTTTGGTCAGCTTGCGCTCCAGGCCGGGCGAGCTGACCTCGAGAATGTAGCGGCCGCCGGGGACGACGTCCTCGACGTCGAGGATCGTGCCCACGTGGACGGAGACCCGTTCGCAGTCGGCATGCGAAATACCGGCAGGCTTGTCAATGTAGATGCGCAGAACGCGGTTCCGGCCGCCGGTCATTTCCACGTCCACGATCTCGACGCCTTCAGACCGGCCGACGCGTTCGGCAATCTCACGGACTCTGGCGATCACGGCCTCGTTCATAACTGCGGCCTCGGAGCCAACAAAAAAGTGGGCTTTTCGGCCCACATACGCTTCGACACTTCCCTTTTCAATTATACACGAACGCGGCGGGTACCCAACGGGTAGAATGGCACGGCGATGCTGTTGCTGCTTTTGGGGCTTGCCAGCGCCCCGCCTCCACAAGTGCGGGTCTCCGCGCTCCATCCCCGGGTCTTCGTGCGCCACGACCGGGCGGTTGTCGGCAAAGGACTGCGCGTCGAGGAGCTGCGCCGGCGTGCGGCGGATCCGGCCTACACGGCCTGGCGGGAGCCCGTCGCGGGCGCCGGCGCCGCCGCGAACCTGGAGCGCGCCGCCAGGTATCTGGAATCCGGAGAGGCGGCCGAGCTGCACGCCGTTCGCGAGTTTCTGCTGACGCACACGTTTTCCTTCGAAAAACACGACGTGGGCGGCTTTCTGGCGGGAGCGGAAATGTGTGCCGCCTTCGACTGGATCTACGGGGCGCTCAGCCCGGACGAGCGGACTCAAATCATGCGCAACCTGGTCGTCACGGCGGAGAGTTCGCGCAAGTTTCTCGAGCGCGGAGGGCCGGATATTAACCACAACTACACCTACATGGCGCTCAACACCGTGGCGGTGTGCGGGCTCGTGCTTCACGGCGAGGCTCAACCGTTCCATCAGACCGCGCGGCGGTATCTGGAGCTGGCTCGCGATTTTCTGGAGCCGACAGGCATGGTGCTCGACACGTGGGCCGCACGCCGGGGCGCGTGGGCCGAGGGGAGTCATTACACCTTCCACGAGACGCTGCGCAATCTGATTTGGACGCTGGCGGCCTACCGCACGGCAACGAATCGCGACTACTTCGAGCACCGCACATTTCTCCGGGAGGCGGGCCGGTTTCTGGTGGGGATGGTCCGTCCGGATTTTACCTTCGAGCGACTGGGAGATTGCGCACCCAACCGCGTCCTGGCTAACCATACCGTACCCGTCACGGCGGAGATGCTGGCGTGGGGGTTGGGAAAGGCCGGAGACGCCGCCCGGCTCCGCTCGTTCGGCGCCGCGCTCGGGCGCGCCTACGGGCGCGATGCCGTGCATCTTGCCTTCCAGTGGGGCATGCGATTCTTCCGCGAGCCTTCAGCCCCTGTGCAACCTTCCTACCAGACGCTGCCGCGGGCTCAGCGGTTTGGTCCCGACACTTCGGAGCTAATCGTTTTTCGCAGCGGGTGGGATCCAGACGCCAGCCAGATCACCCTCGTCGCAGGGGACCATTTCACGGATCACCAGCACTTCGACAAGGGACACTTTCTGGTCTACCGCCGGGGCGGACTGGTGGTGGACGGCGGCGCCTATGATGTCATGTACCGGCCGGGCGGGCACTGGAACGAGTATGCCTGCCGCACGCTGGCTCACAACTGCCTGCTGGTGTATGATCCCCAGGAACGCCTCCCGGCAGGCTATTCCAACGACGGCGGGCAGCGCGTGCTTCGCGGCCTGCAACACCACCGCGACTGGCATACCTACATGGCGCACCGCAGCCGGGAGGGTCTGGACACTGCGGAAGTTACGGCCTATGAAGCGGATCCGAAAGATCGCTATTACTATGTCGCTGTAGACATTGGGCGGGCTTACGGCGAGAAAGTAACTGATTACGTACGAAGGTTTGTCTATCTCCCCGGTGACGATTTTCTGGTTGTTCAAGACCGGGTGGAAACCGCCGCTCAGTTTTCCCAGCGTTGGCTGCTCCACTTCCAGGACCGGCCGGAGGTGGACGGACAGGCGCCCGCGGCGGGAATCACCACGTTCCCTGAGGCCCGGCGCGTGACGGTCCGCAAGCGCGGCAGGCTCGATTTGAGCGGTCAAAGCTTCGCGTACGACGGCGTGTTGTTCCTGACAAGCCTGCTGCCGCAACGCCGGGAACTCCACGTGGTCGGCGGCCCGGACTTCGAGTATTACCACCCGTTCCTGGGAGTGAACCTCAGGCCTGTGCGCCCTGGCGTCGCAGCCGAAGTGCGGGAGCCTGGAGCGTGGCGTATCGAGGTCGCACCGCGCCAGGTACGAGCCCCGGAAGAATTTCTGCACGCCTTCCAGATGGCCGCCGGTTCCGATGCGGTTCCCGTGGAAGTGTCGGCCGTCTCGGGGGAGGGCGTGACGGGCGCGCACTACCGTAAGGCCGCAGAGAACCGCATCGTCGTGTTCGCCTCCAGGGCCGGCGCGCTGAAGTATCGCGTCGAGGCGACTGCGGCGGCGCGGCACGTGCTCGTGGGGCTGCCGCCGGGCAAGACGGTGGAAATACGGATCAACGGACGCCGCCTGGCCCGCACGAGTACGAGCGCAAACGGCACACTGACCTTCCAGGACCGCGGCCGGGGCGGGCGGGAAATCTCGCTGCACTAAAGAAGGTCCGCTTGCCGGATCTCCTCGAGCATCGCGGCCGCGGCAGCCCGCGGATCGGGAGCGCGGGTGATCGGACGGCCGGCGACAACATAGTCGGCGCCGCTCCGGAGCGCCTCGACAGGCGTGGCGATGCGCTTCTGATCCCCCGGCGCGGCGCCCGCCGGTCGCACGCCCGGCGTGACCAGAACGGCCCGCGGGCCGGTGATACTGCGCACAGCGGCGACCTCGAGCGGCGAGCAGACCACCCCGTCGAGGCCGGCTTCCATGGCTTTGACTACGCGCAGGTCCACCAGGTCCTGGATGCTGCACGGATAGCCCAGATCGGCCAGATCGTCCTGATCGAAGCTCGTCAGCACGGTGACCGCAAGAAGCTTCAGGGCTGAGCCGGCACGGCCCTCCACGGCCGCCCGCATGACGGCACGGCTGCCGTGCACCGTGGTCAGCGCCACACCGCTCTGAGCCACCAGGGTCACGGTGCGCTTGACCGTTTCCCCGATATCGTACAGCTTGAGATCCAGAAAGACCTGCTTGCCGCCGGCGACGAGTTCCCGCACAAACTCCATGCCGGCCGCCGTGTAAAGCTCCAGGCCCACTTTGAAGAACGAGACGACCCCGGCCAGCTGCTCCACGACTGCGCGGGCCTGGGAAGCGGAATCGAAGTCCAAGGCGACGATGAGCGGATTCCGGCTCATACGACGCGCAGGGCCTTGTCACGGCGCTCGAGCACGCGTCCGATGGGCCGGGCCGGTGGGTAAGCCGCCTCGAGCCTGGCGGCGTCGTCTCCGGCCACCGCAATGAGCAGGCCGCCGGAGGTCTGAGGATCGTAAAGCAGATTTTCCAGCTCCTCGGAGATCTCCGTCGCTTTCTCGACGATGCAGGACACAAAAGCCCGGTTATTTTTGAGGCCCCCGGCCAGGGCGCCTCGCCGCGCGTACTCGAGCGCTCCCGGCAGGAGCGGGACGCGCGCCGCCTCGATCTCGATCGTGACGCCGCTCGCCAGCGCCATCTCGCGGGCATGGCCGAGAAGGCCGAAGCCGGTGACGTCGGTGCAGGCGTGCACGTCAAAGCGCAGCATGGCCTGACAGGCCTCGTGGTTGAGCAGGAGCATGGACTCGACCGACGCGCGCACGTCCTCGTCGCGGGCCAAGCCGCGCTTCAGCGCGGTCGCAATGACTCCGGTTCCGATGGGTTTGGTCAGCAGCAGCACATCGCCGGGCCTGGCTCCGGCGTTAGTGAGGTACCGCTCCGGATGGACGGTGCCGGTGACGGCGTAGCCGAACTTGATCTCGGGGTCGTTGATGCTGTGGCCGCCGATGACGACACAACCCGCCTCCGCGATTTTCTCGGCCCCGCCCCGGAGAATGTCGCTCAGCTGATCGAGGTCCCCGTCGGCGGGATAGGCCACGATCGAAAGAGCAGACACCGGACGGCCTCCCATCGCGTAGACGTCGCTCAAGGAGTTTGCCGCGGCGATGGCGCCGTAAGTGTAAGGATCGTCTACGATGGGCGTGAAAAAGTCCACGGTCTGCACGAGCGCACACTCCCCCGTCAGCCTGTACACGCCGGCGTCATCCGACGTGTCAAAGCCTACCAGCACATTCTCGTTTTGCACGCGCGGCAGCCGTGCGAGCACCTGGTCCAACAAACTTGGACTCAGCTTGGACGCTCAACCGGCGGCTTTGACATGCGCTGTCAGTTTCTTGAGCGACATCTGTTCTCAGTGTACAAGAGCGCTCCCGCAGGGCAACGCGGTATCGTGGTGAAAGGAAGTCATGCGACACACGGTGCTGTTTACAGTCATGACCTTTGCTTTCGGCCTGGCTTCCTGTGGGCAGCGGCGCCCGCACAATCCCCGCGCTGCCGCACCGGGGCCGGTATTCGACACGGTTTTCTGGCAGCACTGGGGCGATGGAAAAGCCGAAGTGGCGGCCTACGATCTGATCGAGCCGCGATACGGGCAACCGCGAGAAGGAACGGCGGTTACCATCTTCGTGACGGAGCCTTTCTCCCACTCGCTGCGCGTCAAGGCGGAGAGCGGCAAGCATCCGGCCGGCGACGTGTTCCCGGTCATGAAGCTGAATCTGATCAAGGACTATGCAACGGGGATTTACGATTACAACGTCATGCTGAGCAGCTTTGTGGCGCTCGAACATTCCGGAGGCCGTTCGGCCGGATCCGCCGTCAAGGTCTCCTATTCCAGCCAAGAGTGGTGCGGGCACGTCTATAGTCAGCTAAGCTTCGATCCGCTGGGGATCCATTACGACGTCCACAGTTACTTCGACGGGGAGGCTGACCAGCGCCGCGATCTGGAGCATCCACAAGACGGGATCGCAGAAGACTTGCTGCTGCTGTGGGCTCGGGGGATGGCCGCCCCGACGCTCCAGCCGGGCGAGAGCCGCACGGCGCCGCTGCTGCGTTCGCTCCAATACAGCCGGGACCGGCACATGCCGCCCGCCTGGACCCGCGGAACGCTCACCCGGGCCGCCGCGACGCAACGAGTTCGAGTCCCGGCCGGGGAGTTCGACGCCGAAATCTTCACGGCCGAGCTTTCCGGAGGGCCGTCCTGGACGATCGAAGTCGAAAAGTCCGCGCCGCACCGTATCCTGCGGTGGGAGACAAGCGAGGGCGTAAGGGCCGAGCTGGTGGGAGCCGCCCGCCTGGAATACTGGAAAATGAACCGCAAGGGCTTCGAGGATGCCCTCGGCCAACTCGGGCTGAAACGCCGACCGCCGCGCACGCCGTAAAGTGCGACGGCGGGTTCTGTAAGTAGCAAAATCTGCTATTCTCCAAGACGAGAGGTTCACAATGTCAGGCCATTCCAAGTGGGCGACCATCAAGCACAAGAAGGCGGCCCAGGATGCCAAGCGCGGCAGGCTGTTCACGCGTTTGATCAAGGAAATCACCGTCGCCGCCCGATACGGGGGCGATCCGGAGTCCAATCCGCGGCTCCGCACGGCGATCGCGGCGGCCAAGGCGGCCAGCATGCCAGCCGACAACATCAAGCGCGCCATCATGCGAGGCACCGGCGAGCTGGAAGGGGGGCAGCTTGAGGAAGCCATCTTCGAAGGGTACGGACCGGGTGGCGCCGCCATTCTGGTCCACGTGGCGACGGACAACCGCAACCGCACCGTGAGTGAAATCCGTCACATCTTCTCCAAGCAGGGGGGCAGCCTCGGCGAGCAGGGCAGCGTGGCCTGGATGTTCGACCGCAAGAGCCAGATTCTGATTGACATGCAGAAGGCCACCGAGGACCAGCTTCTCGCCATCGTGCTGGATGCAGGAGCCGAGGACCTGCGCAATGACGGAACCAACTGGGAGGTGATCTCGCCGCCGGAGGCTCACGAAGCGGTGCTCGAAGCCATCCAAAGAGCCGGTATTGAAACCGTTTCGGCCCAGATCGCCATGATTCCCAAAAGCACGATCAAACTGGAAGGCAAAGACGCGCAGGCGATGTTGCGGCTGACCGAGGCACTGGAAGAGCACGACGACGTCCAGAACGTTTATTCGAATTACGACATCGACGAGAAGGAGATGGAAGCGCTGGCGGTCTAGCCGGTGCGGGCGTGGCATGCGCGTACTGGGCGTTGACTGCGGGGCGGACCGCACGGGCTACGGAGTCATCGAGAGCGACGGGCGGGATCACCGGCTGGTGGCGGCGGGAGTTATTCGCACGCAGGCGGCGCAGCCCTGGGAGCAGCGCCTGCTCGGACTCGTACGGGGCCTGCGAGAGGTCATCGGTGCCTACCAGCCGGAAGCAGCGGCCGTGGAAGACGTTTTCTGTGCGGCCAACGCCAGGACGGCGTTGAAGCTCGCCCAGGTGCGCGGGGCGGTGCTGCTGGCGCTTGCGGAAGCAGGACTCCCTGTCGGCGAATACTCCGCTTTGGAAGTGAAGACCAGCGTCACCGGCTATGGCCGCGCCGAGAAGGCGCAGGTGCAGCGGATGGTCGGCTCCCTGCTGGGGCTCGAGCGCGGGCCGGAGTCAGAAGACGCCTCCGATGCGCTGGCCGTGGCGATCTGCCATGCGACGCGCGGCGCAGTGGGAGTGTTGCCGTGAAGCGTGCGGCCGCAGCGCTCATTGTCGGAGCGGCCACGGCTCTGGCGGCGGGCCCGAAGATCTTTTATTCGAAATCCTTCCCCGGCAGTGAGCCGGCGTACGTGGCCATCGAGGTGGATCGCGACGGCGCCGGAACCTATCGGGAAGCCCAGGACGACGACAACCCGCTGCGCTTTCAGCTCGACCAGACCGAGACGGAGGAAATTTTCGCCCTCGCGGCCAGGCTCGGCCACTTCACGCGCCCCCTGGAAGCCAATCTCAAAGTGGCGAACATGGGACTGAAGACCTTCCGGTTCGAAGACGGGACGCGGACCAGCGAAGTCCGGTTCAATTACTCGGAAGATCCGGATGCCAAGCTGCTGGCAGACTGGTTCGAACGCATCACTGAGACGGCTCGCCACCGCATCGTGCTGGAGCGCTCGTACCGTTTCGACCGCCTGGGCGTGGACAAGGCGCTGTTGCAGCTTGAGGCGTCCTTTGAACGCCACCGCATCGCCGGAGCCAGGCAGCTGCTCCCGGTGCTTGACAAAATCGCTCAGAATCCTGCCTTTTTCAACCGCGCGCGGGAGCGCGCCGCACGCCTGAGCGAGGTCATCCGGGCTGCGAAAACGAAGACGGAGTGATGGTGCGGCTTCTGATCGTTCTGGTGGCGGTGCTGTCCCTGCCGGCCCAGCAACCCACGGACGAGGCGGCAGAGCGGGATCTGCAGCGTGTTTTGGACGAAGCAGGGCCAGGGTCGCCGGAGTTCGTCCGGGCCGCAGAGAAGCACCTGGAGCGGTTTCCGGATTCGCCCCGGCGTCAAGAGTTGGAGCGCGCGCTGGCGCGCCTGGCTCTCGAGACCGGCGACGAGGCCCGCCTGTTGCGCTACGGTGAGCGGGTGCTCGAACGCGACGGCGACAACGGAGCGTTGCTCGAGGGTCTGGCACGCGCCCTGCTCCGGCAAGGAGGCCGCGAGGCGGCCGAACGAGCTCGCAGCTACGCTCTGCGCTACGAAGAAGGGCTACGCCAGCTCGAAAAGGAAAAACCCCGCAAGCCGGTCATGGCGGCCCGGTGGCGCCAGCAGCTCGACGAGAGCCTGGCGGCAGCGTACCTGCTTCAGGCGCAGGCCGAGGGGGCGTTGGGCCGTTTTGCGGAGGCGGCAGCTCTTGCGCGCCGCAGTTGGGAAGTCCTCCCGCAAGCTGAGGCGGCCCGGGAGGTCGGCACGTGGCTACTGCGGTCGGGGCAGCCCGAAGCGGCGCTGGCCTGGCTGGCGAGCGCCTTCGTGATTGCGGATGAAGGTTTCGCGGAAACGGAGCGCGCCGCCGTTCGGGAGCTGTTAGGAGAAACCTACCGAAAGCTCCATGGATCCGAGAACGGACTCGGCGATATGGTTCTGGCTGCCTACGACCGCACGCGCGCGTTGCTCGAAGAACGCTCCCGGCGGCTGCGGGAGCTCGACCCGAACGCAGGCCTGAGCGATCCCCTGGAATTCACGCTCTCGGGATTGCGGGGGGAGAGGCTGCGCCTCGCGGCCTTCCGCGGGAAGGTCGTCGTGCTCGACTTCTGGGCCACGTGGTGCACACCGTGCCGGGCGCAGCACCCGCTGCTTGAGGAAACCCAGCGCCGCTACCGGGACAATCCTGACGTGGTGTTCCTTTCGATCAACACGGACGAAGACCCTGCCCTGGTGCCGCCGTTTCTGGAAGAGACCGGATGGAAGCAGCCGGTTTATTTCGAGGACGGCCTTTCACGGCTGCTGCGCGTCACCTCGATTCCGGCCACGATCGTGCTGGACCGTGCGGGGCGGGTGTACGGACACCTGGTCGGCTTCCAGCCGAACCGGTTCGTGGACAGGCTCACTGAACGCATCGAAGAGGCACTACAGCGCTGAGCGCATGGCGTTCCGGCGGGTCATCTGGGTCGTGCTGGACAGCGTGGGCATCGGAGAGATGCCGGACGCCGCCGCGTATGGAGACACCGGCAGCGACACCTTGGGCAATCTCGCGCGCCTGCGCCCGCTGAAGGTGCCTCACCTGTGCCGATTGGGGCTGGCCAATATCAAGCCGCTGGCCGGGTTGGAGCCGGTGAGGGAACCGCTCGGCGCTTTTGGCCGCTGCGCCCTGGCCTCCCCGGGAAAGGATACGACTACCGGCCACTGGGAGATGGCGGGCATCCATCTCGGCAGGCCGTTTCCCCTCTACCCCCATGGCTTTCCGCGGGAAATCATCGAAGAATTCGAGCGGCGCATCGGACGCCGCACGCTCGGCAACATCCCGGCCTCAGGCACCGAGATCATCGAGCGGCTCGGCGCCGAGCATATGCGAACCGGTTCGCCGATCGTCTACACCTCCGCCGACAGCGTGTTTCAGGTGGCGGCGCATGAGGAAGTGATCCCGCTGTGGGAGCTTTACAAAATCTGCGAGACGGCGCGCCAGATGCTGCGGGGCGAGCACGAAGTGGGGCGTGTGATCGCCCGGCCGTTTGTGGGTCGGCCCGGTTCTTTCACGCGAACCCCCAACCGCAAGGACTTCGCGGTGCCGCCGCCCCGGGGCATGCTCCTTGACAGGCTTGAGGAACGCGGGGTTCCGGTGCACGCCGTAGGGAAGATCTTTGAAATTTTCCTGGGCCGGGGGATCCAGGTCTACGACAAGACCCGCGATAACGCCGACGGGATGGCCAAGACACTGGAGGCGATGGAGGAAACGCCGGAGGGGCTGGTGTGGGTGAACCTTGTGGATTTCGATCAGCTTTACGGGCACCGCAACAATGTAGAGGGATACGCCGCCGCGCTCGAAGCAGTGGATCAATGGCTGCCGTCGCTCATGGCACGGATGGAGAAGGACGATTTGCTGATTCTCTGCGCAGACCACGGATGCGATCCGACCACACCTTCGACCGATCACAGCCGGGAGTACGTGCCGCTGCTGGTGTGGGGTCCCAAAACCAAAAGCGGCGTCGCTTTGGGGACGCGGCCCACGCTGGCCGACATCGGCCAGACGGTGGCGGAAAACTTCGGAGTTCGCATTGAGAAAGGAGTGAGCTTCTTAGAGGCAATTCTATGAGACGCCCCTTATTGGCCGGCAACTGGAAGATGTACAAGACCGCAGCCGAGACTGCGGCGTTTTTTGAGAAGTTCCGCCCCCTGGTGGAGAACAGCCGTCACTGCGACATCGTCATCTGTCCTCCGTTTCCGAATCTCGCGGCGGCGGCGGAAGCGGCGCGCGGGTCGCGGATTGAAATCGGGGGCCAGGATCTGTTTTGGGAACGGGAGGGCGCCTACACCGGCGAGGTGTCCGGGCCCATGCTGGCCGCGGTCGGGTGCCGCTGGGTGATCATCGGGCACAGTGAGAGGCGCCAGTATTTTGGAGAGACCGACGAGGGAGTGTTGAAAAAGACCTTGGCTGCGCTCGAGGCGGGCCTCAAGCCCATCGTTTGCCTCGGCGAGCGCCTGGAGGAACGGGAAGCGGGCAGGACGGAGGAGGTGCTGCTAGCCCAGTACCGCGGCGGGCTGGGCGGGTTGCGAGCTGACCAGCTCCGGAGCGTGACGATTGCCTACGAGCCGGTGTGGGCCATCGGCACGGGCCGCACGGCCACTCCCGAAATGGCGGGGGAGGCGCACCGTTTTCTGCGGCAGCAAGTCGCCGCCCAACATGGCGCAGACGTGGCGGGAGACCTGCGCATTCTTTACGGGGGAAGCGTCAAACCCGACAATATCCGCGGACTGATGGCCCAGCCGGAAATTGACGGCGCGCTGGTGGGAGGCGCGAGCCTGGATCCGGTCTCCTTCGCCAGCATCGTGAACTTCTGAAACCCGGGGCGGTCTCTGCCTTTTGCCTCCCGCATGCCAGACGAAGCGCCCCCCATGCGGGTCGGGCGCTATCATGTGTCCATGCGACAGCTCCTGATTGCCCTGGTCTTACTCCATCTGCCCCTGCCGGCCCAGGCGCCCAAGGCCTGGACTCCGGAGCTCCAGATGCAGGTGGCGACCATTGGCACCGTCGTGCCATCTCCGGACGGCAAACTGGTGGCCTACACAGAGACGCGGGCCGTCATGGAAGCCGAAAAAAGCGAAATGGTTTCGCAGATCTTTCTGGCTGCGGCAGACGGCTCCCGGCGCGTTCAGCTGACCCGCGGCGAAAAAGGCGCGAGCGCTCCCGCGTTTTCGCCCGACGGCCGCTTCGTCTACTTCCTCTCGGAACGTTCCGGCAAGCCCAACATCTGGCGGATTGCCGTAGACGGCGGTGAGGCCGAGATGCTGACCGACTGGAAGGGGGAGATCGGCAGCTACAAGGTTTCGCCCGACGGCAAGTGGATCGCATTCACGGGACGCAGGCCGGACGACGAGGAAGAGAAGGCGAAAAAGGAAAAGCGCGACTGGGTCGTGGTGGATGACAAACCCAAGAATCACTCGCTCTGGGTAATTCCGGCCGAGCCGGATTCCCAGGGCAAGCGCGAGGCGCGCGAAGTGGTGCCCGCGACGCGGCACATCACGAATTTTGACTGGTCTCCGGACGCCCGGCGCATTGCCTTCGAGCACCGCCCGGCCCCCAAGGCGGACGAATGGACGCGCTCGGACCTGTCGGAAGTCGAGGTCGAAAGCGGTCGGGTCCGCGTGCTTGCGGCGACGGGCGCCGCCGAGCAGGATCCCCACTATTCGCCGGACGGCCGCTACCTCGCCTTCACGGTGAGTACCGAGCCGCCGCGGTGGCCCGGAGAAGAGCGCATCGCGGTGATGCCGTTACCCGGCGGAGACCGGCGCCTGCTGGCCCCTACCTACGATGAGCGCCCGAACCTGCTCGGCTGGACGCGGGATTCTTCCCGGCTGGTCTTCAGCGAAATGAAACGCACACGCAGTGCGCTGTACACGCTGCCCCTGGAAGGCTCTCCCACGACGGTCTACGAGCCGCCGCAGGGCGTGCTGGGGTCTGTAACGCTGAATCTCACCGGAACGCATGCCGGGTTTGCCCGGGAATCTTCGACGGAGGCGCCGGAGGCGTATGTGCTCCACCTGGGCAGCGGAGCGCCGGTCCAGGTGAGCCGGGCCAACACCGACCTGCCCAAGCTCCCGCTGGGCGAAACCAGAGTCGTGCGCTGGAAGGCTCGTGACGGACTGGAGATCGAAGGACTGCTGACATACCCGGTGGGGTACGAAGCCGGCAAAAAGTATCCTCTGATTCTCAACATCCACGGCGGACCCGCGGGCGTGTACACGGAGAGCTTCATCGGGCGGCCCGGGATTTATCCGCTCGCCGCCTTTGCCGCCAGAGGCTACGCCATCCTGCGGCCGAACCCGCGCGGCTCCGGAGGCTACGGCAAGACGTTCCGGTTCGCGAACGTCGGTGACTGGGGCGGTAAGGATTACGAAGACCTGATGGCCGGCGTGGATCATGTCATCGGAATGGGGGTGGCCGATCCGGACCGGATGGCGGTGATGGGCTGGAGTTATGGGGGCTTCATGACGAGCTGGGTCATCGGGCACACGCAGCGGTTCAAGGCAGCCGTCGTGGGCGCCGCCGTGACGAATCTCTGGAGCTTCACCGGCACAAGCGACATCCCCGGCTTTCTGCCGGACTACTTCGCGGGTGAGCCGTGGGACAACTTCGAAGCCTACCGCCGGCACTCGCCCATGTCGTATGTGAAAAACGTGGCCACGCCGACGCTGATCCTGCACGGAGAGGCGGATGTTCGGGTGCCCATCTCCCAAGGCTATGAGCTGTACAACGCGCTCAAACGCCGCGGCGTGACGACGAAGATGGTGATCTATCCGCGAACGCCGCATGGCCCGCGCGAGCCCAAATTCCTCCTCGACATCATGCAGCGGCACCTGGACTGGGTGGCGAAGTACCTGCACTGAGGCCAGATGTGAGTACCCCGCGGTCCGAGGCGCGCGGAGTCTCCCGCCGGCAGGCACTGCGCTTCATCCTGCTGTTGGGCGGCGTGAGCCTCCTGTCGGATGCCACCTACGAAGGTGCGCGCAGCATCACGGGGCCGTTCCTGGCAGTCCTTGGAGCAACCGGCACGGCGGTCGGTGTGGTGGCGGGCCTGGGAGAGCTACTGGGCTACGGCCTGAGATTGGCCTCCGGCATCCTTGCCGACCGGACCCGGCGCTACTGGGCCATCACGATCGGCGGATACTGCATCAATCTGCTTGCGGTGCCGCTGCTGGCGCTGGCCGGGCGGTGGGAGACAGCGGCAGCGTTGATGCTCGCCGAACGAGCCGGCAAAGCGCTGCGCACACCAGCCCGTGATGCGATGCTATCCCATGCGGCCTCGGGCGTGGGGCCGGGGTGGGGTTTCGGCCTCCATGAGGCGCTCGATCAGGTGGGGGCGATTGCGGGGCCGCTCGCAGTCGCTTCGCTCATCAGCGAGCACGGAAACTACCGCGCTGCGTTCGCGTGGCTGCTGGTTCCGGCGCTGCTGGCCTTGGTGACGCTCGCCGCCGCCCGGCTGGCGTACCCGCGCCCCCAGGACCTGGAGGTGGAAGTAACGCGGATCGAAACCGGAGGGCTGCCGCGCGCCTTTTGGATTTATCTCGCCGCTGCCGGGCTCATGGCGGCGGGCTACGCCGACTTCCCCCTCATGGCGTACCACATTCAAAAGAATCAGCTCATGCTGCCGGGCGGGATCGCGCTTCTGTACAGCCTGGCCATGGGAGTGGACGCAGCAGCGGCGCTCGTAGTGGGGCGAATTTACGATCGCGTGGGGCTCCGCGTGCTGGCAATCGCTGCCGCCGTCTCTGCCGGGTTTGCGCCCCTGGCTTTCCTGGGCGGCCGCGACCACGTCGTCGCGGGCATGGTCCTCTGGGGCTTCGGCATGGGCGCGCAGGAATCCGTCGTGCGGGCAGCCGTGGCCCGCATGGTTCCGCCGGAGCGTCGCGGCACGGCTTACGGCGTTTTCAATGCAGGATACGGTGCCTGCTGGTTTTTGGGCAGCGCGCTCATGGGCGTTCTCTACGACGCCTCGGTCCCGCTCCTGGTAGCCTTCTCGTTGACGGCACAGCTCTGCGCCGCCCGAGTGTTTCTGATCGCGCGCCGGCAACGGAGCTAGCCGCTCTGGTCGGTGCGCCCTCGGGCAGGCCGGGCAACGCGCCGGCCGCCGAACCTGGGAGGCGGAACGCTCGGGAAATCAGGGCCATGCTATGCTGGATTTACTCCCTCACTCCGGGTGCAGCATGCGGCAGCTCCGTTACACGACGCGCAGCGGTATTGATGTTATCCGCAGCGTGTCCCGCGTGCCCTACCGCCGGGGGTTGAAGCATCTGTTACGCGAGCTGGACTGTTACCGCGGGATCTACCTTTCCTCCGGCTATGAGTATCCCGGGCGATATTCGCGCTGGGACATCGCCTCGGTGCGGCCTCCGCTGGAGATCGTCGCCCGCGGCCGCACGATGGAGTTCCGACCCCTCAACGTTCGCGGCGAGATTCTGAACCAGATCCTGTTTCCGATTCTGGCGGCGCATCCCCACTGGGAGGCGCTGGAACGGCAGGCAGGAGCGCTGCGAGGGACGCTTCAACCGCTCCCCAAACTGTTCCCAGAGGAGGAGCGCAGCAAGCAGCCGTCGGTGTTTTCCATTCTGCGGGCGCTGATCGAAGAGTTCCGCTGCGAAAAGGACAACCGTCTTGCGCTCGTGGGGGCTTTCGGCTACGACCTGCTGTTCCAGTTCGACCCGATCGAGCTCAAGCTTCCGCGGTCCGGGCACAAAGACCTGCATTTGTTTCTCTGCGACGACATCTACTACATGGACCGGAAGAAGGAGCAGATCGAGCGGTTCCAGTACGACTTTGAGAAGAACGGCCTGTCCACGCTCGCGCTGGCCCGCAGCGGAGAGCCGGTCCCGCCGCCGCCGGTGCGGGAGCCGGGGGGAATCGTCTCCGACCACACGCCGGAGGAGTATATGGCCAAGGTGGAGGCGGTTCGCCAGGGGATGCGCCGTGGGGATTACTACGAAGTCGTTCTGCGGCAGACCTTCCGCGCCCCCTATTCCGGATCGCCCTCGGCGCTCTTTGAACGGTTGCAACAAACCAGCCCGAGCCCGTACGAGTTCCTCTTGCAGTTCGGTGACGAACAACTGGTGGGCGCTTCCCCAGAGATGTTCGTGCGTGTGGAGGGGCGGCGCGTGGAGACCTGCCCGATCTCGGGGACAGCGCGGCGGACGGGCGATCCGCTCTCCGACGCAGACAGCATCCGCGAGCTTCTCAATTCCACCAAGGAGGAATCGGAGCTCACCATGTGCACGGACGTGGACCGGAACGACAAGTCGCGCGTGTCCGTGCCCGGCTCGGTGCGGGTCATCGGGCGGCGGCTGATTGAATCCTACGCAGGTGTTTTCCACACGGTAGATCACGTCGAGAGTATTTTGCAGCCGGGCTTTGATTCGCTCGACGCCTTCCTGAGCCACATGTGGGCGGTCACCGTAATCGGCGCGCCCAAAAAAGCCGCCGCCCAGGCCATCGAAAATCTGGAAAAGGATGCCCGTGGCTGGTATGGAGGAGCGGTGGGCATGATCTCGTTGAACGGCGACATCAACACCGGGATCCTGATCCGCACCGTGCATCTGAAGGACGGCATCGCGACTTACCCGGTGGGGGCCACGCTGCTGTATGACTCCGTACCGGCCCTGGAAGAGCAGGAGACGCGGTTCAAGGCCACGGGGTTCTTCCGCGCGTTGCGGGAGCAGCCCCGGGAGAAACCGCGCGTCGAGGTGCGATCGCTACCGGGTGAAGGGCTGCGGCTTCTGCTCGTGGACAACGACGACTGCTTTATCCATACGCTGGCGAATTACGCGCGCCAGACCGGGGCGGAGGTGATCACTTACCGCGCCGGATTTCCTCTGGAATTGCTCACGGAACTGGCCCCCAGCCTGGTGCTGATTTCGCCCGGCCCGGGGCGGCCTTCGGATTTCGGCGTGCCCGGTCTGGTACGGCACACGGCGCGACTGGGCATCCCCGTTTTCGGCGTATGCCTGGGACTGCAAGGCACGGTCGAGGCGTTCGGCGGCGAGCTGGGCGTGCTGGACTATCCGATGCACGGGAAGCCTTCGCTGATCACTCACGACGGTCGCGGCGCCTTCGAGGGTCTGCCGGAGAAATTCAAGGTGGGCCGCTACCACTCGCTCTACGCCCTCCGCGAGAAGCTGCCGAGCTGCCTGGAGGTGAGCGCGGAATCCGAAGACGGAGTCATCATGGGAGTACGTCACCGCGAGCTGCCCATCGAGGCCGTGCAGTTCCATCCCGAGTCCATCCTGACGCTGGCGGGCGACTGCGGCCTGCGGATGATGGAAAACGTCGTCAGGCTTTATGGCCGCATCCGCGTTTGACTCCGGGCGAAACTCCGCTCGGCGACCCGCTCACTCATGGAGGAGGTGATTGTCGTCGGCGGGGGCCTTGCCGGCATGGCGGCCACGGCTGCGCTGGCCGGCGCCGGCTTCCGTGTAACCCTGCTGGAGGCCCGTCCCTATCTGGGGGGGCGCGCCGCATCCTTTCCGATACAGGCGCGGGGACACACGGCCGAGGTCATAGATAACTGCCAGCACGTGTTGCTCGGCTGCTGCCACAACTTGCTGGATCTCTACGAACGGCTGGGCGTGCGGGAGCGGATCCGGTTCTTCGAGGAATACTACTTCCTGGAGCCGGGAGGGAGACTCTCCGTGCTGCGCGCAGGACTGGCCCCGCCGCCGCTGCATCTGGCGGGCTCCTTTCTGCGGCTCCGCTTTCTGGACGTCCGTTCCAAACTGGCCGTGCTCCGGGCGCTGGCCGCTCTGAACAAGGATCGGTTCCGCGAAGACCTCGATCACATCACCATGCAGGACTGGCTGGTGGAAAAACGCCAGCCTCGAGCGGCTGTGGAAGGCTTTTGGCGCCCAGTGCTGGTAAGCGCCGTTAACGAAGAACTCGACCGCATGGCGGCGCGCCACGGTTTCCAGGTATTCCTGCTGGCGTTTCTCAGCTCCCGCGAGTCCGCCCGGATGGGCCTGCCCGATGTCCCGCTCGGCGAGCTCTATGCGCCCGGAGCGTGGGCTGGTCTCCCGAACGTACAAATCCGGTTCCGGGCGGCAGTGGACCGGATTGTGGTCCATGCCGGCAGCGCCTGCGGCGTCCTGGTAAACGGTGAGCGGCTGGAGGCGGCCTACGTCGTCGCAGCCCTGCCGTTTGACCGGCTCTCCGCCATAGTTCCGGAAGCCGGCGTTGACACGACGCGATTCCAATACTCGCCCATTACCGGGATTCATTTGTGGTTCGACCGGCCGGTGACGGATTTGCCGTATGCCGCTCTGCTGGGCCGCACGATTCAGTGGTTCTTCAACAAGTCAGGAGGCAGCTACCTGCAAGTCGTCGTGAGCGCGTCGCGGCAACTGGTCAGCAAGAGCCGGGGAGAAGTGGTGGAGCTCGCCGTCCGGGAGCTCGGAGAGTTCCTGCCTTCGGTCAGACAGGCGCGCCTGGAGGCCAGCCGCGTGATCAAGGAGCTTCGCGCCACGTTCTCGGCGCGGCCGGGACTGGAACAGGTCCGTCCGGGACCGGAAACGCGCGTTGCGAACCTGTTCCTGGCCGGAGACTGGACGCGCTCCGGCTGGCCCGCCACCATGGAGGGCGCCGTGCGCAGCGGTTATCTGGCGGCCGAAGCCGTCACGCGGGCCGCCGGGTGCCCGCGAAGATTCCTCATTTCCGGCCCTCCGGATGGTTTGCGATAATCGGGTTATGCGCCGCTCGGTGGCAGTGGTGATGTTTGTTGCGGCTGCCTGGGCGTTTCCCGTCGCCGCGGATGACGACGACCTGACGCGCCTTACGATCGAGGTCAAGAACATTTACGACAAGCCGATTGAGCGGGCCAGCGTGATCGTGCGGTTTGTCGAGGGGCGCTCCATCAAAAAATTCGGCAAGAAGATCCGCACGGAGTGGCAGCTCCGCACCAATCAGGACGGCATCGCCAAGATTCCTCCGATTCCTCAGGGCGACGTTCTGGTGCAGGTCATCGCGAAAGGGTATCAGACCTTCGGGCAGAAGTTCCGCATCGAAGAAGAGGAGCGGACGATTGAGGTGAAGCTGAATCCTCCGCAGCCTCAGTTCTCCGCACATCAGTAACGGGTCGCGCTTACAAAGCCGCCACGCGGCGGTGGATCACGAGGAAATACATCCCCAGCCCGATCAGGAGCAAACCATTGAAGGCCAGCACCACGGGAGCCGAAAAGAGTGGAACGAGGGACCCGGTCAAAAGGCTCCCGATCGGCATTCCTCCGCGAAAGGCCACATTGTAGACGCTCATCACCCGTCCCCGCATCTCGTCCACTGTGATGAGCTGCACAAGAGAAGTGACAAGGGAGAAAACTGCGATCAACGCCACGCCGCAGAGAAAAAGTAACACACAACTGAGCGCCACGGATTTGGACAATGCAAAGGCCGCAATCCCGGCGCCCAGCAAGATCAGCATGACCAGAGCAGTGCGCCCCTTGTGGCGGATGTTGCCCATTCCGGCGACGACGAGGGCGCCGGCCACGGAGCCGGCTCCGGAAACCGACAACAACAGCGTATAGGTGCTCGGGCCCTGGCGAAACACGTCCTTGACAAACACCGGAAGAAACACGATCAGCGGAATCGCCAGCACCGTCATGCAAAACGCCAGCACAATCAGCGATTCCATGGCGCCCTGGCGGCGAATGAAACGGATTCCCTGCCGCATGCTCGCCAACAACGAAGAATCCCCGGACTTCGGCACAAAAGGCGTACGTAGCATGAGCAGGGACACGATCACGGCGATGTAGGAGACGCCGTTGAGGCCGAAACACCAGGCCGCGCCAAGCTGCGTCAGCGCCAGCCCGCCGAGCACGGGACCCACGACGCGCGCGAGGTTGAACTGGATCGAGTTCAGCGCAATGGCGTTCGACAAATCCTCCGGCTTTACGAGCGAAGGCACAAGGGCTTGATAGGCGGGTCCGCCGAAGGCCTGGGCCGTCCCCACCAGGAACGAAAGCGTCAAAATATGCCAGACCCGCACCACGTCCAGAGCAACCAGAACCGCCAGCAGAAAGGCACACGTCATTTGCACGAACTGGGAGGCCAGCAGCAGATGCCGCCGGTCCATGCGGTCCGCGACCACTCCGCCCACCAGCGAAAACAGGAAGATCGGAATCTCGCCCAGAAACGCGTCGAGTCCCAGCAGGAAGGGAGAACCGGAAATTTGGAGGACCAGCCAGCTCTGGGCCAGCTTCTGCATCCACGTGCCGATGCTCGAAGTGCAGGCGCCTGCCCACATCAGGCGGAAGTCGCGGTACTGAAATGCCTTGAAGACGCGGCCGAACAAGCCTCACCTGAAGAGGCGGCAACTTCCGGCCCGGAGCCGGGCGGTCGCCGCGAGAAGGAGACGCATAAGGTTGCATTCTACCAACCATCCGGCACGGCCTCATGGGTTCCCGCCGCTGTGGTAGGATCGAGAGAATTGATGTTCATCCGCTTAAGGCCCGTGTGGTTCCCTGGGAGTGGAGATCTATCGTCGAGTTACGCAGGTTTGTAACGTTTGTATCCTTACTGCATCTCCAAGTTCCATGTATGCGGAAAGTTCCTTGTGCCGCGAGGTGAAGTCCGTTCGTGCCGGCGCTGGGCCCGGACGCTGGCGCTCACCTTTTTAGGGTTCGGCTTTTTACACGCCCAACCACTGGTGGAGCTTCGCGAAGCGAGCGCGCGGCGGCCTCCCGAGGGTTTACCGGTGCTCTACGAGCGACAAGTCAAGCTCCGGGGAACCGTATCGCTCGGCCCGGTCCCGGTGATCGAATACAGCCATTTGGCGATCGCGGACGAGAAAGGTTTCGGTGCGGTGCTCGAAGGTGAGCTCAACGCCTTCGCAGGGGTGCGACCGGGGACCGTGGTCGAAGTCAGCGGCATGATCACCCACAGGGCCGGGCTTCCCGTCCTTCGCGTGGCGGCGTTCCGCGTGCTTGGGCGCGGCCCTGCGCCTGCCCCGCGGCGCGCCCGCCTGGCAGAGCTCAACAGCGACCGGCATCTGGGAGTCTACGTCGTCACGGAAGGAACCGTGCGGGCAGTCGGAGTCAACCGCGGGGGCCACTTCCTCGAAATTCAAGAGCCGGACATTCCAGCAGTGAGCGTCTTCCTGCCGCACCGCGCGGTGCGGGGCCAAGGCCTGAGCGGGATCCGCCGTGGGGACCGGGTACGTGTGGCGGGGATCGCCCATCAGTACTGCCCTCTGCCACCGTACAACCGGGATTATCAGATCCTGATCGGCGACGCATCGGCAGTGCAAGTGCTGCACAAGGCCTGGCCCATTCCGGCGGAGATGATCGGCGGATTCTTCGGCGCACTGGCGCTGGCGTTCGGGCTGTGGTTGTTGTACGAGCGCCGGGTCCGAAAGAAGCGCCGCGGCATTCGCCGCTTGTACGCCCTGGGCGAGGAGATGACCGCGCCGGCCGCTCCCATCGAAAAACTCCGCAACTTGCAAACATCCATTCCCGCGGCGCTGGACGTGTCCGAAGTGCGCCTGTACGTGTGGGACCGCGACGCGGGCCTGCTGCGCCGGATCAGCGAGGGACGTGCTGCGGAAAGCTATGGGGTCAGCATCGAAGGCGCCCGCGGCTTTCGTGGATCGGCTCTGGCGTTGTGCTTCACCGGACGGGCACTACTGGAGGTCCCCGACGTGCGGGAGAGCCCGTTTCTCGGGACGGATGACGCGAGCCAGCTGCCGCCCTCGGCCCTATTTCTGCCCATGTTCGCCCAGCAGGAGTTGCTCGGGATCCTGGAAATTGACGGCCGCCGCCCACGGCGCTTTGCCGCCGATGAGCAGGCAGTGCTCCAGCATCTGGCCAACCAAATCGCGATCGGCATGAAGCTGTTGGAGCAGCAGAATATCCGGGAAAGGGCTTACCGGACCGAGAGGCTGGCCGCCACCGGACAGTTGGTCGCTACGCTTGCCAGCGAATTGAAAGCGCCGCTCGAAGTCATCGCCGCTCTCAGTGAGGCCGCCCAGTCGGACGAGACTCTGGCGCTCGAAACAGTCCGCTCGATTGCCTCCACCGCTAAAGAAGCGGCGGCCATTCTGGCGCGGCTGCTACCCCTCACGGGAGAAGAGCAAATTGAAGCCACCGACATGGCGGTGCTGCTGCGGGGACTGTTGGATACCCTCCAGGTACAGTGGAAGGACGCCGGTGTCCGAGGCGATGTTCTGATTCCCGCGGGAACCGTGCCTGTGGCGGCCCCACCCGGCGCTTTGCGCGGCGTATTCTCCAGTCTGCTTCGCCGGGCGGTCAGACCGGGCGGAACGTTCAGCGTCCGTGTGGCCGAACTTGCCGGAAAGGTCGTGGTCGAAATCGCACCGGCGCGAGAGGCCGAAGCCGCCGCAGTGGATGAGCCCGAACAACGTCCCTTCAGCATCGCGCTTTGCCGCACCATTCTCCAGAACTACGGCGGCGTGCTTCGCACGACCGGGCAGGGAGAGGCAAGGCGATGGGAAGTCGAATTGCGCGTCCCGGGCTATGGACCGGATGCGCTTTCCGGCGAGGCCCACGCGGGGCTGCCGCGCCTCACGGCGCTGGTCGTGGACCCGGATCCGGAATCGCGCCGTATCCTGGTCAGACTTCTCGGCGAAGCGGGACACCGAGCCGTACCCGTGGCAGGCGGTGAGGAAGCCATCCGCTTGGCCGACCGCTTCCGTTTTCAGATCCTGGTGTGTCCGTCAATCCTGGCAGGCACCAGCTGGCTTCACCTGGCGGAACGGACCCGCAATACCATCGGAGGCTTTCTTGTGGTGACCGAACACGCGGGGCCGGAACTCGCCATGGCGGTCGAGGAGCGAGGCGGCCGCGTGCTGGCCAAACCCGTACGCCCCGCCGATCTGGCGCGGGCCCTGGCCGCTCTCGCCGACCCAGGGACGGAAACGCAAGGCTGAGCGGTCAGGGTAGAATCGAGACAGCGATGTTTCGACTGCTCGTCCTCCTGGGCTGGATGATCGGACCGTTCGGCGCGCCGGCCCAGAAATACGATGGGCCGCGGCCGCCCAAACCGGATCTCCCCTACCTCCAGCACGCCGACAACCTGATTGAAACCGAGGTCGGTGAGGCGCGCGAGGAAAACCGAAGGGACGAGAATGTATATATCGTCCCGGGGAGTTCTTCGCCGGCGCGGACCCCACTCGCCGAGCCGATCTTTCTGTTCGTCTCGGAAACCATCCCCGCCGAAAAGCTGGCCCTGTTTGCGATGCAGGTGCGGCGCGGCAATCGGGAAATCGCCTTCCCGCAGCGGCGCAAGGACCGGGGGCCCCGTCCATTGCGCCTGTCTGTGCGGAAGCTGGATGATAACCTGTATCGCATCGAAGCCAACGAGACGCTCGAAAACGGACAATACTGCCTGTCTCCGGAAGGATCCAACAAGGTGTTCTGTTTCGAGGTGTATTGAAGCAGGCTTCGCTCCCTGAAACGGCGTGTTAGGATGAGATTTCCCTGCATGGTCAAACAGATCCCGGACATCCTCGCCCGAATTGTGGAGCACAAGCGCCTGGAGCTGGCAGACGCGCGCTCCGCTCACCGGCAATGGGAACGGCAGGCGGAGGACTGGATGGAGGAACGCCGGCCCTTTCACGAAGCGCTTCGCTGCGCGCGTCCGGCCATCATTGCCGAAATCAAAAAGGCCTCCCCCAGCAAAGGGGTGCTCGCTGCCGACTTCAATCCGGCCGGGATCGCCCAAGCCTACGAGCGCGGGGGTGCAGCGGCTCTCTCCGTACTGACGGATGGGAAATTCTTTCAAGGCAGTCTGGATGATCTGTGCGCCGCCCGGCGCGCCACGCGGCTGCCGGTGCTGCGGAAGGACTTCGTGATTGACGAGTACCACGTGGCGGAGGCCGCGGCCCACGGCGCCGACGCCGTACTGCTGATCGCCGCCATTGTTCCGCTGCGGCGGCTCACCGCGCTGCGGGAGTACGCCGAACAGTTCCGCATGGACGTCCTCGTCGAGGTTCACGATGAAGAGGAACTGGCCAAAGCCCTGGATTCGGGCGCGCGGCTCATCGGGGTCAACAACCGCGACCTGCGAACGTTCGAGGTTTCCCTGGAAACGTCCTTCCGGCTGGTGCGCCGGATTCCGGACGGCGTGATGAAGATCAGCGAGAGCGGCATCGAATCCCCGGAGCAAATCCGCCGGCTCGCAGCTGAGGGCTTTAATGCGTTCCTGGTGGGCGAACACCTGATGAAGGCCCCGAACCCTGAGGCGGCTCTGCGGGCTCTGACGGCATGATGGTGAAGATCTGTGGCATTACGAATCTCGACGACGCTCTGGCGGCGGCCGAGGCCGGTGTCTCCGCGCTCGGCTTCAACTTCTATCCGCGCAGTCCGCGCTACATCGCCCCGCAAGCCGCACAGCGCATCCTGGAATGCCTGCCCGCAGGGATCTGGAAAGTGGGGGTCTTCGTCAACGAGCGGGCCGAATCGGTGATCGAGACGGCGCGGCAAATCGGCCTGGACGTGGTCCAACTCCACGGCGCTGAGCCTCCGGAGGCGCTGCCGGCGGGAGTCCGGGTGTGGAAAGCTTTCCGGGTCGGACCTGGGTTCGACGCCTCCGAGCTCGGGCGCTACGCCGTGGAAGCCTGCCTGCTCGATGCTGCAGGCGCAGGCGACTTCGGGGGCTCCGGCCGCACGTTCGACTGGACGATCCTGCCGCCACTCAGCCAGCGCATCATTCTGGCCGGGGGACTGGAGGCCGCCAATGTGGCGGCGGCGATCCGTGTGGCCCGGCCGTGGGGCGTCGATGCCTGTTCCCGTCTGGAATCGGCTCCGGGCCGGAAAGACCACAAGAAGATGGCGGAGTTCGTCCGGGCCGCGCGGGAGGCGCAGCAGCCATGACCCCGCAACCGGATGCGCGCGGCCACTTCGGCCCCTACGGCGGGCGCTATGTTCCGGAAGTCCTCATGGCCCCGCTCGAGGAGCTGGAAGAGGCCTACCTTGCGGCGCGACAAGATCCCGCTTTTCAAGCGGAACTGCGACAACTGCTGTCCGCCTACGCCGGCAGGCCCACGCCGCTTTACTTTGCCCGGCGGCTCAGCGAAGCCATGGGGGGCGCCCGCGTCTACTTCAAACGGGAAGACCTGCTGCACACGGGGGCGCACAAAATCAACAACTGCCTCGGACAGGTGCTGCTCGCCCGGCGCATGGGCAAGCGGCGCGTGATCGCCGAGACGGGCGCGGGCCAGCACGGTGTGGCGACGGCGACCGTCTGCGCCCTCTTCGGGCTGGAGTGCGTGGTCTACATGGGGGAGGAGGACATGCGGCGCCAGCGCCTGAACGTGTTTCGCATGCGACTTCTCGGCGCCCGTGTGGTCGGAGTCGCCGCCGGCAGCCGCACGTTGAAGGATGCCATCAGCGAGGCCATGCGCGACTGGGTCACCAACGTGGCCGACACGCACTACCTGCTCGGCTCGGCCCTGGGCGCCCACCCCTACCCGATGATGGTTCGTGACTTTCAGAGCGTGATCGGCAAAGAAACCCGCGAGCAGATTCTGGCCGCAGAAGGGCGGCTTCCCGACGCCGTCTTCGCCTGCGTGGGCGGCGGAAGCAACGCCATCGGGATCTTTCACGCCTTCCTCGGAGACACGGACGTCCGGCTCGTGGGCGTGGAGGCCGGAGGATGCGGAACCCAGCTGGGACAGCATGCCGCGCGATTCGCCGGCGGGGCGCCGGGGGTGCTGCACGGCTCCTTGAGCTACCTCCTACAGGATGCCGACGGGCAGGTGGCGCGCACGCATTCGGTATCCGCAGGGCTCGACTATGCACTCGTCGGGCCCGAGCACGCCTGGCTGCACGACCAGCGGCGCGTCGAGTACGTCACGGCCACGGATGAGGAGGCGCTGGAGGCGGCCCGGACGCTGGCCCGCACCGAGGGACTCATCCCCGCGCTCGAAGCGGCCCACGCCGTGGCGGAGGCCCTGCGGCGCGCGCCGCAGGCGCCCAACCAACTGTTTGTCGTCAATCTTTCCGGCCGGGGCGACAAGGACATGGACATTTACCGGGAGCGCTTCCGCGAGCTCGATGTCTGAACGCCCGGTCACGCGTATTTCCAGACTGTTCGAACACCTCCGCCGGCAAGGGCGCCGCGGCCTGATCGCCTATCTCACGGCCGGCGATCCGGAGCCGCAGCGCACGCCCGAGCTTGTAGCGGCGCTGGAGCGCGGTGGGGCGGATCTGATCGAGCTGGGGATGCCGTTTTCGGATCCCATCGCCGACGGACCTGTCATCCAGCGCGCCAGCGAGCGGGCCCTGCGGGCAGGAATGACCCTGGCGCAGCTGCTCGAGATCGCGCGGACCATACGCTCTCGCTCGGAAATTCCGCTGCTGTTGTTCAGCTATCTCAATCCTGTGCTGCGTTACGGACTGGAGGCGCTCGCGCGGGATGCGGCTGCGGCGGGGCTGGACGGCTGCCTGCTCACGGACTTGAGTGTCGAGGAGGCCCACGCCTACGTGGGAGCGATGCGGCGGCACGGCCTGGACACGGTGTTCCTGGCGGCGCCCACCAGCACGCCGCGGCGCCTGGAACTGGTGGCGAAGTATTCCACCGGCTTCGTATACTTGGTGTCACGCACGGGCGTCACCGGGGAGCAGGAATCGCTTTCCCGGGCCGTGGCGCCGCTGGCCAAGGCCATGCGGGCTGTAACGGACTTGCCGCTCGCGGTGGGCTTCGGGATCTCCCGTCCCGAGCACGTGGCGGAAGCCGGAGCGCTCGCCGACGCCGTGGTCGTGGGAAGTGCTTTCGTGCACTTGATCGAGCGGAACCTGGAGAACGCATCACTCGAGTTGCAACTGGAGTCGCTGGCCCGGGAACTGAAGCACGGCTTCGTACGCCAGCCGGTATGAGCAGGGAAGCGGATCTGAAAAGTCTGGACGACTGCCGCCAGAAGATTGACCTCCTGGACCGGCGTATTCTGGCCCTGTTGAATGAGCGCACGCGCATCGTCGAGGAGATCGGCCGCATCAAGCGGCGGCTCAATCTGCCCATCTACGAGCCGCGCCGAGAGGACGAAGTCTACGCGAACGTGACGTCGCACAACTGCGGGCCGCTGTCGGCGGAAGCCGTGCGGCGGGTGTTTGAACGCATCATCGACGAGATGCGGACCGTACAGAAACTCCGCATGCTCGAAGAGGACCTCGAAGGAAAGGACGGGTCGGAACCCGGATAACAGTATCTATGCTGGTCGTCATGGAGGAAGGCGCCACAGAGGCGCAAATTCAGGCTGTCATTGACCGGATGGTGGCTCTGGGCTTCACGGTCCACCGCTCGACCGGTGTGATCCACACCGTGCTGGGCGGCATCGGCCCGGAAGAGGGCGTGGATCCCATGGAGCTGGCGGTGCTCGACGGAGTCAAAGAAGCCCGGCACATCAGCTCGCCTTACAAGCTGGCGGGCCGGCACTTCCGGCCGGCAGGCACGGTGGTGCGCGTGGGAGAGGTGGAGATCGGCTCGACGGCGGTGGTGGTGATGGCCGGCCCGTGCAGCGTGGAGAGTCGCGATCAGATTCAGTGCGCGGCGGAAATCGTCGCCTGCGCCGGGGCCAAGATCCTGCGCGGGGGGGCCTTCAAGCCGCGCACCAGCCCCTACAGTTTTCAGGGGCTTGGCGAAGAAGGCCTCAAACTTTTGCGCGAGGCCGCCGACCGCAACGGTCTGCTGGTGGTCAGCGAGGTGATGGATCAGACACAGATTGACCTGGTGTCCCAGTACGCCGACATCCTCCAGGTGGGCGCGCGCAACATGCAGAACTTCAACCTGCTGCGGGAGCTGGGCAAACGCCGCAAGCCGGTGTTACTTAAGCGGGGCATCTCCGCCACAATCGAGGAGCTGCTGCTGTCGGCCGAGTACATCCTCTCCGGGGGAAACTACGATGTCATCCTGTGCGAGCGCGGGATCCGCACCTTCGAGAGCGCCACGCGCAACACCATGGATATCTCGGCCATTCCCGTGGTCAAGAAGCTTTCCCATCTTCCGATCATTGCCGACCCGTCGCACGGCACCGGGCGTCGCGACCACGTGGCGGCGCTGGCACGTGCGGCCGTGGCCGCAGGAGCCGACGGGTTGCTCGTGGAAGTCCATCCGGATCCGGACCGCGCGCTGAGCGATGGCGCGCAGTCGCTGCTACCCGAGCAGTTCGAGGAGCTGATGGCCCAGCTGCGCGTCATCGCCCCCGTGGTGGGCCGCACCCTGTAAGGCGATGGAAACGGTCGCCATCGTCGGCGTGGGCCTGATCGGGGGCTCGTTCGCCCTGGCGCTGCGCCAGGCGGGCTACGGCGGCCGCATCCTGGGCGTGAGTTCGCGGCAGACCATCGAAGCCGCCTGCGAGCGCGGCGTGATTGACGAAGGGGTGGCGCTCGAGGAGGCGGCCGCGCGCGCCGACGTGATCTACCTGGCGCAACCCATCGAGCAGATCCTCGAAACGCTCGAGCCCGTCGGCGCGCTGGCGCGTCCGGGTACGCTCGTGACCGATGCGGCCAGCACAAAAGCCAGGATCGTGGAACGGGCGCGCCGGTACGTAAGGCGGGCGCAGTTTCTCGGCGGGCACCCCATGGCGGGCAAGGAAACGCGCGGCGTGGGCGAGGCCGAAGGGACACTCTTTCGCGGTCGGCCATACCTGCTCACTCCGCAGAATTCTGAGGAACTGGAGACGGCCGCCGCCCGGAACTTCACCGCATGGGTCCGGCGCATCGGGGCCGTCCCTGTGATCCTTTCTCCCGAGGAGCACGACCGGCTGGTGGCCTTCACCTCACACCTGCCGCAAGTGGCCTCGACCGCGCTCGCCGCCGTGCTCGCAGAACAACTCGGGGAGTCCGCCCTGCGGGCGGCCGGCCCGGGACTTGCCGACCTAACGCGGCTGGCCCTCAGCCCTTTCGATATCTGGAGGGGGATTCTCGAAACCAACGCCGGCCCGATCCGCGAAGCGCTGGAGGCGTACATCCGGAAAATCGAATGCCTGCGCGATTCCCTTCAGAACGGACGGGCGCAGGAGGACTTCGAGGCCGGCGCCGGTTTTGCGCGCAAGCTCCGGGATCTGCGCGACTGAACAACGCTCCGCCTACTCGAAAACCTTCTCCACAGGGAGGACGCGGACCGCTTCCGGCTTCAACGGGATCGGCCAGCGTTCGACCACTTTGTCTTCATCGAGAATGTCTTTGGGCTTCGGGGCGTTGTAACTCATCGGAGACGGCTCATTGGCAAGCAGCTTCGCGCGCAGCTGGTCGCAGTTCTTGGCGACGACGACGATGTGGAGATCTTCGGTGCGCAGATGTCTGCGGATGGCGCGGTTGACGTCCTCCACCGTCAGGCGGGCCAGTGCAGACCTGACGTAGCTGACGTAGTCGGGGATGCCGTAGTACTGCGAGTCAATCGCATAGCCGAGCTGGGCGTCCTGGGTCTTGAGCAGCAGGTTGACATACTTGGACAGAAACGTGCGCGTCCGCTCGAAGTCCTCCGGCGAAAGCCCGCGCTGGATGAGGCGATCGAGCTCGTAAAGGGCCAGGCGCAGCGCGAAGTGAGCCGTGGGGGGCTCCACGGGCCGGATCCAGATCTGAAAGATCTGGCTTCGGCGGGCCAGATTGGGCTCCGGTTCCAGGCGGAACATGCCGCGCGGGAAGTATTCGATGTAGGCGTAATCCCCGTAGTTCAGGCCGCGCAGCTCGCGCATGCGCTGGTAGAGCCGCCCGCCGCTCATGCGGTGCTGCCCGAAGTAGGACTGGGTCACCAGCAAGGCCGGGAAATCCGGGTGGCCGCGCCGGACCTCGATCGGGAACCCGAGCGAGATCGCCACGGAACGCGTCTCCTTCTCGACCATCGTGACGCAAATACCCTTCGGGCGGGAGGGTGCGGGACGCGTGGCGGGAGCGGGCTTGCCCTGAGGGAGTGCGGAAAAATCTTTTTGCATCCGGTCCACAAACTCGCGCGGGTAGCCTCCGGCAATACCGAGTATCAGGTTCGCCCGGGTGTAGTGATTGCGGTAGAAACGCCGGAGATCTTCGAGTGTGAGTCGTTCGAGGCCGGAAACCGTCCCGACGTTGTGATGCCCGTACGGGTGGTTTGCAAAGATCTGGTTGTAGAGGACCTCCTTGCCGAGCTCTTCGTCGTTCGTGTCGCGCAGCGTCACCCGGAGGAAGTTGACCGCGTCGTCGCGAAGGCGTTTGAAGTCATCCTGCCGCCAGCCGGGGTCAAGCAGCATGGACCGGAAAATTCCGTAAAACTTCTCGAGATTGTCCACGTGCGTGGTGGCGTAGAAGACGGTCATTTCCTTGTCCGTGTGGCTGGCGACGGATACGGCCATCGGAAAGAGCGCATCCAGGATTTCCTGATAGGTCATCTTGCGCGTTCCCCCGCGCGCCAGCATGGCGGCGGTGAGGGCGGCCGTACCCGGTTTGTCCGCAGGGTCACTGGCCGAGCCGGTCAGCCACACGATCCGGAAGCTCACCAGCGGGGAGGGGGCCGGCAGCGCCACCACCCGGACGTCGGCCGAGAGAGTCCCTGCCGCCAGTAGCAGTATCGCCGGAGAATTCCGCAGTCTCATCGCCCGGCACCTCGGAGGGTAACGACGGTCCGCCCACTGTCGGTGAGATACTTGGCTGCGGCTGCCTGTACGTCTTCCGGTGTGATGCCGGCGTAGGTTTCATACAGCCGATTGATCGTTTCCGGCGTGCGCCGCAGCGCCACGTAGCGCGCCACGGTGGCCGCGATGCTTTGGCTGTTGTCCAGGCTCAAAGCAAAACGGTAGCGAAGGTGATTCTTCACTACCTCCAGGCGCGGTCCGGGCAGCGGCGCTTGTCGGAAACCTTCGAGGGTCGCCAGGATCTGGTCCCGCACGTAGGCCACGTCGGCCGGATTCTTGATGCGCGCCCACACCGTAAACAGATACGGGTCCACACGGTCCGCGTTTTCCGCCTCGAGGTAGTCCACCTTCTGTTCGCGGATCACTAGCCGCTGGTAGAGTTCGGAACTTTCCGAGAAACCGGCGAAGGCCAAAAGGTCAAGAGCCGCCAGATCCTTGTCCGTGTCGGAATACGCAGGCCCTTTGAAGGCGACCGCCAGCCAGGGCAGTGTCGGCGAAGGCCAGGCGACCTCCGACTCGCGAGGGCCCTTCTGCGCCGGCTCCGGGGGAATTTCCGGGCGATAGCCGCCGGGCTTCCAGCCGGCCCAGTATTTCTCCACCAGCCTCCGCACCTCCTCGGCGCGCACATCGCCCGCCACAACGATCGTGGTGTATTCCGGGCGGTAGTAACGGTTGAAGAATTCCAGGCTATAGGCGTACTGATTGGGCATGTCCTGAATATCTTTTAAAAAGCCCATGGTCGTGTGTTTGTAAGTATGACGCTCGAAGGCCGTTTCCCGGAGGACCTCAAAGAGCTTGGAAGTCGGGTCGGCTGCGTTCTTGTTGTATTCCCCCAACACAGCCAGGGCTTCCGTGCGGAACACTTCTTCGGTGTAGTGCAGATTCTGGAAACGGTCGGCTTCCATCTTGAGGATCGGTTCCAGGTCTTCTTTGGAGAACGTCGTATGGTAGGCCGTGTGATCGTCGGTGGTGTAAGCGTTGGAGGACGCTCCGGCCGCCTTCAGAACGGCTTCGTACTTCTCCGGCGGATACTCTTTCGTGCCTCGAAACATCATGTGCTCGAACAGGTGGGCGAAGCCGCTCCTGCCGGGTTCGACTTCGTTGCGTGAGCCGGCTTGCACCACGATGTACAGGGCCACCACGTTGGGATAGCTGGTGGGGATGGTGATGAGCCGAAGGCCGTTGGCAAGGTCGTATTGGTCGTAGTCAAACGGGAAGATCTTGGTTGCCGCCGCGGAACCCAGGGCGCACGCAAGGGATAGAATCACGGGCCAGCGCATCGTTTCTCATGATAACCGCCCGTCCGTCCGCCGTGCCTCCGGCTGGGGACTCCGGAGGGAGGAATCTTGATCGTGGGAGGAGCCGAACGCCCGCCCGGCACTGAAGCACCCCTCGCCGGCGGGAACCCGGTCCGGCTACGCCAGCACTTGCTTGCAGTACTCAAAGCAACGCCGCACTTCGACGACTGTATCCTGGCCTTTGTATTCGTACTCGATCATGGCCGGAATGGCGAGCTTCCGGGTCTTGAGCAACTGCAGCACTTCGCGAATCGGAGTATCGCCCTCCCCGAACGGGACGTTCGGCCCTTGATTTTTCCTGCGGTCCTTGATGTGCAGCGTGACGATTTTGTCGTGATGCCGGGCGATGAAATCCACCGGATCGTAGCCCGCCGCAACGAAGTGGCCGATGTCCAGATTGATGGCAATGTAAGGCGAGGCCCCGCGCATGGCCTCCTCGAAATCCTCAGGCCGCGCAAACTCGTTGGGGCGCAGGTTCGAGTGGTTGTGCATGCCCACGCGAATCCTCGCTTTGGCCGCATACGGATCGATCCGCCTGGCGGTGCTCACATTGGCCGAGGCCGTCAACACGCGCACGCCGAGGGCCCGAGCCATCTCGAAACCGCGGGCGATCTCCTCGTCCGTAAAGTCGTCCCGAAAACTATAGTTGTACGCATAGAGCTCGACGCCGGCCTCATCGAACTTCTTCCGCACCGAACGGAAGTGATCGAGCGACACCGTAAGCCTCCAGTTCCGCAATTCTTCTCGGGAAGCCTTGCGCGGTTCGACGTGACCGGACCAGAGTTCACAGTAACCCAAGCCCACTTCTTTGTAGGCTGCCAGGGCCTCTTCGAGTGAGCGATCGCGGAAGCTGTAACTCTGGGCGCCGATCAAGACTCCGGCGATTCTGGAGTCAATTTTCGGCGCACCTGCCGCCACACCGCAGACCGCCATGGCGCAGAAATGTCTCCTGGTATACATTGAACCTGCCTCCATTCCGCACCATGCTACCACCGCAGCGCGGGGGCAAGTAGACTGGGGGTTTGTCCGTAGTGGCTGTGATTTTTGGAGCGGGCCTGGCACTCGCCGCCGCCTTCGGGCTGGGACGGCGGCTGCTGCCCGCATCGAGCAGGACCGTGCAGTTGGCCGGCGGCGTTCCGCTGCTGAGTCTGAGCGTTTTCCTGCTTCTCGCCACGCAAGCCGCAAGTCGGGGCGCGCTCGTGCTGCTTTGCGCGGTCGCCATCGCCGCCGGAGCCGTGCGGAGGCAGGGACGGCCGCATCTCGCCGTGGCGCCTCCCGGCTTTTTGTGGGTGGTTCTGGCCCCTTACGCGGTGCTTTACACGATTCACGCGCTAGCCCCCGAGATTCAGCCCGACGCCATCAACTATCACCTCGGGTTGGTGCGGGAGTTTCTCCGCATCAAGGGATTTCCGACCCGGGTGGCTTTCTACGAAATGCTCCCTCAGGGAGCGGAGACGATTTTTCTGCCGGCCTACGCCGTCGGGGGAGCCGCGGGGGCCAAGCTGGTTCATTTCGGTTTCCTCGCGGCGACCGTGTTCCTGATGCTCGAAACGGGGCTGAGACTGGGGCTGAGCGCGGCTGCTTCCGCCGCAGCAGCCGCCTTCTACGTGATTTCACCGGTGACCGGCGTCACCGGAACATCTGCCTACACGGATGTTCTGCTCACCTTCGCCGCGCTGGCGGCGCTGCGGCTGCTCCTGGAATGGCGACAGCACGGCGGCGGCGTTCTTCTGGCGGCGGCAGGCCTTCTGGCGGGCTTCTGTTATTCCGTCAAAATGACCGGCGCCATAGTGGTCGCCGGAGTGTTGCTGTATCTTGCGGCGCGACGGCTCTGGAAAGCCGTGCTTGTCTTCGCGACGGCCGCCGCGCTGGCGGCGACTCCGTGGCTGGTGCGCAATGCGCTGTGGTGCGGGAACCCACTCGCTCCGTTCTTCAACGCGTGGTTTCCGAACCATTATTTCCACAGCGCCTCGGAACGAGTTCTGCTCCAGTCGCTGAGTGCGGGAAGCGTGCCGGCGGCCGCCCTGCCGCTCGAGTTGACTGTCCGCGGCAGCAGGCTGCAAGGGCTGCTCGGACCGCTGTTTCTGCTGGCTCCCGCCGGGTTGCTCGCGCTACGGCGAAGGGAGGGCCGCCGGATGGCGGGCGCGACAGTGATGCTCGCCGCACCTTGGCTCCTGAACTCCGGAACAAGGTTTCTTCTCCCCGCACTTCCGTGGCTGTCGTTTCTGCTGGCCATGGCGCTCCCCGCAAAGCTGCGCCTGCTTGCGCTGGTGTTCCACGCTTTCAGCTCCTGGCCCGCGGTTGTCGGATGGTACGCCGATCCAGGGGCTTGGCGGCTCCAGGGCTTTCCCTGGCGGGCGGCTCTCGCGATCGAATCTGAAGAGCACTATCTGCGGCGGGTCCTTCCAGCGTACCGGGTGGCAGAGATGATCGAGCAGCACACGCCGGCCGGCGTGCGGATTCTGGACCTGGTCGGCGCGCCGAAGGGCTACGTGGATCGGGAGCTCGTCGTGTTTTGGGAATCGGCTCTGGGGCAGCGCCTTATGGCCGCTTTGGCGCTCGCCACGCGCCAGGAGCCGGGACTGCTGCGGCGCATCGAGGCGGCTTGGCCCGAGCTCGAACTGGAGGCCGTGCGGCTCGGCTGGGCGGGCCCGCGAGTCCCCTCCTGGAATCTGCACGAAATCCGCTTCTACAGCCGTATGGGACCGGTCCCAACGGACCGGACGTGGCTGCTTTCGGCACGGCCCAACGTCTGGGAAGCACCCTATGCCCTGGATGGGAATCTGGCATCGCGCTGGAGCACGTGGGAAGCCGCGCGCCCGGACATGTTTTTCGAAATCGCCTTCCGCCGTCCGCTGGCGCTGGTGGCCCTCACCGCGGTGAGCACGGAGCCCGGAGACGTGGTGATCCAAGGCCGCCTCAGCACCGGAGGCTGGCGACTGTTGGCCGAAAAGCTGCCGGACAGACCCTATCCACCCGTGGATTTGAAAGCTTCAGCGATCCGCGTGCTCAAGCGAAGCGGCGTGGGATTTATCCTGGCCCCGGTGGCCGGTGAAGGCACCGGACGCATCGGCCGCCTGCTCGCCGACCGGGCAAGCGACTGGGGCGTGGCCCGCGAGGCGTCCGCCGACAGCGCCATGTTGTTTCGCATCTTGTGAGGGATGTGCTTGCCCCGTCTGTCCCGCCGCGACGTGGCATTCTGGCTCGCATGTTTCACGCTACTGGCGGCCGTTCGCCTTTGCCATAGCGCCGTTTTGTGGGCCGATGAAGCGTACGGTACCGCCGGAGCCCGCCGGATCCTGGAAGGAGCGGCGCTTTACCGGGATGTTTGGTTCGACAAGCCGCCGCTGTATGCGTGGATTTACGTGCTCTGGGGCGCTCAGACCGGCTGGATTCTGCGGATCGCCGGGGCATTGTTCGCACTGCTGTGCTGCTGGCTGGCCGCCCGCGCGGCTAGCACCTGTTTCGGGCACGCCGAGGGCCGCATCGCAGCCGCGGCAATGGCGTTCTTTTTGGGCTTTGATCACCCCGCCGCCATCCTGTCTCTGGCTCCGGACTTCCTTCTGATTCCCTTCGGCCTGCTATCTGTACTGGCTGTTTCCGCGGGACGGGCCGGGCTGGCCGGCGCAATCGCAGCCGCGGGCCTCCTTGCCCACACCAAGGCTTTGCTGCTGCTGGCGGTGATTCTTGCGTGGCGGCCGGAGGGCTGGAAGCGCGCATTGGGGGCCTTTGCCGTAGGAGCGGCCGCCGTTTGCCTCCTTGCGTGGGGCTGGTGGGAACCCGTCTGGAGCTGGGGTATTTTCTATGCAGGTGACACGTTTGTCGAGGATCCCGTCCGGGAGGGCGTCCGGCGGACACTAAACTGGGCCGGGTTTCACGCCGCGCTGGTTGTCGGAGGGGCGCTGTTCTTTGCCAAGCCGCATGTGCTCCGCGGGCGGATGTTCGTTTGGCTCGCGGTCAGCTTGTTGGGCGTGACCGCGGGGGCGCGCTTTTTTCCCCGGTACTACCTGGCGCTCTTGCCGGTCATGACGATCGTGGCAGCGCGAGGATGGCTCCGGCTTCCGCGGAAGTGGGCGATCGTGCTGTGCACCGCAACACTAGTCGTTCCGGCAGTGCGCTTCGGCGCCCGCCATGTCGGGATCTGGCGCGGCGATCCGGCAGCCCTGCGCGACCTGGCCTTGTTCGAAGACTGCCGCCAGGCAGCCGGAAAGCTCCGGGAGTTGGCAAGAGCGGGCGATACCCTCTTCGTGTGGGGATACCGGCCGGAGCTGAACGTATTGGCGGGGATGCCGGGCGGGACGCCGTTCCTGGACTCGCAACCCCTCACCGGAGTGATGGCCGACCGGCACCTTGAAGTCTCCCGCCCCACCCTACCGGAACTGGCACGGCGTAACCGGTTGCGGTTGCGGCGAACCTCTCCCACGTTCATTGCCGACGGGCTCGGGATGCTAAACCCCGATCTCGCCATCAACCGGTACGAGGACCTGGGGCCGTGGCTGTCACAGTACGAGCTGGTGGCCGAAACCCGCTTCACCACGATCTACCGTTTGCGAGCCGAACGCGGGTCGAAAACCGCTTCGATGCCCCGTCGCTGCCGGCGCGGCTTGCCTTCCCTACCGCCGGCCCAGACTGGCGGCGATGGCCTCCGCAATCTGCTTGCCGTGAAAACGCCCGTTCTCGATGAAGATCTCATTGGTGTTCATGCCGGCCACGATCACCCCGGCCAAGTAGATACCCTTGCGTTCACTCTCCAGGGTTTCGGGGTCGGTGTACGGACGTTCGGTTTCCGGATCGAAACGGATGCCCAGCGACGCCATGAAATCCACGTCGGGATGGTAGCCCGTCATCGCGAAGACGAAGTCGTTCTTGAGCCAGATCTCACCCTCGGGTGTGGCCACACGGATGGAATCCGGCCGGATCTCCAGCACGCGCGAGCGGAAGTACGCCTTGATCTCGCCGTTGCGGATCCGGTTCTCCAGGTTCGGCTTGATCCAGTATTTGACCTTGTCGGAGATCGCTTCGCCGCGGTGAATCAAGGTGACGCGGGCGCCGGTCCAGTGCAACTCCAGGGCCGCAATCGCCGCTGAGTTCTTGCCGCCGATTACCGCCACATCCATGTCGTAGTAGGGGTGAGCCTCTTTATAGTAGTGAATCACCTTGGGTAGATCCTCGCCCGGAACGTTCAGCAGGTTCGGGCGGTCGTAGAACCCTGTGGCGAGAATCACTTTACGCGACGAGTAAGTGCGCGGGCAACCGAAACGGTCAACGGTGTGGGCGACAAATTTGCCGTCTTCGCCCGCGATCCGCTCGACCCGTTCGTACTGGCGGACGTCGAGCTGATAAAACTGCGCCACACGGCGGTAATACTTGAGCGCCTCGGTACGGGTCGGCTTTTCGTACATGGAGGTCATGGGAATGTCGCCGATCTCCAGCAGCTCCGGCGTGGTGAAGAACACCATGTTGGTGGGGTAGTTGTAGATCGAATTGACGATGCAGCCCTTTTCGATGAGCACAGCGCTGAGGTTTCGCCGCTTCAGCTCGATGGCGCAGGCCAGCCCGGTAGGTCCGGCGCCTACGACGACAGCGTCGTAGGCGCTCACAGCAAGCCCTCCACTTCGCTGTAAACGGAGGCCAGCGCCTCCGGCAGCGCGGCCACGTCCTTGCCGCCCGCTTCCGCCAGGTCGGGCCGCCCGCCGCCGCGCCCACCCACTTTCTGGGCTACGGACCCCGCCAGCTTGCCCGCGTGAACCTTACCGGTCAAATCCTTGGTCACGGCGGAGACGATGGCGATCGAGGAATCCTGCGCGGAAGCGAGCACCACCACGGCCGACCGCCATTTGTGGCGGAGGGAGTCCGCGATGCGCCGCATCTGCTCGCGGTCCAAGCCGTCCACACGGCCCGCCAGCACCTTCACGCCTTTGAGTTCCCGCGCCTGGCTCTCCAACTCCCCGATCTGCGCCTGCGCGACTTTTTCTTTGAGCTGCGCCAGTTGCCGCTCAAGGGTCTTTTGCTGGGTGAGCAGTTTTTCAACGTGTTCGACGAGCTCGCTTTCGGAGGCGCGCACCAGGTGCGCCAGACGTCGCAAGGTTCCATGGCTTTCCTGAAACCGTTGCAACGCTGCGGTGCCGGTGACCGCTTCGATGCGCCGCACCCCGGCCGAAATGCTGCCCTCGTAGAGGATCTTGCACAGGCCGATCTCCCCTGTTCGGCGCACGTGAGTTCCGCCGCAAAGCTCCCGGCTGAACCCGGGTACCGTGACCACACGCACCGTGTCGCCGTATTTTTCGCCGAACAGAGCCATAGCGCCGCTGGCCAAGGCCGCTTCTAAGTCCATGAGTTCCGTCCGGACTTCGACGTTGCGCAGAACCTGCTCATTGATGAGCCGCTCGACCTCCTCGAGCTCCGCCGGGTCCATGGCAGCGTAGTGCGTAAAGTCAAAACGCAGCCGCGCGGGCTCAACCACGCTGCCCGCCTGCTTGACGTGCGTCCCCAGAACCGAACGGAGCGCGGCGTGCAGCAAGTGCGTAGCGGTGTGGTTGCGCATAGTGGCGCGGCGCGATTCCTCGTCCACCTTGGCCCGGACGCATTCTCCGGCGCGCAAAGGCGCCAGCGCCGTGACGCGGTGTACCGTAAGCCCGGCAATGGCAGGATAGGCCGTCTCGACGCGGGCCACCATTTCTCCGGTCTCGGGGGAATAGAGGGCGCCGGTATCGCCTACCTGTCCGCCTGCCTCGGCGTAAAACGGCGTTTCATCGAGAATCACTTCCACCTGCGCGCCGGCCGGCACGTCTTCGACGAGCTTCTGGCCCGCCACCAGCCCGACGATACGGCACGCAGGGGACTCGAGCGTTTCGTAGCCCACAAAGCGCGTCCGGCGCTTTTCCGCCAGCTCGTGGTAGACGGAGGCAACCTGTGCCAGTTGCGCTCCTTTCCAGCTGGCACGCGCACGCTCGCGTTGCCGCTCCATCTCCCGCTCAAACCCCTCGCGGTCAATGACCAGACCGTACTCGCGGGCCATTTCTTCCTGCTCGTCGAGCGCGAGTCCGTAGGTGTCGTACAACCGGAATGCAGCGGCGCCCGGGAGAACCCCGCCGGAAGTCGCACGGGCCTCGTCATGGAAGACGCGTTCGGCCACCTGGAACGTCGTCTGGTAGCGATGTTCCTCGTCCTTGACGATGCGCGCCACGCGCTGCACGCTTTCCATGAGCTCCGGATAGGCGGGCCGCATCAGTTCGGCCACCGCGCCCGTCAGCTTGTAAAGGAAGGGCTCATGGACGCCCTGCAAGCGCGCGAAACGCATGGCGCGCCGCATGATCTTGCGGAGCACGTAGCCGCGGCCCTCATTGGAGGGGAGCACGCCGTCGTGGATCAGAAAAGCGGCGGCGCGGCTGTGGTCGGCCGCAATGCGGAGGGCTACGTCCGCCTTGGGGTTCTCACCGTACGGGATTCCGAACAGTTCCGCGGCGCGGTCCACCAGCGGCCGCAGCAGGTCCGTGTCGTAATTGGACAGTTTGCCCTGAATCACCGCGGCGGCGCGCTCCAGCCCCATACCCGTGTCAATCGAGGGACGCGGCAGCGGGGTCAGGCGACCGGCGGCGTCCCGGTCATACTGCATGAAGACGAGATTCCAGATTTCGACGAAGCGCCCGCCGCAATCGCTCGGGAACTCCTCGTGCTCGTGGCCGGGCTCGGCGGCTTCCGGCCCGAGATCAAAATGAATCTCCGAACACGGACCGCAGGGGCCTGTCTCCCCCATCTGCCAGAAGTTATCTTTCTCGTCGAGCCGGTAGATGCGGCTCTTGGGAAATCCGGTAACCTTCTGCCACAGCAGTTCCGCTTCGTCATCGTCCCGGAAAACGGTAAAGTAAAGCCGCTCCTTGGGCAATCCGAACTCGCGCGTGACCAGCTCCCAGGCGAATGCGATGGCTTCGGCCTTGAAATAGTCGCCGAAGGAGAAGTTGCCCAACATCTCAAAAAACGTGTGGTGCCGCCGCGTGTAGCCCACGTTGTCCAAGTCGTTATGCTTGCCTCCGGCACGGACGCATTTCTGGGCGGAGACGGCACGCGTGTAGTCGCGCTTCTCTCGGCCGAGAAAGACGTCCTTGAACTGGTTCATGCCCGCGTTGGTGAACAGCAACGTCGGGTCGTCGGCCGGCACCAGAGACGAACTGCGCACCACGCGGTGGCCGCGCGCGGCGAAGAAATCGAGAAACTTCTGGCGGATCTCGTGGCCGGTCATTGACTCTATTTTCCCACACGGCCCTGCGGAGCCCGGATCCCGTCACCAGGCGTGAGCCACGCGGTAGTAGTAGGGGTCCGCGCCCGCTTCCAGGCCGCCGGCATCGGCCACGCGAACCACCACCGGCGCGGCGCCGCTCGCAGTCCGGGGGCGCGTCGACACCTTGTGTCCGCGCTGGCGGAGCTGCTGGGCCACCGCCTCCGGGATCCGCTCATCCAGAATGAGATCCCCGGGGTTCATGGCGTGGTTGTCAAAACTGGAGACCAGATGCCGGGTCTGGAATCGGGGCGCTTCCACGGCGGCCTGAGCATTCAAACCGAACAGCGTGATGTTCAACATCACCTGAAGCAGCGCCTGATCCTGATTGTCACCGCCGGGAGTGGAAAGGGCCAGATAAGGCTTTCCGCCGCGGGTGACGAGCGTCGGGCTCAGAGTCACGCGCGGCCGCTTGCCGCCCGCCAGCTCATTGGGATGTCCCCGTACAAGCAAAAAGCTCTGCGCCCGCTGGGTCAGAGGGATGCCGGTGTCGCCTGCGATCACGGGCGGCATCCAGGCCCCGGAGGGAGTGGCGGAGAACATCACGCCGTTGCGGTCTACGGCGTTCACGCAAGTGGTGTCCTTGGAGGCCAGCGCATCATCAATCCGTGCCCGCACTGCTTGCTCTTCGGAAGGGTGTCGCGGCCGCGGACCGTCGCCCACCGCTCCCGGTTGGAATTCCAGTGATGCCCGTGCCGCGATCAGCCTGCGCCGGGCCTCGGCGTACTTCTTCGACAGCAGCTCTGCCGCAGGAACCCGGCTGAATTTCGGGTCCCCATAGTAGGTATCCCGGTCCGCGTAGGCCAGCTTGAGGGCTTCCACCACGGTGTGAATATAGTCAGCCGAGTTCCAGCGCATCGCCTTGAGATCGTACCCCTCAAGGATGTTCAGCGCTTGCACCAAGGCAGGTCCCTGGCTCCAAAAGCCGGGCTTGAAGACCTCGCATCCGCCGAAGACGGTCGAGACCGGAGCCTCCGGGCTCAGCCGGAACGCGGCCATGTCCTCGTAGCGGAGCAGTCCGCCATTCTCGCGGCTGAAGGCGTCAATCCGCCGGGCGATCTCGCCACGGTAAAAGAAGTCGCGCACCGACTCGATCCCGGCGGCGCGAGTGCCCCGGGCGGCGCGACCCCGTCTCTCGGCCGCGATCATGGCGCGCAGCGTGCGGGCCAGATCCGGCTGGCGGAACAGTTCACCCGCCGAGGGCGGGCGGCCGTCGGGCAAGAAGACGCGACGCGAGGTGGGCCACAGTTCGAAGAAAGGCTCGACACGGCGGATGCTGTTGGCGCGCGTTTCATCGAGCGGCATCCCGTCGGCCAGCTCGACGGCGGGCGCGACCACCTCGGCGAAGGACTTGGTGCCAAAATCGCGAAGAGCCACCAAGACGGCATCCACCATGCCCGGCACGAGCGCAGGCATCAGGCCCGCGACCGGGACCATCCCCCGCAAGCCGCCGGGTTCCAGCCGCAAAACCTCTCCCGGCATGAGCCGCCGGTTACGGAAGAAGTCGGCCGTGGCGCTTCTGGGCATCGTGCCCACGCCGGCGATGGCGTATACCTTGCCATCGGCGGTACGCACGAGGATGGGCGCCTCGCCGCCGAAGCCGAAGTGGGAGAACTCCGCCACAGCTGCCGCCAGCGTCGCCGCCACACCCGCGTCCACCGCATTGCCGCCTTGATGAAACAGCCGCATGCCCGCCTCGGCCGCATATTCGCTGCCGGCCGCCACGGCGCCCCGCGTGCCGCGAACCGGCTGGCGCAGGGGGCGTTCGGTCTCTCTGCGCTGGGCCCACAAAGAGGCGGCCAGCCCAACCAGCGCCAGGATGACCTTCGCCCGCATCAGCCTCCGCCATTATAATGAAGCCATCCGATGCCTTGCGAAGAACCGGCACGCCCGGGGCCCACTGAGGAGACTTCTGAACCCGCCGACGCCTCCGTGTACTGTCCCCGGTGCGACCAGCAGCTCCTCGAGCACCGTTGCAAATTGGTGTGCCCGCGCTGCGGCTATTACCTGAGCTGCGCGGATTACTATTGAGGCGATGAGCAGCGACGTAGAGGCATTGCTGGAGCGCTTCCGCCGGGGGCCGGACGTGGTCGCCGTGGCGATCACGGGCGCGGCGGGAGCCGAGCTGGACTTTGTTCCCGCGCCCGGCAAGTGGAGTATCCGTCAGGTATTGTGCCACTTGGCCGACTCAGAGCTCGTCGGCGCCGTCCGCTTCCGCATGGTGATCGCGGAGGACAATCCTACGCTCGGAGCCTACAATCAGGAGTTGTGGGCCGCAAGGCTCGACTATAGCCGCCGCAAGATCTCCCAGGCCCTGGAGACGTTCCGCCGCACGCGCGCGGAGAACTACGAACTGCTGCGTGCGCTGCCCGAAGGCGCTTTTCACCGCCCGGCGGTTCACGCGGAGCTCGGACCCCTGCGCCTTCAGGATCTTCTTCGGATCTACGCCGAGCACGCCGAGAACCACGCCCGTCAGTTGCAAACCATCCGCGAACAGTACAAACAGGCGCGAACCCGCGCCTGAGGATCGATTCGGTAAAATTGCGGTGGTAATTTCCGGAGAGGAACCAGTATGCCGACTCCTCTGACTCCCATTCGGTTTCTGTACCGGGCGGCCGACTTATTCGGGAAAAAGGTCGGCGTCATCTCAGGGAAACAGCGCTTCACGTACGGCGAATTCGCCGAGCGCTGCCAGCGCCTGGCTTCCGCCTTGCGGAGCGAGGGAGTCGAAGCCGGCGACCGCGTAGCGTACCTCAGCTTCAACACGCACCGGTTGCTCGAGGGCTATTACGGCGTGGTCATGGCCGGCGCAGTGGTCATGCCGCTGAACGTGCGGCTGGCCCCCGCTGAACTGGCGGCCATCCTGAACCATTCCGGTGCCAGAGTGCTGTTCTTTGAGAATGAGTTCCTCCCGCTGATCGCGCAGCTTCGGGCCGTCTGCGGATCGGTGCGCCGGTTTGTCCCCTTGGACGGTCCGGCGGAAGGCGCCGCGGCCTGCTACGAAGAACTTCTGGAACGCGCCCCCCCGGAGCGCGCAAACTGGACTTCGGTGGACGAAAACGCGCCCGCAGAACTGTTCTACACCAGCGGCAGCACGGGCACGCCGAAGGGCGTCATCCTCTCGCACCGGACGCTCTACCTTCACGGCATGTCCGTAGCGTTGCTTTACGAAGACGGTGACCGGACCGTAGATCTGCACACCATTCCGCTGTTCCACGCCAACGGCTGGGGCCATGCCCACAGCGCCACCATGCTGGGAGCCACGCAGGTCATGGTGCGCCGATTCGATCCGCCCACGGTCTTCCAGCTGATTCAGGAGCACCGCGCCACGGATATGTCGCTGGTCCCGACGATGGCCAACGCGCTGCTGAACGCACCGGAGCGCCACCAGTACGACCTTTCCAGCATGCGGCGGATCATGATCGGGGGAGCTGCTTCCTCGCCGGACCTCATCGAACGCATGGAGAAGGCTTTCCGTTGCCAGGTGATGGCGGGCTACGGGCTGACGGAGACCGCGCCGGTGCTCACGGTGGCCAAGCTCAAGAGCACGATCCAACCCGCCTCCGACGCGGAACGCTACCGCCGTTTGGCCATGGCGGGATGGCCGATTCCCGGAGTCGAACTCCGGGTCGTGGACAGCCACATGCAAGATGTTCCTCGCGACATGCAAACCATCGGCGAGATCGTCGCTCGCGGCGACCACATCATGACGGGCTACTTCCAGGACCCGGACGGCACCGCGGCGGTCATGACGGACGGCTGGTTCCACACGGGAGACATGGCGGTGTGGGACGAGGAGGGTTACGTCCACATCGTGGACCGCAAGAAGGAAATCATCATCAGCGGCGGGGAAAACATTTCCTCTCTTGAGATCGAAAAGGCCATCTGCGCGCACCCGGACGTCTACGAATGCGCCGTTGTGGCCGCACCGGACGAAAAGTGGGGTGAAGTGCCGGCCGCGATCGTGTATCTCAAGCCGGCCGCCCAACTAAGCGCCGAAGCGTTGCTCGAGTTTTTGCAGAGCCGCCTCGCGCGATTCAAGCTCCCGCGGAGGATCGAATTCACCGGCGAGCCGCTGCCGAAGACCGGCACGGGCAAGATCCGGAAACTGGAGCTGCGGGAGCGATTCTGGGCCGGCAAGGAAAGGCGCGTGCACGGATGACGCAGTGGCGCCTCACCGTAGAGTGCTCAACGCCGGAAAAGGACCGGCTGCTGGCGGAATTGGCTGAAGCGGAAACCTGCGGCGTGCTCGAAGAGGGTTTGCTCCCGGACCGCTGCCGGCTGACAGCCTACTTCCGAGAGCGGCACCAGGCCGAAGCCGTCGCGACACGGTGGTCCGCTGCGATCCAAGCGGAGCCGGAGCGCGACTGGGTCGCCCTGGCCCGGGCGCAGTGGCGGGAACTCGAGGTCGGCCGGAGCTTCTATCTTGTGCCGGAAGGATCCGCTCAAGCAGCGCCGGTCGGCCGGCTACGCCTGGTGATGCGTTCCGGTCTCGCAGCGGGCAGCGGATGGCACCCGGCAACCCGGCTTGCCCTCGAGGGCCTCGAAGACTGCCTGCGCCCCGGCGATTTCGTGCTCGATCTCGGCACGGGCTCCGGGATCCTGGCGGCGGCCGCCGCGCGGCTGGGCGCCGGAGTCGTCTTCGCCTGCGACATTGACGCCGAGGCTGCCCGCGTGGCACGGCAGAACCTTCGTGACGACGGCGTGCCGGCTGCGCTGTTCGTGGGCTCGGTGCGGTCCGTGCGTACAAGATCTTTGGACCTGATCGTCGCCAACCTCCACGCCGCTGCACTGGAGGCGCTGTGCGGCGAGTTGGCCCGCACGCTCAAACCGGGCGGCCGCGCCGTCGTGTCCGGCTTTTCCTCCGAGCAGGCCCCGCCGGTCGCGGAGATGTTCGCGACGAAAGGATTCGCGCCTGCGGGCCGCCGTGTGCAAGACGGCTGGGCGTGCCTGATGCTGGACAAGGCGCGCTGACGTGATGGCGAACAAGAAGCGTGACCGGGCCACCGCGATCCGCCGCCTCCCGCGCGAGAGGGTCGGCAGTGTCCCGCCGTCGTCGGTGATCGTGCCAAAGGCGAAACGGAAGAAACCGAAGCACAAGAAGCGGCTGCCCGAAGAAGAATGAGACGCTGGCTGAGAGGTCTGCTTTACTGCAGCCTGGCGGCGACGGCCACGGCAGAAGACTACGATCTGCTTGTGCGGGGCGGGCGGATCGTGGACGGAACGGGCAATCCGTGGTCTTACGGCGATCTGGCGATCCGCGGGGGCCGGATCGCGGCCCTGGGGCATCTGGAAGGCAGGACGGCGCGGCGCGTCCTCGAGGCTTCCGGCTTGGTCGTCGCGCCCGGATTCATTGACGTCCACAATCACTCCGACCGCACGCTCTTGTCGGACGGCAATGCACAGTCCATGATCCGTCAGGGCGTCACCAGCATGATTTTGGGAGAGGGAGGCTCCGCGGCGCCGACCGACGAGTTCCCCCGATTTTCCTCTTATTTCGGCGAATTGCTCCGCCGGGGTATCTCGACCAACGTCGGCTCCTACGTCGGATCCAGCCAGATCTGGCTCCGGGTGCGCGGAGCTCGTCCCGGGCCGCCGACGCAGGCGGAGCTCGAACGCATGCGCACATTGGTGCAGGAGGCAATGGAGGACGGGGCACTCGGCGTCGCCAGCTCTCTGAGTGGACCTCCGGGTGCGTGGATCGACACGGATACCCTGGTGGCCATGTGCGAGGTTGCCGCCCGCTACGGGGGCATCTATTCCACGCATCTGCGCACCGAAGGAAAAGGAGTTTTCCAAGCCGTTGCCGAGGCGCTCGAAATCGGCCGGAGAGCCGGCGTAGCGGTGGACATCATCCACTTGAAAATCGCCGAGCGCACGCTTTGGGGCCGGATGCCCGAGCTCATCCATCTGATCGCCACCGCTCGCGGGCAGGGCCGCCGCGTGGAAGCCAACGTATATCCGTACCGCGCCGGACAGAACGACCTGGCCAGCATCATCCCGCCCTGGGCTCATGAGGGAGGACGCCGGCGAATGCTCGAGCGCCTCCGGGATCCCGCGCTCCGGACGCGACTGCGGCAAGAAATCCTGCAAGGAATTCCGGGATCTGACTGGTACAACCATTACACGGCCACAGGATCGTGGGAAGGCATGCTGCTGGTGTCGTTGTCGAACCCCGCCTATCGGAAGTGGCAGGGCCGCCGCATGAGCGAGCTGATCGGGGAACTGGGAGCAGACCCCGTGGACGTGCTCTTGCGCGTGCTTGTCGAAAACGGAGGTTCGGTGCCGACCGTGTACTTCCATCACTCCGAGGAGGACATGCGCTACGCCCTGCGGCAGCCGTTCGTGTCCATCGGATCGGACGGAGCAGCGGTGGCAGTCCAAGGTCCGCTCGCCGCCGGCCATCCCCACCCGCGCTATTACGGCACCTTCCCGCGCGTACTGGGCCGGTACGTGCGGGAAGAGAACGTGCTTTCCCTCGAGGAGGCGGTTCGGAAGATGACCTCGGCCAATGCAGCCAAAATCGGCATTTACGATCGCGGCCTTCTGCGTCCCGGACTGGCGGCCGACGTCACGATCTTCGACCCGGCGCGCATCGTGGACCGGGCAACGTTTGAACAGCCCCACCAATATGCGGAGGGGATCGAATACGTAATCGTGAACGGGGCCGTGGTGCTGGAGCGGGGGCGGCATACGGGCGCACGCCCCGGAGTGATCCTGAAGCGGTAGCCCTCTATAATCGGGAAGATGCAATCTGCCGAAGCGGCGGTTGAGTCGCTGGCCGCGATCCCTGGTTTGAAGGTCCGCGCCAACGTTCCTCTGGCCGAGTACACGCGCTTCGGTCTGGGAGGTCCCGCCGATCTCCTCATCGAGACGGCCGACGCGGAGTCCTTCCTCCGCGCCGTGGAGATCCTGCGGCAAAGCGAAGTGCCCTTCCTGGTGCTGGGCGGCGGCACCAACGTCATTGTGGCGGATGAAGGCTTCCGTGGAGCGGTGATCCGCTACACGGCCGACCGGATCCTCGCCGCCGGAAAGCGCGTGATGGCGGATGCGGGCGCCGCGCTGCAGTCGCTGGTGGACCTCACGATCGCCCGCGGCTTAAAGGGGATCGAGACGCTGACGCGCATCCCGGGCTCCGTCGGGGCAGCCATTTACGGCAATGCTGGCGCCTACGGGCATTCGATTTCCGAGCGCGTCCTGAAGGTGCGCTTCTTCGACGGCGCCGGCATTCGCGTCTTCGATCGGGACCAATGCCAGTTTGAATACCGCGGCAGTATCTTCAAGCGGCACAAGGACTGGGTGATCTTCTCTGCAGAGTTGCTGTTCGAGCCCGGCGATCCCGAGCAGTTGCGCCGCACCGCCGACGAGATCGCGCGCATCCGGGATGCCAAATTCCCGCCGACGATGAGATGCGCCGGAAGCATCTTCAAGAATGTTCATCTCGCCGAACTGCCGCCGGAGCTGGCGGCGCAAGTGCCCCCCGAGGTCGTGCGCGAAGGCAAGGTTCCGGCCGCGTGGTTTCTGGAGCAGGTCGGCGCCAAGGGCATGAGTCGCGGAGATATCCACGTAGCCGACTATCATGCGAACCTGGTTTACAATGGCGGCGCCGGCACGGCACGTGACTTGTGCGCTCTGATTGCCGAGCTTAAGCAGCGCGTCAAAGAGCGCTTTGGTCTGGAACTGGAAGAGGAGGTTCAGTATGTGGGTTTTTGACAAGAGGATAGCGGCGGTGCTGTTGGGTGCAGCCTTCCATGCGGCAGCCCAGCGAAAGCCCGGCAGTCCGCTCGATCATCTTCCCCCGAACATTGAGGTGCTGACCTGGTTTGGCGAGCGCGCCGACATTTCTCCGGACAACCAGCGCATTGCATTCATGGCGAAAAGCTTCGGGGATGCCTTCGTCATCGACCTAAAATCGCGCATCATCCGTTGCCTGACCTGCAACGTGCCCGGCGCCGCCTTTCTCCGCGTGATGCACTTGATCACGGGAGACTACATTCTGATCGGGCCGGAGCGATTCAAAGATATCCGCACCAGCCGGCGGGAAGAAAACGAGCTCTGGTTTTTGAGCCGGCAGCCGGGTGCGAAACCTGTCCGTCTGGGCCAGCGCATGAGTGAAGGCGCGGCCATCTCCAAACGCAGCCTTAAAATCGCGTTTTCGGAGACCAGCGCACAGAATCCGGAGCTTCCCAAGGGCGCTTCGCGGCTGATCGTGGCCGAAGTGGATCCCGCCGCCCCGGCCTTGCGCAATAAGCGCGTCGTCCACGAGAGCCCGGACAACCGCTGCACTCTCGAAGCCCAGGATTTCTTTGACAACGACAGGAAACTGACCTTCAGTTGCTATGAGCCCGGAGACGCAGCTTCGGTCATGTCCATTGATTTTGAGACCGGCCAGGTGACGAACCATTCCCAGGCGCCGGGCACGTACAACGAGCCGGAAGGAATTTTTCCGGATGGCCAGTACACGCTGGTCGAGGCCGACCGCCACGCGCGCGAGCGCGGCTGGTCCGGCGGGCATCGCCAAATTGACATCTGGAAACTGAAGCTGGACGGCACGGGCAAAGACTTCACCCGGCTGACTCACTTCAACGACTTTGAAGGCTACAAGGCCTCCAATCCGGTGGTCTCCACCGACGGGCGTTTCATGGCCTTCCAGCTTGCCCGCAGCGCGGACGAAGCGGGTGTGGGCTACGGTATTCTCATCTATTGGTTCCGCAAATGAGACGGATGTTGCTTCTGTGCTTCTTGGGGCTGGTTCCGGGAGCTCAGGCTCGGCTGAGCGTGTGGGCTGTCGGCGACGGCGTGCGCGTGGATCCGCAAACGGGCAGACTCATCGAGCAGCGCCCCGACATCCACGAGGATTACCCCGGCGGCAACTACCGCGCCCGAAACTCGGTCTGGGACGGAACGAGCCGGACGATCTCGCTCGAAGCCGCCCGCAACGAATTTGTCGCCTTTCAGCTCATCCTCGAAGCCCAGCACGCCGTCACCGGTGTTGATGTCGAGGTCACGCCCCTGAGGCATCTCGCGGGAAGGGAGATTTCGGGCCAGTTTCTTGCGATTTTCAAGGAATGGTACGTGCGCGTCCGCCGTCCCTCCACCGGCTACGAAATGCTCTCGCTCGGCCCCGCGTGGTATCCGGACGCGCTGATGCCCAAGCGGCGTTCCGGACTCCGCAGCGGTTTTCCGTTTTCGATCCCGGATATTCACAACAACATCCCCGACCAGAAAAACCACGCCGTTTGGGTGGACGTCTACGTTCCGCGTGACGCCGAGGCCGGAAATTACGAGGGGCGGGTCGAAGTCCGCTGGGACGGCGGCAAGACCACCTTGAGACTCCGGCTGGAAGTCTGGCCCTTTGCCCTGCCGGATCGGTTCTCGCTTCGCGGAGACATCTACAACGGATCCCTGCGGCGCATGCCGCCCGAACAGGAATTGCTCTATTACCAGCTCGCCAAGCAGCACCGCTTCGAGCCCGGTGTTTATGCGTACCGTCCCGAACTCCGGTTGGAGGGAACGAAGGTCGCGCTGGACTGGACCGAGTACGATGCCAGGGTGGGCAAGTACCTGGACGGCAGCGCGTTCACCGAGCGCTACGGCTACTGGGGGCCCGGCTACGGCGAGCCGCTCGAACACATTCTGCTGCCGTTCGATTGCGAGCGCGGAGACAACCGGGCCCGCGCCTGGCCGATGGCGCAGCCTCCGGCTGGTCTGACGCCCGAGTTCGAGGCGGTCTGGAAGGAAACCGCCCGCCAGGTCAAGGAACATTTCGAGCGCAATCCGGCGTGGCGGCGCGTGCGGAAGATCGCGTTTCTGGACGGGCTGGACGAGTCCTACAGCGAAGAGGCCTACGCCAAGATGCGCTACTATGGGCGGCTGCTCGATGAGGCGCTGGGGGCGGATTGGTATCAATTCCGCATTGACGGCGGCTATTCGCGTCAGGCGATGGAGTCCATGGAAAAGGAAGTGGACCTTTGGGTATGCCACACGGTCAGCTACGATCCCGATTTCGCCCGCGAGCTCCGCAGCCGCGGCGTCGAAAGCTGGTTTTACGGACCGATGATCTACGAGCAGCGCAAAAACTCCGGCTGCGGTTCCAACACGTTTCTGGACCTGGATCTGCTCGTCAACCGGGCCATCGGCTGGGTCGCGTGGAAATACCGCTCGGGCTGGATCGAGTGGGAATTCGACTGGAACGCCTATGCCGCCTGGTATGAAGCGGAGAACTTCAAAGAAGAGCATCGTGTCTATAACGGATCCGGGCTGCTGATCTACCGCGGCGAGGTGATGGGCTATGAGCAGCCCATTCCGAGCATCCGGCTGAAAGCGCAGCGGCGCGGACTGCAGGATTACGAGTACTTTCGTCTGCTGGCGGACAAGCATGGCGAGGCCGAAGCGGACCGGCTCGTTGACTCCGTCATCTTCGGGCGTCCCTTCGGAGAAGGTTCCATCGGCAAGGTGCGCCTGTGGAAGAATCACCCCGACGAATGGGAGGCGGTACGGAAGCAAGCGGCCCGGCGCATCATCGAGGGGCGTTAGACGTGCCCGAACCGGTTGCGGATGCCGCCCTGGAGGCCTTAGGCTACAAGCCCCGCTTCCGCCGCGTGCTGCGCCGCCGGGACTTGATTCTTTACGGCCTGGTCATTTTGACGCCGACGGCGCCCTACCCGGTTTTCGGTATCGTGCAGCAGCTTTCCGGCGGCCACGCTGCGCTGTGCTATCTGGTCGCGATGGTGGCCATGCTGTTTACGGCGGCCAGCTACGGCAAGATGTCCGGCGCTTTTCCGGCGGCCGGATCCACCTACACCTACACGCAGCGCGGCCTGAGCGAACATCTGGGTTTCCTGGCGGGCTGGGCCATGATTCTGGACTATTTGTTGATCCCGCTGTTGAGCGTGGTTTACGCTTCGCTGACGGCCGCAAGACTGGCGCCGCAAGTCCCGTACTTCGTCTGGGCGGCGCTGTTTACCGCGCTGATTACGTGGGTGAATGTTCAGGGCATCCGCGTGACGGCACGCGCGAGCTGGTTTCTCATGCTGGTGATGGGTGCCTCCACGGTGCTGTTTATCGGGCTGGCGATGCGTTTCGTAATCGTGCACGGGGGAGCACCCTCACTGCTGAATCCTGCTGCGCTGTTCAATCCGGAGACGTTCGCCTTGCGCCCGCTTCTGCTGGGGGCGGGCATCGCCACACTTTCCTACATCGGTTTTGACGCGGTCTCCACGCTGGCGGAAGACACCGTTCGGCCGGAGCGCGACATCGCCATCGCCACGGTCAGCATCTGCGTCGTGCAAACGGTCATCTGTTTTCTGACGGTGTACCTTGCAGCGCTGGCCTGGCCTGCGGGAGAGACCTTTCCCCACACCGAGACGGCGATCCTGGATGTAGGCAGCCGGGTGGGCGGGCCCTGGATGCTCGGCTGGATTACTTTCGTGTTGCTTGTAGCGGGCTTGGCCAGCGCGCTCACCGGGCAGGCAGGGGCCTCCCGCCTGCTGTTCGGCATGGGCCGCGACGGCGTGCTCTCGCGGCGCATCTTCGCCCACGTGGACGCTCGCTCCTCCACACCAAAACGGGCGCTCTACGTTATGGCCGGAGTTTCTTTCGCGGGCGCGCTCGTGGCGCGCTTTCAGATCCTGGTGGAGCTGCTTAACTTCGGAGCTTTCGTCGGCTTCATTCTGGTCAACCTGAGCGTGATCCGGCACTACTATTTCCGTCTGGGCCGCCGCACCGGCGCCGATAAGCTCACCAACCTTGTGTTCCCCTCACTGGGCGCGCTGATTTGCACCTGGGTGTGGGTGAACTTGAGCGGCAAAGCCAGGCTGGCAGGCTTTGTATGGATGGGGCTTGGCTTACTCTACCTTGCGGTGGTGACAAAAGGGTTCCGGGTTCCGCCCCGGCGGCTGGAGGTGTAACATGCGGCAGCCAGAGGCGCATTGGCGCCGTGAACTGGAAGACAGAGCGCTCCGATACGTGGAGGCTCACGCCGGGCGCCTGAGCGCCATCGCGCAGGAGCTGGTGAGAATCCCCTCGGAAAACACGCCTCCCACCGGCGGGGAGAAGGCCTGCCAAGAGTACGTGGTTCGCTTCCTCCGGGACCACGGCTGGGAACCGATCCTGTATTCGCTCACGGAAGTGCCGGGGCTCGCCCGGCATCCGCTCTACTGGCCCGGCCGGGATTATTCCGCGCGCCCCAATGTGGGAGCGCGACGGCGAGGCTCGGGGGGCGGACGCTCGCTCGTGCTTTCCGGACACATCGACACCGTGCCGCGAGGCACTCAGCCGTGGACGCGCGACCCTTTCGGGGCGGAGATCGCGGACGGGCGGTTGTACGGGCGCGGAGCCAACGACATGAAGGCCGGAGTGGCCGCGAATCTGTTTGTGATCGAGGCGCTGGAGGATCTCGGCCTCCGGCTGGCGGGCGATCTGGTTTTCGAATCCGTCGTAGATGAGGAGTTCGGCGGCGTCAACGGAACTCTGGCAAGCCGCCTGATGGGCTTCAATGCCGAAGCCGCGGTGATCACGGAGCCGTCTTCGCTTCGCGTATGCCCCGCGCAGCGTGGAGGGCGGACGGCGCACATACGGCTCCGCGCCGCGGGAGGCATCCTGAGCGACAATAACCTGCCGCGAGGCGTCGAAAGCCAGCTCCGGCACGTGCTCGCAGGCATGGACGAGTTTCGACGCCGGCGCCGTGCGACCGCCAGGATTCACCCCTACTACCGACAGGCCCTCGATCCCGTGCCTGTCTCCGTGACTAAGGTGTTCACCGGGCCCTGGGGTACAGGCGAACCCATCACCGTACCGGAGACGTGCTGGCTCGAGGTCTACTGGCAGACCATGCCCGGAGAGAGTCAGGAAGAGATCGAACAGGAATTCTTCGAGTGGCTCGAAGACTTGGTCGAGGAAGCTCCGGAGCTGTTCCCGGTCCGTCCGGAAGTGGAGTTTCCCATCCGATGGCTTCCCGGCTCGGCCATCCCCGCTACAGAGCCGCTGGTCGAGGAACTGCGCTCCTGCGCCGAACGAGCGCTGGGCCGGCCGGTTCCAGTGACCGGTATCGAAGGACCTTGCGACATGTACGTCTTCCACCAAGCCTTCGGTATTCCGGCCGTTCTCTGGGGGCCGCAAGGAGGCAATACGCACGCCGCCGACGAATACGTGGAGCTGGATTCGCTGGTGGCCGCCACACGCGCGCTCCTGCTGCTGGTGTGCCGCTGGTGCGGCGTGGCGTAAGCGCCGGACGGCCGCCCCGGGGTTGCCGATTCCCGCGCGGCCACAACACACGGCAGGCGTGCTAACAATGGGAACATATGGTGCGCTTGGAGACAGTGCTGGATTCGTGGCGCACGGTCCGGGCCGATACGGCCCAAGCGGTGGAGGAGTTCCCGGCATCGGAACTGGACTTTCGGCCGGTTCCGGACGTGATGAGCTTCCGCGACATCGCGGTTCACATTCTCCAAGCCGGCCACGGCCTTACGGGGCTGCTGCTCGACGGCGTCGAGAATCTGGCCACACCGGATTTCCGGGAGCGCGTCAAGGAGCGCGGCACCGTAGCGATGGCGGACGGCAGTCCCCGTGCCCTGGCGGCCGCGCTTCGCGAGAGCGTCCAGACGCGTTGCCGCGAGCTGGCCGAGCAACCGCCGGAGTTTTTCTCGGGCCTGATTACGAGGATGGACGGACAGCGGGTCACCCGACTCGAGATGCTCCAGTTCGTCAAAGAGCACGAGCTCAGCCACCGCGCCCAGCTCTTTCTATACCTGCGGCTGAAGGGGCTGGTGCCGCCCACCACCCGGCGCCGGATGGCCCAAAAATAGCAGTTGGCAAACCGTCTTGAGTTTCGTATAACGAGTTTGGAGGGATGCAATGGTTACTTGTCCGTTGTGCGATAGCGAGATCGACGTGGACGAGGACGAACTCGACGAGGGCGACGTCGTTGTCTGCGACGAGTGCGGCGCCGAGTTGCGCGTAGCCAGCGTCGATCCGCTGGAGCTGGAGGAAGCGGAAGAAGAGGAAGAGGAAGAGCTGGATTTCGATGAGGAGGAAGGCGACGACGAGCGCTGGCGCTAGCTGCGGCCGCCGCAAGACTTTGCTCCTCCTCGCAGGCGGCTGGCTGGTGGCGGCCTCTCTGGCCGCCGGCGCCGAGTCGCGAAAGCGGGTGGAGCCGTACGCGCTCATTGCGGGAACCGTATTTCGCGACTCGGGCTTCACTCTGGCGGGCGCGGAGGTCACGGTGACGGCAGAGCCGGGGGCCGGAGAGGCGCGCACGGTGAAGTTCCGCAAGACGAAGGCCGTCACGGACGGTCGGGGCGAGTTTGCCGTTCGAGTGCCGGTTGCGCCCATGCGCTATCGGGTGGCAGTGCGGGCGCGGGGATTCCAGCCTCAAGAGAAAACGGTCCAGATCGAGGGAGATCAGAGAGTTGACCTGTTTTTTCAACTCGAACCGGATCCTCGATAGGACGTTACCTTGAGGCCGGCTGCGGCGTCAAAGCAAAGGAGGGAGTGTCGGAGGTGAGGATCTTTCCCGTCATTCTGGCATTCGCCGTCATGGCGGCCTCGGCGGGTGCGGCCCAGCGGGGCAAGCAGCGCGAAGATCCGAACGTGCGTTCCGTACAGGGCGCCGTTTACGATGAAAACGACCGGCCCGTCGAAGGAGCCATCGTCAAGCTCAAGAACACCAAGACCTTGCAGGTGCGCTCATTCGTCACCCAGCGCGACGGCACTTATTATTTTCACGGCCTGAGTACGGACGTGGACTATGAACTGAAGGCGGAGCACGGTGAGGCCTCGAGCGACACCAAGACGCTCAGCGTCTTCGACTCGCGCCGCAAGGCCGTCATCAACCTGAAACTGGCATCAAAAAAATAACCGGCCCGCGCGCCGGTTCCTGGGAGGTTTGGATATGAAAAAAATTCTGTTGCTGACGTTGGCAGCGGGCCTGGCCGCCACGCTCCTCGGCCAGGAGTTCAAGCTCGGCTCCAAGGTGGACGACTTTACCATCTACGACACCAAGGGCAAGCCGGTGCAGTTTGCGAGCCTCAAGGGCAATGTGACGGTGATCATGTTCATCGCCACGCAATGCCCGATCTCGAACGACTACAACGAGCGGATGAAGGCCATCTACAACGACTACGCTCCCAAAGGCGTCAAGTTCGTGGCCATTAACTCCAATCACACTGAACCGGCTGAAGAAGTGGAACAGCACCGCATCAAGAACGGCTTCCAGTTTGCCGTGTACAAGGATCCCGACAACAAAATCGCCGACCGCTTCGCGGCTCAGGTGACGCCGGAGGTATTCGTGCTGGACAAGAACGGCACGATCCAGTATCACGGCTACATTGATGACTCCCGAAAGGGTGAGGTCAAGCACCAGGGGCTTCGGCTGGCTCTCGATGCGATCCTGGCGGGCCAAGCACCCGAGCGCGCCGAGACGAAAGCGTTCGGCTGCACGATCAAGCGCGTCAAGAAAGCCACGTGAAGCGGCTGGTTCCGGCAGGGTTGCTGTGCGCGGCGCTCACCGCCGCGCAGCCGCGCCTGGCACCGCTAGACGAGAATGTCTACCGGAGGATGCTGGCCTCCCACAAAGGCCAAGTGGTCCTCGTAGATTTCTGGGCTACGTGGTGCGCACCGTGCCTGGAAGAACTTCCCCAACTGGTGCGGATCGAGGCGAAGTATCGCGCGCGCGGACTTCGCCTCATCCCCATCTCCTGTGACGAGCCGGAAGACGAGGCGAAGGCCCTGAATTTTCTTCGCAAGGCCGGTGTCTCCTTCCCTGGTTACCTGAAACGCGTCGCAGACGACGAAAAGTTCATTCTGTCGGTGGATCCCAAGTGGAGCGGCGCGCTTCCGGCGCTGTTCCTCTATGACCGCGCCGGGCGCCTGGTGCGGTCCTTCGTCGGAGAGGCGGATCTGGGCGCCGTGGAAAAGGCGATCCAGAAGCTGCTCTAGTCGAGATTCCCTGCCCGGGCGGGCGCGCCTCAGGCCCGGCAGCTCCCATGTGGTACGCTGAAAGGTTCCGCAGCAGGCTGCAATGCCGGTCCGGGTGAGTGAAGCCCTGACCTTACGCACGTACCCGTTCCAAGAGGCAGACCTGATCGTCAGCTTCTTCACCCGGGATCAGGGCAAATTGCGCGGCCTGGCGCGGGGCGCGCGCCGTCCCAAGAGCAAGTTTGGTGCGGGGCTGGAACGTCTTTCGTACGTGCGCGCCTACTATTTTCAGCGTGAGAACCGCGAACTGGTGACGCTGGATGCGTGCGAACTGATCCGCTCACCATTCGAACTCCAGCGGGACTACGCGGCGGCGGTGGCACTGGATTTTTTGGCGGAGGTGAGTGAGCAGCTGCTGGCCCCGGCCGAGCCGAGCGAGCGCTTCTTCCGCCTGCTGCTGGCCGTGATCGAACATTTACAAGCGGAGCCGTCCGGACTGTGGCGGGCCATAACGTATTTCTGCCTGTGGGCGGTACGGTTGTCGGGCTTTCTGCCGGAACTGCGCGTCAGCGCGGAGTCCGCCGGAATCGCCGAGGAGATGCTGAAAAAGCCCGTCGGGCAACTGACGCCGCGGACTTGGACAAAGCAGACTGCGGCGGACTTGCGGCGTTTCTTGATCCGGCGGATTGAGGATCATATCGAACGGAATCTGGTCACGGTTCCGCTGCTGGAAGCATTGTGAGCATGGGTTCGTTTCAGGATCTTCTGTTCCAGCTGAAGCGCTATTGGGCGGACCGCGGCTGCGTGATTCAGGAGCCTTACGACCTCGAAGTGGGCGCCGGAACCATGTGCCCGGAGACCTTTCTCCGGGTTCTGGGACCGAAGCCGTACCGCGTGGCGTACGTCCAGCCCAGCCGCCGCCCTGCCGACGGCCGGTACGGAGAAAACCCCAACCGGCTCTACAAGCATTGGCAACTCCAGGTGATTCTCAAGCCTGCGCCTGACGACGTTGTGGACCAGTACCTGGAAAGTCTGGAGGCGATCGGAATTGATCTGCGCAAGCACGATCTGAAGCTGGAGGAGGACAACTGGGAGTCTCCTACGCTCGGAGCCTGGGGCATCGGGTGGCAGGTGATGCTCGACGGACTGGAAATTACTCAGTTCACCTATTTCCAGCAGTGCGGCGGCGTGGATCTGGAGCTCGTACCGGCGGAACTGACCTATGGCCTCGAGCGGCTCGCTGCTTTCCTGCAGGGTACCGAAAGTGTGTACGACATTCGCTGGTCGCCGGCGGTAACCTACGGCGATGTGCGCCTGGCCGACGAAATTCAGTTCTCCGTTTACAACTTCGAGCTGGCGGATGTACCGACGCTCTGGCAACTGTTCGAGCTGCATGAAAAGGAGTGCCGGCGGTTGCTGGACGGCTATCCGAACTACCCCGACAAGCAAAGGTTCCCGGTGCTTGCGGCGTACGACCACGTGCTGAAATGCTCCCATCTGTTTAACCTCCTGGATTCCCGCGGCGCCATCAGCGTGACGGAGCGGGTGGCGGTGATCGGCCGCGTGCGGCGCCTGGCCGTGGGCGTAGCCGAGGCCTGGCTGGATCAGCAAGGCCGGGAGGCGGCATGAGGCCCCAGCGGTTTCTGCTCGAAATCGGCACCGAAGAAATCCCGGCCTGGATGATCCCTGGGGCTCTCGAACAGCTCCGAACGCTCTTTGAGCAGTTGTTGAGTGCCAGCTCGCTCGGTGGCTCCGTCACGTACGCAGACGCAACCCCTCGCCGCCTCGTGCTGCGGGCCGACGGCCTTGCGCCGCGCCAGCCGGACACCGAAGAAACAATTACCGGACCGCCGAAGGCGGCCGGCGAGCAGGCTGCGGCAGGATTTGCGCGCAAACTCGGCGTGGCAGTTTCCGATCTGGTCACCGTGCAGGCCCCCAAGGGGGAATACTTCGCCTATCGGAGGCGAACGGAAGGCCGCCCCGCTCTGGAAATCCTGGCCAGAGAGTTGCCCGGCCTGATCTGGAAGATCTCCTGGCCGAAAACCATGTACTGGCGCCAGGAGCGCGAACGGTTCATCCGTCCGATCCGATGGGTCGTAGCGCTGCTTGGCAGCAAGGTCGTGCCGTTCGAAATCGCGGGCGTCGCCTCGGGAAACGTCACGGCCGGCCACCGGCAACTGGGCCGCAAGAAAATCCGGGTCACGGCCGGCAACTACGAAGAACGCCTCCGGACAAATTATGTCCTGGTTTCTTCGGCCGAGCGCGAAAACAAGATTCGAGCAGAAATCGAAAGCCTGCTGGCAGGCACAGGGCTACGCGTGAAGCCTGACCCCGCCCTGCTTCAGACCCTGGTCTACCTGACGGAGTACCCCACGGCTCTTCTCGGGCAGTTCGATCCCCGGTACCTCAGCCTTCCGCACGAGGTGCTGGTCACGGTGATGCGCCACCACCAGAAGTACCTTTCTGTCGAGGATGCCGAGGGCCGGCTGGCGCCGTATTTCGTTGCGGTGATGAACACCACCGGAGATCCGGAAGGGCTCGTAAAGGCGGGCAATGAGCGCGTGCTGCGCGCCCGGTTCAATGACGCGCGGTTTTTCTGGGAAACCGATCAGAAAAAGAAACTGGCGGACCGCGTGGAAGACTTGCGGCACGTGACGTTTCAGGCGGAGCTCGGTTCCTACCTGGACAAGACCCGCCGCATGGTGGAACTGGTTCGCGAACTGGGCGGCAATGAGCACGCGCAGCGCGCGGCGCTTCTGGCCAAGTGCGACCTGACCACGGAGATGGTCAAGGAGTTCACAGAACTTCAGGGTGTGATCGGCGGGCTTTATGCGAGGGAGCAGGGCGAGCCGGAGCCTGTCTGGCGGGCCATCTACGAACACTACAAACCGGAGAGCATGGAGGATGCGATCCCCTCGACGCCGGAAGGCCGGCTGGTGGCCCTTGCAGACAAACTCGACACGCTGCGCGGGTGCTTCCGGCTGGGCCTGATTCCCAGCGGTTCCCGTGACCCGTTCGCGCTCCGGCGGGCGGCGCAAGGCGTGGTCAAGATCCTGGTGGAGGGCAAACTCTCGTTCCGCATTACAGAGCTGACCGGCGGCCTGCCGGAGTTGCGCGAGTTTTTCCTGGAGCGCGTGCGCTATTATTTCCGCGACGTCCGGGGGTTCCGTTACGATGAAGTGAACGCCGTACTGGCGGCAGGTTGGGACGATCTTCCCGATGTAGAGAGCCGCCTGGAAGCGATCCAGGCGGTGCGTCCCACCGCGAATTTCGAGCCGCTGGCGGCCAGTTTCAAACGAATCCGGAACATTCTGCGGCAGGCGGAGTACACGGGCGGCGCCGCCGTCGAGCCGGCGCTGCTCGAGCCCGGTCCCGAGGCAGAGTTGTATCAGGCCTTCGACGGGTTGCGCAGCGAGGTCGAGGCACGCCGCCGCGAAAAGCAGTACCGCGCCGCTCTGGAGAAAATCGCTTCCCTGCGGCCGCGCGTGGACCTGTTTTTTGACAAGGTGCTCGTGAACGCGCCCGACCAAGGCGTGCGGCGGAACCGGCTCGCCCTGCTGCACGGGCTGCTCGAAGAGTTTTCGACGATCGCTGACTTCTCGGAAATCGTCACCGAGACCACGAACTCATAAGCACAAGGAGAGACTCATGAAGAAATACGTTTACGCCTTCGGCAACGGAACGGCCGACGGCGATGGCACGATGAAGGATATCCTGGGCGGCAAAGGAGCGGGCCTGGCCGAGATGAGCCGGGCCGGCGTGCCGGTGCCTCCGGGGTTCACCATCTCGACGGAGGTCTGCAATATCTACTTCGCCAACGACGGCAAGCTGCCTCCGGAAATCGAGGAGGAGATTGCGCAGGCCCTGGCGCGGCTCGAAGAACAGACGGGCCAGAAACTGGGCGACACGGAGAACCCGCTGCTGGTGAGCGTCCGCTCCGGCGCCAAGTTCTCCATGCCGGGCATGATGGACACGATCCTCAACCTGGGCCTGAACGACCAGACGGTGGAGGCGCTGGCGCGCAAGAGCGGCAATCCGCGTTTCGCCTACGACTGCTACCGCCGCTTCATTCAGATGTTCGGCAACGTGGTGCTCGAGATCCCCAAGGACGAGTTCGAGCACATTTTCGAAGCGCGGAAGAAAAAGGTCAAGGCGAAGTACGACACGGATCTCGGGGCTGAGGATCTGAAAGCCGTCATCGCCGACTACAAAAAGCTGATCCAGAAGAAGACGGGCAAACCATTCCCGCAGGACGCCCACGAACAGCTCACCATGGCGCGCGATGCGGTCTTCCGCTCCTGGTGGAATCCGCGGGCGGCCCATTACCGCAAGATGAACAAGATTCCTGACGACCTGGGCACGGCGGTGAACGTGCAAGCCATGGTCTTCGGCAATCTGGGTGAAACCTCGGCCACGGGAGTAGGCTTCACCCGGAACCCTGCTACAGGCGAAAAAGAGTTTTACGGTGAGTTCCTGATCAATGCCCAGGGCGAGGACGTCGTGGCAGGCATCCGCACGCCCAAACCCATCCAGGAACTGCGGACTCTCATGCCGGAGGTTTACGAGCAACTCCGCCAGATCACCGCTAACCTGGAACGGCACTACCGGGACGTGCAGGATTTTGAGTTCACCATTCAGGAAGGCAAGCTCTACATGCTGCAGACGCGCAACGGCAAGCGCACGGGCCCGGCGGCGGTGAAGATCGCCGTGGACATGGTCGAGGAAGGGCTGATCACCAAAGAGGAAGCCCTCATGCGCGTGGAGCCGAACCAGCTGGACCAGCTCCTGCACCCGGTGATCGACGCGGCCTCGCGGAAGAACCTCAAGAGGATCGCCACGGGCCTGCCGGCTTCGCCCGGCGCCGCCGTCGGGCGCATCGTCTTCACTGCGGACGAAGCCGTGGAGGCGGCCAAGAAGGGTCCCGTGATTCTCGTCCGCAAGGAAACCGTTCCCGATGACATTCATGGAATGGAAGTGGCCAAGGGGATCCTCACCTCGCGCGGCGGCATGACGAGCCATGCGGCCGTGGTGGCGCGCGGTATGGGTACTCCTTGCGTGGCGGGAGCGGAAGCTTTGGTGGTGGACGAACGCAACAAACGGCTGGCCGTGCGCGACAGCGACGTCGTGCTCCGGGAGGGAGACTGGATTTCGATAGACGGCACCACCGGGGAGGTGTTTGCCGGGCAGGCAGTGACCGTCGAGCCGGATCCCTCCTCAGGCGTTCTGGCCAAGTTCATGAGCTGGGCCGACGAGTTCCGCGGAAGCTTTGGCGTGCGCGCCAACGCCGACATCCCGCGCGACGCCAAAGTGGCCCGGCGCTTCGGGGCCGAGGGCATCGGTCTGTGCCGCACCGAACACATGTTTTTCGGCCCCGGTCGGATCGAACACATGCAGGCCATGATTCTGGCCGAAGATGAAAAGGCCCGGCGCAAGGCGCTCGCCCGGCTGCTGCCGTTGCAGCGGAAAGATTTCGCCGGTCTGTTCGAAGTGATGGACGGCTATCCGGTGGTGATCCGCACGCTCGACCCGCCGCTCCACGAGTTCGTGCCCAAGCGCGAGGAGCTCATGGTGGACATCGCGCGGCTGCCGCATGCCGACCTGAAGACCAAGCGCGAGATGGCCGAGCGGTATGGCGTGAAGGTCGGCGAGCTCAAGAAGCGCCTTCCGGAGCTGCTCAAGCGGGTCGAGGCCCTGCACGAGTTCAATCCCATGCTCGGGCACCGCGGCTGCCGGCTCGGGATCACCTATCCGGAAATTACCGAGATGCAGGCGCGGGCGATTTTCGAGGCTGCCGTGCAGGTCAAGAAGAAAGGGATCAACGTGATCCCGGAGGTGATGATCCCGCTGGTGGGCAGCGTCGAGGAACTGGCCCATCAAAAACGGATCGTGGAGCGCGTAGCGCGCGACGTGCTCGCCAAGAGCGGCGTTACGGACCTCAAATACATGATCGGAACCATGATCGAGATTCCGCGTGCGGCGCTCACCGCCGACCGCATCGCGGAAGAGGCCGAGTTCTTCAGCTTCGGCACCAACGATTTGACGCAGACCACGATGGGCCTCTCCCGCGATGACTACGTGAAGTTCTCCAAAGATTACGAGGAGAAGAAGATCTTCAAGGCCGACCCGTTCGCGGTGCTCGACCAGGAAGGCGTAGGCAAGCTCATCCGCATGGGCGTGGACCTTGGCCGGAAGACGCGGCCGGATCTGGAAGTCGGCATCTGCGGTGAGCACGGCGGCGAGCCGAGTTCGGTGGAGTTTTGCTACCGCGTGGGCATGAACTACGTGTCGTGCTCGCCCTACCGCGTGCCGATCGCGCGGCTGGCCGCCGCCCAGGCGGCGATCGCCGCAGGCGCGGCGGAAGCCAAAGCGGAACTGATGCGGACGGCATAGGCCGGCTCCCGCCGGCGCGCCCTAAGGTATCTCCCGGCGGCGTGAAACTTCCTCAGCCCTGGGGCCCGGAGGGCAGCCCCGGTTCCTCGACCGCTGGTCGCTGCTCGGGCGGCTCCGGCAGTTTGCCGTGCAAGTCCGCCCCCGCCCAAGCCAGCGCGGTGAGGCAACCGAGCGCGCCTGCCACGACGCCGATCGCCCGTGGACTGTAGTGCTCCGAAGCGAGGCCCGCAGCGGCCATCGAGAACATCATCGCCGCCCAGCGTGCCGCCTCCAGCGTGGCGAAAACCCGGCCGCGGAAGGCGTCATCGGTGTGGCGCAGAAGCTGAGAGTAGTTCAGAACCGAGCACACCGCCATTCCCACCCGTGAGAGGGCAATCCACGCCAGCGCGGCGGCATACGTTTCCGCCAGGCTGAAGGCCACATAAGCGGCGCCGTGAACGAGGTAGGACGCCGCCACGACGCGCTTGTACTCCCGATAGGCCGTGCGCTTGCCCGCCAGGTGTCCCAGCGCACCGCCTACCAGCAACCCCAGCCCCGCAAACCCCCAGATCGTGCCGATGCCGGCCGCCCCCCGGCCGAAGACTTGCTCGCCGAACAGCGCAAACAAAATCTGGGCCGCTCCGCCTCCGGCAGCCCACCCGACGTGCAGCAAGGTCACGCCCAGGATCAGCGGTACCGACCCGATGTAGCGAAGGCCCTGGCGATATTCACTCCAGGGCCGTAGAACCGGCCGCGGGGCCGAACCCTGCGCCCGTAAGTCTTTCCGGGGAGAGCGAATCCGGGCAACGAGCAGTGCCGAGATCAGAAACGAGCCGGCGTTGAACCAGAACGCCCAGGCATACCCGAATTTTGCGGCGCTCAGTCCGCCCAGCATGGCTCCCGCCGCAATCGTGGCCCATGAGGTGGTCTGTGTCACCGAGTTGGCAGTATGTAACTCTTCCGGAGACGTGATGGCGGGAAGGATGGCACTGCGCCCGCTGGTAAAAAACGGAGAGGCGAACATCAAGGCGGCGCTCAGCGCGTAAAGCGGCCACGTACCGGGCGCCTCCACGGCCAGCACGAACGCCGCCGCAACCGCAGCACGGACCAGATCGCTGAGGACCATGATCTGCTTGCGATCGTAACGGTCTAGCAACACCCCGGCCAGCGGTCCCGCAGCCACCGCAGGTATCGCCCGCGCCAGCATGATCCCGCTAACCACCAGACCGGATCCCGTGCGCTCAAGCGCGAGACTGAAAACGGCGACGTTATTGAAGTAATCGCCGACTTCGCTGATGATCTGCGCCAGCCAGAGGCGGCGATAAGCGGCGTTGCTCCGAAGCAAGGTCGCGAAGTCGCGCATTGGACCATCCTAACGGCTCGGTTCCGAGCCCCGGCTGCGGTGCTCAAAGACGCCCCCGGGACCGGTAATGCCCGACGCCGGCCGAAGGACAGACAACCCTAGGCAGGCGGACACGCCGGCAGTAAGGGGCCCAGCCGCCTGACGGTTTGTCCCATCGTGGATGCCAGCAGCTCCCGCATGGTGCGCCGCAGCACCGGATGGCGCAATTCGGGCGCCAGTTCGACCATAGGCTCAAGGACAAAGCGCCGTTCGGTCATGCGCAGGTGCGGTATGGCAAGTTCCGGCCTGTCAATGACGAAGCCGCCGTAAAGCAGGATGTCAATGTCTATGGTGCGCGGGCCCTTGACGACAAAGCGGCGCCGGCCGAGCCCCAGTTCGACCTTGCGGACGAGCCCGAGAAGCTGCAAGGGGAACAACCCGGTTTCGGCTTCCACAACCACGTTCAGAAACCACGGTTGCTCCCGAAAGTCCTGCGGTTCGGTTTCGTACACGGAAGAGACGCGCCGGATGTGCAGTTGCGGCGATTCCAGCCGCCGGATCGCCTCCCGGAGCATTGCCTCGCGGTCGCCCAAATTCGAGCCCAGCGAAAGGTACACGACCTTCATCGCACCTCAAAACAGCGTGCTTTGAAGGCCTCCGCGGCTGCGGGGCGTGACGCCGAAATATTCGAAAGCGCGCTGAGTCGCCACGCGGCCCCGCGGGGTGCGGTCCAGGAAGCCGAGCTGGATCAAGTAGGGCTCATAGACTTCTTCGATGGTGTCGGGCTCTTCGTCAATGGAAGCCGCAATGGTGTTCAACCCTACAGGCCCGCCTCCGTACTTGTCGAGAACCGTGAGCATGATTTTCTGGTCAATCTCGTCCAGTCCGAACCGATCCACTTCCAGCAGATCGAGAGCCGTCGAAGCGACCTCACGCGTGATGCGGCCGTCCGCCCGCACCTGAGCATAGTCCCGCACCCGGCGCAACAAGCGGTTGGCGATCCGCGGCGTACCGCGGCTGCGGCGCGCGATCTCACGCGCTCCCTCTTCCTCGATTTCGACCTGGAGAAGGCGCGCCGAGCGGCGGACAATTTCCGTCAGCTCTTCGACATCGTAATGGTTGAGGCGCAACACGAGCCCGAAGCGTCCGCGCAGCGGAGCGCTGATCAGACCCTGGCGCGTGGTGGCTCCCACCGCCGTGAATCGCGGAAGGGGCAGCGCGTGCGTGCGGGCCCCGGGTCCCGTGCCGATGAGGATGTCCACGCGAAAATCCTCCAGGGCCGCGTAGAGCATCTCCTCGACGTCCGGCAGCAGACGGTGGATCTCGTCGATGAAGAAGACCTGCCGCGGCCGGATATTGCTCAGGATCCCGGTCAGATCCAGCTTCTTTTGCAGGATCGGCCCGGAGGTCTGTTCAAAGCCGACGTCGAGTTCGTTGGAGATGATGGCGGCCAGTGTTGTCTTGCCCAGTCCGGGCGGACCGCAAAGCAACACGTGGTCCAGGGCCTCGCCGCGCTGCCGCGCCGCCTGGATGGCGATTGCGAGGATTTCTTTGACCTTCGCCTGCCCTGTGAACTCGTCCAGCCGGCGGGGGCGCAATGTGGTCTCAAACTGCTGCTCGTCCTCGCGCCGCGCCGGAGAGACGATTCCCTTCTCGCGCACTCTGTTCTAGATTACCGTAGCCGGCGGGCCGTCCGAGCAGGCGGCTGCCAAAAAGAAACGCGGGCGCTTGTGGGGAAGTTGGAGGGAGCGCCCGCTTGTCGTAACGGGGATTTGTCTGTAATAACGAAAGGCGGGCCCGAAAGGTTACAAGCTTGCCCCAAAAAATTTTACGCTCTCAACCGATTGTCCCTTCGAGGCTTAGCCGCTCACCTCGACCGTCCGGGCCAGGTTGCCCCGCCTCGTCGGCACGAAAGTGACCGACACTTTCTGATTGACCCGGCCCGTCAGGTCGTTGAGCTTGAGGCGCTGTTCGCCGGATCTGATCCGGGTTCCGGGTCCAACGACGAAGTTCAGGGGAACTCCCTTGGCCGTGGTCACCACCAGCAACTTCTTGTCCGGAAAGACCATGCTAATCGTTCCGGAGATCGTCTCCCGGGGCCCCAAGGCCTCGGGGACGGCAGCCTTTTCGGCAGCTTCCTGCGCCAAGGCTGGGGGAAGCACCGCAAGGATCAGGGCGAAGACCACCATGACGAGCATCGCCGGACGATTCGGCATCCTCACACCTCCCACTTTTCCATGATACTGCCCGGAGGTGAGCAGCGGACTATAATGCTGCCCATGGACGCGCAACTGGGCGAGCTTTTCCTGCGGTTTTCCATCGAGAAGCTGACCCAGCTCGCCGGACGGATTCGAGCCTGTCTCGAGCGGCTCACGCCGGAGCAGGTCTGGGCTCGCGGATCGGAAAGCGAGAACGCTGTGGCTAATCTCGTGCTGCATCTGTGCGGAAACGTCCGCCAGTGGGTGGGATTCGGGATCGCGGGCTGGCCGGACGTCCGCGAGCGGGACAGCGAGTTTCGAGCGCGCGGCGGCCCGGGGCCGCAGGAACTCTCTGAACAGCTGGACGCCACGGTGCGACAGGCCACGGCAGTTTTGCGGGCGCTGCCGCCCGAACGGCTGAAGGACCGCACCCGCGTGCAAAACTACGATGTAACGGTGCTCGAGGCGGTCTACCACGTTGTCGAGCATTTTGCGGGACACACCGGACAGATCGTTTACGCCACCAAACAGATGACGCACGAAGATCTCGGCTTTTACCGCCACTTGAGCGACCCGCAGCCCCACACGGAAAGGACACCGTAGCAAGAGTGGAGCGCCGTAACTTCCCCGTGCGACATTGCGAACACGGTCAAGGGGGGCTCGATGCGATGGTGTGTTCTGCTCGTAGCATTGGCCGCGCCTGGCCTGTGGGCGCAGCTGAGTCCGGGAAACTGGCGGACGGATCTTTCGAAAAAATCCATTGATCTTTCGGAGCTAAGGCTCGGCGGTCCGCCGAAGGACGGCATTCCGGCGATTGATCAGCCGGTTTTCATCTCCTGCCGCGATGCCTCCTCCTGGCTCCACCCGAAGGAGCCGGTCCTTGTCGTCGAGCATGCCGGTCAGGCGCGCGCGTACCCTCTTCAGATTCTCATCTGGCACGAACTCGTCAACGACCAGATGGGCGATCTGCCGATTCTGGTGAGCTACTGTCCTCTGTGCAACAGCGCGCTGGTGTTCGATCGCCGCGTGGATGGCCGGGTTCATGACTTCGGCGTTTCGGGCATGCTGCGCCACAGCGACATGGTGATGTACGACCGGCAGACGGACTCGTTGTGGCAGCAGGTGACCGGCGAGGCGATCGTAGGAACCCTGACCGGAAAAACGCTGGCCTTGTTGCCCAGCCAGACGCTTGCATTTGGCACTTTCTGCGAGGTCTTCCCCCAGGGCCAGGTCCTGAGCCGGCACACGGGCCACGAGCGACCCTACGGCGAGAATCCCTACGTAGGGTACGAGTCGCGCAACCGGCTTGAGCGCGTAGTGGCGCTCACCGCGGAAGGCAAAAGCAAGGCCTACCCTTTTGAGCTGTTGCGGCGGGCAGGGGTGCTCGAAGACCGCCTCGGGAGCCTGCGGTACGTCATCTTCTTCGAGCCCGAGACACTCACGGCCCTGGATGAGCGGCAAATTGCCCGGTCCCGCGCTGTGGGTACGGTGGGTGTGTTTTCCCCGGAGCTCGAAGGCCGGCGTCTGAGCTTTCGGCGCAGGGACGGCCGAATCGTGGATAAACAGACCGGCAGTACGTGGACGGTTGCAGGGACGGCCACAGCCGGCCCACTGGCGGGAAAGCGGCTGACACCGGTCCGGCACGGGGTCTATTTCGCCTTCGCGTGGATGGCGTTCTACCCCGGCTCCCAGATGGTTCGGGCTGCCGGTGTTTCCGATGAGAGGGATCCGCTCGAAGAGCCGCGCGGAGGTCCCGGTCGCAGGGGCGGTCTGCCGCCGGGAACACCTGAACCGTGAGCGGCGCCTCCGTGCGGCAGCAGTGAGGGCTGAGGCGGGAACGCTGGTCGGGGTCAAGCCGAAGGGATTCGGGGTTGGCCGGAAGCGCGGACAACCGGCTGAGCCTTTCCCGCGCCCGCTCCAAGTCGCTACAATAGGGGTAGCGCGCCTGTAGCTCAGTTGGATAGAGCGTCTGGCTACGAACCAGAAGGTCGGGAGTTCGAATCTCTCCAGGCGCGCCAACACGGTGGGTCTTCAACTGGGAAGCGAAACCTCTCCGGCCGACTCGATGCTCGCGCGCCTGGCATGTGCAGAATAACGACGGCGGGCTTCACTGCCAGGCGGCACCATCAACTTCCAAGCTCTCCAGAATCGTGATGCCCAAAACTACGGAGACTCGCCGGGAGCATCCAGACAGGATGACCCCACTCAGCCGGTAGGCCGGTCAGAGCTGAAGTGGATCGGAAACCCAGACCCGGGAGGGAGACTACGGCGCTCAATTTGAGTCGTCTGGTCGGGCCGCCGGGATTTGAACCCGGGACCTCTTGCACCCCAAGCAACGGAAATCAATCACTTACGGACAGTGGTCACTGAAAACACAAGACTTAACCGCGACCGATTTGGACCTAAATTGGACCTAAAACCGGCGAGTCTGGCGAGCTTGGACCTGGGAAGGACCTGAAAGCCGACGTTTGGTACGCCACGTGCCTTCGCGCGCACGCGCGCGTTCATACGCCGACAGCCGTGAGAACTCGGTTTGCGAAACAGGAGACGAAAAATCGCTTCGCCTATATATGCACGACCCCAAGCCCACGTCGAACCACGATCGGCTCCCGCCGCCTCACCGGCGCGGCGGGCCGTCCTGAACGGTGCGTGCCGAAATGGGAGAGAACCGATCTGGCCGTTCCAAGGTGAACAGCCTCGGCGACTCCTGCACCGGATCGTCGCACGCCGAGCCCGCGCCCTGGAGCATTTTTCTGGTCCCCTGTCAATGGCTTGCGAGAGCACGGCCCAGCTGACTGGACCTCGGTGCCCTCGGTGCCCCGCCCCACGGCCGGCAACAGAAATGCCTGACCGTATTTGGTAACCTTTGGTATTGTGAGGGGCCGGAGCGGCGCCCAAGCACGGCAGCCGATCTCCTGCTGCCCGGAGCACACCGGTGCCCCCGGGCGTGAGCTCCTGAACCTTGCGAAACGGTGACAAGAAGGACAAACTGAAGGCTCGAAGGCCCATTCGATGAGTACCGCCAGTCCACGAGAAACGAAATCCACCGAGTCTTTCAGGAGCTCTGCTGGGCAAAGCCGGGCCACAACCGCTCTCGAAGGGCGCTTCCCGTTCGAGAAACTGAACCTCCTTGCGGAGCTTGAAAGCTGGCGGAAAGAGATCAACCGCCCGGTCTACCACGTGCACAAGTGGTGGGCGAACCGATTGGGTTCCGTCTTTCGTGCGATCGTGCTCGGCGCCAACCTCGACCAGAACGCCGACCTCTGGGCGGAGTTCTACAAGGAGCACGATTTTGGGGACCGCATCATCCTGGACCCGTTCATGGGCAGCGGCACCACGATCGGCGAGGCCCTCAAGCTCGGGTGTAAAGCCATAGGCTGCGACATCAACCCTGTCGCCTACTTTCAGGTTCGCAAAGCGCTGGAGTACTGCGATCCTCATGCTCTCTGGAAAGCCTATCGACGTCTGGAGGAAAGTGTAGCTCCTGCGATTCGTGCGGTATACCAGTCTTCTCTGAATGGCGAGCGGGCAGACATTTTGTACACGTTCTGGGTGAAGATCCTCCCGTGCCCCGATTGCGGGGCTGCCACCCGACTTTTTAGTACCTGGATCTTCGCATCAAATGCATACCCTTCCGAGAAGCCGGACTCCTGGGCCTTATGTCCGCAGTGCGGGGAACTGCAAATCGTGCACTATTCGGCACAGAGCGTTACATGTCAATCATGCCAGCTCAGGTACAACCCCCAGACTGGGCCAGCCGGGAGGAATGAGTTCACATGCGAAAAGTGCGGACACGTTCACCCGATTCTGGACGTTGTCCGGAGCCTCGGTCAGCCACCTAAGCACGACATGTATGCTCTCAAGCTGCTGCTTCCTGACGGCAGAAAGGTTTACAAGCGCGCCGATGCTCACGACTGGGCAATTTACAACAGAGCCGCAGCGGAGCTGAAGCGGCGCGCTCTACCCATCCCGGACACCGAGATTCCTCCTGGTTACAACACGGATCAGGCTCGAGCATATAACTACCGTTACTGGCGCGAGATGTTCAATGAGCGTCAGCAGTATGCGCTTGGCACTCTGCTTCAAGGGATTCTGAACGAAGCCGACCAGAACGCGCGGGAGAACTTACTCCTGCTTTTTTCGGGCATCCTGGAGTTCAACAGCTTGTTTTGCTCCTTCAAGGGCGAGGGTACGGGAGCGGTGCGCCATGTTTTTTACCACCACATTCTGAAGCCCGAGAGAACACCCCTGGAGGCCAATCCGTGGGGGACGGACAGGAGCAGCGGCTCCTTTTCAACACTGTTTAAGCGAAGGCTCCTGGCTGCGAAGAAGTACTGTGCTCAACCTTTTGAGCTTCGGGCGACCGTGCAGGGAGGACGTATCAAAGGCGCTAAGGTCTTCGGCCTGAGCAAGCCGATCCGTCCCCGGCTCGCCCGAGAGTTCGGTGAGCTCGTTCGCGGCGAAGCTGACGCACTGCTCTTACACGGTGATTCCAGTAAGTTGCCACTTCCAGATGGCTGCGTTGATGCTGTTGTGACCGATCCCCCGTACTTTGACAACGTCCACTATTCCGAGCTTGCGGACTATTTCTACTCGTGGCTCCGACTCGGAATGCGCGGTCGGGATTCGGCCTTTGACGCGCAGACGACGCGAAGTGCCCGAGAGGTCCAGGGCGTCAGCGCTAAGGAGTTCGGAGCCCTACTAGGCGATGTCCTGGTGGAATCGGCGCGGGTTCTCAAACCCTCTGGGGTTCTGGCGTTCACCTTTCACCATTCAAGAGGCGAGGCATGGGCTGCGTTGGCCGACGCGATAGAGAAAGCTGGCCTCGAGGTGGTTGCCACTCATCCAGTCAAGGCAGAAATGTCCGTTGCGACCCCGAAGAACCAGGCGAAGGAGCCGATCAACCTCGATCTGATCATCGTGTGCAAGCGCCCATCAGCGCAGCCTGGTCTCAGCCGAGAAGCGATCGTGCAGGAGACCCTGACTGAGGCAGGGGATCTGATCCGCCGCTACAACGCGGCGGGAACGAAGCTATCAAGAGGCGACGTACGAGTGATCCTCATGGGGGCGTTCCTGAAGGCGCACAGCCGATGGCTCTGGAGCGGCGCAGGCACAAAGAACGGTGCGCAGGAGCTGATTGCGCAATTCAGTTCGCAGATTGAGAGCCTTTTCGAAGGCCAGATCGTAGCGCCCCGCCCGGCCCCGCCCTCCGACCAGCCGACGCTCTTCGCAGAGGCGGAAAACCGAGCCTAGATCATTTCAAAGACATCGAAGCGGTGCTCCTCACGCGCGTTGGCATATGCCCTTCGCGCAACATCCGCCACACCCCGGTCTCTCATCCGAATCGTGAAGCTGTCGACGTAGTCAGGGGCCACGGTTCTTATGAGAGTGTGCACCTTTCGTAGCCGGCGATCCGACAACCTCCACTCGACCGGCACAATCAGCCTTTGGCGCCCGAGTCCGGTCGGATCGATCGCTATTGGGTGTGGGAAGACGTACATCTTACGGTTCCGGATAAAACCGTCTCCATAAGATCCAAACTTGCGGATTGCTACGTTGATGTGCTCGTCTGCAACCGCATGATCGCAGTTGATCAGGTCCGCGTGGGCCACACTCACCGAGTGAACTGCTCGCGGGCTTGCACCGGAGCCCTCGTAAACAAAGAAGACGAGGAAGATGTTTCTGTTCTCCTTCCGCCCCGACGGAATAGAGCTGTTGAAGTCGATCGTCGTTCGTGCCGGCTGCCCGTTTGGATTCAGCCCAAGCGACTTAACCTCATAGCCTTCGACAGGATCTACGTTGACCCAATAATCGGGATAGCTGTTCCGGCCCTGCTGCTGGAACGGAAGCCCGGCTTCCCTGAGTCTGTCCGCGAACCAGTCCTGGGCGAAGTACTCCTTGTCGCTCGAACTGCGTGGCTGCATGCACACCCCTCGTCGGCAGGCTTCCACGATCGCTACGAAGAGAGGGACCGATGCAGTCATAAATCGGTGGCGTAGAGATAATCGAGATTATCACAACCTGCGTGCATAGCGCTTGAGCGGGCGGACACAGGACGCGATGGGCCATCATTGCGGCCGCCCTCTCCGGCTGGGGCGGGCCCTTGTTGGATATCCGCGATGCCGGACTCAAGAGTTCGGGGCAAGCCTGCGGTCCCACGAGAAGCAGTGGCTGAAATCGTTGGTGGCTGCGTTGGCGATCAGGTCGAATTGCTGCAGAAGAAGGGGCGGCCTGTGGGCGGCCACTCTTGGGTTTGGGGAAACTGGAAGACATGAGCCGCGGCGGATCCTCGTCCAGCGGTCGGGTACATGCGATCATGTGGGGATGAGGTACTGCACAGGCAACCGCATTGAATTTTCCTCGTGGCTGTCGCACCGACGTACCGCCGCCAAGAGCTATTGTTGCGGCGGTCAAAGCGCGGACGGCGCTCACTGGACAATGCTGGTGGCCGGCGCAACTTCGGCGAGGCTCGGACCGCCAGCTGGGCTGGCGCTACCGGCGCGCGTGCCCAATTCGGCGGCCTGCTTGTTCTTCTTCCCGGTGGCCGCGGCGAGCCGCTCCTGAATCCGGCGCGTCAGCTCGTTTTGCCGCTCTGGGGCTACGAAGGTGTACTCGCCGGTCATCTCCAGGGTGCTGTGGCCGGCGATCTTCGAGGCCTCTATGGCGCTACCGCCGACCTGTTGCCGCCAACTGATATTGGCGCGGCGGAAAGAATGCGGCCCCAGGCCGGGGAAATCGCAGCCTTCTGCTTGCGCAGCTTGATGCAAGGCATCGCGCACACCCGAGTCCCATAGCGGCTTCGAAGGATCCCGCTTCTGGCAGAACACCCAGGATTCCGGCTGAGCACAATCCTCCGCGGCTTTGACCAGAAAACGTGTTACCAGATCGCCGATTCCCAAGACCCGCCGGCTGCCTTCGCTCTTGGGGGCGCCTACCTCCTGGTGCCACACGCGCTGCTCAACCCGGATCGTACCCGCTTCCAGATCGACATGCTTCCACTTGAGGCCGAGGACTTCCGAGATGCGCGCACCGGTGGCGATGCAAGTCTCGATGATCAACCGGTAGGGCTCGGCCAGGCGAGCCAGCACGCGGGCGGTCTCCTCGAAGCTCAGGATGCCGCGCTCGTACTTGTAGCGGCGCTTGCCCAGCTTTGCCTTGCTCGGCGGGCTGCGACGGCCCTCCTCCCAGAGTCCGTGGCCCTCGGCGTAATAATAGATCCTACTCATGATGGCCCGCACGCCGTGCATGGTCCACCAGGAATCGAAGGTGGTGTGCAGCCAATCCTCTACAGCCTTGGGCTGGATCTGGTTCAGACGCAGCGAGCCCCAGCGCGGGATGATGTATTCGCGCAGGTAGAACGCCTCCTTGACGCGTGTCGGTTTGGCAATCTGCTTTTCGCGACCGAGGTAGCCTTCCTCGTACATGCGGGCCACTTCGCCGAACAGAGCGAGCCCCGTCGCGGCCGCTTGTTGGACAGCTTCTTCGCCAGTCGGAGCGTTCAGCTTAGCGAGGAATTTGTCCCGCTCGACTTCAGCTTGCTTCTTCGAGATCTTGTGCTGACCCCGGCTGGGACTGAGCCACTGCCGCTTGCGCACGGTACGAGGGGCGCCGCCGGGCCCGATCTCGTCGGCCCAGTATCGGAAAAACCACCACCAGCCGTCCTGGCGATTCTTCAGCGCCTCGTGGACCCGGGGATGTTGGACTCTCGGCTTCACGCGTAAGCCTCCGGTCAGCGTGAGCAGGTTACCTTCGGGGGCCATACGAATCAAGTCCAATCTTCTGAATAAGTTAAGTGGCCAGCGACGCGGCCATGGCGGAGGCCTTCTCCGCGATGTACAGCGCCTCTCGCGCTCGCGTCATGCCCACGTAAAACGTTCGGATCACGGCGTCGCGCGGCCCGCCGAACCGCTGGTAGGCCGCATCGGCCGCCTGGCTGAGATCCGGGAACAGGAAGACTACGTCCGCTTCGCCGCCTTTAACCGAATGGATTGTGCCCACGATCACCTTCGGCGTCTCAACGAGCGCCTGCGGGCCGCTCGTGGCGGCGATTTGGAGCGGGTATTCGGCACGCTTCTGAACATCGGAACTCAGGCGGTCCTTCCACCAGCGGAGCAGCTCGCGCCAGTCGCCCTCGAAGCAGGCGAGCAGCTCCTCGAGCGCGCCGGCCTCGAAGAGTTCATCCAGGTCAGCGATCGTAATCGGCCGCTCCGGCGGGAGAGTCACCAAGCGTTTCTTGGCGCCCGGCTTCAGGATGCCTTTTGCGTAGAGCCATTCCGCCCAAAGGGCCAGATCTGCGCCAGTCCAGATTCGGCGCTCTCGATCGAGAGCGGGATGGGCCGCAAGCAGGGCCAAGATGCGGTTGGCGGCCGCGCCCTTTCGGCCCAGTCGGAGAGGATTCCAAGAGCCGTTGGCCTTGCGATAGGGGTTATGGAATGGAATGCCCTCTCTTCGCAGCACCTGAACCACGGGCGCGAGCATGTAGGAGCAGCTCGCCAGAAATATCACGGTCTGGCCGCGATTCAAGTGTTCCATGGCGGCCTTTAGAATCGCGTACTCCGGCGAACGCCACGTACCTCTGATGAATCGGCAAGCGCCCTCGGCCGGCCGCGGCAGGTAGATCTTTTCCTGACGCTTGCTCACCTGCCGGATCAGGCTGCCGGCGGCGGCGTGCACGGTGCGCGGGACACGATAGCTTTGTTTGAGGATGATGATGCGGTCCGAAGGCAGCGGCGGATCGAGCAATGATTCCGGCACGCATCCGCACCACGAGTACAAGATCTGGTCTTCGTCGCCCACCACGACGAAGTACTGTGCGTTCGCCCCCCAGCGGCGGATGAGGGCCATCTGGAGCGGGGACAGATCCTGCGCCTCGTCGACGAAGATGACTGAAGGGCGGGAGGGGGCCACGGCCACCTCGCGGTAGCAGATCTCGATCAGATCGCAAAAATCGAGCAGGCCGTGGGCGTCCTTGTACTGTTGCCACCGGGTGGCAAACCCGCGCACGTTGGCGGGCCAGACCTCGCGTGGCAGCATCAACCCACGCATCCGGTTGAGTTGCCGGAGCAGGTGATCGCCGTCTCTTTCTTGACCGTCCTCGTCGCTTGCGTCGTCGCCCTCAAGCCTGGTTTGCTTGTTGACCGGCCTGATGCCCAGATGCGGGTTCTCGCGGTTCCACTCCTCCACGTTGGCCTCCGCGATCTGCGGTGCGCCGAGTGCCCGGTAGCAGTGGGAATGGAGCGTGCCGATGCGGTCGGCTCGGAGAGGCAGATCCCGGCCCGCAAGCTCGGCGGCCGCCGCACGGGAGAAGCTCGTGACCAGTACCGACTCAGGACCAAACCGCTCCACGGCACGCCGGATCTGGCGCGAGAGATTTGTTGTCTTGCCGGTCCCCGGTGGACCGAAGATGCGATACTCCGCCGTCACCGAGTGATCCTGCTTGCCGATTCCGTCCAGGGTGCCGCCGGCGACGAGGTCGGCTCTACTGCGGTCCGACATTGCCCGCCTCCCCGGATTTCGCCTCCGCCGCGTAATCCGCCGGATCGAATTGCTCCACGGGGAGCAGCCAGCGCCCCTGTTCCCGATTCCTGGCGCTGCGGATGCGGATGTTGCTGGCGCCGATCGCCGCCAGCATCGAAGCCACCGCCTTGACGGTGAGATTCTGAGCGAAGGTCTTGTTGATGAACAGCTGAAGGTCGGCCGAGTTGACCGCGATCTGCCCGTTGATCAACATGGGACGGCGAACGGCATTTGAAGGCAGACCTTCGACCCCTGGGATGAAAGCGACGTCGGTGAGGTACTGCTCCAGGTACATGCGGATCATACCCTCCAGTTGCGTTTCCGGACCGCCCTCCTGTTCGATGAGCGCGTCCAATATGGACTGGGCAAGCTGATCCCAATGCTTCGGCTTGACGCGGTTGATCAACCGGTTGGTCGCAGTGGCGATGGCCAGGCGCAGGCTCTTCTGGTCCAGGAGCTTCGCGACACTGGGCAGCTCGATGGTGGCGTTCTCGAGGATCAACTGATAGGTGGGCTCTTTTCCGGTGATCTTCACGATGCGGAGGATGCGGATGCCGAGCACCTCGGAGATACGCTCGCAGAGGGCGGCCTTGGCGGCCAGAGGATCGGCCGGCGATGGCGGCTCTGGCGCCTGGGTCTCCACGGCTGGGCGGGGCTCAGATTGTGCGGAGACAAGCGCCGGGCTTTGGGCCCGCTCGGCCGCCTTGGCGAGGGTGCGCTCGAAGTAGTCCAGGCGCGTTCGAGGCTTCCGGCGATGGAGGCGCCGGTGCTGAACAATCAGGTCTACGATCTGTTGCGGGCTCAGCCCGGCGTCCATGCCGAAACAGGCGAGTGCCAGATCGTAACCGCTCTGACTTTGGTCCTTGAGGTCGTGCCTCTGGCGGAACCATGTGTTGCGGAAACGCAAGTCGAGGTCGATCCAGCGTTGGATCATTTCTGCCGGGAGTTCGGCGTTCAAGTTGATGGTGAGCGAGGACTCGGCGAAACGCTCGGACCACTGCCGCACCTGTTGTTGCTGAAGGTCCGGGTCGGCAATAGCCGCCTCGTCGAGCCAGTCTTCGAAGTCGGAGGGGTTGTAGCGGCGGCCGGAGTGGGCGAACAGCGTCACCGGCTTCGGGTTGGCCGGATCCTTGAGGTTGAGCGTGCCCGGAATGCGCAGCACGCGGGCCAGATCCGAGAGCCGATCGAAGGCCCAGCCGCGGGCGGCGGCCTTCAAGCGCAGCAGGGTGTGCCAGCGGGCGACGAGCCGCGCGGCAGTCCTGCGCTCCTTGTCGGTGTCGAAGATGTAGGGTTCTTTGAAGAGCCACCAGGCGTGGGCACCGTTGCCGGTGGCTACGACCATCGTGGGCGCCAGCGGCTCCGGGATGATGGTGAGCGCATCTTGGATGGTCGGGGGCAGCGCCTTCTTGTCATGCGCGTCTGACCTCAGATCAAGATCCGCCCACAGGCCTCTGATGCCTGCAATCTCATCCGACGGGCAGCGGTGCGTGGGGCCGTAGTCCTTTGCGGCCAATCCCACGCCGACGTAGACGTCCTGGTCGGCGAGCGTCTCGACTGCCGAAGCGGCCGGCGCGATCTCTCGGAACCACCGCGAGCGTTTATCGGTCAGCGTCCAGATGAGCAGGTAGAGTTCATCGGGCTTGCAGGCGAACAGCTCCTCGAGAAACCAGCGCGGCGTGCCCGGCTCAGTCACGTTCGTCCTCCGGCTTTGCCGTGAACGCTTCGGCAGGTTGTGACGTCAGCCACTTGTCCCAGCTCACGAAGGCCTCCCCATTCCAGCAGCCGATCACGATGCCTTCTTCCATAGGCGCGTCGGGCTGGATGTCGGCGAGGGTAACGGCGGGCTTGGCCCTGCCCTGCTCCTTGCGCCGGCGATATTCGTGCAGTGCTTCGAGGCTGTAGGGCGCTCGTTTCATCCCTGCCTCCCCTCCGCGCCTACGATGCGGAGCGCCTCCTCCAGGCTCGTGGCGATGCCGACCCGCGCACCGCTGGCGGCCCACTGTTTTAAGCGCGCCAACTGGAGGGCGGTCGGTTTCTCCCCGGGTCGCTTGATCTCCAGCTCGAAGTGCGTGCCGTGGAAGCTGCCGTAAAGATCCGGATCGCCGGCCACTCCCCAGGCGCTTCCGTGTCGCTTCCGAACCACCACGCCGGGCAGCGCGCGGAGCACGCGCAGGATTTCGGCAACCAGAGCCGCCTCACGGCGCCCTCTCTTCACCGGTCCACCTCGTCGAGCCTCAGCGCCCGGGCGATGGCCAGGGTGATGGCGCGCGGCTTCACCTCATCCCTGGCCACCCCGAGCTTGCCGGCGATACGAACCTCGACCGCGAAGCGGCCGCTCGGGTCGAGGCCCATCGTGTAGTACTCCGGCCGGGCGCTCTCCAGCAGGCGGAAGGCGTCCTCCAGCCGCTCCAGCGGCTGGAAGCGCCAGCGCGGTATCCAGCTCCGGTTGCCGACCAGATACCGGTCCGGCGCCACACTCCAACCCATCACGCGCTCGGCCAGTTGCGGGATCAAAGCTTCCGCGGTCATCGCCTCACTCCTCCCGGACCTCGGCCGCCTCCAGATCCACCGTCATCCTCTGGACCAAGGGCTTGAGCATCTCGTGGTACTGCCGCGCCCGCTCGACTTCCTCCGCCGCGAGGCGGCGCACGAAGCCGAGCACGGCACGGCTATAGGCGATGCCTTGGGAGTTCTTCGTTCGCTCCAATCCGATGCGCGTGACCACGGCGTAGTAGGGCACGCCCTGCGAGGTCAGCTTTAACAGGTACTGCTTAGCCGCCTTGAGGCTGGTCGGCGGCAGCGTCACCACCTCGGGCAGAAGCAAGCTGCCGCGCAGCACGAAGAGCTGCTTAATCTGTTTGCAGGCCTGGCCGCGGCCGCCTGGCGCGCTATCCCACAGCGCGAGCGGGCAGGCCAGGCAGGCTCCGCCGGGCTTGCCCGAGCCCGTCACCGCATCAGCGGACCAGCAATCGGGCGGCCGGCTGCCGCCGGTTTCCGAGATGGGCTGCGAGTAGTAGGCCCGCGTGTCGCGCGCCAGTACGATGACGCCCTCGACCGAAGGCTCCATCGCCTCGCCCTCGAGCGTCGGAACGGCCCACTGGAGTCCGCCCCCGGCCGGCATCTTGATGCGCGGCAGATCAAACTCCGACAGACCGCCCGTGCCGATATTGGTGCTGAGGGCGGCCTGGACGGTGTCCAGATCGGTGTGGAAGGCCAGGATCACGGCCTGGGATGTTGCTTTGTCAAGTTGTTGAGTCATGGTTATGCCTTTCTGCTCCGTAGGGAATGCACAAACGAAATCTTCAAGGCGGCGCCGAGCGGCGCCGGCAGCGCCGCGCGCACGGCTTCCTCGCTGAACAGCCGCTCCTCCTGCTCACAACGCAGCCGGACGTCTTCTGCCACCTCGCGCACGAAGGCCCGGAGCGACTGCGTGTTGTAGTTCTCCGAGACGTATTGGCCGAGCTCGCTGGCCTTGAGCGCGGCGATGACCTCGCCCCGGTCATTCAACGGGCCGGCGTAGATCTCCTGTGCTAGGTAGACCAGCCGGCCGTCGATGCGCAGCGAGTTGACGCCGTCGTTGAGGAACTGAGGAATGAGCGCCTGCTCGAGGTCGTCGAGCCGGGCGGCGATGCCCTTGAGTTCCGAATCCAGATCGCGCTTTCGTTTTTCCAGCGCGACGAACTCTTTGAGTTGTTCCATGATCATGTCGGTTCACCTCTTGATCTCGGCGAGAATGGTCTCGATTACTTCGGCGCGCCTCTCCAGTGCGCGCAGGATCTTCTCGTCCACCGTGTGGCGGGCGACCAGATGAATGTGCTCGACTGGGCGGGTCTGGCCGGGCCGATGGACGCGGGAGAGCGCCTGGTCATATTCGCCCAAGGAAAATGAAAGCGAGTAATAGATCGAGTAGCGCGCCCGGCTCAGATCGACACCCACTCCACCGGCGCTGATCTGCGCCGCCAGCACTTGGGCCTCGCCGGCCTGCCAGCGGGCGAGCTCATCGCGGCGCCCGGACAGCTCGAGGCTCCTCGAGCCGAGCGACGCACAGGCCTCGTGCACCGCGTCCAAGTCGGCGTGGAAACGGCAGAAGACGACGACGGGTTCGTTGGGGCCGGTGTCCTCGAGCGTGTCTTCAAGCAGTCGTTGTTTGGCCCAATCCACCCGCCGGTAGCGCTCGTCATCGGTCTTGACCCAGCCGCCGGTGATCTGCTGAAGACGCAGGAGCGCGACCATGGCGTTGGCCACGCTGACCGTTCCGCCCTCGACCTCGGCAATGAAGTCCTCCTCAACGGCCCGGTAGAGAGCTTGGCACTCCGGCGAGAGCGCGCACAGGTAGGTGACGTGAGTCTCGGGCGGCAGGTCCAGGACATCTTTGGCGACGCGGAACGTCACCCTGCGCATGAGCGATTCCAGCTCGTCGAGGCTTTTGTACGAAGTGACCTGCTTGTTTTGGAAACCGCCCATCACGGCGTACTTCTGCTTGAAGGCATTGAAGGAGGGGCCGAAGACGGAGGCGTCGAGAAAGCGGAACTGGGCGTAGATATCGAGCGGCGAGTGCGGCATCGGTGTCCCGGTCAGAGCCAGCCGGTAGCGCGCCCGCCCGCGCAGCCGTTTGAAATAGAGCGACGCCTTGCCGCCGGGCCGCTTGATCTTGTGGCTTTCGTCGGCGACGACCAGGTCCCAGGTCTGCCGCTCGGCCCAGGCACCGAAGGGCTCGCGCCAGACCGAGTCGTAGTTGATGATGGCGACAAAGGGGACGCCGGTGGTCTCGGCCAGGCGCAGCTTCTCCTCGGCCAGGCGCTGCTTGTCGGCGACGCTGCCGGCGTCCTCATCCAGCGCCACCACGACTATGGGAAAGCTGAGGTGGCGCTCGAACTGAGTGATCCAGACCTGGAGGACCCGTAGCGGTGCCACAATGAGCGTGCGCTTTGCGCTGAGCCCGAGCAAGATCATCGAGGCCACCAGCGTCTTGCCCGTGCCCATCCCCATGGCCAACATCACGCCCGAGTTGCCCTGCTCGAACCGCTCCATGGCGAACTGGTAAGCGGCGGCCTGGTGCCGCCAGGGGCGGGTCTTGAGACCGGCGGGCAGATTCACGAGCGCCGGGGCCGGCCTGGCGGCCGCGAGAGCGGCGAAGCGCTCCGAGGCGTTCAGCCGAGGGATAGTGGCCTGAACCAGCCGAGCGTGTCGAGGCGTAGCCGGATAGGTCCAGGCCTTCCGCGCCGCGTCCCACCAGGCGTCCGGAATCCGCTTGCAGAGCAACAGATGCGAGAACGGCGCCCGAAGGAGAATTCGGCCGGCCTCGACATCGGCGAAGCTCGGATTGACTGGCTGGTTCCCGCTGGCTTTCATGGCTGTTGGCGGCGCATTTCGCGCTCGCTACAGCCCAATCATGCGGGACAACCTATGTCAGTGATCAATGTCAGTGATGTCAGTGAAAATGTCAGTGCTCAGGCCCGGGCCTTGACGCCGAACTGAAGCAGACGCTCGATCCGCGTAGCCTTCTCCCCGCCGTCCGGCACCTCAGGCTTGCCCAACTTCCAGGCGTTCAGGTCCTGCCGGTGAACCATCGCCCACCAGCTTATGTCTTTGAGCCGGCAGGAGTTGAGAGTGCAGTATTCCTTGAGAAGAGCCGCCCGCTTGCTGACCGGGGTCGGAACGATCGGCTCCTCAAGCCGTCGGGCGATCTGGCAATAGAGGCCCTCGAGCGGGTCGAGCGCGGCCACCAGACCAGACTCCCCGAGTCGGACCAGTTCCCGCAGAGAATAGAGCGCCCGGCCTTGGCTTTGCCAGGCCGGATCTTGGGGTAACCGGTTGGGAAAGAGCACCACGGGCGCCGGGGAGTTTTGAAGTCGCGGTGTGGAGCAAAGGATTTCCGGGCCGTCCGGCCAGTCCGCGCCCTGTACGAGAAAGAACTCCGCTCGCCGGTCTGCCACCCGACGGCTGCCCAGTAACCACGCCCGCCCCGGTCTCAACTCCTGCGGCGGGCCCGCAATGCCGAACGGCGGCACGAGCAGCTTGGCCACAGCGCCGAAATCCACTTCCCACCGCTCGAGCCGCTCCGGGTGGATCCGCACCAAGCCCACCTCGGGGCAGGAGATCACCGGATAGGAGCTGTCCTCCCCGAGAAAGACAACCTCTTCTGAATGAGTCCCACCGCAGGCGTCGCAGTCGATCCACTCAGCATCTTCCACCCGGCGCAAGAGCCCCAGCCGCAATATCTGCTCCCGTTCCGCCTTCGGCCAGGCGCGCATTTCGTCGTAGGTGAGGACGTGGCTCGGAACGCTGCTGCGAATCCAGATCTGCTCAAGCGTGCTACGCACAGATCACCCCGGAGCGGCGCAGCACCTCCCGGATCTTCCGGTGCTCGGGGGTGTCTTTCAGGTTGCAAGAGTTCCGTGCCGTCATCGTGAAGGTCACACTCTTCGGACGCGGATTGCCCGTGGCCATAATCGCCTGGAGGGTGACCGAGGTGACCCTGAGCTTTTCCAGAGGAAGGTTGACCTGGTTCAGACCGCGCTCGATCCAGCCATACAGGTCGCCGTCTTTGCCCCGGCCGTTAAGGGAGAACGCCAGGGTGTGACCGTCCCCCTGCGGTTCGCTGAAACGCATTGCGCGCGGGCGCATGGCCACGATGCCGTCCCCGCGTTCGATCCGGAAACGAAAGGCGGGATCCTTCAGGAGCTCGAGGTCGAAAGCCGGCGCTGCGGCCTCATCGAGCGGAGCCTTTACGCGCAGAGCGTGCTCAGCGAACATTTGCGCCAGGGCCTTACGCTTGTCCGAAGTGCCTTCGGCGTACAAGTCCAGGCGCCCTTGTCGTTCGTAATAAATAAAGACCACGTCGAAGGCCTGCTGCTGAAGGCTGCGCTTGAGATCGTTCGAGTCTTCGAAGCAAACCACGGCCGTCGGGTAATCGGCCAGGTAGACCATGAAGTAGAGGGCCTCGCCGCGCTCCTCCACCTCAATATGGCAGAACTCTCCACGGCCTTCATTCTTGACGTAATAAGCTGAGATCGCTTGCCGGAGCCCGTCCAGCGCGGCGGGCTCGGACACCGCCTGGACTTTCGGCAGGTTGTTGAGCCGGTGCCAGTAACGTTTCAGGCCGTCCGCCCACGCGAACTGACTGGCGATACGGAACAGACGCGGCTGCTTCAGAAGCACTCGGAACACTTTTTCGATGTTCGTCCGTGCCTTGCCCAGGAATGGCGTCATATCCAGGCCCCGCGATCTGCCAACCTCAAGCAGAATCAGAATGCCCTGGCGCGAGGCCAGACGGTAGGCGTCCTGGAAATCCACGGCGATGGCCTGCCGCTCCTCAAGCGGCAACGCCATCAGTGCCTCATTGATCTTATCGACTTCGGGATCAGCCTCCCAGTCGATCTCGCGGAGAACCCCGCGCATCCCGAAAAACCTGCCGAGCAACGCGGCAGGAACGAGACGAAGAAAGTTCCTCTGGTTGTACTCGAGCTTCATGATTGGACCCTCAGATAAGACTAGTAAGCCTAGACCCGTCGGTCAAATCGGTTCGGCATCGCAAAATTCTACCACAGCGAAGATAAGGCGAAAATGGAACACCCTAGTGAACTCTGGAAAGCTGAAGTCCTGATCCCGGGCCTATGGAGAATCCGCCCTCGAGTCCCAAAGGCGCGGCGAGTCCCGCCGACATGGGCACGTGGCACGAGCGGTCTCCGGGTGGACCACCCACAGCCATTTCCGCGGTGCGGTCAATGGGCTGTCTGGCGGGTCTCGTTAACTTATATACGCCAGAAGTGTGGAAGATGTCGCGCTTGGGGTGGGTCGATGGTGCGGGGCTGTTAACCAACTCCAGAGAATGGGGGCAGAGACGGAGAAAAACCACCTCCGGTGATGTGGAAGTGGCGCCCGGTTGGCAGGCCAAGGGGAACTACGGCCCAAACGGAGAGAACGGCAACGCGCGAAGTGCCAGGCGTTTCCGCACTTGCGGGCAGCAGGAGGTGTTAACGAACAGGGAAGGGAGAAGTTCGAAAAAAAGTTTGGCTCCCCAAGTGCAACAACATAGCGTTCCAGCGCGGTCTGATGCGGCCGAGAGCATGGCAACTCATTGAGGGGAAAGGACTTCGGAAAATTGGCTACGGGCGATTTCGAAACGCAGGGGGGTTCACCTGACCCGCCGAGCGCCACGCAACTGCTGTGTGAAAGCTGCAAACAGCCCCAAATGCCCGGGCTAACTTGGCGGTGAGTCGGCACTCTTCCGCCAGCCCCCGGAATGGAGCCTTTCACACTTCAGGCGGGCAGTGAGTGTTTCCGGCAGAGCGTGCCTACCGCGTTGCTCGAATCTCCTGCCCAGCGCTTCTCGGACCTTCTCCGACGACAGGGTTCCCGACTCGATGAGAAGCACCACATCCACCAAATCGCGGACTCGGCTGTTGGGAGACACCGGTCTTAGCAGGGTATACGCGGGGAGCTTCTCGGCGAACCACTCTCGCGTGATCACCGGGACACGCGGCGGTGGGATTTGAGGAAATGTCCGGCAGCCAAGCAGTGCCACCACCTCGCGCGGATCGACAACCACGTCACCGTTCCCCACGTCTGGGTGAGACTTCACAAAGGTGCCCCCGCCCGGGGCGGCCTCCCCCGGACAGCGCGCACCGCCATACGGCGTGCCGTCGTGGTTCCTCGAGGCCTCGGTCACGCGAAAGATAAAGAAATGCAGTCGAGTCGTCTCCGCCTGCCGGGATTTCGATGGCGAAGCCCTGCGTCGGGCCGGTAGGTGTGCTATATCGTTTGCCTCCGGACTTGCCAGGCATGAGGACTCCGATGGCCAAGTTGCGTTGCCGTCTCTTCTAGTGGGAGGAATGACTTTCAAACGCGAGGCTGTCTTGTGTACCTCTTGTCGTCGCAGAAGTCACATGTCTCGGGGTTAGACACTTTTCCCTCTTTCTTTTTACGCCGGCCCCCTGGGCTGCCCGCCCAATATTTTCTCCGCCGCCAGCCTGCACCTGGCCGCCGCTATTTCGCCCTCCTGGCGGTCACCTTCTGAGGCTCGGCCCGGCCTCGGCCGGGGGCGAAGTTGCCGCCCCGCACCGGCCCGCCGGTCACTGTGAATTCGATCACGTCGTCTGCCACCAACTTCCCTTTGTAGACGGTCTTCACCGGTTGATCCGTCCCTGCCCAAACGTAGAAAGTTATTGTGTCCCCTTCGGCCACGCCTCCCAGAACTTCAGTATATACGGGGCTCCCGGTGCCGGCGATGGACCTCGCGCCGATGGTGCCTGTGACCTCCTTACCCACTTGATTGAGGACGAGAATGACAGGCGCTCCACCGCGTCCGCCGCGGCCAGGGGCCTCGATCGCCCATTTACCAGAAAAGTTGGCTGCGGCCAAGGGAATGGAAGTTGCCAGGGTCAAAGCGATAAGCAAAGCTCGCATGGTGGATCCTCCTTCTCAATTTGGTTTCACCGTGACGATCACTCGGGCGTAACGCGTCGCCGGTGGTTTGCCGCTATCGGTCACCTCGGCGATCAGGTGAATCGTCTCGCCTGGCCCGGCGTCCCGCGGGATGACAACGGATGCCCGGCCCTTGTCGGCGTCATTTACCGTTACAGTGCCCTTGTAGGTCCCGGGCTCCCGATACTGCCACCAGGAATAGTAGAGGCGGTCGCCGTCCGGATCCCCCGAGCCGCTCACGTCGAGCGTCACCGTGGCGCCCGGTGCAGCCTCCACGTCCGCGGGGCCTGCCAGCACAACCTTCGGCGGATGATTCGCCTCTCGATACGGCTTCACACACCAGTCGGCCCTCATCGCCCAGTCGTTCTGAAATGCCGTCGCCCAACGCCAGATCGGCTTGTAAAGATTCCCGTCATCTTCGGCATCCCTCCAGACGTTGTTCACGCCGGGTTTCTCCGGCACGAACCTGCCGCCCCAGCCCCCGTAACTGGGATGCTCCAGGCTTCGCAGGCCCACATCAATCTGGTGCATGAAACTGGGGGAGTCCCCCTCCGAGCGGAAAGCGCCGTTGTTCGGCTCGTAGGCGCCGGCCAATGGCCCCCGATCGGTAATTATCATGCCTTCAAGCCACGGGCGCTCAAACAGCGACTTGTGAGGGTAGGGGATGATGTTCGCCCAACCGTATGCCAGAGCGCCAAACTGCCGGAAGCTCACCAGAACTTGAAGCTTTGGCCAGTTCGGTTCGATGTACTTCCGGAAGGTTTCATCCTGATCCAGGATGATGTACACCACCGCCTTTTGGTTAACCTTCTCAATCTGGTCCGGGTACTGAGTCTGGATCGTGCGCAGCGCTTTGGCAATGGTATTGGTTCCGCCCCAGGCCTGAAGATACACTGGTCCCGGTTGGTCATCCAGCAGGACCCTGACGATCCGGTCCGCCCCGGGCGTATCCCGTTCCATCTCACCGACGTTGGTGATGTTACCAACGTAAACCTTGCTCCTCAGTTCGTCCGGCGTCGGGTAGCCGTCGGCGTGTCTCTTGAGCGAATCGTAGACGCGTGCGTAATGGCTCAACTGGGCGTGGATCCACTCCACGCCACTCCAGGTCTGCCCCAACCAGTGGAAGCGTGAGCTGCTGTAGATTAGGCCTTCCACCTCAAACTCATTGGCGTACATCAGAAAGCGCACCATGGAGCAACGGTCGTCGATCTCGCCGTCCGTGGTGACGATCACCCGCGGGCGCTGTCTCACAGCGGCTTGCGCCCCGAAACCAGACAGTCCGGGACCTTGCAGCGCAGCCGGCTTGGGTTGTTGAGCAGGCTGCGGGGTCTGCGCTTCCACAATCCCCATCAAAAGCAGCAAGATCCCTGTCAGCGAAGCCGCCGCCAATGCAAGTCTTCCGCGGATTCCGGGCTCGCGCCGTCTCTTGAAGTCAATCGGTCTCATCGCTTCTGTCCACCTCCCAATCCTAGTTTTCCGCCCAGCCTTGAGGAACCTCTCACCGGACTGCGAGCGCCTTCTCAGGCGTTCGAGTACGTAATGATCGCCAGACCTGCGAGGAAGCAGAAGAACATTAGCGCCAGCAGGCGCTTTGTGCCCTCCGGGGCGCTGGCGAACTCCTTCCACACGAACACCCCCCAGAGAATCGCGACCACGGGCGCGGCGTTACTCAAGGCGTAGGACACCGCTGGGCCGGCCGCGCCCACGGCCAGGAAGCTCGACGTCAGGCCCAAGCCCCAGATGCATCCGCCGAGCACCCCAATCAAATGCGTCCTGAAGTCTCCCTTCCAGTACTCCGCCATTGAAACGGGAGGCCCTTCGACCGGCTTCTTCATGAAAAACGGATGGAACACGAACGTGGTGACAAATGCTCCGAGTGCGAAGAAGAACGCAGCCGTTAAAGGCATCAGGTTCCCCGAGCCGCCGTTAACGAAGTCCGGGTCGATGGCCCGGACGACCAGCCCATAAAAAAAGGCGATCAACAGCCCGGCTCCCACCGACAACAGGATCCCCCGAGCGCTCCGCTTCTTTGAGGCGCTCGCCAGCCGCCCATAGGCCTTCATGCTGAGCAAGATCGCAGCCACAATGAAAGCGACGCCAGTAAAAAGAAGGTACGGGTTACCCTGCGCCCTGCGGCCGGAAATCATGATTAACACGAAGTTGAACACGATGCCGAGCACCCAGGCCAGTCCGCCCCCAATGGGAAAACCGACAGCCATGCCGGCGACTGCGATCGCCGCCACCAGCAGCAGGTTACCGAGGTTCCATACGGTTCCGCCCAGGAACGCCGAAAGGACGCTGGCACCGTCGGCCTGCGCAAGATCCGCCAGGAACGGCCGGCCGGCGGACCCAAAGCTCCCGAGCGTCAGTGCCGCCAGTGTCGAAAACAAGAGCAACCCTGTCACGAAGTCCCAATAGAACAATTCGAATCGCCACGTGCGGGCAGCCAGTTTCTGAGTATTGGCCCACGAACCCCAACAAGTCATGGTAAGGGCGCAGAGCAAAACGGCAAGTGCATAGTTTTCAACGGTGACCATCAGCGGTGCTCCCTGTACTCCTAACCCCAAAATTCTTCCCCTCCCGCGAAGAATTTCCTGCCGCTACGGACCTGTGCCGGCGGGATCGGACAGCCAATTCTTTCTTTCTCTGTGCCGTCGGTGATCTCTGTGGTTTGCATTTTTCTTGGTTGCGGCTCTGCCGCGCTGCGTACATCATTTTGCTTCCTAGATTGGACCTGCACGGCTTTTATACCTTGCCACTGCGCCACTGCCCGGCTGTCAAGCTTCACCCCGCCGCCCACGCCGAGAGAGACTCAACCGCGGAACCTTTCCGCCTGCGGCTGTCCTCATGCCTATAAAAACCCGGCTCGCAACCCGAGGCGCGTTCATGGTTCGAAGGTCACGATCACCCGGCGGTAACGCGTCAGCGGCGGGCTCCCCTTGTCGGTGACCTTGACAATGAAATGAACCGTCTCCGGCTGGGTCACGTCCGGGGCCCGGATGGTATGCACGTTGTACAGATTGGGAGCGAACGGGCCGAAACTCACCCGTGTTTTTAGCGTGCCGGCCTCCGGGTATTGAAACCACAAATAGCTCAGCGAATCGCCGTCCGGATCGTACGTCCCATCGGCGTCCAGCCTGAAGTACTGGCCGGACTTAACCGTAAACCGGTCCGCATGGTTGAGCTTTACCACCGGCGGATGGTTGGCTTCCGAAAACGGCTTCACCGTCCAGTCCATTCGCGCGGCGAAATCGTTCTGAAACTCTTCCCGCCATCGCCAGATGGTCACCAGATCCCCTTCGTACGTCTGCGGTTCATCGGCAGGACCCCTACCCGCGCCGGGCCAGCGTCGCGTCATGCTCGCAGGGGAATATATATCCGAAGCGGTGGTCCAGACCGGGCGGGTCTCGGGTTCGGCCGATCGCATCCCGATCAACCCTCCGGCTTGAGGGCCTCGACCTGCCAGCTTCGGGTCCGGAGTAGGGAGGTAGAGTTCGTAACGGCCGCCCCATCCTCCCCAGTTAGGGTGCTCCATCTCGTTGAGACCGTTTCGGATCAGCCCGAGAAAGGAAGGCGTGTCACCTTCCATCGAATAGGCGATGTCGGGATACATGGCGCCCAGGGGGCCATGGCCCTGCTGAATGTGAGTGGCAAGCCACTCCGGAGTCACCACCTCCGTGTTCGAACCCGGGGCTGCCATCGCAATCCCCCGCCAACTGTGGGAGAGGATATAGAAGACGCTCGGGAAATTTTTGCGGATCCAAGGCCCGGAATCGTCCTGATCGCTGATGGTGTAAACGCGCAACTTTGCGTAGAGCTTCTCGGCCTCCGCCGCGGGTTTGGTCTCCCGGATCTTCCAGAGGGCCTGGGCCAGGCAGTTCGGCCCACCCCATACCGCCACCCACACCGGACGCTCGTCCTTCTTTTCCAGTACCCGAATGATCAATTCCGAGCCTTCCGAGTCCTTGCCGGCGCCGACGGCGTCCATTCCGTAAAGGGGATAACTCTGTTTCACCACCGCAAGCAGGGATTCCGCCGGTGGAAACTCCTTGTCATGCTTGAGAAGATTCGGCCTCACCTTGGCGTAGGCCGCAATCACTTTTCGGATGCTTTCCGGCGCAACCCGCTGCTTCTGATGCGTCGAAGTCGTCGCGACCAAGCCTTCGATATCGATGTCGTTGGAATAGAGGAGCAACCGGACCAGGGATTGAGTATCGTCGGGGTCAGCCTCGATGTCCGTCAGCACGATCAGACGTTTCTTGGGCTGCACCCGTTCTTTTGCCGGGGACGTCTGGACGATGCGCACCCCGTTCGGGTACGGAAATCCAGCCTGGCCCGGCAAGAGATTGCGCTGGCCACACAGGAAAACCAATAATGCCGCAACAAGCAAGCGTTGCATCAGGATCATTCCTCCTTCCCCTGGCAGGGTCCTTATCGGATACTATGCGCCGAACAGTGGGAATGTCACAAACGGGATGGTCACGGCTCTGGAATCCCGCTTCGACAACGGGTTCAACGAGGGCACTGGTTTGCACCCTGGTCCGCGCTTCGGCTTCGCCTACCCTGCAAGCCTCCCGGATGATTGACGGTGTTGCCTTCCCCATTGAAGAATAGAGGCGGCAGGCGTCCCACCTGTCCTCTGATGGACGCCTGCCGTTTGTCCACCTCTTGGCTCAGAACTCGAACCGCAACGATCCTTGCATCACGCGGGGCGTTCGAGCCCCCGTGATTGTGCCGAAGAGCGAGTTAACCTGGTTGCCTTGGGAATCGAAGCGCGCCTGCGTGTTCACGCTCGACCATTGCGTGTGATTGAACACGTTGTAGGCTTCCCATCGCAACTGGAACTTGGCTCGCTCCGTGACCGGGAAATCTTTGAAAGCGGTTAGGTCCCAGTTGTTCGTACCCGGTCCCCGGAACAAGACCCTGGCCGCGTTGCCAATATCCCCTTTGGCCGGCAGGGCGACGTTCTCGGTAGCAAACCAGCGGCTGAAGCTGCGCTGGCCCCGAGGCAGGACGAGCGAACCCTTCACGTTCACCCGTTGGCCATCACCTCCGCCAGTCAGATCTGTGGCGGTCACTGTGGTGAAACTCACGCCGGATGGGGCGCCACTGGCGAAAGTGGCAATCCCTGAAAGCAGCCAGCCGTCCAGAGCATAGCGGACGAACGCGTGTGGCGCCAACGAGCTAACTCGGGGCAAGGCATAGGTGAAGTTCAAGGTCAGCACATGCGTCCGGTCGTGGTCGCTCATGCCGTAGTTCCGCATTCGGTTGTCCAGGTAGGTTGTCACATTGAACCCGTCATCCATTGCTTTAGACCACGTGTAGGCCAGGCCGAACTGGTAATTCCGCTCAAACCGGCGGTTCACCGATACCTGCAATGCATGGTAGTTGGATATGCCTCGGTTTACGTAGTGGTTGATGTTTCCATACCCTCGGTACGGCCGCAGGAAGTTATCGGGCAAGGGCACCGACGGATTCGCCGGATCAGCGCTTGAGGGGAGGAACCGGATGCCGTAAGGCAGTTGGTTGATGTTCTGCTGCTGCTGAATGAAACGTCCGGCATTGCCCACATAAGCGATGTCTGCCAAGATTCCGTGGCCGAGATCGTGCTGAATCGACAGAGACCACGAATAAAGGCTGGTGGTCTTCATGTCCTCCTCGTAGGAGGCCAGTCTGCCGGGCGGGGGGCTGAGGTAGCCGGCGGACCCCAGAAACGTGTCCAGGTTTCCGTAGAATAGTTGTGGATTGAACTGGATCGGCGGGCTATAGGGGACGTTGTTCGAATAACGTCCGTTGCTGTTGATGGGGTTTCGCGTGATCGCCGCGCCGCCGCGAAGGGCGGTCTTCCTGTTCCCGAACACATCATAGGCAAAGCCGAAGCGCGGACCAAGGCGCACACCAGTGCCCTTGTTGAACCCGTTGTCGAAGCGGGATTCCGGAGCCGTGACCATCCCGTTTGTGACATTTCCACTGTTCGGCGCATAGAATCCGATAAGGACCGCGGGCACCAGAGCTCCGGTGACCGGATTCTTACCCACCCGTTTACCTTGGGCATCCAGAGCCGGCGTTATGAGCGCCGGCGCCTTGGCCGGATCGTAGGCCGTGCGTGAAAAGGCCGCCGCATCCCCGTCCGGGAATTTCCAGGCGGAACCCAGGGAGAAGCGAACGCCATATTCGAGCGAAAGCTTACGCGTAGCCTGCCAGGAATCCTGGGCAAACCACTCCCATAATGTGAGCGTGTTTCGTCCAACGGTCTTATTTGTCGCTTCCGTGTAGCTGAGAAAGTTTCCAAGAATGGCGTTCGAATACGCCCAGTTACTGTCGTTTGGATTGTTTACATCGCGCCCAAACGCAAAGTTCCCGGAAAAGTTCCCCCGGGGGCCCTCGGAAGCATTGTTGAATTCAAAGTAGACGCCGAACTTCAAGGCATGGGTCCCAACCGTGTAGGAGAAATTGTCGACCACCGTGTAACGGTAGTCGTGTGCATCGATCGGCAGGCGTCCCAACACATCCGTCGCCACATTGGCAGCGTTCGGCACTCCGCCGAAACTCAATTGCGGAATTATGTCTTCCGGATTGCCGGTGGGGTACCACTGTCCCAGGCCAGCAAGACCACGCTTGCTGCGTGTAATCGGATCATACTCGTCGGGCCTTCGTTTAGGTGAAGTCTCGGACAGCGCGCGATAGCTCGCTGTGAACTCGTTCACGCTCCTGGGGGAAAGCACCCGCGTCCAAGTGCCCGCGATTGAGTTCTCCGTGAACAGATAATGCGAGTGCAGCAGGTCCCAGTTTGACTGGATCGTTCCGAAGATGTTGTACTGTCTGGTGTCAGCCCACCAGGTTCGCACCCGTACCGAGACCCGGTCAACCGTGTTGGGTGTGAAATCGATCTTCACCATATTCTGTTTTTTCGGAACCTCGGACACCTGCTGCCATACATAGTTGTAATTTCCGCCCGAGATGCTCCGGTCGAAGAAGTTTGGCAGCTTGAAGATGTTGAGAATCGCCTGGCCGTACTTGTTGATTCTCGCCGGTGGAATCACGTTGCCGGGAAACGGTGCACCGGCAGCCGGGTCCCGGATCACAATGAGACGCCCGCTGACGTCCAGAGTTTGCGAGAAGTCCCCCGCCCGTTCCAATTGTGTGGGCATCGTGACGGTCCCAGGGTTCTGCGGTGTGAAGGTAAGCAGGTTTTCCCTGGAATAGAAGAAGAAAAGCTTGTCGCGGTTCCGGTTGAACTTGTTGGGGATGTAAACTGGGCCCCCTATGGTGCCGCCATAGATGTCGTGGCGATACATAGGGCGCCGAAGGCGGTTCCGGTTGTTAAAGAAATTGTTCGCATTAAGCGCCTCATTCCGCTTGAACCAGTACGCCGAGCCATGAAACTCCCTCGTCCCGGATTTTGAGACGATGTTCACCACCGCGCTGGCATTGCGACCGTACTCTGCCTGGTAGGTGTTGCGAAGAACCTTTACTTCGGCGATGGCGTCCATGCTGGTGGCGCCGTTAAACGAACCGACGATATCGACATCGGTCCCACTTTGGCCGTCTAGCGTTACTTGGTTGAAACCGGCACTCTGCCCGTTGACGGCGGGCAGGAAGGTCCCGAATGTCCCGCCTAGCGATTCTGCATCCGTGCCCGGCGTAACTCCGGGAATCAGACGCAGTAGGGAGATCACATCACGCCCGCGGGTGCTGAGGTAACGGAGCTGGTCGGACGAGAGCATCGACGAGTTCTCTGCCGTGCGTGTTTGCACCTCCAGCGCCTGCGCCTCCACCGTCACCGACTCCGCCACGTTCCCCAATTGCAACGTGATCGTGCCCACCGACCGCCTGTCGTTGGCCGTCAGCACGATGCCGCGCTGCTCCATGGTCTTGAAGCCCGGCGCTTCAATGCTGATCCGGTACGTCCCCGGAACCAGAGACGGAAATACGAACGCACCGACTTCATTAGTGACCGAAGTGCGAGTCTCCGAGGTGCTCTCGTTCCGCAACGTTACTTTCGCCCCCACAACCACCGCCGAAGTCGGATCCAGCACGGTCCCGCTGAGTTGCGCGCTGGTCGTTTGGCCCGTAAGAAGCTGTGCCGCAAACAGCAGCACGACCGCCGACAGCGCCATAAGCTTAATCTGGCGAATGGCTTTCATCACTCAACTCTCCTTTCTCCCTAACCTTTTCTCTCGGAGTTCCGAGCGAAGGGAGCCAGAACTCCGCCTAGAACGCATAAATATGCACGTCAGACCATCTATGTACCCAAAGCATATCACCAGGCCGGAGAGAAGTCAATAGGGATCGGTGCTTATTTCTTGTGCATGCATAAATATCTACCCCGCGGCCCCTCGCCGGCCGCAGCCCCCTCAAATCAGTCTTCTCCGCCCCAAACCCCCACCCGGCGCTGCGGCGGCCGGACCGGCAAGCCACAAGGAAACGATGCAGATTCAAAGACGGTTTGAGTCATGCATCGCCGCGCAGACCTGCGGCGCCCCGGGGCCGCTCGGCAACCCCAACCCGGCCGCCTCTGGCCGAACCCAGCCCAAGCCCCCGGTCCGCCCCGGTTAGGCATCCCCGAAGGATGAACTCAGTCCAGGATGAAAGCGGAACAGCCCGCGAAACCTTCAAGGACCCTTGCCCCGCCCGTCGCCCTCTGCGCTCTAACGCGCCGCCCTTCTCAGCACAATCGTCGCCTGCGCCTGAACCCCACCGCGGCCACCCCGGCCCGGCCCGACCGCCCCGGCCCGCCGGGGCGCTCGCCCGCAGTTCAATCCTGTCGCCCAGGATCGTCCCCGTGTATGTCGTGTTCCCCAGTCGAAACGAAATATGGGAGCCCTCTACCCGGCCGTCTTCGATCGGCCCGCTTACCGCCCCGCCCCCGAAGCCTCGGCCGCCGCCGGACGATTCTACCGAGCCCGTCAGAAGGTTCCCATCCTGACGGAAGGTATAGACCGTGTACACGCTTGCGCCCGGAAGGGCCATCGGGTTGCCGGTTTCAGCCCCCGGCGCCGCGGCTGTCGGCCTCCATAGCCCGGTGATGCCTGGACCCGTCGGAACCACGCGCTCCCAGGCGGGTACTTGCGGCCGGAGTCTCACCCCTTTGGCCGTGATTGTCGCCGTCGCCGACGCCAGCCCCGGCGAGCTCGCCTCCACTCGTATCGTTCCGGCTGACTTGAGGGATTGGACGAGGGCCATGCACAATCCGGAAAACGCCCTCCTGGTCGAGCCCACGTCGGACTCGTGACTGGTCGGGTCGCCGTTCCCCACCCCGATCACCTTCCCCGGTCCCGACCCCCGGAACCGAATCTGGTTGTCCCTGATCGGGACTACGCGCCCTTGGGCATCTTGCACTTCAACCGCGCAAACCGCCACATCCTCGCCGTCCGCGGAGATCTCCCTCCGGTCCGGCAGCAACGCCAACTTCGCCGCCGGCCCCGTCGTCTCGCGCTTGGCAGTCATCATCTGCCGCCCGTTCTTGTAACCCCGCGCCTCGATCGTCCCCGGCTCGTACTTCACGTTCCAGGCAACGTGCTGGTCCTTCGGTGCGTCCTTGGCCCCTAGGCTCCGGCCGTTGTGAAGCAACTCCACGCGGTCCATGTTTGAGTACACCCACACCGCGATCTCCTGCCCCTCCAGCCGGGGCCAATTCCAGTGCGGGAAAATGTGCAGCACCGGCTGGTTGGTCCACCACGACTGATAGTAATAAAAAGTGTCCTTCGGAAATCCGCACGTATCCATGACTCCGTACTGCGAGCTGATATTCGGCTAACCGTAGGGGGATGGCTCGCCGCGGTAATCGAAGCCAGTCCATACGAAGCCCCCGGCGATGTAAGGCCGCGCACTGACAAACCGCCACCAGCCTTGGGCGGAGGCGCGGCCGGTCGTGGTGTAAGGGTCATACGAGCTGACGAACCCTCTAGCCGGGTCCGTCACATAAATGCCCCGCGTGCCCACGGCGCTGACGTTCTCCGTGCCGATGATAAGCATCTTGGGATTGGCTTTGTGCCAAGCCTCGGCCTGAGGGTCGGCGTAGTTGTATCCCATCACGTCGCAGACGGCGAGCCCGCCTCTCCCCATGTAGTCTCCCGCCGGCGGCGGCGCAATCGTTACAGGCCGCGATCCGTCCAGCTTCACCGCGACCCGCTTCATCGAGGTCAGAATCCTCAGGCCCGCCTCCGTGATCGAGACGCTCTCCTCATTCCCCATCGACCAGAGAAAGACACTGGGGTGATTCCGGTCACGGCGAATCATGTTCTCGAACTGCGCCAGCCCTTCCGGGTTCGAGGACAGCATGCGCGTTTCGCATAGCACCAGCATCCCAAGTTCGTCGCAGGCGTCCAGAAGCTCCGGCGTGGGCGGGTTGTGCGAGGTGCGGATCGCGTTGCAGCCCATCTCTTTAAGCCTCCGCACGCGGTAGTATTGCAGGGCGTCGGGAAGGGCGCTTCCAACCCCGGCGTGGTCTTGGGGATTGCACGTTCCCTTCACCTTGACTGGCTTGCCGTTCAGGAAAAAGCCGTTGTCTGCGTCGAACCTCAGCGAGCGAATGCCAAACCGGGTCTCGTAGCGGTCAGTCAAGACACCCCAGGATTCCACCTCTGTCACCAGCTTGTATAGGTTCCGTTCTTCCAGCGACCACAGAGCAGGCTGCTTCACCGCGATCTCCTGCTCGAAGGTGCACTGTCCGAATTCTTGGATGGACTGCCGCGCGCTGGCCGCCCTCCCCACCTCCCTCCCCAAGGGGTCGAGGATGATGGAGATCGCGCGCATTTGCTGAGTGCCTTGTCCCTCATTTTGGACTTCCGTCCGCACGGATAGGAAAGCCGTTCCTGGCTCGATCCGGGCAGTAACCAGAGTCCCCCATTTCTTCACGTGCACGGGAGAGGTTTTCACCAGCCACACGTGCCGGTAGATGCCGGCGCCCTCATAGAACCAACCGTCGCTCAGCGTGGCGTCCACGCGAACCAACAGCACGTTCCGATCTCCCGGCCTTGCAAAATCGGTCAGGTCGTAGCTGAACGGGTCATAGCCGCCACTGTGCCGGCCAATGTAGAAACCGTTGAACACGACCATGGTGTCGCGGTACGCACCGTCAAACTCCACCGAGATGCGCTTGGCCGCGTCCGAGGCGGGAAGTTCGAACACACGGCGATACCAGCCCACGCTGGTCTCCGGGTATTCGCGTCCCACGGGGTAGAAGCCCCGGCTCGAAAGGGCCGGGTCGTTGGTGAACAGCAGCCCGATCACCCAGTCGTGGGGCAGATCGACCGGTTTCCAGTCACTGTCGTCAAACGCCAACCCGCTTGGGGAAAGGAAATTTCCGGTCCTCTGGAATCCACCCGATCTGCTGGCGCCAAACCCGAAGTCTTTCGCCGGGTCGTAAGCGTGCCCGAAGTGAAACCGCCAGCCGAAATCGAGTAGGTAGCGCTCCCGCAGCGGCGCCGCTTCGGACTGCGCCTGTGCCTTTCCGGATTGGGTCGGCGCGAATGCGGCGGTCATCCCCATGCGGGTCAACGCCGAAACACCGGTGCCTCTCTTCATCACGTCACGTCGCGTCATCCGTTCCATTGGGGGTTTGCTACTCAAGTCGTAGAAATAGATCACGGCGTCCCTGCCGGGGGCCTCTCCAGGGGGCATCGGTATTCCCTGTCTTCCATTCCTGGATTCCGGTTGCTGGGCAAAATCCACCCCCTCAGCCCAACTCGCCGATTCGCCATCGGTTCTAAGCCTAAGCGTTCCCTCCCTCGCCTTGAGCCACATTCGGATGAGCCGCCGTGTGGCCAGTCGTCTCTACACGCAATCCCCCTTCCATGGGGGACCCCATCTCCCGGCGTTCCCGCCGCCTGGACTTCCAGGAAAAATGCATATTTATGCGACACACTTCCTATATTTACGCGCAGCATAACACTGCGCTTGCGCCGAGTCAAGAAATCGGACGCCTCTCCTCGTCCATGCACGAATATGCGCGTTACCCGCCGTCTCAGCGGCTCCCACCGCCCCGCCCCGGGCTCCCCCACCGGTCGGCGGCAACCAGGCCGCGCCGCCCTGACGGGCTCGCCTCTCGGAGCTCCTCTGCCCGAAACAGGTTGCGGCGGGCTCGGTAACCCTGGCCCCGCCGCTCACAGAAAAGGCCCACCCCACGGAACGGGCCGGCGAACCATGCCGGGACCGGCCCGCGCCTCGCGAGTTGCATCCTTTCACCCCGCGCCCCGGACTATGCCGCGCGGCAACATCGCGCCGCGGCTCGTCCGCAATCCGCCAATCGCCCGTTTCCGGTTCGAAGCAGATTGACACCCCGGGAATCCGGTGATAAAGTGAAGCTTGCATCAGATATCTGTGGCGCATTAATATGCACTCAAGGACACTTCGTGAGGCCAATCTGATTCGCCGCCGCAGCATCCAAATGGTCCACCGGGCCGGGGTGGGGCATCCGGGCGGAGATTTCTCCTCGGCCGACATTCTCAGCGTGCTCTACTTCGCTGTGCTCCGGGTGGATCCGGGAAATCCCCTGGCGCCGGACCGCGACCGCTTCATCATGAGCAAAGGCCACTGCTCCGGAGCTCTGTATGCCACCCTGGCGGCGGCTGGATTCTTCCCGGTGGAGGAGCTGGACACCTACATGCAGCCGCTCTCCCGGCTCAATGGCCATCCGGATCGGAACAAGGTGCCGGGCGTGGAGGCCAGCACCGGATCCCTGGGCCATGGCCTGCCCATCGGCGCAGGCTTGGCTCTGGCGGCGAAAATGGACGGAGCCCTCTGGCGCACCTTTGTGCTGGTCGGCGACGGCGAGCTCCAGGAAGGAAGCAATTGGGAGGCGGCCATGATGGCCGCGCATTACGGTCTCGACAACCTGACCGTCATCGTCGACCGCAACCGCCTTCAGCAAGGCGACGCCACGGAAAACACCGCCCGCTTGGAACCTCTGTCGGAGAAGTGGCGGGCGTTCGGTTGGGGCGTGCTCGAGGTGGACGGCCACGACCACCCGGCGCTCCTCAACGTGTTCAACCGCCTCCCCGCCGAAATAGGAAAACCGACCTGCGTCATCGCCCATACCCACAAGGGCAAGGGAGTGTCTTTCATGGAAGATCGGGTCGAGTGGCACCACCATGTACCCTCGGCCGATGAACTCGATCGCGCGCTCCGGGAGTTGGAGGTGAAACAATGAGCCGCCGCTTCGACTGCCGAAAAGCGTTCGCCGAAGCGCTGGAAGCTCTGGCGGAAGTAGACCCTCGGGTGGTTGCCGTCACCAACGACTCCATCGGCTCCTCCAATATCACCGGCTTTCAGAAAAAGTTCCCGGAACGATTCGTGAACGTCGGGATCGCCGAGCAGGATCTGATTGGGGTCAGCACCGGACTCTCCTACGCCGGCAAGATCCCTTTCGTTTGCGGCGCGGCTTGTTTCCTGACCTCGCGGTCTCTCGAACAAATCAAGGTCGACCTGGGGTACGCGCGCAGCAACGTCAAGTTGTGCGGTATGTCCAGCGGTCTCGCCTACGGCGCTCTCGGCCCCACTCACCATTCCATCGAAGACCTGGCTTGGACGCGCGTGATTCCGAATCTCACCGTGATCGTCCCGGCGGATCCGGAAGAGACGCGGCAGGCGGTGCGGGCCGTCGCTGCCATGGACGGACCGGTGTTTCTCCGCGTCAGCCGGATGCCGGTCCCCGAGATCCATCCCCCAGGCTACCGCTTCCAGCTCGGCCGCGCCGTCACCCTCCGGCAGGGACGGGATGTAACCCTGATCGCCAACGGCACCATGGTGACTCGTGCCCTGGACGCCGCCAGGCGGCTCGAAGCGGAGGGAATCTCGGCGCGCGTCTTGAATATGTCCACCCTCAAGCCGCTCGACACCCAGGCCGTTGCCGCAGCCGCGGTGGAAACGGGGGCCATCGTAACCGTGGAAGAGCATTCGGTCTACGGCGGGCTGGGTGGAGCCATCGCCGAAGTCGTGGTCCACATCCGGCCGGTTCCCATGCGGATCCTCGGCGTTCCAGGGGTCTTCGCCCCGACCGGATCAGCCGAATGGCTTCTGGAGCATTTCGGCTTGACGGCGGAGGGAATCGCCGCTGCCGCCCGGGAACTGCTAGACAGGAGGATCGTTCATGCCGTCCAAGTGGATTCTGGCGATTGACCAAGGCACCACCAACACCAAGGTTCTGTTGATCAACCAAGACGGTGAGATTCTGGCCAAGGCCTCGCGGCCGCTGTCGATCAGCTTCCCCCAGCCCGGCTGGGTCGAGCAGGATCCCGGAGCTCTGTGGTCCAGTGTCGTCGAAGCCGTCGATGAATGCCTGGCGCAAATGGACGGCGGGCAGCCTGTGGCCATCGGCGTGACCAACCAGCGCGAGTCGGTCATCGTCTGGGACCGGCGCACCGGGAAACCGGCGGCCCCCTGCGCCGTCTGGCAGTGCCGCCGCTCGGCGGCCTTCTGTGAGGACCTGCGCCGCCGCGGCCTGGAACCCCTGCTGCGCGAGCGCACCGGACTCGCGATCGATCCATTGTTTTCCGCCGGCAAGATGCGCTGGATCTTGGATCACATCCCCGACGGTCAGAAACGGGCCGAGGCCGGCGAACTCGCCATCGGAACCGTCGACAGTTGGGTCCTCTATAACCTCACCGGCGGCGAGGTTCACGCTTGCGACGCCACCAACGCCTCGCGCACCCAGCTCCTCAATCTCCGCTCGCTCGACTGGGATGAGGATCTCCTCGGCGTCTTCGGCATCCCCAGGGTTGCCCTCCCCCAAGTGCGCCGCTCTGGCGAAGTCTTCGGCGCTTCGGCCGCCGCCGGACGGTTGGCTGCCGGTGTTCCTGTCGCCGGCTTGATCGGAGATTCTCATGCCGCCCTGTTCGGTCACGCCGCATTCCGGGCAGGTTCCGTCAAGGCAACTTACGGAACGGGCACCTCGCTGATGACCTTGATCGGACACCCCATACTCTCCAACAGCGGATTGTCGACCACCGTGGCGTGGTGGTACGGGCCCACCCCAACCTACGCTATGGAAGGCAACATCCTGGTCACCGGGAGCGCCGTCCAATGGTTGGGCGATTTCCTGGGTCTGGCCGACCCTGCCCGCGCCGCCGAACTCGCCGGGAAGGTGCCGGACACCGGCGGCGTGTACGTCGTCCCTGCTTTCGTGGGTTTGGGAGCCCCGTATTGGGACGCCGAGGCGCGGGGTTTGATCTCAGGCTTGACTCGAGGAACCACAGCCGCCCACGTGGCCCGCGCTACGTTGGAGTCCATCGCCTTCCAGGTCCGGGATGTGTTCGAAGCGATGCGGCGCGATGTTTCCGTGGACCTTCCTGAACTCATGGCCGACGGCGGCGCCAGCCAGAACGACTTCTTAATGCAGTTCCAGGCGGACATCTTGGGACGCCCCGTCGTCCGGAACCTGTCCACCGATTTGTCCGCGGTCGGCGCAGCCTGGCTCGCTGGTCTCGCCGTCGGCGTGTGGAGATCCACCAGTGAGCTGTCCGCCCTCCCTCGCCGGGAAGATCGCTTCGAGCCCCGGATGCCTGAGTCGGAACGCCAGACGCGCTACTCCGGCTGGAAAGATGCGGTCGCGCGCGCGATGTGGAAGCGCCCGGCCGCGGAAGCCGTACAATCGTAGCCTATGGCTCGCATTGACGAATTGCGCTTAATGGCGAAGGTGGCGCGGATGTATTACCAGCACGGTCTCACCCAGGTCGAGATCATGAGGCGACTCAGCATTCACCAGTCCAAGGTCTCCCGCCTCTTGAAACGGGCCGAGAAGGAAGGCATTGTCCGGGTCATTCTCAGCGTGCCCTCGGGCACACACCCGGAGCTGGAAGAAGCCCTCCAATCCGCCTACGGACTCCAGGATGCCGTCGTGGTCGATAGTGTGGACGACGAAGACCAGATCGTGCGGGACCTGGGCGCCGCCGCCGCTTTCACCATGGAAAACACCCTCAAGGAGGGGGACGTCGTCGGAATCTCCTGCTGGAGCGCCGCCCTGCTGGCCATGGTGGATGCCATGCGGCCCATCCAGTTGGGAGGCGGAACGCGCGTGGTTCAGATCCTGGGCGGGGTCGGCAGTCCGGGCGCCCCGGTCCATGCAACTAACGTGACGCGGCGTCTGGCGAACCTCCTGTCCGCGGAGGCCACCTTGCTTCCCGCTCCGGGCGTTGTCGGATCCCCGGAAGCCAAACGCGTGTTGATGCGGGACCAGTTCGTGCAGGAGGCGATGGCCTGGTTTCGGTCCGTTTCTGTGGCCCTGGTGGGCATCGGCGCCGTCGAGCCGTCCAAGATGCTCGCGGCCAGCGGAAACGTCTTCTCGAATCAGGAGCTCAAACTTCTCAGCAACAAGGGCGCGGTCGGTGACATCTGCCTCAGGTTTTTTGACGCCGCCGGCCAGCCTGTGGTCACGCCGCTCAATGACCGCGTCATCAGCATGGAACTAAGCGAACTGCGGAAGGTTCCGCGCGTGATCGGCGTAGCCGGCGGCCGGAGAAAGACCGGCGCAATCCGAGGTGCCCTGGCCGGCAAGCTGATCAATGTCCTGATCACGGACCGCGCCACGGCGGAACGGCTGCTGAAACTCAGCGCCGGGGAGAACAACGCAACTGGGCGCCGTCTGAGCGCCAGAACCTGACAACGGAAATTCCGAAAGAAACCAAGGAGAAGAGCTTATGGCAATCACATTGGGAGTGATCATCGGCAACCGGGACTTCTTTCCGGATCGCCTGGTAACCGAAGCCCGGCACGACGTACTCAAGTTGTTTGGCGAGTTGGAAATCGAACCGGTAATGGTCTCGGAAACCGACACCAAGCTCGGGTCGGTGGAAACCTGGACCCACGCCAAGCGTTGCGCGGAGCTCTTTCGCGCCAACAAGGACCGCATCGACGGAATTCTGGTGACCCTCCCCAATTTCGGAGATGAGAAAGGCGTCGCCGACACCATCAAACTCTCCGAGCTCAATGTGCCGATCCTGGTGCAGGCCTACCCCGACGACCCCGCCCAACTCAATGTCGAACGCCGGCGCGACGCTTACTGCGGCAAGATTTCGGTGTGCAACAATCTCCGGCAGTACGGTTTCCGCTATACCCTCACCACCCTGCACACCGACGAGTTGCTCAGCGAAACCTTCCGGAAAGATCTGACCGACTTCCTCGCCGTCTGCCGGGTCGTGCGCGGCCTTCGCAAGGCTCGAATCGGAGCCGTCGGCGCCCGCCCCAATGCCTTCAACACCACCCGGTACAGCGAGAAGCTGTTGGAGGCGTCCGGCATCAGTGTCAGCACCATCGATCTTTCCGAGGTGCTCGCCAACGCCAATCGGCTCCCGGATGACGACCAGCGGGTGAGAGCCAAGATCGAGGATATCCGGAGCTACGCAGAATCCTCATCCGTCCCGCCCGCCGCGCTCGTGAAAATGGCGAAGCTGGGCATCGTTTTGGAAGATTGGATGGCCGCCAATGACCTCCACGCTACCGCCCTCCAGTGTTGGAGCTCCTTGCAGAAGAATTACGGCGTCAACTGCTGCACCCTCATGAGCATGATGAGCGAACGCCTGATGCCCAGCGGCTGCGAGGTGGACGTGGTCGGCGCTGTCTCCATGTACGCTCTCCAGCTGGCTTCCGGAAAGCCCAGCGCACTGGTGGATTGGAACAACAACTTTGGCAAGGATCCGAATAAGTGCGTCCTGTTCCATTGCGGCAATTGGGCCAAGACCTACGCCCCCGATGTGAAAATCAGCACAGCCCCCATCTTAGGCTCCACCTTAGGTGTCGAGAATACTTACGGCGCCATGGAAGGCCGCACCCCCGCCGGACCCGTGACCTTCGCCCGCATCAGCACCGATGACAAGGCAGGGCGGATCCGCGCCTACACGGCGGAGGGCAGGTTCACGGACGATCCGCTGATGACTTTCGGCTCCCGCGCCGTCGCCGAGGTTCCTGGGCTCCAGCATCTCATGCGGTACGTTTGCCAAAACGGCTTCGAACATCACGTCGCCGTCAACGCTTCCAGTTGCGCCAACGTACTGGTTGAGGCTTTTGAGAACTATCTCGGGTGGGAGACCTACCACCATAACGCGCACTGAGCTGTTCACATAATCCGTCGCGCTCCTGTTGTGCGCGTCTCTCTGTCGGCGCGGCCCTACAAGAATCCTGTGAAAACTGGTGCCGCGCACCGTCTTGCGAACCGCACTTCTTGCCCGGCCTAGCCTACCGGGAGGTGACTGGACAGCAGAGGGGATGAGATGAATGTCTCTAGCTCCGCCGCGCGGTAGGCTCTGGAAGGGAACTTCCGGAGTAGACAGGTCACAGGCTGTATCGCGAATGTGGGGCGATGGACCCCGTAGAGGAGGTTGGTCAGACCTGTGGCTGAACGTCAAGGTGAGGCGCACAGCGACCTCGAATAGGAGTGTGGTGACCGCCGCAAAGCATGTCTACTCCACCTGGCAGTTCCAACCACCAGGAGGGAGACATGGAGAAGCGATATTTCGGAATCGACCTGCACCGCAACCGGTTTAGCTGCTGCACGCGGTTGGACAATGGCCGGAGTTACTTCAGCGAGTGGACGCTGGAACAATTGCCGGGGTTCGTGAAGAAGTTGCGGTCCAGCGACGAGGTGGCCGTAGAAGTCACAGGCGACACGCGGCTGTTCTATGACGCGGTGGCGCCCAGGTGGCGCGGGTCGGCGTAGTGGGTACCAACCAGTTCCGGGTGATCAGCCGGTCGGTGAAAAAGACCGACGAGCGGGACGCAGCGCTGCTGGCGCTATACCTGTCGAAGGGCTGTTGCCGGAGGTGCGCATGAAGGATAAGCAACACGGCCAACTGGCGAGCCTGACGCAGACGCGCGACACGTTGGTCAAGCTGCGAACCGCCTTGAAGAACAAGGTGAACAACATCCTGTCGGCGCGCGGGATCAACCTGCCCAAGGAAGCGTTGTCGAGCGACAAGAAACCCGCCGAGGTGTTGAGCCTGCCCTTCGACGAGATCGTGCCCATCGAGCTCAGGGTGATCGTGGATCAGATCCGCAGCCTGAACCAGAGCATCCCCGAACTGGAAAAGACGATTGGCGAGCAAGGCTCTAAGCTGGAGGGACACCAGAGCCTGACCTCCACCAAGGGCATCGGCAAGATCACCGGCGCGATCCTGCTGAGCGTGATCGGCGACGTGAATGACTTTCCCGATGAGAGCCGGCTGGCGAGCTACTTCGGGATCGTGCCGGGCGTGTCGAACTCCAACCAAAGCGTGCACAGCGGCCGGATTCACAAGCGGCGTAGCAAGCTGGGACGGACCGCCTTGGTGCGGTCGGCATTGATCGCGGCCAACTACAGCCCCTATCGGAGGAATTTCTACGAGTGGGTGAAAGCACGCCGGGGAGCGGGGAAGGCCATCATCGCGCTGGCCCGGAAGTTTCTCGGTATCATCTTCCGGACTCTGAAGAACAAGCGGGTCTTTGCCGACTTCCCGAACTTCGTTCTGGCGGAGGGCGCATGAGATCGCTCGGGGACCCACCACCGGAAATCCAGGCATCTGGTTCCCGCTCTGCCGCCCGTCCCTCTGCCCTGGATAGCAGAACGGTGCTCGGCGGCAAGGGTTCGCTTCGCCGCGGCTGGCCCGCAAGCGGGCACCCCCGCCGCGCCCTTGCCCCCTGCGCGCCGTTCCGCAGGTGCACGATTTGCGACGGGCGGCTCCGCCGGAAACCAGATGTTCAGTAGTTTCTTCGTCTTGCGAAAGACGAGAACCAGTGTGGAGTTGACAAAACATCAAATAGGAGAAGGAGTCACAAGCTGATGGGGATTTTGCTGGTGGGCTTTCTGCTGCTGCCGGAATCTGAATGCGGAGCGCTGCTGGGCCGTGCAGTGGCGTGCGCGGCCAGCCGCCGGGCGGTGCGAGCGGATTCTCAGGCTCGATGCTCTCCGCACGGGGTGCCGGTTCGAGCTCTCCCGCAAGCCCGCACCGTGCAACGTTATAACACAAAGACTCTGGCAAAACAGGAGCTGCGCCGCGCGGTCTCCCCCGGCAGCCACATGACCGCTGGTGCTCGCCGAAGCAGGCCCATGAGTGGCCAGCACACCAAGCAGCACTGCGGCTTGGTCCGGAAACCCAACGTCCGGGAGACCATCCAGCTCCCGAAGGGTTTCCCGGTGCGCCACAACCACGCCACCAGCGCCGCCCGGGGAGTGCGGGAACTGACCTCCCCGCAGCCCCTACCGCCACAGGCGTTCAAGAAGGTCGTGCCGCTGCCGAAGTAGCTTTGCCGAGGGAATGCTGGCGGCGATCGGTTCTTCGAGATGGACAGCGGTTGTCCTAAGCCGCGTGAGAGCACGATGGGGCTGTGGACGGTGAGTTTGAGCAGCGTTCTGTCGCCGAGCTTCGAAGCAGGATTGTGGAGTTGTCATCAACGTGGGTACTTGGGCGTCATCGGTGGAGTCGGAACTCGCTTGGTAGGGAGAGCATGCGCCCGAACAGGCACAGGTGGTCGTATGCCCAGAACTTGATGAGCGGGATGCGGGAGCGGCGGGCGGTGAGGTAGTCGCGCGCGAAGGGCCAGCCGGAGTTGAAGTTGCCCATGAGATACCGGCAGTCCTCGCGCGGCCAGGAGAGGACTTCGAACGGAAAGCCGGCCATCCAGCGAACCTTGTCGAGATTGCGCTCGAGGCCAGCGAACTGGAAACCTTCTATCAAAAGGGTGTCAAAGCCCGAGCCGGTCTTCGTCTCCCATTCGAGCGGAAGGTTGATGTAGCGGTTCAGGAGGCGGGTGTTCGGGTCGTTCACGTCGAGCGGCCAGAGGAGTTCGAAACTCGCGTTCGGGTGCGCGGTGAGCACGTAGGATCGGATCGCGTCCACGTGGTCTTTGATGGTCTGGCGCAGGAAGGTGGCATCAACGTAGCCGTTGACCGAGGGGTCGTCGTTCGGCGTGAGGAAGGTGTGAAGCGGGCGGCCGTGTTGGGCTTGGAAGCGGTCGGTGGTGTAGGCGTCGTAAAAGGCCATGCCCGACGCGTTGGGGAAATACCACCACAGCACCTCGCCAAACTGAAGCCTGGCCGTGAGGCCGGCATCTTCCATCAGGCCGGCCATCTCTTCGTAGGCCTGTTTGATGTAGTCGCGGAAAGGCGGCGCAAAGGCACAGTGGGAGGAATTCTTATTGCCGAAGCCCGTGGCGGTCTCGACGGGCCGGCCGTCCGGGTAGCGCTGGACCCAGACGGCGGACGGCGCGTTGTCCAGCGGCAGGACCAGCTCCTGCGAGAACGCCGCCACGCAGCTCATGCCGTTGACGGTAAGCTCGGCGAAGTAATCCGCGTGCCAGTCGCGCGCGGCGCGGTTGAGCACCGGCGTTACGGCGTCATCGATCACCCATTCACCCATCTCGCCTCCGGTGAGTGAGCCAGTGACGCTCACGGTGCCGCCGGTCGAGTTGTGGCTCTCCGAGAAGCCGAATGAGTAAGCCGGCGCCGGCGAGCGGACGGTGATCGTGAGCACACCGTCCGAGGCTTCGGCCCAGACGCCCACGAACACTTCGTTGATGTAGTAGGCGAAGTGGGCGGCGATAGTCGCGGGCGTATCGGCAGGAAAGACGCTCTTGCCGATGGTGGTTCCACCGATGGTGAGGAAGGCCTCGTCGCCGCCTTGCCATGTGCCGCCATAGGTGACGGTGACGCTGGGGAAGAATCCGCCGACGCGCTTGCGCTGGTTCCACCAGAAGACCGAGACGTAGTGGTTGATCTCGCCGATCAGGCCGAGCTTGCGGATGGCCCAAACCAGCCGCTGCGGCGAGAGCTTGTAGGTGTGATCGGTGCCGTAGTCGCAGGCCACGGCCACATCGGTGCGGACCTCGGGCGGATCGGGCACGTCCGAGGGCGCTGCGCATTCGAGGAAGTCGAAGTAGAAGTACCAGCCCTGGCTATTCGGATTCTTGGTGCCGGTCAACCGGACCTCGACGGAGTGCCGGCCCGCGGAGACGTTCGAGAAAACCTTGCGGCGCACCGGGCGCGCGCGGGCGGCCGGCTCGTAGCAGTCAAGCTGGACCGGTGAGCCGCCGTCCAGGCGCACCTCGACGATGCCACAGTCGAAGTCGAGTCGCGTGCCGAGGTAGATGTCATGCACACCGTTGCAATGGGTCTCGACAGTGACACTGGCGCCCTGTTGCGCGGCCCGCTTGGCCCGTCCGCCGCTCCACCAGTTCGCCGGCACCCACTCCCAGAAGCCGCTGTAGCTGACCCAGGCGTCGTTTTCCTCGATGCGCACCGAGAGTGGCCCGGCGACCTTGAGCGGCCGCTTGCCGTAGGCGTCCGTCACGCTCCAGTTCGAGAAAATTGCCTGCCATTCTTGCGGCTCGTAGGCGGACGAATCGGCCAGCTTGGGTGCGAACGTCAGCCAGATCTTCTGAAGATCGGTCAGACCCTCGGCTGAGAAATCGATCGTAATTCGCCAAGTGGCATCGGAGGAGCCGCCCGCGAGCTGCACGACTGAAGGGGTGAAGTAGAGGTTGTCGTTCTTGTGCAGCTCATAGATTCGGATCATGTTGCCGTCGTAGCCGGGCCGGGCGGCGCGGATGGTGATCGTGTTCCCATAAGCTTCGGCCTCGAGCGGAATCAGCACGCCCGCCGCCTCCCAGTTGAAGTTGTTGATCTGCGCGGCCAGCTCCTGGCAGATCTGCTGGGCGGTCTCCGGATCGGGCCAGCTCACGATCTTGTCGAAGGCGATGTTCTGATACCACAGGGTCACGCGGTCGTAGCCGTAAGGCGTGCCGTTGAGCGTGAAGGTGCCTTGGGCTTTGGTGTAGGTGCCGCCCACCTGGACGGCGCGATCGAACAGTCGCAGCTGGACGAGGTTGCCGTCGGTGGTGAGGCAGTTCAGATAGGGCCAGTCGATGGTGGAGAACTTCGGCGAGTCGATGGGTTGGAGGTTTTCGTAGTGCAGATCGAACGTGAGCGTGATGCCCGAGAAGTCACCGTCGGGGAGGTAGGAGAATAGCGGATGGCCGAAGAAGTCATCGCGATCCCAGAGCACGAGCACGGCGAAGTCGGCTGCGTCACGGAAGACTCCCGAGACCTTGAAGCCGGTCGCGGAGGCCGAGTGCAAGGCCGCGGCCGCGCCGAAGTCGCTGAAACCTTGGAGATGGATGGTGCGCGTGGGCTGGAGCTTATATAGAGGTTCCATGGCTCAAAGGATCGGCTTGACGCGATGTACAGTTGTGCATACTATAGAGTAGTGGCCTATGAATGGGACGCTGCAAAAGCTCGGCGCAACCTTCGTAAGCACGGGGTGGATTTCGCCGATGCGGTGGCCGTCTTTGAGGATGAGTGTGCCCTGACCATGCGTGATCCGTTTTCAGTAGACGAGGAGCGATGGATCAGCATCGGGCTGGACTCGCTCGGCCGGGTGCTAGTGGTCGTCTACACCTGGCGCGGCGACAAGCTTCGGGTCATTTCGGCGCGTCCCGCGACACCGCGGGAACGTAAGCAATACGAGGGACGGGAATGAAGAAGGAATACGACTTTTCCAAGGCCCGGCGCGGGTCCGTGGTTCCGGTGGCCAAGGGAAAGACTCGCATCACCATTCGGATCGATGACGACGTGCTGGCCTGGTTTCGCGAGCAGGTGCACCGCGCCGGTGGCGGCAGCTACCAGGCGCTGATCAATGAAGCGCTACGCCGCCACATCGAGCAGGCGCGCGAGCCGCTCGAGGCTACACTTCGGCGCGTGCTTCGCGAGGAACTCCGGCGCGCAAGCTGACGGCCGTCACATCCGGATCGTCACCACCAACCGCTCGCCGGGGAAGGTGGTGCCGACGCTCGTGATGTCGAGCGTGATCGGCTGGCCCGGCTGGATAGCGGGCAGGTCCTTGCCATCGATCGAGTTGGCGGGCCAGGTCTGGCCGTCTTCGATCACGACCGTGCCGAGCGGGTTACCCGCCACCTTTACCACGGCATTGATATTGCCTCCCTGAGGAGCGTTCTTCGAGTAGGCGTAGATGTCGCGGATCGAGGCTGGTTGCGGCAAGTAGACCGGCGGCACAGCGTCGCTTTCGATGCCCAGGATGCCCTCGACAATCAGATCCACCTGCTCACCGCTCAGGACGCGCAGGCGACCGTCGATCAGGTTTGAGCTGTAGTTGTTGACCTTGGTTGGCGAGTTACCGAAGACGTTGGTCACATAGAGCTCGACGGCGGCCACGGCGCGGGAGCGGAAGGGTTCGCGGGCCTCCCAGGCGCCCGAGGCCGGCGTGCCGAAGAAGTCGCGCGGCACGTGGTAAATGAACAGGCGCTCCTCAAGCAGGATCAGCCGGGCGCCGGCGGCGTGCGCTGTGGCGGTGGAGCCCTTCTCGGCCCGCGCGATCTGGGCCGTGTTGCCGTTGATGGCGACAAGCCGGACGATCTCGGCGTCGAGCAGGACCAGATCGCCCTCGGCGAAGGAGGCCAGGCTGGCGGCAGTGAGCGAGGTGGCAGACTCATCGATGGCTGCGGCCAGCGTGGTCTCGATCGGTGCGGTTTCATCGAAGTGCCAGACCTTGAAGGTGAGGGTGGAGATGGTCTTGGTGTTGGTTAGGTCCTGGAATCCGATGCCGGCGAACACCAGGAGGCCCGGGTAGCCGGCCACGCCGAAGACCGGCTCGGGCGGCGCCGCCCAGTCGGTGCCCGGCTCGGCGGGTGGCGACTCGGGGACGACGTCGGCGGGCTTCGGGCCGGTGACGAGATCGTACATCGAGTCGGTGGTCGTCCGGCCCTGGATGTCGATCGAGTAGTCACGGTTGAGGCGCCAGGAGGTGACGCGGAACTCACCCGAGCCGCCCGGCATGTCGGGATGCGTCATGGAGCAGATCATGCCGGGTTCGGTGTTCAGCGCGAGCACGGTGGTCTTGAACGCGATCTGACGCGCGGCTTTCCACTCCTCTGGCGTGATCCCGCCCAGCTCCTCCCGCAACCGCGTGGTGATAATCCGAGCGGCCTGCGACTTCGAGGACGTGCCAGAGAGATTCACTGTCGACTTCAAAAATAGCGGCCCGGCACCGCCACCCACGAGCGTGGCGTGGTCGATGTCGTAGAGGGTGATCGAGTTGGCCACGAACTGGTAGTCCTCGTCAGCAAAGTTGGCTGTGAGGTGATTGAAGGACGGTTTGAGGGGCGCAAGCTCAAGCGAGCCGAACAGGATGTTGCCCTCGGTGAAGGCTTCCACGGCCGAGGAGTTCACGCGTACGCCGGGCTTGAACTTGCCGAAGGCGAAGGTATAGTAGCCCAGGCAGTTCATGAGCACTTCCTGAATCCAGTCCCGAAGCGGCTTTTCTTCCTGAAGCACGCCGCGGAACTTGAACTGGGTCTCCGTGCCCGAGCCGATGAGTTTTGCGACCTGCTGGTCGCAGATCGAGGCCGCCGCAACGGCTGCCTCCACATCGAAGAACTGCTCGCAGGCGGCAGTGTCGGCGAAGCGCAGCCCGCGAGCGCGCAGGAGCATATTGACGGCGATCCAGATGGGGTTGGTAAGCGCCGGCTGCCAGGCGCGCGCGCCGGGCCCGGTCCACACCCAGCCGCCGAGGCCCTGTGCCACAACGACCTCCATTGCGTGCTCGCTCAGGCGCGAGAGCTGGAGCCCCTTGGCATCCGACCGCCGCAGCATGACGAACGCCGTGCCGGCGGCACGCTCGGCGGGGTTGTCCGTGTCCAGGCCAAATGGCGTCGGATTCGGGTCCGCGCCCAAGCTCTCAAGCAACCCCAGCGTTCCGGGATAGCCGTGATGATACTGGCCGTCGAGCTTGTGGCCCGTGCCATAAGCCCCGAGCGGTCCCTCGCCCACAATGCCCACGGCAGCATAGAAATCGCTCTCCTCGCGGCCCATGGCGATCTTGGCGTTGACCGGCAGCTCCGAGTCGGTGTAGATTTCGGGCACCACCTGGTCGTAGATCGAATCGGCCACCAGCGACACGCTGGTGATCGTTGAGCGGCCGAAGCCCCAGACGCCGGTCGAGTTGTCCTTGATCCTGACAGCCTGAGGCTTGGCAATGATGCCACCGAAGTAGTTGTCCATCGCGTGGCTGCGGCAGCCGTTCGGGGTGTCGAAGCCCTTGTCGCAGGTGGTCGCCGGGCCGGTGTAGGGACATCCCGCGCCGTCTTTGAACTGCTTCCAGCAGGTGCGCGAGATGCGGCGCGTCGGGTAGGGCAGGTTGAGCTCGTAGAGACCGTCAGCGGCCGTCGCGCGGAACTCGGGGCCGGAGTCGAACGACCAGTCAATGATCTCACCTTTCCAGAGGTCGAGCTTGATGCCGGTGCCCACGTGAAACAGCGAGAACTCGAGCGCGGCGCGGTAGAGGTCCACGTCATTGGCAAGCGCGCGCATGACGCGATCCGCGTTGCCGAACACAAACCGGGCCTCGTCGGATTCGTTGCCGATCCCCTGCGAGATGCCGTCGAACTCAACGAGCCGCGCTTGGTAGAGTTGGCCGCCGATGGTGCACCGCCGGTCGGAGACATAGATCGCCGGGTAGCCGGCCTGCTTGACGACGATCTTCACGAGCGGAATCATCTCTTGGACTTGTGCGAGCAGCGCCGTCTGGAGCGCAGAGCTGGGGAAGCGGGTCTCGGTGGCGCTGAGAGGGTAGGTGGGATTGCTTGTGGGGATCTCGATGAGCGTTACGCCGAGTGAGCAGACGGCGGCACCGAGCATCTCCCAGGAGAGCGGCTCGTTGGCGAAGCGGCAGACGTAGCGGGTGGTCCCTTGCCCGTCATCGTTCGGCGCATCGTAGTAGAAGGCGCCATAGGGGCCGAATTGCGACTCCCAGAAGTTTCGCAGCGCGATGCGGTCGGTCTCGCGCAGGTGCGCTTTCCGCACCGTGAAGCGCCTGGCTCCGTTGCCCAAGAGGAAGCGCTGCTCCACCTTACAGTTCCCACTGCCGAATTGGTGGATCACAACCTCGGGTTGGTGGGCGCGGCCGTGCGGGTAGTCGGGCACCAGCGGGAACACGCCGCTCGGCGCAATCTCGGGGACCGGGATATTGCCAATGTAGTCCGACATGAGAGGCTGGCGGAAGAACTTCCGCGCAATTGCGCGGAAGTGGAACTCACCCTACGATCCCATGAGCCGCACAACTGTCCGGAATTTGACCCGCCCCTCAGGCGAGTTCCACCAGCTCCAGGCTGACTTCGATCAGGCCGATTCCGGCCGACTGTTTCCAGCCACCTTCAAAGCGCACGGTGTAGCGCCCTGCCGTGGCCTGGCCGGTCGGGTCGTAGCTGAACTTGGGGTTGGTCTCCCAGGGGTCGTAGAAGTAGAACGGCTCCTGCGAGCCTCGGCGCGCGTCGTAGAAGTCACGCAGCGCCTGAAGCGCGGCCGGCGTCAGGCGCTTGCTCAAGCGCCAGCGCTTGCGGCTGTTCGAGGCAAGTACTGAGCGCTGCGACTCTCCATTGCGGTATTCGTTCTCGCGCACCGGATAGGCGCGCTCGTGGACGAACGCGCGCGACAGGCTCCACGGCAGGACCGCCGAGGGCGCTGCGTTCTCAACCGATCCCGGCATTATTGCGAAGCCCGCTCGAGCCAGCCTTTGAGATACGGCAGATACTTCGGATCCTTGGCCGCGAGCGCCCGGTAGTGTTCGGCAGCCAGCGCGCGCAACTCGCGCAGTACGCACTCGGCCGGAGCCTCATTGGCGGCCGTGATGGTGCGCTCGCCCAACAGGCCGTCCACTTCCAGTCGGGCGCCGCAGCGGTTGAGCGCCTGCTGCAGAAGCCGCGTGGCCCGCTGCGGCCCCAGATTCACCGCCAGATCGAAGAACTTGTTGGCCACGCGCTGCTCCCCGATCCGCTCGAAGCCGTACTTCTCCCACCAGTGCTCGCGGTAGATGGCGATTGCCTGCTCCCGGGTCAAGTGGCGGATCGAGTCCCGGTCATGCGGCAGGCCGATCGAGCGCAGGAACTCGGCGGTGAGACCGAACTTGGAGATCTCCCCGGTCTGGTGATCTTCGAGGTAGTCGCCTTCGTGCTTCAAAACCACGGCCACGGCCGTGTTGAAGTCGGCGCCGCGCCTAGGCGGCGCGTTCATCCCGCGCAGGGAAGGCTGGCCTCGGCCCACGAGCAGCAGAATCACTCCGACCAGGATCAGGGTCAGGGTGACCAGAATGATGAGGAACATCTGGCGATTGGCGGCCTGTGCTTCCTTGGTGGTCTGGATGTAGGTCTCGATGCGGGTGAGGCGCTGGGCGGCATCCAGGCGTTCCAGTTCGTGGTCCAGGCGGTCGATGCGCCGTTCGAGCTGCTGGATGCGCTCCGCTTCCCGCGCCTCGGCGCCGTCGCGCATGGCCGTGGCGAACTGGACACCGAGAAAGAGCAGGTAGAGCATCATGAGGGCGCCCAGCGTCTTGCGGAGCGCATCGTAGTGGCGTCGGATGGCGGCCATCGAGATCCTCCTATGCGGTGAGTGTGCCCGGGCTGAGCTGGAGAGCGGTTAGCTGGCGCCGCCCGGCGTTGGCGCGGGTGGCGGTGAGCGCTGCCGACTGCACGGCGCGCGGATTCTCCACCACTACCCGCACGGTCTCCTTCTCGAAGAACTCCTTGGCGCCGGGGATCGTGATGTTGATGACGATCGGGCCGGACGCAGGCGCGCCTCCGCCGATGCGATCGAGCGACGGCGCGGCGCCGCCAGAAAAGGTCTGCTGGTATAAAGCGCCGCCTTGCTGGAGCAGGGACACTGGGCGCACCGTGGCTGGCAGCCCTGCGGTCGACTGCCCTGTGGTAATCGCGTACAGCTCGATCAGATCGCGAACCTGCGGCGCGCGGAAGGCCATGTCGAGGTTACCGCCGAATCCCTGCTTCGCGATCTCGACGATCTGACGCAAGACACCCTTATCCCGGATGTCAACCCCGTAGGTGGCTCGGATCTTCTCGCGAGCTTTCTGCTCGGCGCTCTTGCGAAACAGGCCCAGGAGGCCGGTGAAGGCCCCGATGCCCGCGGCGGCGATCCATCCTAAAGGTCCTGCGGCCACCAATGCCGGGAACATGCTGGACAAGGCACCGAATCCGAGGAGCCCGCTGAAGGCTCCGAGGCCAACTCCGAGCGCCGCACTCAACCCGCCGCGCTGTCCCAGACGGAATGCTCCAGTGAGCCCGAGCAGCGCACCGCCGATTCCAAGCGGGGCCAGACCAGCGGCTGACAAACCCCGCAAGCCGAGGCCTCCGAGCGATACCGGGCCAGCGATCCCTAAGGTCCCGCCCGGCGCTCCTGTGATGGGTACTCCCATACCAACAGCTGGAGCCGCCAGGCCAGCCAGACCGGCGAGCCCTCCGGCTCCAACCGGCATCCGGATGCCGGCGAACAGCCGCATCAGTAGTGCGGCCACCTGCGAACTGAGGATCTCTTTGATGGCCGTCAGGATCGCGGTCTTAAGCGAGTTCGCAATGGCCGACCAGACCGATTGCGAGCGTGCGAGCAGCGCGTCGAAAACACCCTCGGCCTGGCGCTTGAGCGAATCGAAGATCCGCTGGTTGTGGTCACGGATCAGTTCAGCTTGCCGTATGGCAGCGTTCTCACGTGCACCTTGGATGGCGGCGTCGGTGGCCTCCTGCTGTGCCTGGCGGATGGCTTCCCGTTGCTGGGTGAGCTCCGCGATACGGCCTTGGATCTCTTCAGCCCGATAGCCCAGCCGCCTCATCGCGGCTTCTTCCTCGATCACCATCCGCGAGGTTTCAAGATCAAACAGCCGCATCTTGATCTCGTGCACGCGCTCCAGATACTCGATCTCGATCGCCGCTTTGCGCTGCTCGATGGCCACCTTCTGCTCGAGCGTGTGGGCATCCACGGCCTCAAGCGCCCGCAATTGCGCGTCACGCGCGATGCCGGCCCGCTGCTCCTCGATATCGAGCATTTGTTCGAGGTGATCGAGGTTGCGCTTGGCGATCTCCTCGTTCGAGGTCAGCCGCTGGGCGAACACCTGCGCGTCGAGTCCCATCCGCCGCCGCGCGGCCTCTTCTTCCGCCGCCAGATACTCGGCGAGGCTCTTGCGGTTGGTCTCCTGGACCTCCTTCTGCCAGTTGGCCAGCCGCTCGCGCAGCTCGCCGATGACGTTTTCCCAGGCCTTGCGGGTGAGCGCGATCTGCTGCTCGTTGCCGCGCTCATCGACGAAGGTGGTCCACTTGCGGACCTGCTCCTGAACCTCGGCCACGTCCCGGGCAAAGCCCAGAAGGCTGCGCCGCCGGGCTTCTTCGAGCGCCCGGGCGCTCTCCCGCTCCACTTCCAACTGGCGCTTGCGGATCTCCGCCGCGCGCTTCAAGGCTTCAAGATCCGGCTCCGCCGCAACGCGAACCTTCGGCCCCGCAACCTCGAACTGCTCGGAGGCCATTTCCCGGCCGGCGACGAGCTCGCGCAACTCCTCGTCCGTCATTCCTTGCCGCCGGAGCGCGTCGACCGTCGTCTCGCCGGACAAGAGCTTCATGCGGAGCGCCCGCCGCTCGAGATCGTGGAAACGGGCTTCGACCTCCTCCTGGCCGCGCTTCCACTGCGCGTAGATGGCGAAGCCCGCTCCCACCGCCGCGGCCCCCAAGAGTGCATAGGGGTTGAGTGCCGCCAGATTCAGCGCCGCAATCGAGCGCGCCAGAGCGCCGATCTTGGCCGCCAAGCCGTAGGACGCCAGGATGCCGGAGACCGCCAGGGCAGCCTGGCCGAACTTGACGAGCGCGTCGCTGTTGTCCCGCAGCCAGCCCACTAGGCTGCGAAGAGAGCCGACGAGCGCCACCGCCTGGGATTGGAAGCGGGCGCCCAGCTCCTCGCGCAGGTTCTGAAACTCCCGCCGGAGCTCTTCAAGCTGCCCGGAGGCCGTTCCCAGCACTGCCGCATGCGCGCCCTGGATCTTGGCACCTTCGCGAAGGACCGCGTTGTAGCGCACCTGCTTTTCCTCGGCTTCGGTGAGCGCGCGGCCAAGCCGGAGCTGCTCGGCGAGCACTTCCCGCTCGAAGTTGACGAAAATGCCCAGCGTGCGCAGGCCCCGCGAGTAGCCGGATTCGATCGCACGGACGATCTGCTCCAGCGCCTCGCCGGCGGCCACGTTCTGAACCGCGGCCGCATCCTTAGCGAGCTTGGCCAGACCCTGGGTCTTCGAAAGCTCCAAGTCGGCCACGATCAACCTCTGAACGGCATGCGCCGCCTCGGTGTACTCGAAGCCGATCGCTTCGATCGCGGCGACCTGTTTGGCGGCTGCCGCCGCTCCGACGCCGTGGGCGTTGGCCAGCGCCTTGAGCGAGGCCTCGGCCTTGGCGTTCTCGGCGGCCAAGGCGACCGAGCCGACGGTGAACTCCTTGGCCCAGGCGAGCGCGCTCTGGAACGCGTCGGCGAGCAGGTTCCCGGTCGTGGCGCCCTTGACCATCGCCGCCGTCATCCCGTCGATGCCGCGTGAGGCCCCGCGCGTGGCATTCACGGCGGTCGTCTCGAGGCTCGACAAGCCGGCATTGACGCTCTTGATCGAGGCGTTGGCCCGGTTGGTATCGACTTCGACGACGAGCTCGAGCTTGTTGTCAGCCATGGCTACCGGGAGCTTGCCATTTCGCAAAATTGCGAATACACTTAAGGAGAGTGCCCAAGACCGCTGTCGTCTTGTACCGCGAAGAGGATGGCTCCTGCCCTTTTCTGGACTGGTACGCAGAATTACCGGTCAAGGTACAAGCCAAATGCCTTCTCCGGCTCGAACGCCTGCGCGAGCTGGGGCACGAGTTGCGCCGCCCGGAGGCGGACTACCTTCGGGATGGAATCTACGAACTTCGCATCAGCTTCCAGCATGTGCAATACCGGATCTTGTACTTCTTCCATGGGACCGTGGCTGCGATCGTCTCCCACGGAATTGTGAAAAGAGGCGCGGTGCCGGACAGGGAAATCAACCGGGCGATTCAGCGCAAGAAGCGTTTCGAAGCCGACCCAGCAAAGCACACCCATTCCGAGGAGGTTTCAGAATGACTAAACAAAGAAAGTCGACGACCGATGCAGTGGAAATTCTTCACCGCCGGTTCTTCCGTGGCAAGCCCGAGCGGCTGAAAGTGCTCGAGGAAGCCCGGGCCGACAACGAGGTCGCCCGCAAGATCTTCGAGCTGCGGAGGAAAGCCGGTCTGACGCAAGCCCAATTGGCGAAGATGATCGGCACAACCACGTCTGTGATTTCGCGCCTGGAAGACGCCGACTATGAAGGCCACTCGCTGGCGATGCTGCGCCGGATTGCGGCCGCCTTGAATAAGCGGGTTGAGATTCGTTTTGTTCCGGCACGGCAATCCGCATAGGGATTCACTTCCCGGGTGGGGACAGAGCGGGCTTTTCTTGCTCCCTCCGGGTCTCCTCCTCCTCAAGGATCACCATCGCCCAGAACTCATCTGCGGCGATTTCATCGAGCGAGACCTTCACTCCCAGCTTGAGCGCTGCCCGCAGATCGAGCGCCCGGCGTAGGAGTTGACCGGGCTCCGATGACTGCGCCGCATCGAGGCGATCGAGCGGGCAGTGGTCGCAGCGGCTGCCATCGTCGGGGGCGTCCGGGCAGAGCGCGGGGTCACACAACTGCTCGCGCCGCAACGACCAATAGATTAGGAACCGCAGGGAGGGCCGCTCGGGCCACTCCCCGTTCAGGAGTTTGGGGCCGCACCGCCCGCAAATTCAGCCTCGAGCGCGTCGATCGCGGCCTTGACCGCCACCGCCTGGTGGATAATGGGCACCGCACCGGCGTAGCCCTCGGTCGCCTGGACGAGCTTCTGATAGAGCGTGCCGGCGGCAGCCAGATTCACGGTCAGCTCCTGCCGGTTGAACGGCAGGTCCAGGATGCGGGCGAAACCGCGGCGGTACTCGATGACATCCTTGGCGCTCGGCATCCGCAAGACGTGGACGGTGGTCCCACCAGGCACGCGCAGCACAACGCGGAACCCGGCGCCTTCCGGCAGCACATCGTCCACCTCGGCCTGGCTCAACTGCTCGATGATTCGGCTGGCCTCATATGGGTCAACCTCGGGCGCATTCTCCTCCGACACCCGAATCTTCGCCAGTAATGTGGCATCCACATCCTGCGAATCAGGGACAATCGTCTCAGACATTCCACGCCCGAGTTGCTTGACGATGATCTTGCGCTTCCGCTGCCGTTCGATCCATTCTTCATCAGTCGGAAAGCGCACGTGGATTGTTTTCGGGCCGGATGGTGTTAACAAACGCACTGCGATTGGTTGCGTCACATCGAACACAATTAGCTCCCGATATTGTCCTGGCTGCACTTGGCGACCGCGGTGACGAGACCGTTGGTCGCATCCCATAGCGGATGGCAGTCGACCTCGACCGTGACGATGCCGTCCGTATCGCCCACCACGGCCGTTCGGAAGGCCACTTTATGGAAGGTCACGTCGATCGAGTGATAATCCGAGCCGGAAATCAGCTCGCCCTGGAGGCTGATCATGGCGGCGCCCGTGGCCTGGTTACGGAGCTTGGTGAGCTCACTCGAGCCGTTCTCAAAGCGCGCCACGAACTTGAGCGAAGCCTCGCGATCGCCGAACTCGAGCCGCCCGCGAACAGCCGCCCCGTTCTGCGTGCCCGAGCCGGGATAGAAGCCGGCATCGAGTCGCAAGTTGTTCTTGAAGCCCAGCTCGAGCGAGACCAGGTTGCGACTGGTGATGTAGTCGACGCCGTTGATTGTGACCTGAGCGCTAGCGCCGGGCAGCAAGTGCTCCGTGGTGCCGGTGGGCAGCGTGATCCCGCTCGGCTCGATGAGCTTGCCCGAGCCCGCGAAGTTAATGGTGATCCGCGAGTTCCCGCGGCCAGGTCCCGAGCCCAGCGTGATGGTGAAATCCTCCACGACGCAGCCCACGGCCATGCGGTCGAGCACCGCGCTCGCACCCTGACGGATGGTCTCGATGAAGGAGAACGCCGGCAGCTCGATGCCGCCCGAGACTGGGTCCTGGGGCGTACAGGTGTAGGTGATCACGGGCGCGGTGCCGCTCTTGAGGCGGCCACCCAGGCCGAAGACGAAGGCCCAGGCGGCGATCTCGCTCGACAAATACTTCTCGATCGAGCCGCTCACGTCCCAGTGGGATTTGAACGTCTGTGTGGCAAACTCATGCCCCTTGCCGAGCTCGGCTGCGTCGTTTTCGGTGTTGAGCGTGACAGTCGCGAGCGCCGCGTTGGTCTTGGTCAGGCTCCAGATGTCGCCTGAGACGTTGGGGGTGGCCAGATCGGTCTGCTTCTTATAGCCGAAGCCGATTTTGGTTTCCCGAATGTTGGCGGGCATCTCAGTCTCCCATCTCGGTGAAACTCACCGTGATTTCGAAGTAATCCGTGCCCTGCTCGTCGGTGACGCGCTGGATCGAGGGTAGATCCATCGGATGGCACGCCGGATGGACCGTGGCGTAGAGCATCTTGAGCGCGTAGCCTGTGGGCACGCCGTTGACGATCCGATCGAATAGCCGATAGTAGGCCGTGGGCGGGTCCCCTTCGAAGGTCTCCCGTGCGCGGAGGTAGAGCGAGAGGTTATGCTTCCAGGCTTCACCCGCGCCGAAGCTGCCCGGCGTGGTTCCCTGCCAGGCGACCAGGATCGAGGGCACCGGCATTTCGTAGATCGCAAGCGGCAGGCTCACGCGCTTGGGGTAGAGATCGTGGTAGGCCGAGATCCGCTCCGGATCGCTTTCCATCTCGGCCACCAACTCGGGGATCGAGCGGAGTTTTTCCACCAAGGCATCCACCAGTTCCGCTGGATTGATCATGACTGCCTGCCTCCGAGGAAGCGCTCGACGATGAGCCTCGGCGTAATTTCGCGCAGCATGCGGCGAGCGGCTTCGACGACCGCGGCACGGTTGCGCGGGGAGAAGACCAGCCAGGGCTCGCGCCGCAGGTTGGCCAGCCCCTTGATCCGCTCCTTGCGCGAGGTCAGCGCCGCCTTGGCCGCGCGCTCGCTCACCGTACGCACCGAGAGGTTTCGCAGCATATTGCCGGTGAGCGAGAGGTCCCGTACGGCGCGCCGTCTTAGCCGCTTGGCCTTGTAGATCGCGTAGCGCTTGGTGAGCGGCTTGGCCGGCGCATCGGTCGGCCCCAAGCCGGCCGCGAGGCGGTTCTTCACCGCCGCAAGGCCGACGGTCGCGAGCTTCAGCATCTGCATCTGCCGGAAGTTCAGATGATCCACCCGGAGCTGTCTCTTGAACCAGATGCGAACGCTCGGCACGACTCAGACTGCCCGATTGAAGTGCAGCACCAGCCGCAGGCCGCCCTCGGCGTCGGCTTCAAGATCCACGACCTTGTAGACCGAGCCGCCCACGGTCACCTCATCGCCCCGTGCAGGCGGCTCGGCGAAGGCCGCCGCGCGGACGAAGAGCAACGCATACACACCTGGCGCCGCGTCTTCCGGCCGGGCGCCGGTCTCCAGGATGCCGACGAGCGTCGACGGCGTGCCTGCCTGCGGCGTGTAGGTGAGCTCGCGGCCGAACGTCGAGAGGACCTGCTCGTTCAGCCTGTCGACCAGCGACGCCCAGTCCGCCATCGCTCAAGCCTTGGTCGCCCGCACCAGCACCTCGGGCCGGTGGCAGATCGGCAACGGGTTCGATTGTGAGTGCAGATCGGTGCCCCGCCCGAACTTGCGCGGCTCCTGCTTGGCATAAAGCGGCAGGCCCAAGGTGTTCGCCGTCTCGTTGAAATCCGCCGGCGCAAAGTAGGTGCGGAACGTGGTCGCCGTGCCGAGCGGAAAGAAGTGCGCCTCATCGTCGGCGATGAACTTACGCACCGTACCCGAGGCGTCGGTCGCCTGGCCGCGATATTCTTCAAAGGTCACCCCGCCGAAGGTGAAGCCGGTGCGGTTGTCGGAAAACAGCACCAGACCCTCACGCCAGCGCTGGTAGGCTTCCTTGACCTTGGGATGCGTGGTCAGCGCGTCGAAGAAACCCGGCGAGCACAGGCACATCACCCCGGTCATGAACTCGCCTTTGAGGTTGTCCTCGATGTGCCGCCGCACTTCGAGCACCTTGAGCAGCACCTCGGTCGAGGAAGTCGTCAGAGCGAAGTTCACCACCTTGGGTGTAATTCCAAACTCGCTGTAGAGGTCGTAGAGGGTCGAGCCGTCGGCGTCGAGAATCACACCCTTGAGTGCCCCCATGCGCAGGTGCTCGAGCGTGATGGCGTGCTTGGCGCGCATGGTTTGAAGCTTCTGCGCCATGAGATTGGCCAGCGCGTCAAGCTCGGTCTCCGAGCCGAAGGCCCGGATGCCCTGGACTTCCTCGGGCAGCACCACGTCGTCATGCGGGATGTGCGGAATGACGAAGCTGCGCACCTTGCGCTTGCCCTGAGTGCCGACCGTGCCCGGCGAGCCCACCGGCCGCGTGGGTAGCAGATTCAGCACCCCGTTCATCTCTTCGATCAAGATGGTGCGCGTGCGTACGCCCACCGGCGGGAACAGGTTCAACT
>JBBIJF010000010.1:0-139554 GCA_037446115.1 Acidobacteriota bacterium | reverse complement strand
CTCCGCCCGCTCCCCCACCGCCTCCTTCACCCGCCGAAACGCCGCCGCCTCCTCCCGCCACCGCCGGGCGAAAAATGAATTGCAGGCCTCCCTCAGAAACTCCCAGTCGAAAATCACGCTCAGCAGCTCCCGTATCCTCGCATCCTTCGCCCGCTCCTCCTCGAGCGCAATCCGCACCCCAAACTCCGCCCCCGCGCCCCCGTCGGCCCGCGACACCAGCCGCTCCACATGTATCTGAATCCCGCCCGCCGGCGCCGCCTCGCCGCTGCGGTTGACGATCACCGCCCGGTCCACCCGCACCGCCTCCGGCCCCACCTCCGCATCCGCCACATGGATCAGCCGCATCGGATCCTTCTCCGTCTCGCTCCGCGGGTACTGAAATCCCGCGCTCTCGAGCGTCTGCCAGGCCTCCTTCAGATCCGCGCCCTTGGCTTCTTCGATCCGCCTGGCCACCTCCGCCTTCTTCGACGCCGGCGGATGGTTCACGCACGCGTTCAGCAACGCCGTCCGGATCGCTCCCTTGATCGCCGATCCGGGAACGATCGCCGCCCCGGTGTACGGGTTGCGCTGCAACGCCAGCACCTCGCCCCGGCGCCGCTCCGGCTCCTCGACCGCCACCTTGAGTTCCGCCACCGACTCCTTGCCCACCGCCACCTCCCAGGCCCGGTACTTCGCCTCCCCAGCGTGCGCCGCCAGCACACGCCGCGCCTCTCTAAACCGGTTCTCCCGCAGCAGGCTCTCCAGCCGCCGCCGCTCGGCCTCCCCCAGATCCCGCAGCAGCGCGCCCGTCCGCAGCCGCACCAGCCGGTTCGTCCTCTCCTCCAGAACATAGTCCTCCGGCGCCAGCCGGTCTCCGCTTCCGACGTGGACCGGCGTCAGCACCACCGCACGAAAAATTCGTTCCGCCAACTCGGCCTCCTTTCCTCCTTACGCCTCCCGGTAGCCCACCGTCAGATGCCAGGCGTTGTGCCGCACGCTGTCCTTGTGCGGATGCACGCCGCCCAGCAGTTCCCCGTACGGTCCGTCGTCCCCGGGCCGGAAATTCGCCCCCGGAGCCAGCAGCGTCAGCGGATACTTGAACGGATCGCCCCCGCCCGCCCACAGCGAGCCCAGCTTCCCGTAGTGGGTCTCCAGCCGGTAGCGCGCCTCCAGCATGTTCTCGCTCAGCGCGCCGTGCGACAGGCTCATCCGCCGCGGCCATTCCCCGTCCAGCACGCCCGCCGGCGCCGCCTCCACCTCCGCCTCGAACCTGCCCCGGCCCGTCGAGGCGTCACGCCCGTAGCCCAGCTCGCCCACTATCCCGAACAGCTCCTCGAGCTCCTTGGCGCCCAGTGAGCACCGCACCCACACCTCCGCCTCGCATTCCTCCTCCGGCCACAGCTCGTCCATGAAGAACAAACCGCCCCGCTCCGGCGTCCGCCCCGTCAGCCGGTTGATGGTGTTGTGCGCCGCGCGGCGGCTGCGGAACCACCGCGCCCGCTCCCGCTCTTGGCGCTCCTCGGCGGCCTCCTCCTCAAGCAGCGCCGCCAGCAGCCTCTGCGGGATCAGCCCGGAACGCAGCTTGAGAAACGTCTCACGCCGCATCCACCGCCGCTTCCAGGCGCGCTTGAAGCGCTCCGCCTCCTCGAGCGACGGCCTGCCCTCCCGCCGCGGCGGCGGCATCTCCGGACGCGGCAGCCGGCCCCGCGGCATTCCGTCCGAAATCAGAAACGGATCTTCCGCAAGCGAGGCCAGCCAGTCCCCGAGCGACGCCTCCCCCCGCCGGTGCCGCCAGGCCCAGCACAGATGCCCGAACAGCGTCCCCGAGTGCAGGGGCGTCCCGAACGCCGCCCGCGGCCGGATCCGCACCACATAGTCCGGCATGCCTCAACCCTCCAGCGGAAGCCCCAGCCCGGGCTCATCCTTCCACTCCCGGATGGCCTCGAACCGCTCCTGAATGGGCTTGCCGTCCAGTTTGAGATCGCGAAAACGCACCTTCCCGTAACCGCGCGAACCCGAGCCGCCGAGCGCGTCCTGCTCGAGCAGCTTCATCGCCTGCACCACGAGCTCCAGGCACCGGCGGTCGCCCGCGCCCCCGTCTCCGTTGACGCTGTAGACCTTGAAGACCATCTCCAGATCGAACCGCGCCCCGGCCGGAACCCGCTCCATGCGCCGCGGCCCGATGCCCGAGGCCGCCTTGCCCTGGATCCGGTCAATCACCACTTCCGTCTTCTCCTCGGTCAGCGGCAGGCCGTCGAGGATCTTCTCCCTGGCCCAATCCTCGTTCAGAAACGCATCCCGCACGATCAGCCGGCTCGGCCCGTCTGTCCATGCATCGCTCGTCACCCCGAAAATCCGCAGGATCTCATCGCCGCGTCGCACCGTTCCCGTCCCCCACACGGCGCCGTTCTCTTCGATCCGGTTCATCGCCCACTCCATCAGCGAACGCAGTTTGCCCTTGAGGCTCGAGCCCGGAATGTAGGGCTGCTGCGTGTGCGGATGTTTGACCACGGGATTGTCCAGTCCGCCGATCTCGATCGTCTCCTTGCCCGCTCCGATCCGCAGGCCGGTCACCACCTCGATGGTGCCCGTGATCGTGTGCCTTCCCACATACTCGATGTGCGCGCTCATCTGCCCTCACTCCTTTTCCGCGAAGAATCCATGGAACGCCACCACCGCCTCGAACTGCCGGCGGAACGCCTCAAAATCCCGGCTGTCTTTGACCCCGTGAGTGTGATCCACGATGAATTGCAGCAAGGCTTTCGGAACGGTTTTCCGTCCGTGTGCGTACGCCGCCTTCGCCTTGAGCGTCAGCAGCTCCGGCCGCAGCCGCGCAAAGACGGCCTCCCGCTCCTTCTCCCCGCCGCCCGCCTCCAGCCGCAGCTTCCGGTCAATCGTCTGCACGTGATCGTAGAAACGCCGCAGTTGGCTCGGAGGCAATGTCCGGAGTTCCTGAGCCAATTCCTCCGCCTCTTTGTCCAGGAGCGCCGCGCGAACGACCTGCTTGTCCGGATCCTCAAAGTATCGGACCGGGTTGGGACTCGGCAAAACTTTGCCGCTGCCCTGGCCCTCGCGCCTTCCGGCGCCCGCATGTCCTCTCCCATTCGGCATCGCCGTCTACCTCCTTTCCTTTTTTTCCGGAATCCGGTTCCGGTAAATCGCAATGCTCAGGGCGATCCGCGCTCCCCCGGGCACCTTGTCCCCGGGGCGCAGATCCCCCTTCAAACCCAGCAACTCGTTGAGTTCATCCTGCACCCGGCGCCGGTCGCTTTCCTCCGGGATCCGCTCTTTGTTGTCCCGTACGTTCCGCGCCAGCTGCCAGGCCCACCGGGCCCGCCATGACGCCGCCTTCAGGTTCGCGCCTTTGCCGTCACCGGCGCCCATCTCCGCTTCCTACCGCTCGTCCTGAAACGCCAGCACCCGATAAAGGAACGCCAGGCTCAGCCACCCCTTCCGCAGCCACTCGTTGAGAAGCACGGACTTTTTGAGCTGCCTGCGGTATTCGGCCCACTCCACGGGCTCGGGGCCGAAGGCGCAGATCCGCGACCGGCCCGCGTGCTTGGCCCGCTCCAGCCGCTCCTCGGTCGCCGCCGCCGCGCGGTTCAGAGGCTGGTCCGCTTTGACCGGCTCCAGCCCCGCAGAAAGCGTAATGTTGGGATTTTCTCCCGTCCACCGGCGGAAGTCCGCTTCCAGCGTCGCCGCCAGCTCCGTCATCTGCCGCCACGGTCCGATCAGCAGCAGGTCGTCTCCGCCGGCATACACCGTGTAGGTGGAGGGGAACTCGGTCCGGAGTACTTTCATCAGGCGGGCGGCGAAAAAGAAATCCATCATCCGCGACAGCGCCGCCAGCCGTCCCAGGCTCGGGGTCTGACTGCCCGCGGCGAAAATCATCCCCAGCCGGTCGACGTCGGCCTTGAGCACCGCCAGCATCGCCTCGCCCCGCAGCTCTCCGTTCACCGTCTCCAGCGCATCCAGCGCCAGATGTTCGAAGGTCTTCACCTCCCCCGGCCCGCTCTGGCCCCCCTCCTCGCTGAGCAGCTCATAGGCAGGTTTGCTCCCTTCCTCAGACGTCAACCGCGGCACATAATTGGCCAGGCGCCGCAGGGCGCAGGCGCCCGCGCCGGCTTCCAGGCGCGACAGCGAAAGCAAACCGCCCGCCTGCTTCGGAACCTCCTCGTACAGCGCAAGCCAGAGCCGGTGGAACAGCTGCACCGCCTTCAGCGGGCGCCGGGGTTCCTGTTCGCTCCAGCTCAGAGCCTGCGCCCGCGGCAGCACACTGCCGATCTGGCGCTCGTCGTCGCAGGCCTCACAGCGCCACACCGAACCGCCACCGTCCAGCGCCTCCTCTCGCGTGGCCGGACGCACGCCGCACGCCGTGCAGGCCCCTTGCGGGAAGCGGGCGTCGCTGTGCACCGCCCGCAGGCAGGTGGAAAACGCCCGCAGCTTGGCCTCCTCCCGCGCCGCCGTGATACGGTCCTGCATGCCGGCGAACTCCGCCCGCATCAGGGCGGCGCCTGAGAACGGCTCGGTGAGCGACACATTCAAAGCGAGCTCTCCCCGATAGCGCCCGAACAGAAAGTCTTCGATCCGGCCACGCACCGCGGCGATCCGTTCTTCGAGGCCCGCTACGTCCGCCACCAGCATCAGGAACTGCCCGCCCGCGGTTTGCAGCAAGGAAAACGGCGGCAGATCCAGCGCGCGCCGGCACAGCAGCGCCGCACCCTCCGCCATCATGCCGAGCAGAAAACTCCGCGCCCGCAGAATCCGGCTCACGCCCGCCACCTGCTGGCTCGCCAGCCGGAACAGGCTCGACTGGATGCCGGCCAGATCCCCGATCAGAAACCGGAACTTCGCCCGCCCGCGGTCCCGAATCGCTTCGGGGTCCTCCAGCGTACCCTCGCGCTCGTGAAAGCGGTAGAGCGCCGCCGCCACCGCCGCGGCCGCCCGGGAGTGATCGTGCAGCGAAATGTCCGGCTCGTCGCGAACCGAAGACGGCACGGCGTGCAGAAACCGTTCCGACAGCGACAGCACCGCCTCGGAAAACACGTCAAAGCCCGCCCCGAGCCGCAAGGCTGCCCCAAATTCCTCTTGAAACCGTTCCGCCAGTTGCCGGTACCGCGCCGGATAATCGCTCCTGTCCACAGACGGCTGCGGGAAACTTTCTTCCTCCGGTGTCAGCTCGGCCAGCGGCACCAGCGACGCCGGAGCCTCTCCCAGCCCCAGATCCACGTTCCGGAACGGGCTGATCAGCGCCGTCTTCAAATACTCGGCCGGCCGGGCGAGTTCCTCTTGTTCGTCCCGCTCCTTGCGGTCCATGCCCGCCGACAGCCGGTCGGCTTCCGCGGCGATCCAGGCCGCGGCGCCGATCTCCGCCCGCCCCTTGTCCGGGGCGTGATGAAACACCGCCACATCGCGCACCTTCTTCCAGCGGATGCCCCCCGGACCTTCACCGGAAAGCGGCTGGAAAAACAGATCGGTCCACAGCACGTGCTGATGGGTGTAACGTTGGCTGCGCACATCCTTGGGCAGGATCGTCGAGTCCAGATTCCGCACGTGCTCGGGAAGTTCCAGTTCCGCCCGTTGCAGGAACTTCCCGATGTCGTGCAGAAAGACGCCGAGCACCGTCTCCTCGCAAGTTGGCAGCAGATGTTCTGTCACGGATCTTCTCCCTTCACTCCTCCCCCTCGTAGCGAATCTGCTCCGGCTCGAGCGCCAGCCCGAACCGCATCTGGGGGCGCCGGCCGAACCCTTGCACCTTGTACGTCCACGCCGCCGGCCCCAGCGCTTCCTCGAGCGCCCGGTTCACCCGAGACTTCCTCTCCAGAAAATAGTTCTTCTCCATCCCTCCGCGCAGCGCCTTCCGCGTCCGTTCCTCGGCCCCCGCCCCAGGCTCCGCGCGCCGGTATTCCGCCAGAAATTCCTTCGCGTAATCCGCCTCCGGCGCACCGTCGCTCGGACAGGCCACCGGCTCGCAACCCGCCAGCCGCCGCCGCGCCATCCAGCTGTAGAAGGCCAGATCCGCCGCCGCCAGCCGCACCTGCCGGCCTCCGGCCCGCACCCGCCGCCGCCCCAGATCGAGCACCAGCTCCGGACCGCCCAGCCTCTCCTCGGTGGCCCGCACCAGTTCCGCGTACTTGACGCCCCGCTCCAGAAGCCGCGCCGGCAGCAGCCGCCGCAGCCGCACAAAGGGAATCTCCGCCAGCGTCACCTCCGCCGCGCTCGTGTCGAGCGGGCGGCTGTCCGGCGGCGGCGTGTAAATGATCCGGCTCTCCCGCGTCGGATAGTAAAACTCCGGATGCGATTCAAACGGCGCCGACACCAGTACGTGCGACATCCGGTCCTGCGGCCGGCCGAACAGACTCAAGGCGTAGCCCGCATAAAAACCCGTCGTCTTGCGCCCGCCCGCAATCGAGACGTGCAGCGCCGCCCGCTCATCGGCAGTGAACTCCCGCACCAGTTCGGCGATCCGGTCGGCGGCGCTCTCGTTGTCCTCGCGGCTGCGGATGTCGGCCAGCGCCGCGCCGCCCTCATCTTCGAGCACATGGATCTGCTCCTCCTCGAAGCGGATCCCCTCCAGCCGGTACTCCCGGCACAGTCGGCGAAACCAGCCCGGAGAACGCCCGAGCAGCGTGAGCCTGGCCCGGCGCGCCCCCTCGAGCGTCGTCACCAGGTGTACTTCGCTCGGAACGAACCGCGGCTCGCGCTTCACCGCCAGAGCATACACCGTCTCGGTGAGCACCTGCGGCGAAAGACCGCACACCGCCAGCAGCACCTTCCGCGGATAGTCCTCGTGCATCTCCTGTGAATTATAGGGGCGCAAACTCCGCAAACGTTTCACGCCCCAAGCTTGTCAGCCCGCCACGATCTGGTACCGCCCCAGGCCCATGCTCGTCCCTTTGCCGGCGTGCGTCCACTGCCCCAGCCACAGATACGGCCAGAACTCTTCGCGTCCGGCCAGCTTCAGCTCCACGGCGCCCGCCACGCCCCCCATCTGCATCCGGATCTGCTGGCGCGAGGAGTACCGCGTCCAGTCTTTCCACTCAAGCGCTGCTCCCTCCAGCTCCACCAGCCGCGCCCGCGCCGCCAGCCCCCGGAAGTCGGTCTCGAGCGGCTCCTCGGTGTGAAAGTACGTCAGCAGCGAAATGCGCCGGAGCAGACTCACAAAAAACGAGTGGAAGCGAAACGTCTCCGGCGTCACCAGGTCTTCCCGCAGCCGCAGCCGCAACGGCGTCAGAAACTCGATACGGATCCTTCCGGGCGGATCGGGCGGCTGCGGCACCCGCGCCCGCAGCGGTTTCAGATGATCCCCTTCCAGAATCGGTTGCCACTCCCCGCTCCCGGCAGCCCGTTCCTGCTCGACCCCTTCGAGCGCCATCGGACCGGTCCTCCGCCGCAGTCCCCGCCCGGCTGCCTCGCGCAGCGCGTGGATCAAATAGGCCAGATAGCGGTTGCCCCAGCCGAACAACGTCAGCCCCAGCACGCACCGTCCGTCCTCCTCCGGCGTGTGCGGGATCAACACAAACGGGTGCGGCGCCGCCACATAACCCGGCAGCTTCTTCGACTCCGGAGGCGGCGGCGTCACAAACACGTAGGGATACACGCAGGAACGGTAGAGCAGGCAGGGCTCGCACTCCTTGAGCTGCGTCACGCACACCAGCCGTTTCAGCGAGTGACCCAGCACGCCCCGCCAGGCCGAACCCCAGTACCCCTCCCGCCGCTCGACCGTTTCCGCCCGGAAAATCAGCCGGTACCGCCCCACAGAAAGCCGCGGCTCCGAACTCTGCCCTCCGGCCGTCATTTCTCCGTATGCTACTCTATGGGCGGGGGGGCAGATACGGCCCCGAGGCCGAGGCACCTTTCTTGCGCTAATCGGGCGCCGGGACGCCGCGGGGATACAACTTTACAAACCTGACAACGCTCCCTGACAAAACGAAGCCAAACCCCGGGGCGCGGGCCGGCGGACAATCACGTGGACCAAACGAACCCAAGCGGCGGGCGGGCCGCCCGAGGCTTTCAGATCCGGCGGCGCTCAAGCCCTGCGTTGACCAAACGAACCCAACTTCAACCGCGTTGCCCGGCTCGATGCAATTTTGCACAAACGAAGCCAAAAAAATAAGTCCTTTTCTATGAATAGGTTTTCGGCTGCGCTGGCGGGACCCGGTGCCGGGAGAATTCCGCGCGGCGCGCCCTGCGGCCCCACTCCACAATTTGCCCGCCGCAGGCGATAATATTGAGGATCCAAATGAAGGCGCTTTTCGAAGTTCTCGAGCCCGGCGACAAAGACTGGGAGCTTGCCCGCGCCATTGACCCGGACCGCCTGCCGGCCCACATCGCCATCATCATGGACGGCAACGGCCGCTGGGCGCGCCAGCGAAACCTGCCCCGCGTGCGGGGCCATCAGGCGGGCATCAAGCCGGTGCGCATGACGGTGGAAACCTGCGCGCGAATGGGGATCCGCGCGCTCACCCTCTATGCGTTTTCCGTCGAGAACTGGAAACGGCCCCGCCAGGAGGTCGAAACACTCTGGCGCCTGCTGCGCATCTATCTCCGCCGCGAACTGCCCAACCTCATGAAGCACCGCATCCGGCTCACCGCCATCGGCCGGCTGGAGGCGCTTCCCCCCGAAGCCCGCCGGGACCTGGAGGAGGTCGTCGAGGCCACCTCCCGCAACCGCGGCCTGCGCGTCAACCTCGCCATCAACTACGGCGGCCGCAGCGAAATCGTGGACGCCGTCAATGCTATCGTCGAGGAAGCCCGCCGGAAGGGCCGCCTGGCGGCGCTCCGCATCACCGAGCAGGCGATCGCCCAGCATCTGTACACCGCCGGCCAGCCCGACCCGGACCTGCTCATCCGCACCTCGGGCGAAATGCGCGTCAGCAACTTCCTGCTCTGGCAGATCGCCTACGCCGAACTCTACGTCACGGAAACCCTCTGGCCGGACTTCACACGCACGGAGCTGCTTGAGGCGATCCTGGACTTCCAGCGGCGCGAACGCCGCTTCGGCGGCCTCTCCGAGCCGGTCCGCCTCTCGGTTGCCGAGCGCTGGTGGGGACGGGTGAGCGCCTCGGCCCGATGATCCGGGTCCTCACGGCGCTCCTGCTGGCGCCCGCCGTCGTCGCCATCCTCCTCTGGGGCCCCCCCTGGGGGGTGCTGGCGCTCGTAGCCGCCGTGGCGCTGTTGTGTTTCCACGAATACGCCGGCATCGTGGCGGCCCACGGCCTGCCGCGGCCCGGGCCCGCCTCCTACGCCGCAGGGCTCGCCCTTCTGGTGGTTCGCGGCGAGGAGTTGCTTCTGCTGACCCTGTTCGCACTTGCGGCGCTGGCGCTCGCCGCCCGGGGAACCGACCTCGCCAAAGTGCTTCCCCAGGCGGCCGCCGCGCTGCTCGGCGTTGCCTATGTCTTCGGCGGGCTGCGCTTCGCCCTCGAACTCTACGCCGAAAGCCCCTACTGGCTCCTGTTCGCCCTCGGACTCAACTGGGCCGGTGACACCGCGGCGTACTACGCCGGGCGCGCCCTGGGACGTCACAAGCTTTCCCCCCACCTCAGCCCTTCCAAGTCCTGGGAGGGTGCTGTCGCCTCCCTGGCGGCGGCCATCCTGTTCGGCATCGTCTTTCTGGACCGCCTGCTGCCGGAGGTGGCCTGGTCGGGCAGGCTGATGCTTTCGGCGGCAGGCAATCTGGCCGGGCAACTGGGCGATCTGTGTGAATCGGCGCTCAAACGCGGCGCCGACCTCAAGGACAGCGGCCGGCTGCTGCCCGGACACGGCGGATGGCTCGACCGCCTGGACAGCACCCTGTTTGCGCTGCCCGTGGTCTACTCTCTGTTACGTCTCCTGTAGCGGACGATCCCGCCGCCGGAGCAATACTACCAGCGCGGCGTCCGGCGTCCGCCTTTGCGTCCGCCGCCGCCACCGCCGCCCCGGCGCTCGCCGCCCCCGCTGCGGCTCGGCGCCGTCATCGGCCGCGCCTCGTTCACCACCACGGCGCGCCCCATGAAGGTCTTGCCGTTGCAGTTCTGCAAGGCGGCCTCCGCCGCATCCCGGTTGTGGATTTCGACGAACCCGAACCCGCGCGGTTCGCCCGAAAAGCGGTCGCGGATCAACGCGACGCTGTCTACCGTAACACCCGCCTGAGAAAACCAGTTCTCAAGATCCGCCTCACTGGCCTGATAGGGAAGGTTCCCCACGTACAACTTCATCTCTCTCGAATCTCCTCGGCGCCCTTTTCGAGCGCCTGATGTCACTGAAGAGGCAGACAGGAAGCCGCCGGCAGCTCAGGAAAGCAACGGTTAGCTGAGGGAGACTCTGACGCTCACAGTGCAGCCTCCATCATCCCACATCCCCCGCCCCGTGTCAAAGCTAAAACATCGCCCCGTTTCCTCTCTCGGACGAAACCCCCGGGGCGCCTGCTATCATAGCCTGGGAACCAAAACGGGAGGTTCCGATGCAAACCACGCGCAGAGAGGTGCTCGGCTGGATGGCCACAACAACATTCGCGAACGCCCCGCGGCAGGCGGAGGGAATCCGATACGTGCGGTTTCGCCGCGGCGCCGCCGTCTCCTACGGCATTCTGGACGGCGACACGATTCGCGCCTTGCGCGGCGAGCTGTTCGGCGCGCACGAGGAAACCGGCGAGCGCCTGCCGGCCGGCAGCGTCAAGCTGCTCTACCCCTGCGAGCCGCCCAAAGTGCTCGCCGTCGGACTCAACTACCGCAGCCACCTGGGCGGCCGTCCCGCGCCTTCGCGCCCTGAGATCTTCTATAAGCCGGTCACCGCGCTGCAAAACCCCGGGGATCCCATCGTCATCCCCAAAGATGCGCGCAACGTGCATTACGAAGGGGAGCTGGTCGTGGTGATCGGCCGCCGCCTCCGAAACGCCTCTCTCGAGGAGGCGCGCGCGGCCATCTTCGGCTACACCTGCGGCAACGACGTCAGCGAGCGCGACTGGCAGAACGGCCCGGACAAAGACCTGCAATGGTGGCGCGCCAAAGGCGCCGATACTTTCGCCCCCCTGGGTCCGGCCATCTTGCGCGGCGCCGAAGCCGGAAAACGCCTGCTGCGCACGCGCCTGAACGGCGAAGTCGTTCAGGAGCAGTACGTGACCGATTTGATTTTTGATCCGCCCGCCATCGTCAGCTGGGTCAGCCGCTACGTGACCCTGACTCCCGGCGACGTGATTTATACCGGAACGCCCGGCACGACGCGCCCCATGAAACCCGGCGATGTGGTCGAAGTGGAAATCGAAGGCATCGGCCTGCTGCGGAATCCCGTGGCGGCGGCGTCCTGAACAGGCCCGGTCAACACGACGCGCGCGAACGGCAAACCTCCGGCCGCCTGCAGGGATGGTATGATGATTCGGTAGCTGGGGACTGGCGATGCCGTTCCTTCAGAACGAATTCGAAAAAAATATTCTCGTCACCTCGGTGGATTACGTCTTCAACTGGGCCCGCAAGTCGGCGCTGTGGCCCATGACCTTCGGGCTGGCCTGCTGCGCCATCGAAATGATCGCTTCGAGCACCTCGCGCTTCGACATCGCCCGCTTCGGAGCGGAAGTGTTCCGTCCCAGCCCGCGGCAGTCCGACCTGATGATCGTGGCCGGCACCGTCACGCTCAAGATGGCGCCCGTCCTGCGCCGGCTCTACGATCAGATGCCGGAACCCAAATGGGTGATCTCCATGGGCGCCTGCTCCAGTGTCGGCGGACCCTTCAACACCTACTCGGTGCTCCAGGGCGTGGACAAAATCGTCCCCGTGGATGTTTACGTCGTCGGCTGCCCTCCCCGCCCCGAGAATCTGTTCTACGCGCTGCTCAAGCTGCAGGACAAGATTGACCAGATGACGACGCTGGCGCGGCGGCCCACCGAAGTGCGCCTGGACGAGTCCATGCTCGAGAATTTCAAAAAGCAGGTCATGATCGCCCAGATCCAGCAGCCCGTTTAGGCTGTGGCTCCGGTTGCCTTCTTCCGCAGCCCTGAGGCGATCTGGCAGGCGGCCCTGCTTGCCCGCTGCGAGTGGCTCGAGCACGGTTTCGGTACGCGGCAGACGGTCTGGGACGCTTCCGGACGCTTGGCCTCGGCAAAGCAGATCCACTCGGCCCGCTGCCTGTATGCTCCGGCTCCCGGCCGCCTTGCAGAAGAAGCCGACGCCCTGATCACAGACCGGCCCGGCCTTCTGCTGGGCGTGCGGACCGCCGATTGCCTGCCGCTGCTGGTGGCGGACCCGGAACATCGGGCCGTCGCTGCCATCCATGCCGGCTGGCGCGGGCTTGCGGCGGGAATCCTGGCGGAGGCCCTCCGCCGGATGGCGGAGCGCTTTGGTTCGCGTCCCGAAGCGTTGCTCGTGGCCGTGGGTCCCGCCATCGGGCCCTGCTGCTACGAAGTCGGCCCGGAGGTGGCGGCACAGTTTCGGGAGCTTTTCCCCGAGCGGAAGGATCTCAGCGGAAGGACCCGTCTGGATTTGGCCGAAGCCGCCCGCCGCCAGCTTCGTGCGCTGGGCGTGGGGGAGGAACGGCTGGCCGTGGTAGGCATCTGCACTCGCTGCCGCGCGGAGGAATTTTATTCCTGGCGCCGCGACGGCCCCCGCACCGGCCGTATGCTCTCTGTAATCGGAATTCGCGCCTGAAAACACCAGGGGCGCGGGAAGGGATCCCGCGCCCCCGAACTGCAACGACGATCACGCCGCGTCTACGAGGAACTCTTCGAGGATCTCCTCGCCGCGCTCTTGCTGGCGGTCGGCGATTTCCTGGCACTTCAGACAGTAGGCCGCCCAAGGAACGGCCTGCAGGCGCTTCGGACTGATTTCCTCGTCGCAGTGGACACAGATGCCAAACGTACCTTCATCAATCCGCCGGAGGGCGGCGCGAACCTGGCGAAACAACTGGGACTCGCGATCCAGATTGCGAATGGCCAGCTCGCGTTCGGCCGCGAACTGGACTTCGTCGAGGGCGTCCGCAGCTTTTTCGATGGCAATCCCCTCGCGCTTGCGCAGAACTTTGGCAAGCTCGGCCTGCTTTTCTTCCAGGATCTGTTTGAATCGGTTCAGTTCGGTCTTCGTCATGGTCCCAATGCTCCTTTTCGGCCGGAGACGGGGTTACGTTCCGGTTCTGGGTCGTCCACCGCATTTGGATGCGGAATTTCACAAATCGGTTGCATAAAATCTTAGCGCAATACGCTAAAATAGCTTCGCCTATTGCCTCCGCCAGCGCACATGCATTCACGATTCCAACGCAGCCGCGGGCGGGTGTGCCTAAAGAACTTAACCCCACTACACCGGGGGGTACTGATATTGACGCAGACGCCCATCGAAAGTTTCAGCATCCCGACCGATTTTGCCCTCCCGACACCGCCTCTCGCCGGATGGTATGATTGAGCGTGTTCCGCCGCACCCTCGCCCTCGGCTGCCTCCTGCTTGGCGTTATCCTATTCTTGGCAAACGGGTTATCGGTACTTCCTTATCCTGGAATCCAGCAGGATGAGATCCTGTTCGCCGCCGGTATCTACGGGCCCCAATACTGCCCGTTCTCGATCGCTGCCGCCGGGCGCACGATCCCCTTGATGCTGCTTGAGTACCTGGGCGCGCTCAAAAGCTGGCTGTACGGTCCGATCGTAAAGCTCTGGGGGCCTTCACCCTGGTCGGTCCGCCTTCCCGTCCTGTTGGTGGGTGTTATCACGATCGCCGCCTTCTTCCAGTTCACGCGGGCCGTGGCGGGAACCACGGCGGCAGCCCTGGCCGCGGCACTTCTTGCCACCGATACGACGTTTTTGCTCACAACAGTCTTCGACTGGGGCCCCGTCGCGCTCCAGCACCTGCTGAGCCTCGCCGGGTTGTCCGCTCTGGTCCGTTTTGATCGAACCGGATCCCGGTGGTCGTTGCGGGGCGGTTGGTTTTGCTTTGGACTCGCCTTGTGGAACAAGGCTCTGTTTGTCTGGACGCTGGGCGGGATGATCGTCGCCAGCGCTCTGGTCCTGCACGGCGCAATCCGGCGGCACTGGACCCGCCGGAACGTCGCGGAAGCGGTGATTTGCTTTTTGCTGGGCGCCTGGCCGCTCGTGTGGTTCAATGTCCGGGAGCCGGGCGTGACCTTTCGGTTCGGCGCCGAACAGGAGCTCGGAAACTTGCGGGACAAACTGTACGTGCTGCGGAGCAGTCTGGACGGCAGCGGCCTGTTCGGTTACATCGCGCGCGAGGATGGCGGCGGCGCTTCTGCGGCACAGCCGGAATCGAGCTGGGAGGAATGGTCGGTGGAGGTGAGCCGCGCAGCAGGTTCCGTGCGCGCTACGCCGTTTCCCTGGATGGCGGCAGCGAGCGTGTTGCTGCTCGCCTGGCTGCGGCGCACGCCGGCGTGGAAGCCGCTGTGGTTTGCCCTGATCACACCGGCCGTTGCGTGGGCGCAAATGCTGGCGACCGGCGGCGCGGGCGGCTCAGTCCACCATGCGGTGCTGCTGTGGCCGTGGCCGCACTGTTTTGCCGCGATCGCCATCGCGGAAGCGGGCCGGCGGATCCACAGCCGAATCGGGATCGGCGCGGCGGCGTCGGCCGTTGCGGCCGTCTGCGCCTGCAGCCTGCTCGTCACCAACCAGTACCGGGTTCAGCTGATCCGCTACGGAGCGGCAGGATCCTGGACGGATGCCATCTACGCCCTCTCGGAGTCGCTGCGGCACATCCGCGCCACGGAGATTTATGTGACCGACTGGGGCATCCTTGATCCCCTCCGGTTTCTCCACCAGGGGCGCCTGCCGCTGAGAGAAGCATCGGCCGTGTTGCGAAAAGAACAACCGAGCGAGGCAGAACAGCGAGAGCTGCGCGAGCGACTGGCCAACGCGGGCGGCGTCTTCGTCGGGCACGTGGACGGCGAAGAGCAGTTTGCCGGCGTCAATGCCCGGCTGCTCGAACTGGCGCGGCGGGAGGGCTACGAAAAAGTGCGCCGCTACCTTGTGCGGGACCGCCACGGCCGTCCGGTGTTCGAGGTGTTCGGATTCCGGCGGCGCTCAGCGCACCCCGATCGAGCCGAACACGAGCCCGAGCGGCCGGCCGTCTTCCGGGCGCGCAAACGTGCGGTCCACCTCGAGCACGATCCTGAGTTCGCCGGCCTGCGCCAGCTTGTCCGGCAGCGGGAGGGCAACTTCGAACGGAGCATTGCCGCGGCGCAGAGCCACCGGGGCGAAGGTATGGCCATCCACGCGCACGCGAAGATGCACGGGCCCGGAGCGGACCTGCTCCTGCGGGCAGAAGCCGGCCAGTCGGAGGGTGCGGCCGGGGCCGCCCAGACGCAGCGTGGCCTGACGCGGCATCCAGCGATAGCCGGCTTCGATCGGATACCATTCCGGGCCGAGGAAGGAGGCAAACAGCGGATTGCCGGCGTCGATTCTGCGAGGCAGTTCGCTCGGCGACCAGCGGTTGCGCGCCAGGGCGTAATAGGGCCCGGTTACATTCCGCAGCCGATCGCCCGCCGCATCGTAGACGACTGCTTGCTTCTGCTCAAGCGCCTCGAGCGCCACGGCCGGCGGCAGGAGGAATTCCTGAATATCACCGAGCTCCGGATGATCTTCGATGTTGTCTTCGGCCCCGGGGGCCAGATACACGTGAGTCAGTCCGAGTAATCGGTAGGGCTTGTCGAAAACCGCGGTCCAGAACATGTCGGTGGTGACGCCGGTGAGCAGAATCGTCTTGCCGGGGTGCAGCTGTCGGGCACGCGCCAGGCCGTAGACGAGCGTGCGCGCCATCCGGCCCCGCTCGAAATGCCAGCGCAGCGTCGTGCGCGCCACGGGAATGGAGACGCTGAGGTAAACTGCCGCAAGCACGAGGGCCAGCAGGCGCCGCCACCCTCGGGCATCCCACCCGCAGGCCACGGCCCAGGCTCCCAAAACGGCCAGGCCACTCACGGGCGCCGCCAGATAGTAATCCGACACGTGGCCGCTAAAGGGGAGAAACGGCCCCAACAAGGCGAGAAACCACAAGAAAGGAAAAACGAATTGCCACCGCCGGTGCCGCAGCTGCCAGATGAGGAATCCCACGAGACCCGCCGTCAGGGCGGCGGTGGCCACGGGCGCCCAGGGGCCGAACTCCGGCCATACGGGAATGAGCCGCACAGGGCCCAGGGCCATCTCCCAGTAGCGCCACAGCGCCTGGAGAATGCTGGCATCGAGGCGCGGCGCATACACGCCGGTTTCCGGCTTCGGCGCCACCAATAGGTGGCCGAGTCCGTATAGGCCGGAGGGCACCAACAGCCACAGCGTTTTGCGAAAGTGGCCGCGCGCCCAGAACCAGGCGTAGGCCGCAGCGATCACGGGGTAAACGACATGGATTTCGAGCGCTCCGAAACCGAGGAGAAACGAAACCCACTGCGCGATCCAGTAGCGGCGGCGGCCGGTTTCGCCGTAACGAATGAGCAGGCACAGGCTCAGCAGCACGAAAAACGCACACAGAATCTGGTTGTAGGAGGACGTCCAGGCCAGCGCCGCGGCCAGCACGCTCGAGCAGGCCCAGAACAGCGGAGCCAGAAATCCGGCAAGCCGCGACTGCGTCAGGCGCCGCACAATCCAGGCCAGAAGCACGAGGTTGGCCAACTGCGTCAGGTGAACCGCAATCCGGAACGGAACGGCGTCGAGTCCGAAAAGAGCATAGAAAGCCAGAAAGAAGCCGCGTTCGCTCAAGGGGCGGATGGTGCCGAAGGAACGGGGAACGAACAGCGCATGAGCCAGATCGCGCCAGCTGTGCACATGGAGGCTCAGGTTGAGCCAGGCGAAGTCATCCTGGTGGAACCAGATCCGGAGTCCGAGCCAGTAGAACGCCACGAAGAAGGCGGCCGGCGCGAGCCACCAGGCCGCGCGCAAGGCCCGACTCATTTTGCTTCGAAGCCGACGGAGGTGACAACGATGCCCAGTTCGCGGTGATCGGCCTCACCGGGCGCCAGGGCCTTATCCAGCGCGAAGTTGACCGTGACGGCTTCTGCGGGGAAAGCGCCGGGAGGGACATCCCGCCGGTAGGTGCAGTCGCCGGGCTTGCTGAAGGTTTCGGCAGCCAGCGGCACGCCCTCCACGTTGGCGGTCAGCGTCACGGACTTCAGTTTTGCGATCACAGGATCCGGCACTGCGCCCTTCAACACCAGGACCGCTCCTTTTTGAGACGCCCCGGCCGGGGCCCGAAGCGTGACGGCAAAGCGCGCCATGGTCCAGCGCCAGGCGTTCTGCTCGACTTCGTGGAATCCCTTGACGAGCTGGAGCGAAGCCCGGGGATCCGCCACATGGATCATGCTGGCAAGCTCCTGGGTTTCCTCCTGGGTCGCACTCGCAGGTACCGTTTCCGGGCCTCTCCGGCAGGCAGTTGCAGCCAGTGCCAGCAACCAGGCCAGGCCGGCGCAGCTCAGTCTCCGCATCGTTCCACTTCCACCAAACAGCTATAGAATGTCGGACCGCCCCCCAGATCCGCCAGGCGGTCCGAAGTCAAAACGTTGACGTTATTGCGGTCCGGCGCCATCTTGGGCCAGCGCACCGAGCCGGCGCGGGCCACGCCCGGACGCACGGTATCGGCCACCCGCGCCACCAGAAGCAGGCTGCCGCGATTGTTGAAGACGCGGACCGGATCGCCGTCGGCGATGCCGCGAGCCGCCGCGTCGGCCGGGTGAAGCGTGATGTGCGATGTTTGGTGATCTACACCCGGACGGTTGCCGAAAGTCGAGTTCATGCTGTCATCGTTCTTGGGGGAGATCAGCTCCAGCGGATAGCGTCGGCGCAGCGCCTCGTTGCCCAAGCGGGATTCCTCCGGGGGCTGGTATTCGACGGCTCCCGCCGCCAAATCGCACTTGCCGGAGGGCGTTCCGAAGCCGCCGTGGGCGAAAGGCAGGAAGGGGCTCCCGTCTGCCGACACGCGCAACCGCACGAAGTGCCGCCGTTCCAGCTCCTCGAGCCGGATGCCGCTGACGAAGGGATGATCGCTTTGCAGCAACGCGCGGATCATGTCGTCTTCGCTTTCCGCAAAGCAAGGCTCGTCGAAGCCCATGCGCGCGGCGAGCAGGCGGAAGATCTCGACGTTGGATCTGGCTTCTCCGGGCGGCGGCACCACAGGGCGGGCCAGCTGCAAGTAGTAGTGGCCGTATGAGAAGTACAGATCCGTGTGTTCGAGGAAGGTGGTTACGGGAAGAAGGATGTCGGCGTAGTCCGCCGTGTCGGTCTGGAACTGCTCGAGCACGACAGTGAAGAGATCTTCCCGGCGCAAGCCTTCGACGACCAGATTCCGGTTGGGAGCGACGGCCGCCGGATTGGAGTTGTAGACCACGAGCGCTTTCACGGGCGGGTTGTCCAGCGCGGTGAGCGCTTTGCCAAGTTCCGACATGTTGATGAGGCGAGCCGGGCGCCCGAGAGCCTTGAGCTGCAAGTCGGCCCGCTCCAAGGCGGCCTTGTTCAGGTGGAAGGCCTGAGAGGTGCTCAGTAGCAGTCCTCCGCCTTCTTCGCGCCAGGAACCGGTGAGGGCGGGGAGCAGCGAGATCGCTTTTACGGCCGCGCCGCCGCGCTCGTTGCGCTGCACTCCGTAATTGAGGCGGATGACGGCAGGCCGCGTGGTGGCATACTCGCGAGCCAGAGCCACGACGTCTTCGGCGGGGAGGCCGGTGAGGGCAGCCACGCGCTCGGGCGGGTATTCGGCCAGGCGGGCGCGCAGCTCCGCAAAGCCTGAGGTAAACCGGGCGACGTAGTCGGCGTCGTAGAGCTTCTCGGCGACGATGACGTGCATCATGCCGAGGGCGAGGGCGGCGTCGCTTCCCGGGTAGATGGGGAAGTGGCGGTCGGCGAGCTCGCCCGTCTTGTTCCGGACCGGATCAATCGTGTAGAGCCGGGCGCCGTTGCGCCGGGCCTCAACGATGAAGGGCCACAGATGGACGTTGTTCCCAAGAATATTGGCGCCCCAGGCCAGGATGAGGCGCGAGCGGCGGAATTGTTCCGGCTCCGTGCCATAGCGCAGCCCGATGGTTTCCATCAGGGCGGCAGAGCCCGTGGCGGCGCAGATGGTGCGGTCCAGGCGCGACGCACCGAGCCGGTGAAAAAAGCGGCGGTCCATGCCGGAGCCGTTGAGCAGCCCCATCGTCCCGCCGTAGCTGTAGGGCAGGATGGCCTCCGGGCCATAGGCTGCGGCGATGTGCCGGAGGCGGGAGGCGATTTCGTCGAGGGCCTGATCCCAGGAGATCCGCTCGAAGCGCCCTTCGCCTTTCCGGCCGGCGCGCCGCAACGGATACAGCAAGCGTTCCGGCGAGTACTCCCGATCGAGATATCGCGCCACTTTGGCGCAGAGGAAGCCGCGCGTCACCGGATGTTCCGGGTCGCCGCGCAGTTTTAGCGCACGGCCGTTTTCCACGGTGACGAGCAGGGAACAGGCGTCCGGGCAGTCCAGGGCACAGACCGAGTGGCGAACCTGGGGCACCTTCGAATTATAGCGCCGGGCTTTCCGCGCCTCCGGGTGCAGCGGCGCGCTGCCGCCTCCGTTTCTCCACCCAGCCCTCTTTGTTGATCTGGCGCGCGCGGCCGATCCCGAGCGCTCCGGAGGGCACATTTTCGGTGATCACCGACCCGGCGCCCACGTAGCCGTCCTCACCGATCTCCACGGGAGCAACCAGGGTGGCGTTGCTGCCGATGAAGGCTCGCGCGGCGATGCGGGTCGGGTGCTTGGCGTAGCCATCGAAGTTACAGGTAATGGTTCCCGCGCCGATGTTGACGTCGTCGCCGATGTCGGCGTCGCCGAGGTAGGCCAGATGCAGCGCCCGGGCGCCGATGCCGAGGCGCGTGTTCTTGAGCTCGACAAAGTTCCCCACGCGTGCGCCCGGCGCCAGACGGGCCTGCTGGCGCAGGCGCGCGAAGGGCCCCGCCTGCGAACCCCGCCCCAGGTGCGCGTTCCGCACGACCGAGAACGGCTCCACGGCGGACCCGTCCTCCAGTTCGGAATCCTCCACAATGGAGCAGGCCCCCACGCGGCAGTTCTCGCCGATGACGGTGCGTCCGAGGATCTGGGCAAACGGTCCTACCACGGTGTCTATGCCGATGCGCACCTGCGGGTCAATCGTGACGGTCTCCGGCTTCTCGATGGTGACGCCGTCGAGCATGAGCCGGCGGACGATGCGCTCCCGCAGGATTCGGTCCGCGACGGCCAGATCGGCGCGGGTATTGATGCCGAGCAGCTCTTGCGGGTCCTCATGAAGGAGCGGCACCACGGAGCGCCCGGCCTGGTGCAAGACGCCGACGATATCGGTCAAGTAATACTCCTGCGCTGCATTGTCCGGCCGGATTTTTTCGATGTGTTCCCAAAGAGCGGCGCCGTCGAAGCAGTAAATGCCGGCGTTGATTTCCCGAATGGCGCGCTGCTGTTCGGTTGCGGATTTTTCTTCGACGATCGCCGCAACGTTACCCGCCTCATCCCGCACGATGCGCCCGTAGCCAGTCGGGTCTTCGAGGCAAGCTGTGATGAGCGCGGCAGCGGCCCGGCAGGCCGTCTGATGGGAGATCAGGCGGCGTAGGGTTGCCGCCCTCAACAGCGGACAGTCTCCGTACAGTACGACGACGCGTTCAGCGGCGCCGGCGGCGGTACGAGCCGCCATGACTGCATGCGCCGTGCCTTTGGGTTCGTCCTGCCGCGCGAAACGCACGCCGCGATCTTGAAGAAGGGACTCGACCGCCTCGGCCTGGCAACCCGTCACCACGACAACCTGCGCGGCGGGAACAACTTCGAGCGCCGTATCCACGACATGTTCGACCAAGGCGCGGCCCCCGGCCCGGTGCAGGACCTTGGCCTGGCGCGATTTCATGCGCGTCCCCAGGCCCGCGGCCAGGATAATGATCATGGTTGATGGATCCATAACGTTCATTCTGGCGCACTCCGGGGGAGCGGCTGTCCTCCGCTGCGTGCGAGTTTATGACGGCGGCTGATTACAGCAGACGCTCCATCAGTGCTGCCAGAGCGTCCCGGTCCAAGGGTGTCGTGCGGCGGCCTGCCGGATCGCAAAGCACCCACTGGTAGCCGTCGCCCTGCAGGCAGTAAAACAGCAAGAGTTCATGCGTCGCGACGCGTTCGAGCAGTTCCTGGTTGAAACACCGCGCGGCTCCGTAAAGCGTGTAAGGCGTACGCAACTGATCCGTGGAAGTCAGGGTCTCCGTAGCACGGAACTCCAGGTGGATGAGGCGTCCTCCCGCGTTGATCTGAAAGACGTTGGGGCCCGGATCTTGAAAGCTTTCCGAGTTGTACTGAGGCGGACTCAATTCAACCAATCGGCGCCCCACGAGACCGTTCAGAGCGTCTACGAAATCGGCGCACAGGGCGTGCAAAGAGCCGGCGGCGTCCCGGCGCAACTGAGCGACCTGCTGCGCCTGGCGCTGCTGCTCTTCGTCCCTGCGGGCCACGGCTTCCAGCCGTCTGGCCAGTCTTTTGAGTCTGTCATCGGCCAAAGCGCGCTTGGCTCCCCACACGGCGATTCCTGCCTCCTCCGGTGGCTTCGGTGAGAATACCACACGCAGGGGGCCGCGGCTTGTGCAATGGCGCGAAGAGATGTCGCGACGTGGTGTTTACCCCAGAAGGTTTAGTACGGGCCAAACCATCGCGCCATGCAGAAATACAGAGTGTCCGGTGATACAATCAGTCTCACAACGTCACTGTTTAGCTAGGGGCTGCGCGCTGCGCCGGCTTTTGCCGATCGTGATTGCGGGCCTGCCCCGAAACTTTATGCGAGGGACAACGGTGAATCAGATACGAATCTCAAGGGAGTTGGTTGCATGTCTGACCCTGAGCCTGGGCACGTTGCTTTGGGCCGACAGCGGAGCCAACCATCAGAAACGGAACCAGCATTTTGGTGTTTCGGCCGGCAATGTCAATGACCGCTCGCGCGCCTTCTGCTGCGGAGGTACCGCCGGAGCACTCCTCCAAGACTCCGGGGGCGGCAAGTATGCACTCAGTAATAACCACGTGTTTGCCCGGAGCGACCAGGCCGCGGTGGGGGAACAGATCATCCAGCCGGGCTTGATTGACGTAGGCTGCCGGGCCTCGAGCGCCACGGTTATCGGAAGCCTTTCGCCTTACCCCAGGCTGGGGACCAACGTGGACGCGGCGGCAGCTGCCTTGAACTCCGGCACGATGGATGCGACTGGATTCATTGAAGACGTGGGGCACGTGTCGGGCACGGCGGCGGCAGGCATTGGCCAGAGCGTCGCCAAGAGCGGACGGACCACCGGCCTGACGACCGGCGTCGTCGAAGCCGTGAACGCCACGGTGTCGGTGCAGTACCAGCGCGGCTGCGGTCAAGGCAAGAAATTCGTTGTCTCCTATCAGAATCAGATCGTCACCAGCGGCGGGATGATCGCCGGAGGCGATTCCGGATCGCTTCTCGTGGACAGCTCCTGCCGGGCCGTGGCGCTGCTGTTTGCAGGAGATTCGACGGGGCGCGCCATCGGGAACCCGATCGACGAGGTTCTGACCAAACTGGGCGGCGCGATGCGCAAGACGCTTTCGTTTGTTACCGGAAGCACGTGTCTGCTGGGAAGTGCTACGGGCGCCGCGGCCCCGGCTTCGACGAGCCGCGGTCCATCGCAAAGCGTGATCGAACTGGTCCGCAGTGTGCTGGAGGAGCATAAAGCCGAGCTGCTGCGCGGACCGGTGATCGGCGTGGGCGTCGGCCGGGCGGAGGACAATCCGCTGGAGGCCGTGATCGTGGTCTACATTGACCGGACGCAGGGCGTACGGCCGGAATTGCCGGCCCAGGTGCGCGGGATCCGCATCCGGCGTGTGTCTACGGATCCGTTCGTGGCCTTGCCGGGTTGTACCGACTGCGGCGGGCCCGACTCGGGACGTTGCCGGTAAGGGCGGCACTTGCGTTGTTTCTGGCCGGCGCGGCCTTCGGATTCCACCCCGCGCCCGTGACACAGCAAATCTCCGAAGAAGAGGTCCGGCGCGCCAGCGCCGTCAAGGAACGGCATGAGCGCGCCTTGATGGCGCTTCCCGGCGTCACCGGTGTAGGCGTAGGTGCTTCCCGGCGCCGCCCCGGGCAGGCTGCGATTCTGGTTTACGTCGGCCGCTCGCTGAGCCCTGAGGAAGGCCGACTGTTTCCTCAGCGTCTGGAAGGGGTGGAAGTCGAACTTGTCGAAGGAGGACCCTTCCAGGCTCTGAGAGAAAAGGCTGTGGCTTTTTCGAAGCTGGCGATGCCTCGGTGTCCCGCAGCCGAGACACCGGCGGCTTGGGTTATCCGCACGCGTCCTGCGTGGCGGGCTTTTCTGGCCGCAGCAGGCCTGAAAGACCCGCATCCGCAGCCGGACTTCCGCCGCAGCGCCGTCGTCGTCGTCTCGGCGGGGCCGCGCCCTACCGGCGGCTACGCAGTGGAAATCGAACGAATCGTTGAGGCGCCCGGCTCGAAGCCTGCCAAAGTTTACTACCGTATCGTTGCGCCTGCTCCGGACGCCCCTGTTCCGCAGGTAATCAGCTATCCCTGCACGGCCGTCGAAATTCCAAGAAAGTTCCGTACTGTCACGTTCGAACCTCCCCTCGTGGTGCACGTTCGTTAGCGAGCTGCACTTACCGCTCGCCGCAGTGCTGCGGCGTCCCGGGTGGCGTACAATCTGGCCTATGGACCGCCGTAGGTTTCTGGGCACCGCAGCGGCCGTACCGCAGTTTGTGGCTGCCAACGAGCGCCTTCGCGCAGGGCTGATCGGGGCCGGCCTGCGGGGCCGCCTCCTTGCCGCGGAATTCAAAGAACTCGGCGCCGAGGTTGCAGCCGTCTGCGACGTGTACGAACCGAACCTCCAGGCCGGCCTGAAAGCCGCCCCAAGCGGCGCGCGGGCATACCGGGATTACCGCGGCCTTCTCGAAGACCCCTCGCTCGATGCGGTCATCGTGGCGACCCCGGACCACTGGCACGCGCAGATGGTTATTGACGCGGTGGAGGCGGGCAAGGACGTCTACGTCGAGAAGCCCCTGGCGCACACCATCGAAGAAGGATTCCGGATCATCGAAGCCGTGCGGCGCACGCGGCGTGTCGTTCAAGTGGGAACGCAGCGCCGCAGCTTCGATCTGTTTCAGGAGGCCAAAGGGGTGGTGGACTCGGGCAAGCTCGGGCCGGTGCGCCTGGTGAACTCGTGGTGGCTCAACCGGGTGTTGTCGCTCCGGGCCGGCAAGCTCGAAGGGGAGCTCGACTGGGAGCGGTGGCTCGGGCCCGCGCCGAAGAGGCCGTTTGATCCGGTGCGATTTTTCAACTGGTACTGGTTCTGGGATTATTCCGGAGGTCTGCTCATCGGTCAGGCGGCGCATGTCATTGATGCGATCCAGTGGTTTATGAACTCCTCTTATCCGGCGGCGGTCAGCTGTGCGGCGCCGCCGCCGGGGATCCCCGGCGCCGAGGTTCCGGAGACGTGCACGATGGCGGTCGAATATCCGGAGAACTACCTCGCGGTGTTCACGCTGGGCTATCAGGCCATGCGCTACCATCCGTTCCACGACCAGCTCATACAGTTACACGGCACCAAGGCGCGGCTGGATGTGGGGCGCGAATCCTACGCACTGTATCCGGAGAGCAACGCGGTGGAGCTGCGGCCGTCCCTAGAGATCCGCAAACCGGGCAGCTTCCCCGCCGCCACCCGCGCCCATATCCGAAACTTTCTCGACTGCGTGCGTACGCGAGCCGAACCGAACGCGACGGTAGAGATGGGCCAGGCAACCAACATCGTCCTGTGCATGGCCATGGAGGCGCTGCGGCGGGGCCGGCGGCTGCGGTGGAATCCGGCCCTGCGGCGCCTGGAAGGCTGAGGGCCCAAGGCACCGCGCCACGGTCGCAAGCGCGCAGTTTATCCCGCAACCGGCTGGGGCGTTTCTACGCGCGGGAGCCGGGGGCCGCCGACGCATTCCTGAGCGTCCACAACGGCGATGGCGGCCATGTTGACGATGTCGGTGACTTCGCAACCGCGCTGGAGCACGTGCACGGGACGGGAAAGGCCCATCAGGATCGGGCCGATGGCCTCCGCGCCTCCGATGCGCATCAGCAGCTTGTAGGCGATATTGCCGGCCTCCAGATCCGGAAAGATCAGCACATTGGCTCCGCCGCGGAGGACGCTGAAGGGATAGGTTTGCTCGATGATCTCCGGTACGACGGCGGTGTCGGCCTGCATTTCACCGTCCACCATGAGCTCGGGGAAACGCTCATGGAGCATTTCGACGGCCCGGCGAACCTTTTCGGCGAGCGGATGGCGCGTGCTACCGAAGTTCGAAAACGACAGCATCGCAACACGGGGCTCGATGTCGAAGCGGCGGGCGGTTTCGGCGGTGAGGATCGCAATTTCAACCAGATCTTCGGCAGTGGGTTCGATATTGACGGTCGTGTCGGCCAGAAAGTAGATGTCGCCCTTGGGGGTGATGAGCACATAGAGGCCGGCGACGCGCCGGAGCCCGGGGCGGACGGCGAGGACCTGGAGAGCGGGGCGGATGGTGTCCGGGTAGTGCTGCGTGAGGCCGCTGATGAGGGCGTCGGCATCGCCCATGCGCACCATCAGGGAGCCGAAGACGTTGCGGTTGAGCACCAGCTCTTCGGCCTCGCTGCGCGTCACTCCCTTGCGATGACGCAGCCGGTAGAGCTCTTCGATGTAATCCGGCAGCCGGGCAAAGCGGGGCGGATTGACGATGACGGCTCCGTTCAGGCTGAGGCGTAGTTGCTGGGCCGTGGAGCGGATGCGGTCTTCGTCTCCGAGCAGAATCGGGCGGGCGATTTTTTCATCCACGAGTATCTGGCAGGCGCGCAGGATTTTCGTTTCTTCGCCTTCCGGAAAGACGACGCGTTTGGGATCGCGCTGTGCCTTGTGGATCATCACGCGCATGATTTCCTGCGCTTTCCCCAGGCGGCGCTGGAGGGCTTCCTTGTATTCGTCAATATCCACAGGCTGCTGGGCCACGCCGCTGTCCATGGCGGCTTTGGCGACGGCGGAGGCCACCCAGATGAGGACACGCGTATCAAAGGGCTTGGGGATGATGTAGTCCCGGCCGAACTCCAGGCGCTCCACGCCGTAAGCCCGGCGTACGGAGTCCGGCACGTCCTGCTTGGCGAGGGCGGCCAGAGCGCGGGTGGCGGCCAGCTTCATGTCGTCGTTGATGGCCGTCGCCCGCACGTCCAAGGCTCCGCGAAAGATAAAGGGGAACCCGAGCACGTTGTTCACCTGGTTGGGATAATCCGAGCGGCCGGTGGCCATGATCACATCCGGCCGCGTGGCCAGGGCAACCTCATAGGGGATCTCCGGATCCGGGTTGGCCATGGCGAAGACGATCGGATTCGAAGCCATGGACAGCAGCATCTCCGGCGTCACGCAGTTGGCCGTGGAGAGACCGCAGAAGACATCCGCCCCCCGCAGGACTTCGGCCAAGGTGCGGGCTTCCGTTTCCTGGGCGAACCGCTCCTTGTAGGGATTCATACCCTCCTTGCGGCCCTTGTAGATGACGCCCTTGGTGTCGCACATGAAGATGTTTTCCCGGAGGGCGCCCAGCTTGATGTAGTGTTCGGCGCAGGCGATGGCGCTGGCTCCGGCGCCGTTGAAGACGATCTTGACCTGGTCAATGCGCTTGCCTGCGAGTTCGAGGGCGTTGAGCAAGGCCGCGCCGGAAATGATAGCGGTGCCGTGCTGGTCGTCATGAAAGACCGGGATTCGCAGTGTGCGCCGGAGCTCTTCCTCGATTTCAAAGCATTCCGGCGCCTTGATGTCCTCCAGGTTGATACCGCCGAAGGCGGGCTCGAGCAACTGACAGGCCCGGATGACTTCCTTGGGGTCCTCGGTGGCCAGTTCGATGTCGAAGACGTCAATGTCCGCAAACCGCTTGAAGAGCACCCCCTTGCCCTCCATGACGGGTTTGGCGGCAGCCGCTCCGATGTTGCCCAGGCCGAGGACTGCGGTGCCGTTGGTGACCACGGCAACGAGATTGCCTTTGGCGGTGTACTTATAGGCCAAAGCCGGGTCCCGGTAGATTTCCATGCAGGGAGCGGCAACGCCGGGCGTGTAGGCCAGACTCAGATCACGCTGGGTGCGGCAGGGTTTGGTCGCGATGACGGCGAGCTTGCCTGCCGGCGGCGCGGCGTGATATTCCAGCGCATCCTCTTTACGGATGGTCATGGCAAAAGTCCTTTCCACTCCCCTTTGTACTCCTTTTGCGGAGGGCCGGCGTCTCGTTGCACGCAACGCCCTGGGTTAAGATGGGGACAGGCCATGCCGGTTCCGCCCGTTCCACCGCTGCTGGAGCACCTCAGCCGCAGGCCTTTCTCCTTTTACCCTCCGATCCTGAACATCGAACACAATGAGTGGCTGCTGCGCCGCGAGACCTGGTCGGAGATTCTGGTGGTGAACTGCAAAACCGGCCAGGAGGTGTGGATTCCCCGCCGTTACCTGGGAGAGGTCTCCAGCGTGGATGAGCCGGTGATGATCGTGGGCCTCACCAAGGAGCTGGAGTACAAGGCCGGCTCGGTGTGGCCGCACGAGCGGCGCATCATTGAGATGCCACGCGCGGTCGGTGAAACCCGGCGGCCCGCAGTGGAAGCGCCCGAAAAGCCGGCTCCCGTGGTGGGCATCCGGCTGGAAGAGGGTCCGGAGCGGCGTGTGAGCCGTCTGATCGGCGGCGCGCTGCTGCTGGTGCTGCTGTGCTGCGTCCTGCTCGTGGTGGCCACGCGGCGTCCGGTGAGCTATCGCACCATCGAGCAATTTACGCTGGGGCTGACGGCGCAGGATGACTACTACTCGATCGTTCGCAAACTGGGTCCTCCGGGAGAAGACCGGTGGAAGGAAGGTGCAGGCGAACTGCAATACCGACTCCTTTATTACCCGCGCCAGTCCGTGTTCTTAATCCTGATGGGAACGGACCGGGAAAACGCGCGCTACATCGGGGCGCTGGACAGGAACTGGAGGGTGGTGCATGCGGTTGAGCTTCCCAACGGAGCCAACAGCCGGGCCGTGCTTCGAAACTTGCGGCGGTTTTGACCGGGCAAAAAGATGTTCTATGACCGTCGCAAAACCAGAGTTGCTGATGCTAGAGTAAGCTATCTGGCTTTTCGCCAAAGGAGGGAAGACTACGGTGGAGGACATGGAAGGATACCAGGAGTCACCGGGGCGGTCCAGGATTCTCGTCGCGGTGCTGATCGGGGCGGTGGCGGCGCTTGCGGTGGCGACGGTGGTGCTGTTCCGTCAGGTGGACCAAACCCGGCGGCAACTGGCGGAGGTGCGCCAGGCGTTGTTGGGTGAGGTTGAAAAACTCCGGCAAGCCTCTTCCGTTGCCACGGAGGCCCACCGGCGACATCTGGACAGCCTGCGGCAGGAGCTGGAGGCCGCCCGGCGCAACGCGGCGGCCGCGGCCGGACAGGCGCGGGTCGAAGCACTCCGGCGAGCTGAGGAACTTGTCAAGAAGCTGGAGGAAGAACAGGCCCGACAGCAGCAGGCGGTGACCAGCGAACTCAGCCAGGTGCGGCAAGCCGCCACGGAGGCCAGCGCGAGGATCGCCGACGTGCGCAGCGATGTGAGCAGCGTCCGCTCGGAGATTGCCGCAACCCGCTCGGAACTGGAGAAGACCATCGCCGAACTGCGGAGCGTCCGGGGGGATCTGGGAGTGCAGAGCGGGCTGATCGCCACCAACGCCAAGGAGCTGGCTGCTCTGAAAGCGCTGGGCGAGCGGAATTATTACGAGTTCACGATCAACAAGACGCGCGACTTTCAGAAGGTCGGCGAGATCGCCATCAAGCTCAACAAGACCGATCCCAAGCGGCACAAGTTTTCGATCGAGCTCGTAGCGGACGACAAGCGCGTGGAGAAAAAGGACCGCTACATCAACGAACCGCTGCAATTCTATGTGACCGGTTCCCGCATTCCTTACGAGATCGTGGTGAACGAGGTACGGAAGGATCAGATCATCGGGTATCTGTCCACGCCCAAGGTGCGGGCCGAGCGCAAGTGAGGCCGCAGAGCTCGACGGGAAAGATCTTCCGGACTGCCCTGTAGGATTTTCGCAAAGAATCCCGCGGATGCCTGTGGGGTTCTTTGTTTTCAACGACATACTCATTGGCCTTCCGCGTGCACTCAAAGGGACAGGAGAGAAAGCCAATGAGTAGTCAGGAAACCATTCAGCCCGCCTCCCCCCGCCGGGGCGGCGTGGCGATACCGATTCTGTTTGGCCTGGTCATCGCCCTGGTGGCCGCCAACGTGTTCTTGTTTAGCCAGATCAGCGGCCTGAAAACGGAGCTGTCCGGCACCCGGGATGCCATCCTTGCCGAGCTGGCGAAAGTCAAGGAGGCCTCCAACGTCACCACGGCGGCGAGCCGGCAGCGCATCGAAGATCTGCGCGCGGAACTGGAAGCCGCGCGGCGGCAGGCAACGGTGGCGGCCGGCCGCGCCAAGAAAGATGCGCTCGAACATGCCGAACAAATTGCAAAGCGGCTGGAGGAGGAGCAACTCCGGCAGCAACAGCAGGTCGCCAGCGAACTCAGTCAGGTCAAGGAAGTGGCGGCTACGGCCCACACCAAGCTGGCGGACGTTTCGAGCGAAGTCGGCACGGTGAAGACCGAGGTGGCCTCCACGCGTTCGGAGCTTGAAAAGACGATCGCGGAGCTGAAGAGCGTCCGGGGCGACCTGGGAGTGCAAAGCGGGCTGATCGCAACCAACGCCAAGGAGTTGGCGGCCCTCAAAGCGCTGGGCGAGCGCAACTATTTTGAGTTCAACCTGGCTAAGACCAAGACGCCGCAGCGCGTGGGCGATGTGGCGATTCAGCTCAAGAAGGCCGATCCCAAGCGCAACCGCTACACGATCGAAGTCATCGCCGATGACAAACGGGTGGAAAAGAGGGACAAGACCGCCAATGAGCCCGTTCAGTTCTACGTGTCCGGCAGCGCCATTCCGTACGAGATTGTCGTAAACGAAGTCAGAAAGGATCGCGTCGTGGGTTACCTGGCGACGCCCAAGGTCACCCAAGCCCGCAAAGGCTGATGCTGTTAGGTCTTACACAGGCCGCCCTCAGCCTGTGTTCCTCCCGCGAGCGCGCCTGAGGAGCCACGGAGGAGAACCCAGCGCTCGCTCCTTAGTCGAGGGGAAGGCCGGAAACGAGCAATCGTTCCGGCCTTTTTATTTCGATGCGCAGCCTCTCGCCGAGGGCCAGGTTTCCGGCAAGGGTCAAGGTGTAGTGGGAGCGAAGAACTTCGAAGATGCGCGGCCCCGGGGGATCCTTGGAAGCCCGCTGCATATCCCTCAAGCTGAAGGATGCTCCCCCGGTCTGCTGGGCCAGCCGCTCGAAAAGACTCCGTTCGTGGCCCAGGATGTAAACCGGATAAATGGACACGGCGTTACGGCGCGCCAGCCGCAAAACCTGACGCTCGCTGACGCGGCTGTCGCCCTCCACCCCGGTGGTCAGCAACACGATCACCCGGCGGAAACTGCTGTGCTGGAATCCTCCGTCAATGGCGGCGTAGAGAGCGTCGAGCAGCCGAGGAGGATTCCCGTACTTGACTGAGCCGAGAGCGCGGCGCAGCAGATCCTGGCTCGAGGTGAAGTCCTGGATCAGATCGGCCGCCGAATGGAACGCAACAATCGCCATCTGCTCTCTGGGCTGGAGCTGCGCGATCAAGTTGTCGGCCACCGGCTGCACCATCTCGCCGAGCAGGCTGGTATCCAGCAGAAGCATCACATCCATGAGGCTGGAGGAAAACTCGGCGGCCTCCACGCGCCGGGGCGCGCCGTCATCGAAAACGGCAAAGTCTTCCTTTTTGAGGTCCGTGACCGGACGGCCGGACTTTTTTTCGACGACCGTCACCAGAAGCCGCGTGGCGGCCAGAGCCGGTTCGAGCAGCAGGAGACCGAATAGCAGCAGGGGGATCACCAGACGCTCCTTGCAGTCAGTATAGTACCCATCCTGCACCGCTGCGGCCGGCGAGGCTCCCAAGAAAAAAGGAGCATCGCCCGGCGGCCGGGGGCAGGCGGAGAAGCCATGCCGCCTAGGTTTCGGTTTTCTCGACGAGCTTGTCCACCGGGACGCAATAGAGAGCGGATTTGCCGTCCTTGTCGCTCTGGAAGAAGATGTGCTGGCTGTCGGGCGCGAACATGGGCGAGGTCTGCGAAGGATCGGAAGCCCGGTGCTCGCACAGAGTCAGTTCGCGGCGCGCCACCCGAAGCAACAGGAGAATATGCGGGGCGGCAGGGTTGCGGCTTGCTCCCACGAACACCGACGCGTCGGCATTCCGGCCGAAGTGGACAAACTGACTGGTGGTGGAGACGAGAGTGTCGGCGTGCGTGTCGGGCGTATGCTCCCGGATGGCGTGGAGTGCGCGCCGGTCCTCAGGGAAGTGCAGGTAAAGCACGGTTCGGCCGTCTGCGGCCCAGATCGCCGGTCCGACCCGGCCAGGCGGCAGCCTCAGCCTGTGGTTGTCCTTCCCGTCGTAGTTGACGAGCCACAGCTCGTCGCCCTTGCGGTAGAGGATGCCGTCGCGCTTCGGACGGGGCTGAGGTTCGTTCAAAACAGCATCGGACTCGGTGACCGTGAGGCGCTCGTCTTTGAGGAGACTGACCAAGCGGAGCCTCCACCGCTCGCCGCCGGCTTCGGTGACGGCTGCGTGCCTTCCGTCGCCCGCGAGGCTCACCGCCGTGATCTTCCAATCGGCCGGGCAACGATAGACTTCCCGATCGCGAAGCCCGGAGAAGCTCACCTGGTGCAGGGAATCGCCGTCGGAATAACAGAAGCTGCGGTCGTCGGCAAACAGTGACAGGGATGCCGGGTCCAAGCGGGAAGCGCTGGTGAGCAGCCGCATTTCACCGCTTTTGAGCTCCATCCGGAACGCCTGCATGGAACCCGTGCGGTCGCTGGCAAACAGCAGGAACCCGGCGCGGCGGGCCAGACAACGGTTGTAGTAAGCGGGGAGGACGCTGGTGTAACTGGGCGCGGTGAGGCGGAAGACTTCAAACTCAGTGGCGCGGTCCAGAAACCGAACCTTTTCCGAAGGAAAGATTCGACCTTTTTCCTCGGCCGCGGGCAGGCCGAAGACCGCGAGACTGGACAGAAGGGCGCGCCGTGTCCACCTGCGGCTGCTTCCGTCGCCCTTCATAACGGCATCGTAGCACGGGCGCCGGAAGCGGCCGTGGCGCTACGGCAACGGTTCGGCGCGCAGGCGATGATTCCGCAGCGCGGTGGCGCCCACGGCTCCAGCGGCACCCAAATTAATGACGGAAAATGGCTTGTAGAGGTTGCTGTCCTTGCTGCGTTTGAGGAGTATACCTTGCAAAACCAGCAAACCTCCGGAGGCCGCGCCTTTGATCAAGATGCCCCGGCTCGTGTGAAACTGGCCCCGGGCGTCGCGCAGTAGCGGGTTGGCTTCCGGCATGCCCCGGGACGAGGTGAGGTCGGCGACATGAGCTGCCGCCAGCACGGCGGCCGAGGCAGCCCAGATCTTTTTCCATTTGGATGCGCCTTCAGCCAGGCAGGGAAACGCTGCCGCGAGCAGAAGACTTGTCGCGGCGCGGGAGGCGAAGTTCACAAGCTGTTAATCGGCAGACACAGAACCATGCTCCAGATTGAATGTCGGGCAGTGCTTTTGTTCGGGGCGCTTCTGGCATTTGCCGGATCCTCGGCCGCCTCGGGCGGAGACTGGCGGTTCCACCCCGGCCCGCGGATGGCAGGCGGAATCCGCGGCGCGGCGCTCGGGCCGCACCGCTCGGTCTACGCCTGGGGCGATGTGCTCGAGCTCTGGAAACCGCCGGAAGGCCGTGCGGTGGAACTCGCCCGAGGGCCGTTCGGCGAGGGAGGCTGCACCCTGGATGTCAATCAAGACGGCCGGACGGATGTGGTTGTGCAGCGCAAGGACCTTTCAGGCAGTCTGGTCTGGCTCGATGCATCGAACTGGCAGGCGCACACCATCGATACGGGCACGGTAGTCCAGGATGCCGCTGCCGCCGTGCTGTTCGGGCGGCGGGGCGTGCTGGCAGTGCACCGCTCCGCTCAGGTACGGTTTTACGAAATTCCGGCCCCGCCTGACGGACCCTGGCCTTACAGGGAGATTTACTCGTTTTACACACCGTCGCGACAGGGCGGTCTTCTGGTGGCGGACGTTGACGGCGACGGCCGCAGGGACATCCTGTGTGGAAACTACTGGATTCGGAGTCCGGAACGGTATGAGTTGCCGTGGCGGCTGTTCGCCCTCAACACTTACAGCGAAACGCCCGAGGCAGGGATGCTGCGTATGGTTCTGGCAGACATTGCAGGCCGCGGAGGAGGGGATGTCGTAGTGGCTGAGCGGGAGCGTTCCGCTGCGCGGCTGGCGTGGTTTGCGCGGCCGGCAGACGTGCGCCGGCTGTGGATTGAGCACCGTCTGGCCGAGGAGCTTCGCCCGGCGCACCCCCACGGTTTAGCCGCCGCGGACTTGGATGGCGACGGCCGTGTGGAGATCGCCGTCGGGGAGAATCACGGCTCACGGTCGCGCCTGCTGATTCTTTACAACCGCGGTGCCGGCAGGTTTGCGGCGAGCGAAGTCTTCCGGGGGACGCCCGTGCTGGCCCTGTGGGCGGCGGACGTGAACGGCGACGGCCGCACGGATCTGGTGGGCGCCGGCCCCGACAGCGTCTTCTGGTGGGAAAACCGGCTTCAGCGCCGCAGGTAAGCGTCGTCGCCGCGGATCCAATCCTCGCGGACGGGAGAGAACAAGTCCACCGCCACGCTGTCCTCGAGCGCTTCGACTTGATGGGGAAGCTGGGGCGGGATCTGCACGGTTTCGCCCGCCTCGACCACCCGCTCTTCACCACCCATGGTGAAGCGCAGCCGGCCGCTTTCGAGCAGGGTGATCTGCTCGTTGGGGTGGCTGTGGAGCGGGACGACGGCGCCTTTGGCCAAGTGGACCCGCGCCACGGTCATGTTTTTCCCGTGAATCACCTGGCGGGCGAGGTGAGGGCTCAACTGCTCCTTTTCGATCTGGTCCCAGCGGTAGACATTCATTGCGCCGCCATTCTATCACGGGCCGCTGCGAGGACCACACTCGAGAGCGAGTCCCGAAACAGAACCTGAAGTCTGCGGCGGGCGATGAGGGCATGGTCCTGGCTCAGGAGCACGTAGAAGGCAGCGTCCTGATCGGCGCCCTGGCGGCTGACCGGGGCCATCCACTCCATCCGCCAGAGTTTGCGGTAGAAGTTGAGGCTCGGCTCGAGAAACGGGGTTGCCGCCACGCGCACGGGCGGCGCAACGGGCGGGCCTTGCGTGCGGAGGATCGCGGCAACCGTCTTGGTAGTGGCGTCGTACCGCCACTCCGTGTAGTGGCGGGTTTGAAGAAAGAGCAGGTAGTGGGAAATCAGAGCGAGGGAGACGGTCCAGGCGGGAATCGCGATCCAGCGAGCCGGGCGCCACCCGTCGGAGAGGCGCCATACGGTGAGCGCAGAAAGCGTCACCAGCACGATCAGATACAGACCCGTACGGCCGTGGGGATACGGCAGGCCGAAAAGGCGGCGGGCCGGCACGAGCAGTCCCAGGGCCCCCAGCAGGGCTCCACCCGCAAACAGATGCAAGCGGAGCGTAGTCGCCGCACCGGCCGTCGAGTTGCGGACGATGGCGCGCCACACCGCGGCAAGCCAAGTCGCCGCAGCCAACGCAAGAAGGGCCGGCACGAGGAGCCACTGCATGAACTCCAGCTCCGCCCGAACCCAGGGAGTATCCGCCGAGGGAGCCCAGAGCTTGGGATGCGGGAACAACGAGAGAGCGACGAGGGCCCGGAGGCTTTCCGCAAGCCGGAGATGGCCGACGTAGAAGTGCTCGCGCCGGGCGTGCACCAAAGGCATGACGAGGATCACAAAGACGATGACGAGGCCCGGAATCACAAAGCATTCCACCGCCATCCGCCACCGCTTTCCCGCCGCGCGCCGGTCGGTGAGCAGCACCGCCAGGAAAACCAGGGCTGCGGGCACGGAGGGAAACGCAAACGTCAGGTTTGCCGCCACCGACAAAGCCAGGCCCGCGGAGGCGCGGTAGGCCTGCGTCTCGGACGGCGCCTCCGTCCAGAGCCACATCTGCTCGAGCGCCCACAGGAAAAAGGCCAGGGCGAGTCCGTAGCCGCGCGCCGCAGACAAGAAGTCCAGCACGAGGGGATTCAGCGTGAGCAGGCCGACACCGAGTACGTGGCGGGGGCTCGGGCCAAAGAGCCTGCGGCACAGGCGAAGCACGACCATGAGGTACAACACGGCTCCGCCGAGCGCCGGCAGTCGCAGCGTGAACTCCGAGACGCCAAAGAGCGTGACGGAGATCTTCTGCAAAACAGCGTACAGCACGTGGTGGCTGGCGTCGTAGTGGTTGAACAGCTTTGCCGGATGCGAGGAAACGAACAGGTCGTAGGCGAAAGCCTCGTCCCCGGTGATGGATTGCGTCCAGGCGCGCCACAGGCTTACGGAAAACACGAGCAGCGCCAACAGCCGAGCGGCGAACTGGTTTGGATCAGATTTCAAGGCGTTTCGCGAGAACGGTGTTGACCAAACAGAACGACAGCCGGTGGATCCGACCACATCGCCCGTCCCCCGGGGAGCAGCGCCGGGCCATCGCGCCCGTTCGAGGCCGGAGGTAGTGCTCCGATTCTGCCGCCTGCTGCTTTGCGGAGAGGCGCTCTGGCCGGAGACCAATTAGGATATCATGTGACTTTGCGCGTCCCGGAGGTCCCATGAAAGGTGTTGTGCTGGCTGGAGGGACCGGCAGCCGGCTCTATCCGCTGACCAAGATCACCAACAAGCACTTGCTGCCGGTTTACGACAAACCCATGATCTATTACCCGATCCAGACCCTCGTGGACGCCGGGATCCGTGAGATCCTGATCGTCACGGGGGGCAAGAACGCAGGAGATTTTCTGCGGCTGCTCGCTAACGGCAAGGAGTTCGGCCTGCGGCACCTGCACTACACCTACCAGGAGGGCGAGGGGGGTATCGCCGAGGCGCTGGCTCTGGCCGAACACTTCGCCGACGGGGACAAGCTCTGCGTGATTCTGGGAGATAACATCATCGAGGGCACGATCCGCCCGGCGGTCGAAGCGTTCCGGCAGCAGCCGCGCGGCGCCAAGATTCTGCTCAAGGAAGTTCCCGACGCCGAGCGGTTCGGGGTCGCCGAAATTGACGGCGATCGCATCCTTTCCATCGAGGAGAAGCCGAAACGGCCGCGCTCCAATTACGCCGTGACAGGCATCTATATGTACGACAACACGGTGTTCGACAAAATCCGCGCGCTGGTACCTTCCGAACGGGGCGAGCTGGAAATCACCGACGTCAACAATGCCTACATCCGGGAAGGGACCATGACCTTCGCTTTCCTGGAAGGCTGGTGGACGGACGCCGGCACGTTCGATTCTCTGCTGCGCGCCGCCAATCTTGTGGTCCAGTCACGCCGCCGGGCTGCGGAGCCGGTGGCGGCGAGCGCCGAGCGATAGGTTGTGGCACGCGTGTCGGTCGCACAACCTGTTCCGCTGCTTTCAGCGGAGCTGGCGCTGCCTTCGTGCGAGAGAGGGATCGGCATGGTCATCCAGCACCCGCAAGATCCGGGCCTGATCGGCGGCGTGCGCGTGGAGCCGTGCGTACTCCATCCGGACGACCGCGGTTACTTTCTGGAGGTGATCCGTGCCGGTCAAGGACTGGTTGCCTCCTACGCCCCCGCGAGCACTCAGGTCTCGACCTCTCTGAGTTATCCCGGGGTGATCAAGGCCTTTCATTATCACGTGCGGCAGACCGATTGCTGGATTCCGGCGGCGGGGATGCTCCAGGTGGCCCTGGTGGACCTGCGCCGGGGTTCAGCAACGTTTGGCGTGCGGAACACGCTTTACGTCGGCGTGCTGCGGCCGTGGCGCCTGCTCATCCCCCCGGGCGTGGCGCACGGCTATAAGGTCATCGGCCGGGAGCCCGCCATACTCGTCTATGTTACGGACCGGTTTTACGATCCTGCCGACGAAGGCCGCATCCCGTACGATCACGCCGGAATCAATTACGACTGGGAGCTACAGCACAAATGAGAGTGCTGGTGACGGGCGGCGCAGGTTTTATCGGATCGGCGTTCATCCGCCTGCTGCTGGCCGAGGATTCGGCGGCTGAGATTGTCAATCTGGACAAGCTCACCTATGCCGGGAATCTGGAGAACCTCGCGGAAGTGGCGTCGCATCCCCGCTACCGGTTTGTCCGAGGCGATATCCTGGATGCCGCGCTGCTTGATTCTCTCCTGGCCGACTGGCCGGCGGAGCTGGTGATCAATTTCGCGGCTGAATCGCACGTGGACCGCAGTATCCTTGCGCCGGATCCCGCGTTTCAGACCAACCTGGGCGGCACGTTCACGCTTCTCGAAGTGGCGCGCCGGCGCGGCGTGAAACGGCTCATTCAAGTCTCGACGGATGAAGTATACGGAAGCTTGCCGGAGCCGGTGGCGGCACGAGAAGATTTTCCCCTCAACCCGAGCAGCCCCTATGCGGCTTCCAAGGCCGGAGCCGACCTGCTCGCCCTGTCTTACTTCACCACTTACCGAACGCCGGTGATTGTTACACGAGCCTCCAATAACTACGGGCCGTATCAGTTTCCAGAGAAACTGATTCCGTTAATGATCACGAACGCTCTGGAGGACCGCCCGCTTCCGATTTACGGTGACGGCCTGCAGGTGCGGGACTGGCTTTTTGTGGAGGACCACTGCCGCGCGATTCTGCGCTTGATGCAACGCGGGCGCGAGGGCGAGATTTATAACATCGGCGGGAACTGTTCCCTGACGAATCGGGAGGTCGTACGCCGCATCCTGGCCGTTCTCGGCAAACCGGAAAGTCTGATGGTTCACGTGGAAGACCGCCCGGGCCACGACCGGCGCTACGCTCTTTCCAGCGAAAAGATCCAGCGCGAGACCGGGTGGGCGCCGGAAACGGGATTCGAGGAAGGCCTCAGGCGAACCATTGTCTGGTACCAGCAGCACCCGGACTGGGTCCGCCGCGTGCGGTCGGGTGAGTATCGCGAGTACTACGTCCGCAACTACGAGCGCCGCGAGGAGGAGCTGGCACGGCTGCGGCCATGAGGGTGGCGATTGACGCCACACCGCTGTCGCTTTCGAGCGGCGGGCTGGCCCGCTACACGCAAGAATTGAGCCGCGCACTGGCGACGACGTTTCCGGAGGACACGTATTTTCTCGTCTCCGACCAGCCGCTGCGCTCGCCCCCCGGCGCCCCCGCAAACCTGCGGTGCCTTGGCGGTCCGCAGAGCCGGTGGGAGCGGCGCTGGTGGCTGTGGGGGTTGGAGCGGACGCTGGAACGGAACCGTGCGGAACTGTTTCACGGTACCCATTTCGAAGCACCGCTGCTTCCCCGACGTCCGGCCGTGGTCACCGTGCATGACCTCTCCCCGTGGATGGACGCCTCCTGGCAACCCGGTGCGCGCCGGGTGCGGCGTCGGGCGCCTCTGGTTCTGGGCTTGCGGCTGGCCGTGATGTTTATTACGCCCACGGAAGCCGTCCGGAAACAGGTGATGGAGCGCTTCCGGATCCCTGCCGCCGACGTCGTCGCCGTGCCACTGGCGGCGGCACCGTGTTTCCGGCCCCTGAGCGATGCGCGAGCGGAAAGGCGCTATTTTTTGCTCGTCGCCACCCTCGGGCCGCGCAAGAACATCGAAACCGCCCTTGCGGCCTGGAGGCTCCTGCGGCAGCGATTCGACGTCGAGATGCTGCTTGCCGGGCGGCGGCGTGACGATCCGCCGGCGGAACCGGGCCTGCAATGGCTGGGCGAGGTTTCCGACGAAGAGCTGGCGGGTCTGTATTCGGGTGCGGCCGCCCTGCTGTACCCATCCCTTTACGAAGGCTTCGGTCTGCCCGTCGTGGAGGCCATGCAGTGCGGGGCTCCGGTCATCGCCTCGCGGATTCCGGCTATCTGCGAGGTGGCGCAGGAGGCGGCGGTGTTAGTGGATCCGCGCGATGTCCGGGCCTGGGCCGGGGCGATGGAGGCCGTGCTGACGCGTCCGGAATGGGCCGCGGAACTCAGAGCTCGAGGCTTGGCTCGGGCAGCGCAGTTTTCCTGGCACCACACGGCGCGGCTGACGCGCGAGGTCTACCAGGAGGCGCATCGGCGGTTTTATGCCTGACCGGGCGCTGATTCTGGCACCGGAACCGCCCTATCCTCTCGTGGGCGGGGGAGCGTACCGCACCGCCTCCATTGTCGAGTACCTGGGACGCCGCTACGAGACCGATCTGGTGGTGTTCTGCGAAGCGGGATCGCCCGACCCTTGCCGGGCGATTCCCCGAGGCCTGGTGCGCCGCACCCACATCATCCGGTTGCCGCGCCATTCCAAGAGCCTTCCGGCCCGTTTCGTACGCAATTTCGTGAGGTTGCTCCGGCGGCGGCCCCCGCTCAATGACCGATTCGGAGGCTTTCAAGACCACCTGCGGCGGGCGTTGCACGGCCGTTCCTACGCCCTGGCCGTCATCGAGCACTTCTGGTGTGCGGGATACCGCACGGAGGCGGCAAACGCAGCGCGAACGGTGATCCTGGATCTGCACAACGTCGAATCCGCCCTAATGGAATCCTGCGCGGCCCTGGAAGCCGGTGCGCGGCGCCTGTTCTGGCGGCAGTTCGCGCGCCTGGCGCTCAGCCACGAGCGGCAGCTGCTGCCGCAGTTCGACCTGGTGCTCGCCGCTTCGGAGACCGACGCGAAACGCATTGGTGCGATTGCACCGCGCGCGCGAGTCGCCGTGTTACCGAACACCATTCCGCGGCGGCCCGCGCCCGATGTGGCCGAGCAAGAAGTGATCGTATTTTCGGGAAATCTCGAATACCCTCCCAACATTCACGCCGTGCGGTATTTTGCCTCCCACGTTTGGCCCGTACTGCGGGCGCGGCGCCCCGGTCTGGTGTGGAGGCTGGTCGGCCGCAACCCCGAGGCAGTACGGTCCCATCTGGCCGGGGACGCCCGCATCGAACTGACAGGCCCGGTGGAAGATCCGCTGCCCTGGCTCGGAGCGGCGAAGGCCGTGGTGGTGCCCCTGCTCTCCGGCAGCGGCACCCGGGTGAAGATCCTGGAGGCCTGGGCGGCGGGACGCGCCGTGATCTCGACCTCGTTCGGCGCCGAGGGGCTTCCGGCGCGCCATGGGGAGCACCTGCTGATAGCCGACGGGGCAGACTCCTTCCAGCAGGCGGTGCTCGAGGTTCTGGACAGGGAAGCGCTACGATGGCGGCTGGGGCAGTGCGGGCGGCAACTCTATGAGAGAGAGTTTACATGGGAGTCGGCGTGGGAACGGCTTGCGGCGCTCGGGATTTAACGGATTGTTTCGCCGTCGAGGCACTATACTGAGAAGACGACCGCATGCTCTTTTCGGTGGATGCTCACGCTATCGGCCGCCATCTGACGGGGAACGAAGTATATATCCGAAACCTGGTGAGTCAGTTTGCTGTTCTCGATCCGGACGCGCATTTCCTGGCCTATCTTTCGGTGAACGACGCGGCGGGGTGGGTTCCGGAACGGTTCCTGCGCCAGCGCGTGTCGCCCAATCCGTTCATCCGGCTCGGATGGGACCTGACGGCGCGGCTGTGGCGAGACCGGCCGACGCTGGTTCACGTGCAATACACCGCCCCTCTGGGCTGTCCCGTACCGGTGGTGGTGACGGTGCACGACGTGAGTTTTCTGGAGCATCCGGAATTCTTCAATCCGGCCCGGGCGATCCAACTGCGCTGGAGCGTCGAACGGACAGTCCGGCGCGCGGCGAAGATTCTCACGGTGAGCGAGTTCTCGCGCCGCGCCATTGAGAGGGCCTACGCGCCGCCGCCCGACAAAGTCGTCGTGGCGCCGAATGCGGCTTCCGCCCTTTTCCGCCCGCTGGACCGCCAGGCGGCGGCGGCCCGGGTACGGGCGCGGTTCGGGATCCCGTCCCCGTTCCTGCTTACCGTGGGTGACCTGGTGCCGCGGAAGAATCACACAGGCTTGATCCGCGCCTTCTCGGCCATGCTCCGCCACTGCCCCCGACTGCCGCACCATCTGGTGATCGCCGGGAAAGAGACGCGTTACGGCCGCAAGGTGCGCCGCGCCGCCCGTGAATCCGGCGCGGCCGAGCGGATTCATTTCACCGGTTTTGTGAGCGACGAGGAGCTGCTCCAGCTATACAACGCGTGTGAGCTGTTTGTATTCCCTTCGCGGTATGAAGGTTTCGGCCTGCCTGTACTTGAAGCGATGGCTTGCGGACGTGCGGTGGTGTGTTCGAACGCTTCGGCCCTTCCCGAGGTCGCCGACGCGGCGGCCATCCTGGTGGACCCTCAAGATCCGGACGACATCGCACGCGCCACGCTGGACGTGCTGCTCGACCATGAACTGCGGCTACGCCTGGAGAGGCTGGCGCTCCAGCGCGCTGCGCAGTTCAGCTGGCGCAAGACCGCCGAGCGGACCCTGGAGGTCTACTACGAAGTGGCGGGCGCTTCTGCCCCGGTGGCGACCGAGAAGATGTCGCGGATGTCCGTAGCCTGCCAATGAAACGCCTCTGGATGGCCGTGGCACTGCTCGCCGCCGGCTGGGCGCAGGCCGAGAAGGAGCCGCCGGCCGACGGAGAGATCCTCCGGTACAGCGTCAACTGGCCAAGCGGCTTGCCGCTCGGGGAAAGTGAGTTCCGGGCCGTCAAAGTCGTCTCCCAAGGAGATCCGGCCTCCGGCCGCTGGCAGTTCAGCATGAGTCTGGAAGCCGGCCTGCCCGCCTTCGAAGTTTCCGATCAGTACCGTTCGGCAGCATCGCCGGATCTTTGTTCGCTCGAGTTCGAAAAGCACCTGCGGCACGGCAAGCGCAAAGCCGACGAACGCACCGTCTTTGACGCCGATCGCGGCGCCGCCACGCGGCAGACGCTCGGCGGCGGCGGCAAGTCGCAACTGACCATCCCGCAGTGCCCCAAGGACGCTCTGGCCTTCCTGTACTTTTTGCGGCGCGAACTCAGCCGCGGCCGCCTTCCCGGACCGCAGACGATTTTCTTTGGGGCGCCGTATCAGATCCGGCTGGAGTATGGGGGCCGGCAAATAGTCCGCATCCATGACGAGCGCCTGGAGGCAGACCGTATCGTGGCGTCGGTGGCGGGGAAGGCCTCGCAGGTCACCTTCGAGCTGTTCTTCTCGACGGATCGTGCGCGAACGCCGCTGCTGGTGCGCGCCCCCTTCCCTCTGGGAAGCTTCACGATGGAACTGTTGCGAGAGCCGTGAGACTGAGAACGTCCCCGGCGCGGTGTGCTGCATCCGCTTCGCTTTGAACGATGCGCGTGGCCCTGGTATCGCCCATGCCGCCTTCGCCGAGCGGCATTGCGGACTACTCGGAAGCGCTCGCGGCGCACCTGGAGCGCCTGGTCGAGCTGACCGTCATTCCGGGTCCCCCAGAGAGGTTCGAGCCCGACCGGTTCGATCTGGTCGTGTATCAGATCGGCAACAACGGCGAGCACGGCTTCGCCTACGAGATGGCCATCGAGCATCCCGGCGTCGTGGTCCTGCACGAAGCGAACCTCCACCACCTGATTGCGGAGCTCACCATCAAGCGCGGTGACTGGGACCGTTATCTGGACGAAGTGGCCTACGAAGGCGGGCCGCAAGCGCTCGCGCACGCGCGCCGTGTGCGCGCTCTGGAAACCGGCCCCGATTACGAAGGCCTTCCGATGACGCGGCGGTTGCTTGAGCGCAGCCGGGCTCTTATCGTGCACAGCCGCTACATGGAGGAACGGATGCGTGCGGCCGGATTCAGGGGTCCGATCGCCCGCATCCCTCACGGGGCCTGGACCGATCCCGTCAACGGCCTCCCGTACCGCCGGCGGCTGGGCTTGGATGAAATCACGCCCCTCGCGGGGGTGTTCGGCCACCTCAAACCTTATAAGCGAATCCCGGAAGTGCTGCGCGCCTTCCGGCGCTTAGTTCGTGTCGAGCCGCGGGCCCGCATGATTCTGGTGGGCCAGCCGCATCCGGAACTCCCGCTGGACCCCTTGCTGGAAAGGCTGGAGCTGCTCCCGTTCGTGCGAGTGCTGGGGCGTGTGGCCATCGAGGATTTCATGGGCTATCTGGCGGCCTGCGACATTGTGATCAATTTGCGCTATCCCAGCGTGGGCGAGACTTCGGGGACCTTGCTCCGGGCCCTGGGTCTCGGCAAGTGCGTTCTTGTCTCGGACACGGCGGCCTTTTGCGAGTTACCTGACGAAATCTGCTGGAAGGTGCCGGTGGATGAAACCGAAGAGGAGGTGCTTTATGAGCTCCTCCATACGGCGGCGAGCCGCGCCGAGGTGCGCCGCAAGGTGGGGGAGGCCGCACGCGCCTGGGCCCTGGAGCATTGCCGCTGGGAACGTGTGGCGGGACAGTATGCAGCGTTTCTGGAATCGCTGGCTGCCGGCGTCGAGTGGCGCAGGGAGGAACCCGGCGCGGCGGCTCCTTCTGCTGCCGCGGAGTCTGTGCCGGCCCCGGCGTCCGCCGGGGAGATCCTCGGGTGGGCGGCGCGAGATGCCGAAACTCGCAGCTATGCGGAAACGCATCTGACACGGTTCGAGAAAACCCTGGCCATCACACCGCCCGGCGGGCCGGAGGACCGTGTGCTCGAGATCGGTTCGTATCTCCAGATCACGCCGCTGCTCAAGACCCGGCTGGGCTACGGCGAGGTGCGGGGCTGCTACTACGGTCCTGCGGGAAAAGTGGACCACCGCAGCGTCGTTTCCGCAGGCGGCGAGCGTTTTGAGTGCGACCTGGAACTCTTCGACGCCGAGAAGGACCGGTTTCCCTATCCGGACGCGTATTTCACCACGGTGCTGTGCTGTGAGGTCATCGAGCATCTGACCGAAGATCCCATGCACATGATGGCGGAAATCAACCGCGTACTCAAACCCGGCGGCCACCTGGTCCTGACCACGCCGAACATCGCTTCCCTGCGTGCCATCGCTGCGGTCCTCGAAGGGTATCATCCCGCGCTGTTTCCGGCATACATCCGGCCGACAGGCAGCGGGGAGAAAACCGCGGCCCGGCACAACCGCGAGTACACGCCCAAGGAAATACACCTGCTGCTCGGAGACGCCGGCTTCGAGGTCGTTCGTCTGGAAACCGGACCGTTCCGCGACCAGCCCCGCCCCGAACTGGCGTGGGTGCGGTGGCTGCTCGAGCGCTTCCAGCTTTCCACAGAGCTTCGCGGCGACGGCATCTACGCCGTCGGACGCAAGACAGGGCCTGTGCGCCGGCGTTTTCCGGCCTGGCTCTACAGCGACCCGGAAGCATGAGCGCCGCCTACGCGAACCCTGAGGTTTTCCCGGAGGACGGCGGCCGGGTTCTCCGTGTCCGTTTTCGTCTTGAAAACCGGTCGCGGGAGGTCTGGCGCGGCGCAGACGGGTTTCGCATCGGCTGCCAGTTCTTCGATCCCGACACGCATCTGTTCGTGGAAGAAGGACCACGGATCGCCCTGGAGCAGGATCTCGAACCCGGTGAAAGCCGCGCTGTGGATCTGAGGATTCCTCTGCCGGGCTTCGATGGCGTCTACCGGATTTTCGTCGCTCCCATGAGGGAGGGCGTGTGCTGGTACTACGAGCGCTGGCCGTTTCTTCTGGTGGACGCGAATGTCATAGCGGGCCAGGTGGCGGAAACCAGGACGGAGGTGACTACGCTCGGTGCGCTGCGCCGGCGGCTGCTGCTTCGCTCCCTCCGGCGAGCGGTTGTCTATCCTGTTCGAACGCTGTGGCGGCACCGCAGTCTGATCCGCTCCATGGCGCGCCGCGATGTGGCAGGGCGCTATCGGGGCTCTTTCGGCGGCCTGTTCTGGGCTTTGCTGAATCCCTTGTTGCTGATGCTGACTTACTTTTTCGTTTTCGGCGTGGTGCTGCGGACGCGCTTCGGCGCGGATCCGAGCCGGGCCGGCTTCGCCCTTTACTTCCTGGCGGGTATGCTGCCCTGGCTGCCCTTCAGCGAGGCGGCCGGACGGGCGCCCGCCGTGATGCTGGAATACCGCACATTTGTCAAGAAGCTCGTGTTCCCGTTGGAGATACTTCCGGTCGCGCAGGTGGCTTCCGCGCTGGTCACTCAGGGCTTCGCCCTGGCGGTGTTTCTGGTGATGCTCACCGCCGCGCGCGGCACGGTGCCGCTGTCGGTGGCCTGGCTGCCGGTGCTGCTGATCCCCCAGATTCTGTTCACACTCGGTGTGTGCTGGTTTCTGGCGGCGCTGGGCGTTTATGTTCGCGATCTCGGGCAGGTGAACGGATTTCTGCTGACCTTGTGGTTTTTTCTGACTCCGATCTGCTATCCGGAGGCCTCCCTGCCCCAAGAAGCGCTATGGCTGCTCTCCAAGAACCCCGTGTTCGTTCTGGTGCGAGGTTTCCGGGCGGCGCTGCTCGAAGGCCAGGCCCCGGCCTTCGGCCCACTCTGGAAGCTCTGGCTGGTCGCCGCGGCGGTCTTCTTCGCCGGTCATGCCGTCTTCTATCGGCTGCGGCGTAGTTTCCCTGATGTGATTTAATCGAATTGCGAGCCCGCAATGACGGACGCCGAACTGGTGGGGTTGCTGCGTGATACGGAATCCGACCGCGTCGAGAGGAAGGCTTCACTTTCAGATCGCGAGAAGATTCGCGAGGCGATTTGCGCTTTCGCCAACGACCTGCCCAACCACGGCAAGCCCGGGGTGATCTTCGTCGGTGTCCGCGACAACGGTGACTGCGCGAACCTGACCATAACCGACGAATTGCTTCGCACCCTGGCGGACATGCGCGGGGACGGCAACATCCTTCCTTTCCCCACGATGACCGTGGAAAAGCGGACGCTTGATGGTTGCGAAATGGCGGTAGTCATCGTTTATCCTTCCGACGACCCTCCGGTCCGCTGCCGAGGGCGCGTTTGGGTGCGGATCGGTCCCCGCAGGGCCATCGCGACGGCTGAGGAAGAACGCCGACTGAGCGAGAAACGGCTGTCCAAGGCTGTGACCTTTGACATCCGGCCCGCACCGGGCGCACGACTCGAGGACCTGGATCTGGAAATGTTCCGGCGCGTGTACCTTCCTGCCGCGGTCGGCGAGGAGACGGTGGCACAGAACGTGCGCAGGGTGGAGGATCAACTGGCCGCGCTGCGTCTGGCCATCCCCGGAAGCGACGGGCATCCCACAAATCTGGGAGTCCTGGTGGTGGGAAAAAGTCCGCGCCAGCACCTTCCCGGTGCCTACGTTCAGTTCGTGCGTTATGACGGCACGAACGTGACGGAACCCATTAAAGATGAAAAAGAGCTGGATGGACCGATTCCCGAGCTGGTGGCCTGCCTGGAGGAAATCTTTAAAGCGCATATTTCAGTTTCGTTGAACGTCAACACGGGTCCGGTGGCGGTGGAGAAGCCGGATTACCCGATCGTGGCGCTGCGCCAGATCGCGATGAACGCCATCCTCCACAGAACCTATGAGGGCACCAACGCCCCCGTGCGGATACACTGGTTTGCGGACCGGGTTGAGATCTTGAGTCCCGGCGGGCCCTACGGTCAGGTCACCCGTGAAACTTTCGGAAGGCCGGGAGTCACTGATTACCGGAACCCGCACCTGGCAGAAGCGATGAAGCACCTCAACTTCGTGCAGCGCTTCGGCATCGGCATCGAACTTGCGCGGCGAGAGCTGCGGAAGAACGGCAATCCGGAGCTGGAGTTTCAAGTGGAAGACACCTACGTGCTGGCCGTGTTGAGGAGAGCGCAATGAGCGCGCCTGTCATCGCGTTCTTTAACAACAAAGGGGGCGTCGGCAAGACCTCTCTCGTCTACCACCTGGCTTGGATGTTAGCCGACCTGGAAGTGCGTATCGTAGCTGCCGATTTGGATCCTCAGGCCAACCTCACGGCTGCGTTTCTCGAAGAAGACCGCGTCGAGGAGTTATGGGAGGTTTCGCCCCCGCGCACCATCTACGGCAGCATCCAACCCCTTCTGCGGGGAATCGGTGACATTTCCGAACCCGCGGTCGAGGAGATTGACGAACGGCTCAGCCTTCTGGTAGGCGATCTGGCTCTGGCAGGATTTGAAGACGAGCTGTCGTCCCAGTGGCCCGCCTGCCTGGACGGCAAGGAGCGGGCTTTCCGCGTGATTTCGGCGTTCTGGCGGGTGATGCAGCAAGCCGCCCGGCAGCAGGAGGCGGCGGTGGTCCTGGTGGATCTCGGGCCGAACCTAGGCGCCATCAACCGCGCGGCTCTCATCGCAGCCGATTATGTCGTCGTTCCGCTGTCTCCGGATCTGTTCTCGCTGCAAGGACTCCGCAACCTGGGCCCGACGCTTAGGCGGTGGCGCCAGGAGTGGAAGGACCGGCTGGCCCGAAAGCCGCACACCGAGCTCGACTTGCCCGCGGGGACGATGCAGCCCGCCGGCTACGTCGTGCAGCAGCATTCCGTCCGCCTGGACCGCCCCGTTCACGCCTACGACAAGTGGATCAGCCGGATTCCCGGGGTCTACCGCGAAGCGGTCCTGGACGAACAGCCGGGCGAAGGCATCACGATCAAAAACGATCCGCACAATCTGGCGCTGCTCAAGCACTATCGAAGCCTGATTCCGATGGCGCAGGAGGCGCGCAAGCCCATGTTTCACCTCAAGCCGGGCGACGGAGCGATCGGATCACACTTTCAAGCGGCGCGCAGCGCGGGGGAGGATTTCAAAGCACTGGCGCGGCAGATCGCATCGCGGGTCGGGCTGGAAATCCCACCTGCGCCCGTCCGCGCCGAGCTCACAAGCTCCTGACGCCCAGCGCCACGATATCGTCCACCTTCAAGGTCTCGCGGACGACGAACGGCTCGCCGTAGCGCGCACCGATCAGGTTGCCGTAGTAGCGGGCAATTGCGGCCAGGCGCTCGCGAATTTCTTCTTCGCTCGGGAAAAGCTCCGATGCGTCGCGGCGGCCGTACTGAGACCTGTAACTCAGCAGCGCGGCCATCCTCCGCTCGAATTGCCGGGTGATGTCCACGACGAACGACGGCGCCACGGGGGCGTAGAGCGAGGAGTAGAGAATTTTCAACGGGCGGTGCGGGGGAGTGGTCTCATCGAGCTTTTCGAGTCCCGCCAGGTAGCAGGCCTCATAACCCAGTTCGCTGGCGCGGTAGTGATCCGGATGGCGCCCCTGCCAGTAGGGCAGGATCACCACGCGCGGCTTGAGTTCGCGAATCTTCACGGCCAGAGAAAGGCGGGCCGCCAGGGTGTTCTCCAGCCGCGCGTCCGGCAAGCCCATGTTACCGCGCCAGGAAAGCAGCAGATGGCGGGCGGCCTCTTCGGCCTCGAGCTTGCGCACCTCGGGTGTGCCGCGCGTACCCATCTCGCCGGCGGTGAGGTCCAGGACGCCCGTCCGGTAGCCGGCCTCCGCCATCTTGATCAACGTGCCGCCGCAGGTCTGCTCCACGTCATCGGGGTGCGCGGCGATCGCCAGAACATCGAGCGCGGCCGTCATGCTTGTTTCCTGAGTTGCGCCAGGAATGCCTGCTCGTCCAAGCGGTGCCGGAAGGCCTCCCGGCCGTTGATGGCGATCACGGGCACGTCATGGCCGTAACGCTCCCGCAACTGCTCGTCGCCGTCCACATCCACGATCTCGAGCCGGAAACGCGCCCGCTTGCGCGCGCGTTCGAGCACGTGGCGTGCCTCTTCGCACAAGCCGCACCCCTGGCGCGTGTAGAGGATGACCACCGCTTCCCGTTCCATCACCAGTGCAGATCCGGCCGCCGGCGCCAGCGCTCGCGCGTGGGGAACAGTTTAATCAGAATCACGCCGGCCAGGAACCCGCCCACATGGGCGAACCATGCCACGCCCCCTTGCGAGAGGTGCGACTCGCCGATCGTTCCCAGCCCGCTGAAGAACTGGATCACGAACCAGTAAACCAGGATGATGGAAGCCGGGACCTCGACCGTCGTCAGAAACACAAAGATGGGCACGAGCGTGACGATTCGGGACCGGGGAAACTTGACCATATAGGCTCCCATCACCCCGGCGATGGCGCCGCTTGCGCCGATGGTCGGCACGCGCGAGTAGGGGTTGAAGGCGACGTGCACGAGCCCTGCCGCGATGCCGGAGAGCAGGTAGAACAGCAGGAATTTCGCCTTGCCCAGGATGTCCTCCACGTTGTCGCCATAGATCCACAAAAACCACATGTTGCCGATCAGGTGCATCCAGCCGCCGTGCAGGAACATGGAGGTCACCAGCGTAGAGGGATCAAAGCGGTCGGGGATCACACCGTAGGCGGCGATGAAATGGTTCAAGCTGAAGGGGTCGAGCGAGATCTCGTACAGGAAGGCCAGGACGTTGACCACGATGAGCCCGGCGGTCACCACCGGAGTGGAGTAGCTCGGCTGGGAGTCGCGCAGCGGGATCATCGGGAAGCGGTGACGAAGGCGTGCGCGGCGAAATCCGGGTGGACCCGCCGCTCGGCGCGCCGCATGAGCGCGCGGGCGTCGGCCTGGCTGCGGATGCCCCCGCGCGCCCCGAGCGCCGTACAGTTGAGGGCGGCCATGGCGTTGGAAAAATCCAGAGCTTCCCGCAAATCCATTCCCGCCAGCACCGCATAGCAGAAGGCGCCGTGAAACACATCCCCGGCTCCGGTGGTGTCCACGCAGTTGACGACAAACGCCGGTGAGTACAGGAACCGGCCTTCGGAGCGAGCCAGCGCCCCGTGCGCACCGAGCGTCATCGCCGCCACGCGCATGCCGTATTCTTCCTGAATCAGCTCCAGGGCCCGGAAGGGATCGCTCTCGTTGGTCCACTGGGAAGGGAATTCGGAACTGGCGATCAAATAATCCACATGCGGCAGCACGCGATCGAAGCCGTGGTAGAGCGTGTCCACATCCACCGTCACGGGGATCCCGGCGGACTTTGCGATCCGGGCGGCCTTCTCGATCGCCGGCGTATCGTGGCCGTCAATGTGGAGCAGCCGGGCGCAGGTGATCTGCTCGGGGCGGATCTGCTCCGGCTCCAGCCGCAGGCATTCCGGCCGTCGCCAGAGCACGGTCCGTTCCCCCGTCGAGCGGTCAATCACGATGTAGGCGGACTGGTTGGCGCAACCGTGGCGTATCTGAACGTCGTCGAGGTTGATGCCTTCCGCTTCCAGGCTTTCCATCTGAATGCGGCCGCGCTCGTCGTCTCCCACCGTCCCGATGTATTTCACCCGCAGCCCGAGGCGCGCGCAGGTGACCATGGCGCTGGCCACCTGGCCGCCGGGACTGATCAGCTCATCTTCGATGGCCACTTTGCCCGCGTAGGCGGGGAAACGCGGCACCAGCAGCAAGGTGTCGGTGGCGTTCAGCCCGACACCCACCACGTCAAATGCAGGCATACACCGATTATCGAACGCGCGGCAAACCCGGGAGGCTACCCGAACGCGGCGCCGAAAGGCGGGACCGCCGCCCGGAGAATTCACTCCGGGGTGGGCGGCATCCGGTAGACGTAAATCGTGTGCGGGCGGCGATGGAGCATCACCTTTTCGACACGGTCCGGTTTCCAGCCCATGATCTCATAATCGTGAGAGACGACCCGCGCGCCCGGCTTGAGTTCCTGTGCGAGCTTGGGCTTGAGCCGTTCGTTGGAAAGGCGCATCAGGTAAAGCGTCACCACGTCAGCCGGTCGGAGGTCGGCGTCGAACAGATTCCCTTGAACGACGCGCACCTGTTCGCTCAGGCCGAGCTTTTGCGCCTTCTCAGAGGCCTGCTTCACCAGCGCAGGCGAGAGTTCGATTCCCACGGCCCGGGCCTGAAACTTCTGCGCCGCCACGAAGAGGATGCGCCCGTCACCGCAGCCGAGGTCATAAACCACTTCCCCCGGTTTCAGGCCGGCCGCCTCCAGCATCTTCTCAGCGACAATTTCCGGAGTGGCGACAAAGGGCGCCAGGTTGTCCGGATGGCGCCAGTGATCGGGACGGATGCGGCGTTGCTGGGCCTCGAGCGGCCAAGAAGCTGCCAGCAGGATCGCCAGCGCAAAGGACGCAAACCCGTGCTTCATCGCATCACCGCGCAGCCCCGTTGGAAGCCGCCCGTTCGTGCTTGAACTGCACGATACGCGACACCATCTCGGTGACCGCGTACCAGAGATCGCGCGGGCGGCTGATGGTGAACTCCGTGCCCTTGAAGAACTTCACCACCGCTCCGATGGCGTCGCGCCAGGGGTTGGCCTGCGGGTAGAGGTTGTAGTTCATGTAGAACACCGGATACTCGAGCCCGCCGATCTGCTTGAGATCCTCTTCCTGAATCTTCTCAGGGAGCATGACCTTGGGACCCGCGAAAATCAGCGCGTCCGGACGGTCCTCGTTGGCCATTTCCCTGCGGATCAGGTCGGCCAGAAACTGCGTCTCGGCGTCCTTCTGGCTCAGCCGTTTGATGTCCACCGTTCCGAGATTGAGGGTTTGTAAGGCTTCACCGAGGGCCGGGAAATCAATACGCTCAGCGCCGTCCTGCCGATAAACGACCCGCTGCTCCTGAAGATTGAACGCGATGATGGAGAACTTGCCGATACGAGGCTCCCGGGCGATGCTCCGCAGGATGGACACCAGCGCGTTCGTGTCGAGCGGCTGCAGCACCGCCGAATGGGAATTCTGCGGTGCGAAGTTGATCAATACCTTTACGTTCAGCGGCGGTTCTCCATCCACACGGCGCACCGGAGGTTCGTCGCGAAACGGCTCGAAGTCGGACGGCCGCACGGTGGCGGGCGGAAGGGCCACCGCGATGTCGCGGTCCCGGGGGGGCAGAACCGCCTCCACGTCCCAGTAGGCAGAGCAGACGCGCTCGGTGCGGTCTCGCATCAGCCAGTCCACGCGGTATTTGCCCTCGCCCAGGTCGAAACTTCCGTGCAGGTAGGCCTCGCCGCGGGCATCCGTCTCAATGGGCGGGACGCGAATGTGCTGAACGAAATAGGACGGCTCGGCCTGCTGAGAATCCGGAATCACGCGAAAGAGAATGGTGAGCAGATTCTCCGAGCCCGCCAGATCTTTCAAGGGGATGCTGACCTCATAGCCGGAGTGAAACTTGAGGTCAAAGCCGAGCACGGGCTTGTTCGGAGTCACGGTGCAAGGCAGATCCTTGCGCGGTTCGCGCAGCTCGAGCACCGCCCAGTCTGTGTTGTGGAGCCGCACAAGACCGTTCGGAGCAGAACTCTGAATGAGCCGTTGAGCCGGCGCCTGGCCGCAAAGCGACAGCAGGCTCGCGATCGCGGGCAGTAGAGCCTGAGTACGTCGGTGACTCGATCCGGCAGGCATGCCCTACCCGTTCCTCCCCTATTCTACTCTCCGCGGCTTCCGGAGGCACCGGGATGCCCCCTGGGCCCGGGGACACCCGTCAGTTCCCAAAGAACGATTATGCCCGAATTCTGGTAAAGTGCAAGGGAGTCTTGTGGGAACCTCATCGCCACACAGCGCCTCCATGTCCCTCATCGGACGGTTCCGCGAGATCTGCAATCAAGTGCAGGCTGAGTTCGAACGGAACCGCAAGCGGTGGGGCCCGCGCATCCAGTGCCGTCCGGGCTGCTCGGAGTGCTGCCATCAGCTCTTTCAGATCACCGAGATGGAGGCGGCCGTGATCTCCGAAGGAATCCGTAACCTGCCCGCGGCCGCACGCGAACGGTTGCGGCAGCGTGCCCGGATCTACCTGGAGGAGCGGCGCAAGCTCGTAGAGGTGCGAGGCGAGCCGGAAGCTTGGGGGAACCTGCCGCCGCCGGGATCGCGACTGGCCTGTCCAGCCTTGGAGGACGGACTTTGTCAGATCTATGAATGGCGGCCGCTCATCTGCCGCAAATTCGGGATGCCGTTGTACTACCCGGACAAGCCGGGCCGCGTGTTCGCCTGCGAACTGAACTTCCGGGACGGCGAGGAGATCGCCGATGCGCAGCTGATCACCATCCAGACCGCCATCCATGCCCGGTGGAAGGATCTGCAGGCCGAATACAACGTCCGGGGAGGCTATCGCGACCCCCGTCCCCTCACCGTGGCCCGGGCTCTGCTCGAGGACTTTTCCGACCTGCTGGCGGACCCTCCGCACCCCCGGCGCAACGGTATGCTAGAGTGCAAAGAAACATGGCATCCCGAAGCGTAAACAAAGTCATCCTCATCGGCAATCTCGGCCGGGACGCCGAGACGCGCTTCACGGCCAACGGAACCGCACGGACGACGTTTCCGGTGGCCACCAGCCGCCGCTGGAAGGACCAGCAAACCGGGGAGTGGCGCGAAGAGACCGACTGGCACAACGTCGTGCTGTGGCGGCAGGAGAACGTCGCCGGCTACCTGACCAAGGGCCGGCAGGTCTACGTCGAGGGCCGGCTCCAGACACGGAGCTACGAGGACAAAAAAGACGGCAAGAAGATCTACGTCACGGAAATCGTGGCGGACGATGTGATTCTGCTCGGCGGCCGCGGCGCGGAGGCGGCCACGGCGGACGACTTTGCCCAGCCTGCTCCTTCGCGCGCCGCGCAAAGCCCGCAGACGCCCGCCGAGGAGCCGCCGCCGGAGTTCGGCATCACCGACGACGACGTGCCGTTTTAAAGCCGGGCAACCTCGCTCAATCGAGTGCCTGCAGAGCTCCGCGCAGCTCGTCCCGCGCGTGGGCATCGCCCGCCTGTTCGGCGGCCGCAATGCCGCGGAGGTACATCTGGCGCGCCTGCTCCCGGCGGCCGAGTTTCTCGAGCGCCCGGCCGGCGTGGAAATACGCATAGCAGTAGGCCGGATCGCGCGCCAGCAGCGCTTCGTACTCGCCGAGGGCCCCTTCCAGATCTCCGAGCCCGGCAAGCTCCATCGCCAGCATGTAGCGCGTCCGGCTGTCGCCGGGATTCTGTTCCACCAGCCGCCGCAAAATCTCCAGGCGATTTCCTGCCATCGAGTTCCCCCCTGCTAGGCTATCCTAATCAGACGTGAGCGACACTATGGAAGGCCGTCCCGTACGCGCTTCCGCTTCGGAGTATTCCGAGATCGCGCTGCCGAACGACGCCAATCCGCTCGGCCATCTGCTTGGCGGCCGTGTCATGCACCTTGTGGACCTGGCCGGCGCCATCGCGGCCACGCGCCACGCCAGACGCCCGGTGGTTACGGCCTCCGTGGACCACATGACTTTTCTCCACCCCGTTTATATCGGACAGCTGGTCGTGTTGAAGTCCTCCGTAAACCGGGTGTTCCGTACCTCGATGGAAGTCGGCGTCAAGGTGATGGTGGAGGATCTGACCACGGGCGAAGTGCGCCACACATCCTCAGCCTACCTGACCTTCGTGGCTTTGGACGAACATGGCCGCCCGACGCCGATCCCGCCGGTCATCCCCGAGACCGAGGAAGAAAAGCGGCGCTTCGAGGAGGCCGGCCGGCGGCGGGAATATCGCCTCCGATTGCGCTCGCCTTCCCGCGAGCGCGCGCTGCCCTAGCCGTGCGCCTGGTTGGCCTTGAACATGTACTTGATGCTCGGCTTGTAGATGAGCAAGTTCGGCCCGTCGCTGCGGTGGATCTTCAGACAAGCCTTGTCGTACCACTCGATGACGCCATGAATCGTCTCGCCGTCCTTCAGGACCACCACCATGGGAGTCTTTGCCTGCATCTGCTTGAGGTAATAGAAGGTCTCCGCATGGGTCTGGTCGGCGGGAACGGGCTTTTTCTGGTTCCGGCGCGCGTTCGCCTTCTCCTTGACCTCATTGAGCGGAGGGCGGATCAGCTTTCGATTCACAATGGCTTCCACGGCATGACTCCTTTAAGATGACAGTCGTATGACCGAGCCCGGTCAGGTGTTTTGAACAAGCCGGTGATCGGATTCCTGTCTGTTCCGGCTTCGGCCTACTCCTGTGATAGCACAGAGACGGGTTGGCCGCAACGGGCCTTTTTTGGGCCGGTTTTCTGCGATCGCAATCACCGGAGCCGGCGGGAATCCGATTCGTTTGGCGCCGGCCGCTCGCCGACGAGGGCTTCGATTTCCGCTCGGGTGGGCATGGCTTCCGAGCAGCTCAGCCGGCTGACGACCACGGCCGCGGCCGCGTTGCCGTAACGCAGGCAGTCCTCGAGCGGCCGTCCCTGAAGCAAGGCCCACAGAAAGCCCGCCGCAAAGCCGTCGCCGGCGCCGATCGTGGACTGCACCTCCACACGGTAGGGTTCGAGGAACCAGGACTGTTGGCCGGCCCAGACGCGAGCCCCGCCGGCGCCCAGTTTGGAGACCAGCAGCTCCACGCCCTGAGACCGCAACCGGTCCGTGGCCTCTTCCAGGGATTCCGTCCCCGCGACGAGCTTGAGCTCGACGTCATTGCCGATGAGCACGTGGACAAACGGCAAGGCCAGGCGCACGGCCAGACCCGCATCTGCGGGGCGCCGCCAGGACATGGGCCGATAATCCACGTCCAGCACGACGCGGAGCCCGGCGGCCTTTGCGCGCTCGAGCGCCAGATAGGTGGACTCGCGCGAAGGCGTCGCACATAGCGACGTGCCGTTGGTGACGAACATGCGGGCCCTGCTCAGGTAGTCGAGCTCGGCCTGGCCGATCTCCAGGTGCACGTCCGCCGGATCGCGGCGGTAGAAGACCTGGGGGAAACAGTCCGGCGGCGTGACTTCGGTGAGCGCCAGCGAGGGCAGGCAGCCCGGCACGCGGACGACATGCGTGGTGTCCACGTTTTCGGCCCGGAGGAATTCCACCAGGAAATCGCTGAGCGCATCCGTGCCCACGGCGGCGATCAGGCCCACACGCACCCCGAGGCGCGCCAGCCCGACGGCGATGTTGGCGCTCGACCCGCCCAGGTAGCGGGAAAAGCGGCGCACGTCTTTGAGCGGGACGCCGGGCTCCTCGGAGATCAGGTCGTAGCCGACGCGCCCCAAAACCACGACGTCCGTCACAAGAAGTACCGCTCCTTTTTGCGCGCCTCCTCGTAACGCCGGCGGGCTTCTCGCACGGACTCGACCTCCGAAACCTCGGCGATCTCCACATCCCACCAGGATTCGTAGCCCGGCACGCGCTGTGCGATGTCGGTCTCCACGACCACGACGGCCGTGCGGTCCATCTTGCGCATCTGAAGCAGTGCCTCCTCCAGCTCCTCCCGCGTCCGGGCACGCAGGGCGCAGGCGCCCAGGCTCGCCGCGTTGGCGGCGAAATCAATGGGCAGCACTTCGCCGCCATGATCCCCGTCCGAACGGTAGCGGAACTCGGTGCCGAAACGGGGTGTCCCGCAGGCTTCGGCAAGCCCGCCGATGCTGCTGAAGCCGTGATTGTCCACGACGACGATATTGAGTTTGTAGCCCTCCTGAACGGACGTCACGATCTCCTGGGCCATCATCAGATAGGAGCCGTCTCCGACCAGCACCCAGACTTCGCGGCTGGGATCGGCCATCTTGACGCCGAGTCCGCCCGCAATCTCATAGCCCATGGTCGAGTAGCCGTACTCCATGTGGTAACCCTTGGGATCGCGCGTGCGCCAGAGCTTGTGCAGATCGCCGGGCATGGCGCCGGCGGCATTGACGACCACGTCGCGCGGGCCGGAGATCCGGTTGACCGCGCCCAGCACCTCCCCCTGGCTGAGAGGCGGTCCGTGACGCAGGCTGTAGATCCGCTCGACTTCTTCGTCCCATTCCCGGTGAAGCCGCTCGGCCAGGGCGCGATATTCCGGGTCCACCTGCCAGCCCGCCAGCGCCTGCGACAGCTCCGCCAGCATCACCTTGGCGTCCGCCACCAGCGGAAGCGCCGCATGCTTGAAGGCGTCGAATTCGGCCACGTTGATATTGATGAACCGCACGTCCGGGTTCTGGAACGCGGTCTTGGAAGCCGTGGTGAAGTCGCTGTAACGGGTGCCGATGCCGATCACCAGGTCGGCCTCGCGGGCGATGCGGTTGGCGGCAAACGTGCCGGTCACCCCCACGGCGCCGAGCGACTGGGAGTGATCATAGCGCAGCGAGCCCTTACCCGCCTGCGTCTCGCCCACCGGGATGCCGGTTTCCGCGGCGAAGCGCGCCAACTCGCCGGTGGCCTCCGCATAGATGACGCCGCCGCCCGCAATGATCATCGGGCGCCGCGCCGCCCGGATCCATTCGACGGCGCGCCGGAACGCCTCGGCATCGCCGCGAGGGCGCTGGATGAGCCAGACACGCTTTTCAAACAGCGCCTCCGGGAAGTCGAAAGCCTGCGCCTGCACGTCCTGCGGGAGGGCCAGCGTCACGGCGCCCGTCTCGGCCGGTGACGTGAGCACCCGCATACACTCCGGCAGGGCGGTGATGATCTGTTCGGGACGGTAGATCCGGTCCCAGTAGCGGGAGACGGGCTTGAAACAATCATTGACGGAAATGTCCTGACTGTGGGCCGACTCGAGCTGCTGGAGTACGGGAGCCACATTGCGCCGGGCAAAGATGTCGCCCGGCAGCAACAGCACCGGCACGCGGTTGATGGTGGCGGCGGCCGCCCCCGTGATCATGTTGGTGGCGCCGGGACCGATGGAGGACGTGCAGGCCATCGCCCGCAACCGGTTGCTCATCTTGGCAAACGCCGCCGCCGTATGGACCATGGCCTGCTCGTTGCGCGCGAAGTAGAAGCGGAACTCGCGGTCGGCGTACAGCGCCTCGCCGATGCCCGCCACATTGCCGTGGCCGAAGATGCCGAAGCAGCCCGCAAAGAAACGGTGTTGGACGCCATCGCGTTCCACGTACTGCTGCTTGAGAAACCGGATGATGGCTTGCGCCGTAGTGAGACGTCGCGTTTTCATCGCATGACCTCCGCCATGGCTCAACGAACCAGCGGCAGGCGCGGATCCTTGGTCCGCCACAGGCTGCGGACCCAGGCATAATCCGGGTCGTCGCTGGCCGCCATGGACCGCGCCGAACCCGCCAGCACGTTCAGGTAGTAGCAATCGTAGCCGTGAGCGGCCACCACGGGATGGTAGCCCTCGGGAATCAACACCACCTCGTTGTTGCGCACCGTGAGCGTTTCATCCAGACGCCCGTCCCGCGTGTAGACCCGCTGGATCGCATATCCCTCGCGGCGCGCGAGCTTGTAGAAGTAAATCTCGTCCAGGTCGACCTCCTGGGGCGGCCGGTGCTGGTCGTGTTTGTGCGGCGGGTAGGAGGACCAGTTGCCGCCCGGGGTGTATACTTCGACGACCATGATGCGGTCGGCGGGGAACTCAGGCTTCAGAATATGGTTGATCTGGCGGGTGGCGTTCTCGCCGCCCCGGATCTCCACCTCCACCGCTTCGGGCGGGATGAGCGCCGGAGCGAAGGGCTTTTCGGCCCGGGCGCCGCAGATGGCCACCTCGCAAACCTCGCCGGTCCCTTCGATGCGGACTTCCGGCAAACCGCAGGGGAGGTACAACGCATGCGGCATGCCGGAAAAGACGTCCGGGCGGCGGCCCACCTCCGGCCACTCTTTGCCGGCCGCGGCTATCGTAGCTCGCCCGCCCAGCAGAACCAGCAGCAGCTCCTCCTCCGGAGCGCGATGCACCCAGAGCTGGCCCTGGCGCAGGCGCACGACGCGGAGCGAGATCGTGTTCCAGCCGGCCGCCTCCTGCGTCACGTGCACCAGTTCGCCGAAACTGTCATCCGGCGCCAGCGGTTTGACCAGCAACTGCGTCAAGGTGTCCTCTCTCGCGGCGGTCGCCGACCGAACCCATGTATACCACGGAGCGGTTCAGAGGTTGGCGTCGGGCTCCAGACTCCGCCACAGATACCAGCTGGCCACGGTGGCGTACGGCCGCCACGGCCGCGCCATTTCCTCCACCTCGCGCGGCGAAGGCAGCCGCGGAAGACCGTATGCTTTTTGCACAGCGGCCCGGATGCCCAGATCACCGGCCGGGAGCACATCCTTGCGGCGCAGAGCGAAGATCAAGAACATGTGCGCGGTCCACTCGCCTACCCCCTTGAGCTCGGTCAGCCGCCGCATCACCTCCTCGTCCGGAACGCGGCCGAGCGTGGCCAGATCCAAGTCCCCGTCGCGGATCGCGCGGGCGATGCTGCGCAGATATTCAATCTTCCGGCCGGAGAGCCCGGCGGCTCGCATTCTTGCCGGATGCAGGCGGAGCACGGCCTCCGGAGTCAGGCGCCCGTTGCCCGCCGCCTCCACCAGCCGGCGGAAGATCGCGGCTGCCACTTTCCCGCTCAACTGCTGGTAGACGATCGCCTTGGCCAAGGTTTCAAAGTCGGCAGGCAGATACCGGATCCGGTACGGGCCCACTTGGGCGATGAGCCGCCCCAGAACGGGGTCTGCCAGCCGGAGATGCTCGATGGCTTTTCTCACGAAACTCCCTCGAAACACGCCCTTCACCGCGGGCGTCCAACACTATGCCATTGTAAGGGTATGGCGAGCCGGAACCTGATGGGAACCTTGATGGCCGCCGTGGCCCTGGGGCAGCCGCCTCAGGAAACTCCGACCTTCAAGACCGAAGTCGAGGTCGTCAACATTCTCTGCTCCGTCCGCGACAAGAACGGGGCCCTCGTCTCCAATCTCACCCGCGAGGATTTCATCGTCGAAGAAGAAGGACAGCGCCAGCAAATCCGTTACTTCGCACGGGAGACCGATCTGCCGCTCACCCTGGGGCTGCTTGTGGATGTCAGCCCGAGCCAGGAACGTTTGCTTGAAACCGAGCGCCGTGCCGCGGCGCAGTTCTTTCAAAGCGTCCTGCGGCCCAAAGACCTGGCGTTTCTGATCAGCTTCGGAGCGGAAGTGGAGTTACTGCAAGATCTGACCGGCTCGGCGGAGCTGCTGCGGGCGGGGCTGGACCGGCTTCGCTTGAGCGGCGCCACGGGCGGGCTCCACCCGGGCCCCGTGCCCACCATCCAGCGGCACCGGAGCACGGCTCTGTTCGATGCCGTCTATCTGGCCGCGCGCGAGAAACTCCGGCACGAAGTCGGGCGCAAGGCCATGGTTTTGATCACGGACGGTGTGGATGTAGGCAGCCGCGTCAAGCTCGAAGAGGCCATTGAGGCAGCGCAGAAGGCGGATGCCATCATCTATGCCATTTACTACGTGGATCCCGGAGCTTACTCCCGCGCCGGTTTTTTTCACGCGCCGAGCGACGCGGACCTCAAGAAGATGGCCGAGGAGACCGGCGGGCGCGTGTTTCGTGTCACCAAGAAGCGTACGCTCCAGCAGATCTTCGACGAGATCCAGCAAGAAATGCGCAGCCAGTACGCGATCGGCTACACGCCGAGCAACCCGGTGAAAGACGGCACCTTCCGCCGTATTGAAATCCGCACGGTGAAAAAGGGGTTGAAAGTACAGGCGCGCAAGGGCTATTACGCCGTCAAGCCTCAGCCGGAGTAAGCGCCTGCCGGCCGCGCAAAGCAAAGTAGGCCGCCACGGCCTCCTCGAGCGGCGGCATGGGCGCCAGGCCTAGCTGTTCGATCCGCGCGTTTGACAAGGCCGAATATTTGGGCCGCCGGGCCGCAGTGCGGTATTCGCGCTCGCTGGTCGGCCGCAGTTCGGGAGACAGCCCCGCCACACGAAAGATGAGCTTGGCGAAATCGAACCAGGAGATGGCGGTACCGCCGCCGATATGAAACAGACCGTTCTGGCCGCGCTCGACAAGATCGGCCGTGCGAGCCGCAAGCAGCGGGGCGAAGGTGGGCGACGCGTAGTGGTCGGCCACGACACGAATCGGCTGACCGCTTTGCGCCAGGCGCAACATCAGCTCGATGAAGTTTCCGCGGGCGGTGCGTAATCCCCCTGGACCGAAGACGCCGGACGTGCGGATGATCAGCGCATCGTCCAGATAGGCTTGGGCGAAATACTCGCCCGCCAGCTTGGAAACGGCATAAGCTCCCAGCGGGTGCGGAGGGTCGTCTTCGGTGTAGGGGCGACCGGCACGGCCGTCGAAGACGTAATCCGTAGAAAAATGCACGAATACGGCGCCGTTTTGGCGGCAGGCCAGTGCGATGTTGCGCACCGCCAGAGCGTTGACCGCGAAGGCCGCCTGCGGCTCCTGCTCGGCCACGTCCACCTGATTGTAGGCGGCCGCGTTCACCACGACCTGGGGATCGAAATCGGCCACACTTTGTTCCACGCGCGCGGCGTCGGTGATGTCCACGCTGGCACGATCCAGCCCGCGCACTTTGTGGCCGCGCCTGCGGAATTCATTCACCAGCTCGACACCGAGCTGCCCTGCGGCTCCGAAGATGAGGACCCTGGCCGGCACAGACAAGGTCTAGGATACCGTGAAACTCGCCGGTGAAGGAACAACCCGGAGACAGGGCCGCGGGGGCCCGCACCGTTCTGAAACGGCAGGCGGTGTCGCGACGTTCTAATGGTGCGCCGGTCTTAGCGGCTGATGGTGCGGGGTTCTTCTTCCGGTTCTTCGAGAGCCACTGCGGCTCCGGCGGCTGCGCCCGCCACGACGATGCCCGCCAGGATCGCCTTTTTGGCGCCACTCATGCCCGTTTTGCCCGAAGGACCCGTTTGGCGAGACTGGGTCGAGCCCGTTGCGCCGGCCCCTCCGGCCGCGCAGGCTCCCGCGACCGGAGTTGCGCTCAGCACGCGTACGGGACGCGGATCGCCTGGATCATGGGATGTTCCTCCCACCCCGCGGATCTCCACCGGGCGGCCGACATGAGCCTTGAGATCCTCTCCCTCCAGCGGGATCCGGATGCCGAGGGCGGGATCTTCGATCCAATAGCGGCCGTCCGCCTCACGAACACAACCGCTCAGCACGTAAGGGGGCGTCGCTCCGGCGGGCTGCGCCTGAAACTGCAGCGCCATCCCGGGCAAGATCGTGGCCAGCAGCGCCCCGCCGGCCTCCCTGACCTCGACAGGTGCGGCCAGTGCCGCCACCTGGACGATACCGTTGTCCGTTACCCGAATCCGGGCACTTTGCGCCGGCAGGATCCGAAGGTTGCCGGCTTCCAGCCGGTAGCCGGAGCTGCGGTCCATCTGTCCTTCGCCCCGTTCCAGCACAAACCGGTCGCGGTGCGCACGGCCGCGCGAAAGCGCTCCCAGACGGAGCCACGCTCCTCCGAACAAACGTACTTCCGACGGCGCACTCTCCGTCTCGATGGTTGAGCCTTCGATCAGGCTCGCCTGTCCGGCCACGGGAGCCTGGTTTACGAGGAATTTCCCTTTGCTGGTCGCAACTCCAATGGCATTTCCGGCTCCCCAGACGCTCAAGGTCCCTGCCAAAAAAACCAAACAAATGCGCGATGCCTGCCGCGGCGCCTTTTCTGTCATCACAGTGTCCTCCCCAACACGGATTCCGACAAAACATAGATCGGCAGCCGCGGCGGGAACTTGAGAGTGCTTGCGGCCCCCATGCTAGCGTGGAAAACATGGGCGGGGCTGCCGAAGTTGCGCGCGCATTGTGCGCACTGGCTCTGGCGGCTGTGCTGTTCGCGGCCGGCTACGAGTCCCTCGAGCGAGCCTGGGCGGACTGGCTCTTCCGTTCCCGAAGGCCCGGGGCCGCGCAGCGCGCCGCGGCTGTCGCGCCGGCCAACGCCGAGTACCGCTTTGCCTCAGGCTCCACGGAAGATCTCCAGGCGGCCGTGCGCCTGAACCCGTATCACACGGCCGCCCGGATCGAGCTGGCGTTGCGGGCGGAATTTGCGGGCGATCTCGGCAGAGCCGAGTCGTTGCTGCTCGAAGCGGCGCGCTTCGACCGGACCTACGAGCCGCTGTGGGCCCTAGCCAACTTTTACTTTCGTCGCGGCGACCGCAGGCATTTCTTCCGCTGGGCTCATGCGGCCGCCGAGATAGCTTACTTCGATCAGTCGGCCCTGTTTGACCTCTGCTGGCGCATCAGCCCGGACGGAGCGGAGATTCTCCGGGAGGTCATCCCGGACCGCGTGCCCATTCTGGCCCAGTATCTCGATTTCCTCATCCGACAGGGCCGGCTTCAGCATGCCTCCGGCGCAGCGGAGCGCCTGTTGAAGATCGGCGGACCCGAGCAGGCGCCCCTGCTGGTCGCCTACGCCGACGCGCTCATCCGGGCGCAGGACGGGGCGGCGGCCCGACAGTGGTGGAACCGCCTGGCAGCGCGCCGGTTCCTCCCTCATTCTCCGTTGACGGCCGAAGCGCCGCTTGTCAACGGCGACTTCCGCGCTCCGGCGCTAGGGGCCGCCTTTGACTGGCGGCTCGCCGGCGTGCCGGGGGTCCACTCGCAGTTGCTCTCTTTCGCCGGTCAGGTGCGGTTCTCTTTTTCCGGAAGCCAGCCCGAGCGGTGCCGGCTGCTGGAGCAAATCGTGCTGCTGCCGGCCGGCCGCTCCTGCCGGTTGCGCTTTCGCTACCGCACGACAGCGGTGCCGTGCCCCTCCGGTCTGAGCTGGTCCCTGGCCCGCTTCGCAGACGGCGCCGTCCTACCGCTCGGCGGGCATGACCTTTGCGGCGAGTCCTGGAGCGAGGCCGAGCTGCGATTCCCGACGCCGCCGCAGGAATCCCTGGCGCGCCTGGCGCTTGACTACGCGCGCCCGCCCGGAACGACACGCATCGAGGGCGAACTGCGGCTTACAGCCGTGACCTTAACCTGCGAACCTCAAAACCCCTGAGGCGTTCCTGTCCCTTGCCGGAGCGTCACCAGCCGGTTCAGGCCGACATTGTCCCACCGCTCCCGCGTCCCGTTCGGCCAGATTACGACAACTCCCTCGACGCTTTGGGCCCGGCCCAGCCCGAAGTACACCCGGGGGGCGCTCGCGCTCAAGTAACTGGAATCGGTGTGACACCGCCGCCACAGCGTGCGCCCGCCGGCCACGAGCACGCCTACGCGGGCTCCCAGCCCCAGCCGGTTGTCCTGAACGCCTTCCAGTTTCACCCCGAGCCAGTTCGCCTCCGTGCGCGTATCGTTCAGCAAGAGGCGGACCGGACCATTGTTGTTCGTTACGACGATGTCCACGTCGCCGTCGTTGTCCACATCGCCGAAGGCGGCGCCCCGGCTCACCTCCGAAAATTCGAACGCAGTTCCCCCCTGGCGACTGACATCCTGGAAGCCCCGGCCCGCACCGGCATTCCGGAGAAGAAGATTGCGTTCGTGGAAGGGATAACGTTGTCCGCGAAGTGATTCGATGCGCGTCACCGCGCCGTTGGCTACAAACAGATCCAGCCAGCCGTCGCGGTCGTAGTCGAACCAGTCCAACCCGAAGCCTGTGTAGGGAAACGTCAGCGCCCCCAGACCGTGGCGCAGGGTGACGTCCTGGAACTCGCCCCGCCCGTTGTTTTCAAACAGCGTACAGCCTTCGCGGCGCAAATTGACCACGATGAGGTCGTCGTCGCCGTCGTTGTCAAAATCGCCCGCGCTGACTCCCATGCCCGCTTTGGGAAGCCCGTCCTCGCTGTAGGCGGCTCCGGCCATCAGCGCCGCGTCCCGGAACGTGCCGTCTCTTTGATTGATCCACAGAATGTTCGCGGCGGTGTCATTGGCGATGTAGACGTCTGTCCAGCCGTCCCCGTTCAGATCGCTGCAAGTGATGCCCAGCCCCGGGCCATAGACACGAGCGATGCCCGCGGAAACCGAAACATCTTGGAAGCGTCCGTTCCCCTCGTTGCGGAACAGCCGGTCCGGCACGGCCTGATAGGCTTTCGGGGTGCAGTAGTCGCGTTCGCCCGTCGCGGCATAGCAGATCTTGTTGCCCCGTAGCGTGAAGTCCACATAGTTCAGCACGAACAGGTCCAGGTCCCCGTCGCGGTCGTAGTCCACAAAGGCAGCGCTGGTACTCCAGCGCGGATCGTCCACGCCCGCCTGCCGGGTCACGTTCCGAAAAGTGCCGTCTCCCTCGTTGTGGTACAGAACGTTGCTTCCGAAACAGGTGACGTAGAGGTCCACAAAGCCGTCGTTGTCGTAATCACCGGTGGCGGCGCCCATGCAGTAGCCGGTGTATCCCAGGCGAGCCTCGTCGGTCACGTCCGTGAAGCGCAGCCTACCGGAAGGGACCAGTTCGTTTCGGAACAGGCGGTTGCCCGGCTTGAAGCCCGGAGGAGGCGGGAACAGGGTCTCCTCCGGCTTGCGGCGCGGGTCGAACACCGTACTCTGGACGAGGTAAACATCCAGATCGCCGTCGTTATCGTAGTCCAGCAGTGCGGCGCCTGCCCCCATGATCTCCGGCATGTAAAACTCCCCGGTGGCTCCGGTGAAATGGTGAAAGCGCAGGCCGGCGGCTTCGGCCGCCTCACGGAAGAGCACCCGAGACGTTTCGACGGATTCCTGCCGCCCGCATGCCGCCGCAAGCAAGGCTGCACAAGCCAGGAGGCGTTTCATCGGGCCGGCGGAGCCTGCTCGAGACCGGCGAGGTCCCGTGCGATGCGGGCGGCCAGCGCCGTCTGGCCGCGGGCCGCCGCCTTCTGCTGCGCCTGGCGGGCGTAGGCGAGAGCCTTGTCGCGCCTGCCGAGCCGGGCGTGGGCGGCGGCCAGGGCGTAAAGATAACCGGGAGTGTTTTCGTTTTCGGGCTCGAGAGCGGCTTCCAGATGCCGGATCGCCTCCTCGTGACGTCCCCAGTGGGCCAGAATGCGCGCCAGGTGATAGTGGGCGAGCTGATAGCCCGGCTTGTCCTCCAACGCGCGGCGATATTGCTCAGCCGCCTCCGCCAGCCTCCCCTGCTCTTCGAGCAGGTAGCCGTAGTTGTGGCGCGCTTCCGCGTGGTGCGGGTTGATTTGCAGGGCGCGCAGGAAGGCCTCCCGGGCTTCGGCGCGGCGGCCCCGAAAAAAACAAATCACGCCGTAATTGTAGTGGCTCTCGGCCAGATTCGGGTTGCGGGCCACGGCGGCGCGGTAGTGGCGCTCGGCTTCCTCGTAGCGATTCAGGCGGCCGTACAGCGTCACCAGGTTGGCGTGCGCCTGGGCACTGTCCGGATTCAGGCGCAGCGCCTCCTGGTGGAGCCGGATGGCCGTCTCGAGGTCGCCGGCACGGTCTGCTTCCGTCGCGCGGCGGATCAGATCGAGCGGGTCCCGCTTAAAGCGCGCCACTTCCTCCATAACGTCGTCGCGCGCCGGGGGCACGTCGGTCTTGTGCTGTTCGTAAGCCGCCAGATGAGGGCCGGCTTGGTGGGCCCGGCCCAGCCGCTGGTAGGCTTGCGCCAGGGCGTAGTGGGCGCTCCCGTAAGCGGGAAACAGGCGACACGCCTCCCGGAAGGACTCCGCGGCTTCCACCAGCCGCCCTTCGGCCAGCCGGACGCGGCCCAAGCCGTAGTGAGCCGCAGCCTGGTTAGGATCGCGGCGAACCACAGCCTCGTAGAGCCTTCGGGCCCCGGCGATGTCGCCCGATGCGAGCAGCGCCTCGGCCAGGCGCAGGCGCGCCGGCACGTAGTCGCGACGCAGGCGCAGGGCCCGGCGAAAGGCCTCCGCCGCTTCCCGGTAGTTGCCGTCGGCGGCGAGCACGACGCCGCGGAGATACGGCCAGCGGAAAGCCTTCGGGTCGAGCCGGTGCGCCCGCTCGTAGCAAAGGGCGGCGGCGGCATGCTGGCCGTGGGCATGCAGGCTCATGCCCAGCTGCCCGGTGGCTTCGGCATCATCCGGCCGCGAGCGGGCCTTGGCATAGGCGGCCTCGATCGTTTCCCGCGCTGCCGGCAGAAACTGGGAGGTGTCAAGGCGCGGCAGCTCCGGAACCGCAGTCGGACGGCAGGTGCTCAAGATCGCCGCCGCGCCCATCACCGCCCCGCCGAGACGCAGGGCGACCCGCACGCTACCTTGCGGGGGGCGGACACGGGTGGTCCCTCCAGCCACCCAGGGCATCGACCGCATAGTATACAAGGTACGCGGGCCGATCCGCCGCGCGCGGCGACAACCGGCGGGCCGGCGCCCGCGTTCCTCGCTGCCCGTGCCGGCCCTCCCGCTAGAAGGCCAGCCGTGCGGCAAACTGGATCCGGCGCATCACCCCCAGGCCGCCGGGAGCCAAAGAACTGATCCGGCCCGCGTCCGCAGAGGTCACGTTAGCATTGGGCTGCCCGAGGTTGGTGGTGTTGAAGGTGTTATATGTCTCGAACCGGACGGTCAGCTTATAGGTTTCCCGGATCGAGAAGTCCTTGTGCAAGGCGAGATCCTGGTTGAAGAACCGCGGCCCGCGCAAGGTGTTCCGGCCGAAGTTTCCGAACTCGTTATTCGCCGGAATCAGGAAGGCACCGCCCAGGCCCCGGACGATCCACTGATCCCGGCTCCGGTTGGCCGGGTACGGGCTGCCGCGCCCGCGATCCGGCCGGTTGCCCGGGCCGGCGTTCGGACGGATGAACCGGGACGGATCGGGATTGTCGAAAAACGGCGTGAAGGGCAGCCCGCCGTAAATCAGCGTGATCCCGCTCAGGCGCCAGCCGCCGAGCAGCAGATCGAGACCCTTGCTCCACTGACTCCCAAAACGCCTGCCGCGACCGAAGGGCAGTTCCCACAGCTCGTTGATATTGAACATGTGCTTGCGGTCCCAATCCGCCACTCCCCGGCCCAGGTCGCGCCGGTAAAGAAACTCGAACGATCCGGCGTCCTGGATCGAGCGGCTGAGCGTGTACCAGCCGCTGATTTGGAAGCCCCGGGAGAAGCGTTTGTCAACCTTGATCTGCAAAGAGTCATACTCGCTGGTGGCGCAGTTGCAGTAGAAGTCAATCCCCTGCGTCCAGCCGAAGGGCTTCAGAAAGCCGAAGAACGGCTTGCGCACGTTGGCATCCGCGACTCCGGGAACGAAGGCCGCCTCATTGACGTTGAAGGAGGGTCCGTCTCCGGTGAACACATGGCGCCCGACATTGCCGACAAAAGCCGCCTCAACAGACAGCGTCGGCGTGATCTGACGCTGGATCGTGGCATTGTACGCCATGCTGCGCGGCATGCGGACGTTGAGGGGCCTCGCATTCCCGGTCACGCCGTTGGGCAACGGAAAGCGCCCGTTCGGGCCCGGTTCGGGAAAGACCGGAGTGGGCGGGCCTTGCGCGAGAGTGAAAACGCTGGTGAAGTCGCTGGGGGCCCGCAAATCCTGAATGGCCAGAACCGGCAGGTTCTGGGTGACGTTGTGTCCAAAGATGGAGCCGAACGTGCCCAGCGCGTAGCTCCAACCGTACCCGGCCCGGACCACCGTCTTCGGGGTGATTTGATAGGCTACGCCCAGCCGCGGGGCAAAGTTGGTCCACTTCATGTCCTGGATGCCGTGGTCGGAGACGCCGCCCACGCCGAACACGGCGATCTCCCCGGTTCGCAGGTCCAACTGTCCGCCTTTCCCGCGGCCGTTCACCTTCTCGGGAAACACCTGCTCCCAGCGCAAACCGTAATTGAGCGTCAGCCTGGGTGTGATACGCCAGGTGTCCTGCCCATACCAAAAGAAGCGCTTCTGGCGTTCGGCGGCATCCGTGAACGGGCTGACGAAGCGCCGAAACGCGGTGACGTGACCCAACATGAACGTGGCCAACCCCAGGCCCTGGAGCGTCTCGGCCCCGCGCACCAAGCCCGTGTAGCCGGGATCGAAAGACAGCTCGCCCGCCCGGTGCGCGTCACTCGGTACCCGTAATTGCAACGCGTAGCGCAGGTCTGCCCCGAACTTGATGCTGTGGTTGCCGGAGATCTTTGTCGTGTTACTTACCCACTGGAACTGCTCCTCGGACTGCCGCAACGGGCAGTTACACTGGTTGACGCCCAGCGCATATCCGAAGTTAAAGCCTCCGTCTCCATTCACAAAGAAAGCCGGCATGCCTGAAGTAAAGATGGGCTCCTGGTTGACGCCTGGTACCGAGTTCAGGTTCGGGATGCCCGCATCCGCTGCAGGTGTGGTGCCCACGCCGTTCGGCAAGACGTTGACGCGGTAGCGCACAAAGCCGAACCGGATCTCGGTCAACAGGGTAGGGCTGATGGTGTGGTTATACCCCACCGCCAGGCTTTGGTTACGCACCTCCGACTGGCCGCCGAAAAAGATGTTGTCCAGGGCGGGCCCGCCCAGCAGATCCCCGAAGGCGCCCGGGGCGCGTTTGCGAAAATCCGCGAAGCTGTAGCGGCCGAACAGCGACGCCTTCTCGCTCACATACCAGTCGATGCGGGTGTCGAACTGGTCGCTGTCGAACTTTTCACTGCCACCGGCGGCAAAATTGCGCCGGAAAGGCGAGCCTCCGGGATCCGTGGCGTTCGGATTCGGCAGCAGCCGGATGAGATTGAGCGCCTGCGGGCTGAGCCGCGACTGCGGAATCTTGTTGACCACGCCGTCGGTTTCGAACACCAGCCGGCCTTCGCCGGTGACCGGGTCTCCGGTGAGTGGATCGAAAATCATGTTCCGCTGGAGCGGCACCAGGCGGCCGGAGGTCGTCCGGACCAGCGGAGCGCCGGGGAGCGGCTCCAAATACTCGCTGAAGTCCCCCTGGCGAGCCTTCAAGGTCGGCACCTGCGTGAGTACGGAAGAGCCGGTGCGGCGCCGCGTCCCTTGGTAATCGCCGAAAAAGAACAGCCTGTCCTTCTTGACGGGTCCTCCGAGCGTGCCCCCGAACTGGTTCCACTTGACCGGCGGGACTTCCTCGCGCTCGGCCGGATTGAAGGGGTTCTTGGCAAACACCTGGAAGCCGGGGGAGTTATTCCGGAAAAACTCGAAGGCCGAGCCGTGAAACTCATTGGTTCCCGACTTGGTCTGTACCGTCACCATGCCCGAGGTCGCCAGACCGAACTCGGCATCGTAGTTCTGGGTGATGACTTTCGCCTCTGCGATGGAATCCATCACCGGGTTGATGACGATGATGCCGAGAATCGGGTCCTGGTTATCCGTACCGTCCAGCAAATACCCGGTGCCGCTGAAGTGCTGGCCGCCCACCATGATCTGGGCGCTGCCCTGAGGGTTCTCGCTCGAGGCGTGCTGCCAGCCCAGCTTCTGCGAGCCCGGAACCAGCAACAGATAGCTCTGGAAGTTCCGGTCCTGATTCGGCAGCTCGACCAGAGTGTTCGCGCTGAAGGTGGTCGCCACATCGGCCCGGTCCGACTTGAGCAGCGGCGCCTCCGCGGTCACCTCCACCTGTTCGGTGACCGCGCCGACTTCCAGCTTAAAGTCCACACGTGCCGCCGCGTCTACGCCCACCAGGATGTCGCGGCTGACGGCCTTGCGAAAGCCGGCGGCCTCAACCTCCACCTGATATCGGCCCGGGACAAGTTGGCTTCGGCTGTAATTGCCCGCCGCATTCGTCGTCGTTTCGAACTTGACGTTCTTGTCCATGTCCATGATGGTGATCCTGGCATTCGGAACGACGCCGCCGGTGGGATCCGTCACGGTGCCGAAGATACTTCCGTAAACCGCCTGGGCGTAACTCGTGCCTGGACTCCACGTCGCGATCAGCAGAGAGCACAGAAGGGCGAAACCAAGACCGCGGCCGGGCCGAGAGATCCGGCCGGCGGCCACGGATCGCGCACGTGCGGTACGGATGAGTTTCATTTTCTGACCTCCTGTACCGCATCTTTCGGAGGCGGTCCTCGAAGAGTTATCCACGGTGGTTTGCGAGCAGCGACAATTTACATTTACTTGGTTAATCCGCGGTGTGAAGTACGTGTAAAGCGAGCACCTTGGGCCGGCCCGCCGCGTCCCAACAAAGAGTTCCGCAGCGGATCCGGCGGAACGGCTTGGCTCCAGCCGAGGCAAACCCGGCGCGCCCCGCGCAAGAGGTCAGCCAACGATGCAGGACCGCATCGCCGCACGGCACCGCCGGGCAGCGATTTTCCCAGCAGTCGCGATCAAAAGCTCACGCGCAACCCCAGCCGGAATTGCCGCTCGTCAATTCCCTCGCGCGCCAGGTTGGTCGTGCTTGTGATCTCCGTGAACCCGCCCAGACTGCGGATGGACCCGTCGGGATTCAACGTGAGGTTGGACACGTTGGTCCCGGGGTTGCTGAAGTGGGGCGTGTTGGTGAAGTTAAACGCCTCGGCCCGGAACTGAACCTTCCAGCGGTCGGAAACCGAGAACTCGCGGAAGAGGCCGAAATCCCAGTTGACGAGGCCTGGACCGCGCAGGGAGTTGAACCCTGCGGTCCCGAACCGGGGTTCCGTCACTGGCCGGAAGGCCAGCGGGTCGAAATAGGACTGGCCCCGGCCCACGCCTCCCAGCTTGCGAACCACGGGCTTGACCTGGTCGGCCCGCTGCGTGCTCCCCGGCAGATCCAACGAAGCCCCCGAAGCCGTCACGGTGAAGGGCGTGCCGCTCATCAGGCCCAGCACGTTGTTGAGCTGCCACCCACCCAGGAGGGCCGCCCCGACACCCTGCGTGGCCCAGCGCCGCCCCTTGCCGAACGGCAGTTCCCAGATGTTGGTGATGTGAAGGTTGTGCGTGCGATCGAAACTCCGGACCGCCCGGTTGAGATGGAAATAGTCCCAGGCGCGCACTGCGGGCTGGTTGGCCGTGTTGTCAATGATGCCGACGGACTTGGACCAGGTGTAGTTGATCCCTAACTGCAAGCCGGCAGTGAAGCGCCGGTCCAGCGTAGCCTGCATGGCGTTGTACTGGCCCGTGCCGAGCGGCATCACAAACGTGGTCGGCGCGGTGCGGCCGAACTGCTGAAACAGCGGCCGGCCCGCCTGCCCGCGTCCGATCACTTGTCCGGAGTTGATATCGAAATAGCCGAGCTTCTTGGTTTCCCGGGTCGCCACGTAGGCTACCGAACCGATGAAGCTTGCGGGCAGTTCCTTCTGGACGGTGACATTCCAGGACTGCAAATAGCCGCGGCGCAGCTTCTGCGGCCAGCCCGCAAACCCGAACCGGGCGGGAATATCAATGACGCCGTCGCCGAGCTCCGGCGCCGTAATCGGCGGAATGCCGTCTCTGAGTCTTCCTACCGGCTGGAACGCATTTTGCCCTTCGGCCACAAAGGGAATCAGAACCGGATATTCGGCACGCATGAACTCAGTGGCCATAAAGGGATCAATCGTGATCCCGTAGCCGGCCCGCAGCACCAGAGTGGGTGTGGCACGGTAGGCCAGTCCCACGCGGGGCGCAAAATACCTCTTGCCGACCTCCACGCCGCAATCTCTGGGTATGCGGCCCACGCCGCACACATGCACCTTGTTGGTCGCCGGATCGTAAATTTCCATGCCCCGGTCCGCGCGAGTGGGGAAGGGGAAGTATTCCCAGCGCGTGCCGTAGCTCAACGTCAGTTTCCGCGTGAGGCTCCAGCGATCGCGGACGTAAAAACTGTAGAGCCAGGCCCGCAGATTGTACTCGTCCGGCACCTGGAGAATCTTCCCGATGGTTGTGGGCAATCCGAGCAGAAACGTGGCGTAGCTGTTGAACTGGTTGGCCGAGGGACCGCCGCGTGTGAGAGTAGGTCCGCCCGAGAAAGTGAAGCCACCCTGTCCGCCGTGCACGCCGCCTCCCCCCACGAACTCCGCCTGGCTCTGGTTGAGATGTTGGCGGTACAAATCGAAGCCGAAGCGCACGTTGTGCGTGCCCTTCGTCCAGTTGAAGTTGGCCACGTATTGATACTGCGGATCGCGGCGATAGTAGGGCATGAAATTGTCGTTCGTCCCGATGTTCGTGTAGCTGTCAATGGCGAAGGTGGGCCAGCTCCCCTCGAAGCGCCGCGGGCCGTTCGTACCCGGGATGCCCAGGAAATCCAGGCCCAGCTTCTCCTCCAGCCGTCGCTGCTCCGAGCTGGTGTCCATGCGTGTGTAGCCGTAATAAGCGTCGATGACGAAATTCGGGCTCACGACATAGTTCACCGCCACGGTGGTTGAGTAAGTCCCTCCATGGGAATTACCGGGGTTGCCGCCGGCGATGGGCGGCCCGCCAAGCTCGTCGAACAGCTCCCGGTTGAAACTGCTGTAACGCAGCAGGCTGAAACGCGCGAACATGTTCAGCCTGTCTGTGGCGTTGTAATTCACTTTGGAGTCTACCGTGTTGCGGTTGAATTTGAACGGAGCCGTCACGAAGTAATTGCTGCTCAGGCCGCTCAGGTTCGGAGGCGGCGTGAGATCGGCCAGCCTGCGGGCAATCGAATCCTGGCGGGACGCCGGCACGAGATTATCCGGGAAGGGCGCGCGGTTGCTGCCGTCCGGGTTCCCGGTGAGCGGGTCATAGATCGGGCGCGGGGAGGCAGACATATCTCCCCGTTTGATTTCGGCGGTGGGAACTGTTCCAAAGCGGGAGGCACTCTGGCGGTCGTAGGTTCCTTCGTAGGCCACAAAGTAAAACAGTTTGTCGCGTTTGAAGGGGCCGCCCGCCGCCGCGCCGAACTGGTTGTTGATGAGCTTGGGCTTGCCTTGCCCCTGGGGGAGAAAGAACGGCTTCGCTTTCAGCCGCTGGTTGGTGTGGTATTCGTAGACGGCCCCGTGCAGCTCGTTGGTCCCGCTTCGAGTTTGCAGGCTGATGGCCGCACCCCCGGCAAGGCCCTGTTCGGCGTCAAAGCTGTTGGTCACGACATTGACCGTCTCGATCGCCTCCAGCGACGGAATGTAGGCCACAATCCACGGCAACTGGATCACCGTCGAACTTGCACCGTCAATGCGCGTGTTGTTGGAGGCGTCGCTGGCGCCGTTGACGTTAAACCGGAGGGCTCGGGAGGGATTCGTCGGGATGGAATGGGCGTTCACCGGGGGGCTGAAGCCGGGCAGGGCGCGGAACAGCTGCTGGTAGTTGCGCCCGATGGCCACCGGCAAGTCAACCAGTTGCTTGCCCACAATCTCGGCCCGCACTTCCGACCGGTCGGTTTGCAAGGCTGCCGCCGCAGCGCTCACCGTCACCGCCTCCGTGACCGCGCCCACCTGCAAGGTCACATCCACACGCGTCACGGAGTTGATCGTGACGCCGACGTTTTCCTGGCTGAAGGCGGCGAATCCCTCCTTGGTCACTTTCACGGCGTACGTGCCCGGCTGAACGGTGGGGAAGTTGTACTGTCCGAATTCGTTGGTGGTTGCCTGCCGGACCTCATTGGTCCGGAGATTCGTGATCGAGACGGCGGCGCCCACCACCGCAGCGTCACTGGCGTCCCGTACGTTGCCCACGATCGAGCCGTAGAGCACCTGGGCCTGAAGCGACGGCGGCACCGCAACGCACGCCGCCAGTACCGATGCGGCAGCAAGCCACGACGCCCTTGCCTGCCAGCCTGCGCGATTCCCCTTCATGTCGGCCTCCGGAAATGATCGAAATAGAATGACTTGTTGCGAGGAGGCTGGGGCGATCTTATCACGAGTCCCCGGAAGCCGCAAGTAAAATTTTGCACTTTCATCACCGCTGTCACCTCCCGGGGTTATCTGCATCCTTGCGGATAGAGAATTGCCGCAATGCCCGCTTCCTCCGTTCAGCACATCCTCTGCCCTGTGGATTTCAGCGAGATCTCCGCCCTCGGCCTGCGTTTCGGGGACGCCCTGAGCCGCTGCTCCGGCGCACGCCTCACGGCGCTGTTCGCCGATCTCTTTCTGCCGCCCCCGTACTTTACCGAGAGCCGCCTGGAAGAAATGCGGCGCCAGCGCCGGGAATGGGTCGAGCAGGCCCGGCAGAGCCTGACGCGATTCGTGGCCTCCACTCTAAAAGACAGGGCCGGCGCGGTCCAGACGCGGGTGGTGGAAGCGCTGCCGGTAGACGGCATCCTGCGCACGGTGCGGGAGCTGCCGGCCGATTTGATCGCCCTGGGCACCCACGGACGCAGCGGTGTAAACCGGCTCATGCTTGGCTCCGTGGCCGAACGGGTTCTGAGGGAAAGCCCGGTGCCGGTGCTGACCGTTCGCCCGTCGGAAAGCGGTCCGGAGCCCTTCGACAGCCCCCGTCACATCGTCTGCCCCGTCAACGACTCCGCCGTGGCGCGCCGTTCGCTGGCCTATGCCGCCCAAATGGCCCATTGTTTCGGGGCGGAACTCACCGTGCTCCATGTGGCGGAACCCGGCGCACGAGACGCCATCGCCGACCTCTGCGCTTGGGTGCCCGCCGAGGTGCGCACGCTCTGCTCCATCCGCGAAGTGACGCGCAAAGGCGAAGCAGCCCGGGAAATCATCGCCGCAACCTCCGAGTTGCGCTGCGATCTGCTGGTCATGGGCGCGCGCCACCGCCGCTTCTTCGACACGACGGTTCTGGGGACGACCACCGTGCGGGTGGTCCGGCATGCCCCTTGCGCCGTCCTCACGGTCATTGAAAAGGAATCATGATGGGGAGAGGCAACGACACCCGCTACGCCCGACATGATCGGCATCTGCCGTTCTCATTGAAAAGGAATCATTACAGGGAGGCAACGAGCTATGGTCTACGAAGTCGAATCCCGGCGCCCGCTGGAGGAGATTGACCGACGGCTCCAGGAGGCCGCCGCGCGCCACAAGTTCGGCATCATCGCCGTCCACGATCTCAGGGAGAAAATGCGGGAAAAGGGAGTGGACTTCGGCGGTGAATGCCGCATCTACGAGGTCTGTAACCCGCAACAGGCCAAAAAAGTGCTCGAAGCCAACGGAGCCGTTTCCACGGCGCTGCCCTGCCGCATCTCGGTCTACTGCTCCGGGGAGGTCAACAAGCTGGCCACGCTGCTGCCCACTGCGCTCATGAAGTTTTTCCCCGGCCCGGAGCTGGAGCCCGTGGCTCGGGAGGTTGAGCAGGTGATTGTGGCGATGATGAACGAAGCGGCCTGAAGCGCTCCCGCAGCCAGCCGCCGACCAGCATGCCGTACACCGGGACGTAGATCCACCAGCGGTAGGGCGTCGAGCCGTGCCATTGGCCCAGTTCGATCCAGGGAATCACCGCATGGTAGGCGAGCGGCACTAGGGCCGTCCACAGCAGCAGCCCGGGCACAGGCTGAAACACGAGCAGGGGAAGCAGCCACGTCAAATACCAGGGATGGACGTTGGCAGAGATCACCAGCAGGGACGTGATGGCCGCCAGTGACGCCTTTTCGAGCGTCCGGCAGCGCCAGGCTGCGAGCACTGCGGCAGCCGCGATCAACGCGAAGGCCGTGTATTTGGCCCGGTAGATATCTTCGGCGAGCCACAGCAGCAGCCCGAAAAAACTGTCGTTGTTGCGCCAGCCGCCGACAAAGCCGCTCATGAACCGGATGTTGTACTCGACGTCGCTTCGGTAGGGCCACCACAGCACCACGAAGACCGGCGCGACGGGCCAGGCGCGGAGCCAGCCCGCGCGCCGCCGGCCGCTCCACCGGAGGAAGGCGGGCAGCAGGATGACCGGCCACAGCTTTGCCGCCACGCCCAGGGAAAGCGCGCCAAAGGCCGCCGTCCAGCGCTCTCGAACCGCAAACGCCAAAGCCACAACCACACACAGAACCGGCAGAGAATCATTGTGCCCCGTCCCCCAGAACTCCATCACCGGCATAGGCGACCACGCATAAATCAGGACGTGTTCGAGCGGCAATCCCCGCAAGGCGAGTAGCCATGCGAGCGCCAGGATCAGGCCCAGATCGAAGAGCGCCGCCGGCGCTTTAAACCAGAACGCCTGCCGGAAAGGATCGTCCGTTGCCGCCGCCGCAATCCGGTAGGTCAACGCTTGCAGATGTTCGATCAACGGCCCGTAGCCTGCGGGGAAATCGCGGCCCGGAACCAGGGGAAACGCGGCGTCCCGCAGGTGCGCCCATTCCGGATCGTTCGGTCGCACCTGGTATGGGTTGCCCCCGTACCCCTGCACTTTCCCTTCCCAGCGGTAGCGGAACACGTCGTCGGACAGCGCCGGCGACAGAGGCCACACCGTGAGCCGGAACAGCAGGGCGAAAGCCACAACCAGAAGCAGCAAACCCCGCCCGGGTGAGCCTGCGCGTTGCAGCACCACCCATACCGAGATCATGTAGACTAGGGATGCAAGCACATAAACGACAATCGCTTCCACCAGGTGGCGGCGCAGAGGTTCATACGCCCTCAAGTGCAGCCACAGGGCCTCGGTAAGCAAGCCGAGGATTGCAACTGCGACGGGAGCCGTCCTGATCCGGTCGAAGCGGCGGATGTTCTGAAGGAGCACCTATGGCACTCGGTCCCTTGGTTCTGGCCTGGCTCGCCACGCCTTCCCCGGTGCGGCGCGCACTTCGCAACCTCACCGATGACACTTTTGCCGGCATTCACCAGCTGAGCTGGTTTGACTGGTGCCTGCTCATTCCTTATTTCACCATTCTGGCGATCCTGTCCATCTACGGCCTGTACCGGCTGGAGATCATCCGGACCTATTTCAAGTACCGGAAACGGCTGCCCAAAGAGCCCCCGGCCCGTTTCGAGCGGCTTCCGCGAGTGACGATTCAGCTTCCGATTTACAACGAGCGCTACGTCGTCGCGCGGCTGATCGAATCCGTCCTCGCCATGGAGTACCCGCGCGAGCTGCTCCAGATTCAGGTGCTCGATGACTCGACCGACGAGACCCGTCCCTTTACCGAAGCCTTGGTGGCCCGCTACCGCGCGCAAGGCTACCCCATCGAATACCACCACCGGACGCACCGCCAGGGGTTCAAAGCCGGCGCTTTACAGGAAGGACTGAAGACCGCCACAGGCGACCTGATCGCAATTTTCGACGCCGATTTCGTGCCCCCGCCCGATTTCCTCATGCGCACCGTGCACTTTTTCACGGACCCCAAAGTGGGGTTGGTCCAGACGCGCTGGAGTTACTTGAACCGGCATTACAACATCCTCACCGAGGTGCAGGGCATCTTGCTCGACGGTCACTTTGTCCTCGAGCACACGGCTCGGTGCGGCGCAGGCCTGTTCTTCAACTTCAACGGCACGGCCGGCGTCTTGCGCCGCGCCATGATCGAGGACGCCGGCGGCTGGGAGCACGATACGCTGACCGAGGACTGCGACCTGAGCTATCGCGCGCAGCTGAAAGGCTGGCGCTTCATTTACCTGCCGGCTCTGGACTCCCCCTCGGAACTGCCCGTGGAAATGCACGCCTTCCAGGTGCAGCAGTCTCGCTGGGCCAAGGGTCTGACCGAGGTGGCCAAGAAGCTGCTTCCCGCCATTTTGCGGGCCCCGATCTCCCGGCGGCACAAAGTGGAGGCGTTCTTTCACCTGACGCCGAACATCTCCTATCCGCTGATGATCGCCGTCTCGGCTTTGATGTTGCCCGTGATGATCGTGCGCTTCTACATCGGCTGGCAGCAGATGCTGCTGGTGGATCTCCCGCTGCTGCTGGCCTGCTTCTGGTCTATCATCGCTTTTTATCTGGTCGCCCAGCGCGAGCTTCACCCGCGCACCTGGAAGCGCACGATCTTTTTGATGCCGGCGCTGGTCGCCGTAGGCGTGGCCCTGGCCGTGATCAACACGCGGGCGGTCATCGAGGCGTTGCTCGGCATCAAGACCGGTTTCGTGCGCACGGCCAAATACGCCATCGGCCCCGATCGCGTACGGGTGCGCGATACCAAATACCGACGGCGCAGCGGCTGGCTCCCCTACATGGAACTGGCCATCGGGACCTATTTCTTGTTCATGATGGCCTACGCCATCGAAACCTACAACTTCCTCGCGCTCCCCTTCCTGTCGCTGTTTGTGGCGGGCTACTACTGGGCGGCCTTCGCCACGCTGTATCAGGAGCACCAGGGTAAGCTGCGCTGGCAGCGCGAGCGGAGCCTCCAGCTCCAAACCGCCCGCTGACCCAGCCGCCCATCGCCCCGGATATCCCGCCGCCTGTGGTTTATACTTGTAGGAACTTTTATGGTGGCTGGGCCCCTCTGGGACGATTTACTGGCTCGCGTTCGGGCCCAGGGGCAGCCGGCCATCCTGGATCCCTCCTTCCGCCTGGACCTCTCCGAAAGCGCCCGCTACCTGCTCGGCTTGCGCTATCTTGCCCGGAAGCCGGATGGAGCAATGGAAACCCCGGAAGCGCTTTTCCGGCGAGTAGCGCGTTTCCTTGCCGGAGCGGAGCGCTGCTTCCGGTCTTCGCTGTCCCCCGAGGAAGAACTGGCATGGGCCGAGCTGTTTTTTCAGGAGATGACCGCCGGCCGCTATTTGCCGAACGCACCCGCTCTTCTGGCGGCCGGGCGCGCACCGCAGCAGATGGCTGCGTGTTTCGTCCTGCCGGTCGAGGATTCGATTGACGGCATCTTTCAGGCCGTACGCCGGGCGGCGATCGTTCATGCGCGCGGCGGCGGCACCGGATTTTCTTTCTCCGCCCTCCGGCCTGCCGGTTCTCCGGTGGCGTCCGGAGGCGTCGCCAGCGGCCCGGTGGCGTTCCTGCGCGTCTTCGACGCCGAGACGGAAGTCGTCAAGCGCGGGGGAACCGGCTGGGGGGCCAACATGGCAGTGCTCGACTGCGATCATCCCGACATCCGGGATTTCGTGCGGGCCAAGTCCGCGCCGGGAGCCCCCTTGCGCAACTTCAATCTTTCGGTGGGCATCACCGATCGCTTCATGGCCCGCCTTGATCAGGGAGAGGCGTCCGCCACCGAGCTGTTTGACTTGATCTGCGAGGAAGCCTGGAAGACCGGTGATCCGGGTCTCCTGTTTCTCGACCGGATTAACGCCGACAATCCCACCCCCTCGCTCGGCCGCATCGAGGCCACCAATCCGTGCGGCGAGGCGCCTCTGCTGCCGTACGAATCCTGCTGCCTTGGGGCGCTCAATGTGGCCCGCTTCGCCGACCCTCGCTCGCGCACCATCCGCTGGGAGGACTTGTCTGCCTCGGCGGCGATTGCGGTGCGGATGATGGACAACCTGGTGGAGGCCAACCCTTATCCGCTGCCGGAAATCCGCGAGGCCACCCTGCGCACGCGCAAGCTGGGCATCGGCGTCATGGGCTTCGCGGACCTGCTCCTCCTGCTGCGCATCCCCTACGATTCGGCCGAGGCCGAGAACCTGGCCGGGCGGCTGATGTCCCACATCCGGCAAGCCACGCGGGAAGCCTCGGCCGCGCTCGCCACCGAGCGCGGATCGTTCCCGGCGTTCCACTCCAGCGTTTGGCCGGCGCGCGGTTTCCGCGCCCTGCGCAACGCCACCACCACGGCGAACGCCCCGAATTCCACGATCTCGGTCATCGCCGGTTGCTCGGCAGGCATCGAGCCGCTATACTCGCTGGCGCTCTGCCGCCGCCTGGCGACAGGCGACACGCTCGCCGACGTACACGAAGGCGTTCTCGCCCTCGCCCGTAGCGAAGGCTTTTACTCCGAAGCACTGGAACGCTGCATCCGGCAGACCGGTACGGTGGATGGCGCCCCCGGTGTCCCGCCGGCGTTTCGCCGCCTGCTGCTCACGGCCCACGAGATCGCGCCGGAATGGCACGTCCGCGTCCAGGCTGCATTCCAGTGCTGCACCGACCTCGGGGTCTCGAAGACCATCAACCTTCCCCACGAAGCTACCCCTGCCGACATCGCCGCCGCCTTCCGGCTGGCCTACCGGCTGGGCTGCAAGGGTGTCACCTGTTTCCGCGACGGCTGCCGGGAGGACCAGTTCTTGACCCGCCCTCAGCCTCAGGACGAATCGAACCCATGTCCCTCCTGCCTCAACTGACCCGGATCCAGGCGCCGCATCCGCCCGGCGCCGCTCCGCCCGTAACCTTGCGGGAAATTGATATTAACGTCACCAACTTTTGCAACATCGAATGCATTTACTGCAGTTATTCGTCGCGGCCCGACCGCAAAGAACCCTCGCTGGGCCGCGAGGCGGCGCTGTCGCTGCTCGAGCAGGCCCGCCGGCTCGGCGTCGAGGTGATCCATTTCTCCGGCGGAGAGCCGGTCACCTGGCCCCACATTCTGGAGGCGATCCGCCGCGGAGCCGAGCTCGGCTTTCGCATGCGCATGCACTCCAACGGCGCCCTGCTCCGGCCGGAAACGCTCCGCAGGTTGTGGGATGCCGGACTGCGCCGCGTACTGGTGAGCCTGGACGGCCCGCCGGAGCATCACGACTTCCACCGCGCCCGCCGCGGCCTGTATGAGCTGACGCTCGCAGCCGTCGAGAACGCCTCCGCCCTGGGATTCGACGTGCGCGTCAACGCCGTGGCCACAACCCTCAACGTGGATCATCTGGCGGCGCTGGTCCCCCTGGTGTGCGCCCTCGGCGTGGCGACGTATTCCGTTTTCTATCTGATCCCCGTGGGTCGCGGCCGCGAGCTGGCTGATTTGATGGTTCCGCCGCAGCGCTGGCGGCGGTTCCTCGAGGAGCTGCGCGAAGCCGCGGCTCGCAGCGGCGCCGCAAAGACCGAAATCACCGCCGAAAAAGTCTTCTTTTGGGACGACGACCCTGCGCCCGAAACGGTCGAGGAGGGCGGCCGGGGGCACGGCTGTCTCGGCTTCCTCAAAAAGTGCGATTACGTCAATGTCCTGGCCGACGGGCGCGTCTATCCTTGCGTGTGTTTCGCGGACGTCGGCCCGCCGCTCGGCAGTATCCACCGGCGGCCCCTCGCTGACATTCTCGTTGACCCGGACGCATGGGCTTTTTATCGCTCGCTCGAGGCCCCGGCGGACGCCTGCCGCTCATGCCCGCAGCTTGCCGCATGCGGCGGCGGCAGCAAAGCCCTCAGCCGGACCTTGACGGGAGACTGGTTCCGCCTCGACCCGCGTTGTTCCGGCGATCCCCGCACGCAGCGCTTCTATCCGCTCTGCTTCATGCTGCGGGAAAACATCACCACCCGAAGCCGCCGCGGATTTGCGGAGCATTTCTCGTGACGCGCACCGCATCCGGCTCCCTGATCCCCGTCGAGCGCCTGACGCGTGCGGGCTTGTACGAGCACGAGGCGCCTCTTTTGCCCGCCAACTGGACCCCACCGGAGGCAATCCGCCCGATCCGCCTCCATGAGTTGGACCTGTACGTCACGATGCACTGCAACATCCGCTGCGATTTCTGTAACGTGCGCGCGGGCGAGTACACCCATGCGGATCTGCCGCTCCATCGCATCGCGAGCCTGCTTGAAGAGGCCCGCAAGCTCGGGCTCGAGGAGGTGCACTTTCTAGGAGGCGAGCCCTCCCTGCGCAAGGATCTGGAGCTGATGGTCCGTCGTGCTTCCGGCCTCGGACTCCACAGCCGCATCATCACCAACGGCATGCTGCTGGCGCGGCAACGGCTCGCGGGGCTGATCGCCGAAGGCCTCGGCGAAATCATGATCAGCGTGGACGGCCTGGAGGCGACGCACAACCGCCTGCGGCAGTGTTCGCCGGACGGCTGGCAGAGGACGCTGGACTGCGTACGCCACGCCGTGGATCTCGGTCTGCGCACGCGCATCTCTGCGGTGGCCTACGAAGACAACTACGACGAGATCGTCCCGCTGCTGCACCTGGCGGATCGCATGGGCGCTCACATCTTCTCCGTCTTCCTGGGGTCGCCTCTCGGCCGCGGACGTGACCACCCGGCCCGCGTCATCCCTCCGACCCGCTGGCGCGCCCTGCAGGAAGCCGTCCTCCGCGAGGCGGCGGGCCTGCGCCCGGACCTCGACGTCGTCATGGAACAGGGCTTTGCCTGGACTGATCAGGCCCCCGTGGACCGCTCCGCCATCAAGGGGCGGGGCACCGGTTGCAACACGCTGCTCGAAGATTTCGACTACCTGATCGTCCGCAGCGACGGCAACCTCTATCAATGCGTCTTCTTCATGACCGAGGGGCGCCCCATCGGCAACGTTCTCCACCAGCCCCTGGAAGCCACGCTGCAGTATGCTCTGGAGCGGGCCGCCTACCGCGCGTTCACTCTTCCGCAGGACCGCTGCTCCTCCTGTTTGCACCAGCAGGACTGCGGCACCGGCTGCCGCGGCTACGCCTATCTGCTGTCCGGGGACTGGCTTCGAACCGACCCGCGGTGCGCCAAACGGGACCCGAACGATCCGGAGGCGCCGCCCTGGTATCCCGTCTGCCCCATCCTCAAGTGGAATGTGCGCTCCGGCGGGCTGGGAGGATCCACTGAGCAAGCCCTGGAACGGAGCATGGTCCCATGAAGCCGCCTCTCTTGCCGGTGCTGGCCACCCCCGAGACCGGGGATGACGCCGAGCTGCACTACTCGGCCTCCCTGGCGCCGCTGGAGCATGAAGAGCTCGAAGAGTGCCCCATGGCCATCGAAAATATCGGCTGGACGCTCGGCAACGAGTGCCCCTATCGCTGCACGCATTGCTATTCAATGAGCGCGCGGCGCAAGGGCATGGACCTCGAGCCCTGGATGATCGACCGCATCGTCTCCCAGCTGGTACGCCTCGGCGTCAAAACCGTGAACCTCGGCGGCAACGAACCGCTGTTTACCAACGGAGCGGACCCCAAAAAGACGCTGCTCCCCTATATCATCCGCTCCCTCACCTCGGAAGGAATCCGCGTAGGTCTCACCACGAGCGGCATCTCGCTGATCTGGCTCGAGCGCGACCACCCGGAAGCGGTCGGCTTGCTCAACGACATTGACGTCTCACTGGACAGCCCCGACCCGGAGGAACACAACCGCAACCGCGGTGCGGCCTTGTTCCCCCAGGCGATTCAAGCCCTGGAAATCTGCCGGCGCCGGCAGATTGATCACACCGTGATCCTGTGCGCGATGAACTGGAACTTTTCCCCGGCTCACATTGACGCGATCGTGGAGATCGCACGGCGCTACGACGCTCACATCCGCATCAATCCTCTGAAGCCTGTCGAGCGGCGCCACATGAGCGCGGCGCTCGACGCCCGCCAGTTCTACGAAGGCTTCGCGCGCCTGATGCGGCAGTGCGAACAGGTGGATCTCGGCGAGCCGCTGCTGGCCACGGTCTGCGACCATCCGGGAAAGGGCTGCCCCTGCGGGCGCACCAGCTTCCGCATCCACTCCATCACCCCGGACGGCAGAGTTCCCGTCTCGCCGTGTGTCTACCTTCACGAATACAAGACCGGCAATCTGCTGGCCGACGACGTGTGGGATATCGTCCGCTCGCCCCAGTTCCGCGCCTTCCGGCGGAGAAACGCCAACCCCGGTGCGGTGGCCGGATGCGAGGGTTGCGCTTTCGTGGCCACTTGCCGGGGCGGATGCGCCGCGCGATCCTATCTTCACCATCTGCACGAACAGGGCTTGCGATCCCTCTTCGTTCGCGATCCTTACTGCCTCCGGGATCACCGGCAGTCACACAACGGCGATTTTCCGCTGTTCCCCCGGAATCCGGCGATCTCCGGCGACAAGATCCTCGTCCACCGAGACTACCTGTGTACCTGGATCGGCAAGCCGCTGCCGGAGAGCGCAGCGTCCGAAGTGGAGGCTGCTACCGATGCGTGACGTAGGACAGCTCTACCGGGACGTCTTGTTTGAACCGCGCCCGAATCACCACCTGGTAGGAGGGCGGTAATCGGCCGGAACCGGCAAGCCGGAGCCGCGCCACAAGTTCTTTGACATGTGTCGGCTCGGTGACGTACTGGGCCGCCGCCCAGGTACCTTGGGTGGAGCTGGAGCCGAGAATGAGGATGTTGCCGCGGCCGTGCAGCCCCGGCAGGCGGTGGATCAACGCATAATCCTCGGCGATCTCGGCTTTGTTCGGCCACACGTCGCGGTACTCTGCCGCCTCCCCAGGTCGCGGATTGCGGTTACGGATGACTCCGCCTTCAATCACGAAGTCCCCGGAAGCCGCCAGATCGAGCAGTTGCCGGTTGAACTTGGGAGAACCGAGAAAAATCACGTTGTGGTGTTCGAGGTCCTCCCAGGCCAGAGCACTGCTGCGCTTGAGCATGAGGGGGATGCGCCGCTGGGAAAGGAGCTGGGCGAGCAGGAAGGCCCCGGTGGCCTCGCCGATTCCGGTGAAGTTGTGCCAGGCTACGGCGTAGTCGCTGGCCAGAAGCTCCTGCATCCTCTGGACAATCTCCGAGCTTGCGGCCGCCTCCCAGTCGTTGATTCGCGGGCTGCGGAAGAAACCGCCCGAAAACTTTGCAAACAGCGGGGTGCCCAGCACGAGCAGAAGCGGACGGCCTCCCTCAAGGAACGGTTGCCACAACAGTTCCAACTCCGGAGTTCCCAAAGGCGCCGGCGGTAAGGCCGTCCGGGCGGCGTGGGACGCCGGCAGGCGGCGCGTTACGGCCGGCACCAACAGGAGCAGCGTGAGAATCGCGAGGCAGAATGTTGCGTACTGCCACCGCCTCAGCCGGTCCGGAGACGACGGTCTTTCCGCCGGTTGCCTTGCCTCAAACCGCAGCCGGTAATGACCGCGCGGCAGCTCGATTCGGACGGGATCTGCGGCCCCCTCCGTGGCGTAGTATTCATCCAATTTGTGCCGGAGCTTGCTTGCCAGCACCCGCACCGTCGAATCCTGTTGCGGATCATACGATTCCGGCTTGCCAAAGGCCTCCAGGCCGATCGTGTACTCTTTGAGTTCGGCTCCAGCTCCGTTGAGGGTCTTTTCGCCCAGGTAGGCCAACAGACGGCGCAGGCTCTCCGAGTGGGCCAGAGTAGTGCTCCGGAGGACGCGCCGCAAGGCTGCCCTCTGTTCGGCCTCGCCGACGGCAGGGTGCATCGGAACCCTCTCCCGCTCAAGGCAGCATACCAAAAGCGGGCGTTAACTAGTTATTCACCGTTCCGTACTTCCGCTGAAGTCTTGCCTTGGCTACAATTCTGGGGAGATCGGAGATCAATGTTTGGGGGTCCCATGAAGAGAGTAGGCAAGTGCGGTGTTTTCGCGACTGGTAGCCCGGGGCCTTGGCTTCTGTTGGCGCTTTTGTTCGGAGCGCAGCTGTCGGCCCAGGTGGACCGGGCCACGCTCCAGGGCACGGTCAGCGACTCGACCGGGGCAGTGGTGCCGGGCGCGTCCGTGGAAATCGTCTCTCAGGATACGGGTTTGCGGCGCCAGATCAAGACCAACGAGGCGGGAGCGTACGTGGCCGCCGGCCTGCCCATCGGCAACTACAGCGTCACCGTCTCGCTTTCCGGATTTCGCACGGTCACCTTCCAGGACGTCCGCCTTGGGGTCGGCGACATCCGCACCCTGGACGTGCAACTCGAGGTGAGCGCCATCGAGACCCAGGTCAACGTGGAGAGCGCCGCCACTCCTTTGGAAACCGCCGCCCCGACCGTAGGGGCCGTGATCGGCTCCCGCCAAGTGCGCGAAATCCCCTTGAACGGCCGGCATTGGGCCAGCCTGATGATGCTCGCACCCGGGGCGGTCAACACGGGTGACGGAAGTCAGCAGACCATCCGCTTCGTCGGACGGGCCCGTGATGACAATAACTGGACCTATGACGGCCTGGACGCCACCGGCGTCAAGGACCCGCGCCAGGAGGCCGCCCTGCGGCTCATTATCAGTACGGAAGCCATCGCCGAGTTCCGGGTCAATTCGACTCTGTACTCGGCCGAGTCCGGGGCCGGTGCGGGCGCCCAGATCAACCTTGTTTCCAAGTCCGGAACGAATGAATTTCACGGCAGCCTGTTCGAGTTCCTGCGCAACGACAAGCTGGACGCACGCAACCCGTTCGATCTCGGCAAGGAACCCTTCCGCCTCAACCAGTTCGGCGGCAGCGCGGGTGGGCCGATCGTTCGCAACCGGACGTTTTTCTTTGCCAGCTACGAGGGCCTCAGGCAGCGCATCAGCCAGACCTTACGCAACGATGTGCCGAGTGCGGCGTTCCGCGCTCGCGTGCTGGCGACCTCACCGGCCCTGAAACCGGTCCTGGATGCTTACCCGGCCGGAACCACCCGCACCAGCAACGCCGACATCGACCGGGTCGAGGTCTCCCGGAGCCAGAAATGGGGAGAAAACAGCGGAACTTTGCGGGTGGATCACCGTTTCAACGACAACAATCTCCTCTACGGGCGCTTCAATATTGACGACGGCCTGATCGAGCAGCCACAGAGCGTACTGGACGTGGATCGCGTAGTGAGCAGTTTCCGGCCCTCCAACTTCGTGCTCAATTACCAGCGCATTTTCACTCCCACGGTGATCAACGAGTGGAAGGCGGGCTACAACCGCTCCCCGATCCGCCGCTTCGACTACGGCCCCCTCACCCAAAACGTGAGCGTCCCCGGGTTCATGACGTTGGGTCAAACCAATCTCCTGATCGAGGGCAACACCTCCTATTCCGTGATGGACAACCTTGCCATCACCCGCGGCCGCCACACGCTGAAGGCCGGCTTTGAAGCGCGCCGGATCCACGTCAACGTGGCGGACCCGGCCATGAATGCGGTCTCACTCAGTTATTCGAGCCGGGATACTTTCGTGCGCAACAGCGCCGATAGCATGAGCATCACGGCCGGAATCCCGGTCCACGGCGCCCGGCGCACCTGGTACCTGACCTATGTCCAGGACGATATCAAGGTGCGGCCGAACCTCACCGTCAATCTCGGTTTGCGGTACGAATACTATACGGTCCCCCACGAGGTGCGGCACCGGGAGAAAGTGTTCGATCTCCACCGCTGCCAGGGTTTCTGCCCGCCGGGCACACCGTGGTACTTCCCGGATCGCAACAACTTTGACCCGCGCGTGGGACTGGCATGGTCTCCGGGCGCTCTGAAAGGCAGAACCGTGATCCGCACCGGATTCGGCGTCTACCATGGTACCGGACAGAACGACGACGTCAACGCGGCCCTGGACAATGATACCGACCGCTTCTCGCTGACGGCGCGGGAGGCTCCCGGGTTGTCCTTCCCGATTGAGCCGTTTCTCGGACAAGCCCGGTCGCAGGGGATCACGCCTCGCTCGCTCCAGCGTGACCGCCGTGATCTTTATGCCCTGCAATGGGGGTTCTCCATCCAGCAACAATTGCCCGCCAGCTTCGTCATGCAGGTGGGTTATGTCGGCAATGGCGGGCGCAAGTTGTTTGCTCGCAGCTTCATCAACGTGATCAACCCCCTCACCGGACAGCGCCCGCTTCCCGTTTTCGGCCGCATTGACGAGAAACGCAACGACGGCACCAGCAGCTTCCACGGCCTCCAGGTCTCCTTGCTGCGGCAATTTACCCGAGGCTTCATGTGGCAGACCGAGTACATGTGGTCTCACACCATCAACGACGGCAACCTGGGAGGCGGCGAGGGCAGCCAGCCCCAGAACGTCGCCTGCCGCCACTGCGACCGGGGCAACAGCGCGCAGGACATTCGCCATACCATCACCAACAACTGGGTCTGGCAGCTTCCGTTCGGACCGGGCCAGCGCTACGCCAACGTGAGCGGCCTGGCGGGCCGGCTGGTGGGAGGCTGGCAGTTGAGCGGCATCTGGACCGCGCGCACCGGGCGCATGCTGACCGTTTCGGTGAACCGCAGCTCGCGGGACGTGCCGGACGGCAACACCTCAAACCAGCGGCCGGACATTGTTCCGGGCGTGCCTCTGACGCCCCCGGGTGGCCGCACGTTCGCCCTGTGGCTGAACCCGGCGGCGTTCGCCGTGCCGAAGCCCGGAACCTGGGGCAACGCCGGGCGGAGCATCGCCACAGGACCCGGCTTGTTCCAGATTGACCTCGCGCTCCAGAAGGAAAACAAGCTCACCGAGAGCACCAGCCTGGTGTTCCGGATCGAATCGTTCAACCTGACCAACCGCGTCCAAGCGGGCAACCCGGGCCTGAACATCAGCTCCCCGGCAAGTTTCGGCCTCATCCAGTCCGGGCTCAACCGGACCATCGGCACGGGCACTGCGCGGCAACTCCAACTGGCGATGCGGCTTCTGTTCTGAGCCGCATCGCTGGGCCTTCGCCCTCGAGCCACACAGACTGGCACGTTACGTGCTTGCGAGCGAGTGACATGAAGCGAGCTATTCTCGTCCTTCTCCTTACCGGGCTTTCCGCCTCCGCCGCGGATCGCACCGCCCGCAACGTGATTTTGTTCCTCGGCGACGCCGGGGGCATCCCGACGCTGAGCGCCGCCAGCATCTACGCCTACAACGAGCCGCGCCGCCTGTTCATCCACCGCATGCCGCACATCGCCCTGATGGAAACCTCGGCGGCCTCGGCCTGGGTGACCGACTCGGCCGCGGGCATGACCGCCATCGTCACCGGGCGAAAAACGCACAATGGTGTGATCTCCCAGGACGAAACTGCGATCCGCGGCAAGCAAGACGGGCGGCCCCTCAAGACCATCCTGGAATACGCCGAAGAGCGCGGGCTGGCCACGGGCGTCGTGACCAACAGCTCCGCGGCTTCGGCCACGCCTGCGGCCTGCTATGCCCATGTCAACGACCGGCGCAGGGAGGGTGAGATTTTCGCGCAGTTGCTGCGCCCACCGTTTGGCGACGGCGTGGATGTCGTGATCGGAGCGGGCCGCTCACGCATTCTCCAGGAGATGCGCGCCTTCGTCCCAGACCCGGAAGCCGCCCTTCAACAACGAGGCTACGCTGTGACGGGTTCGCTCGAGCGCGCACCTCCGGAGGCCCGCCGCCTGATCGTGCTGCTCGATTCCGGCGATTTCGACCTGGAAGCCGCCGCCATGCGGGCCCTCCAGATCCTCAGCCACAATCCCGAGGGTTTCTTCCTGATGGTGGAGTCCGATCTCCACACCAATGACATCGTCCGGGGCCTCGAGCGCACCGTGGAATTCGACCGCATCATTGAGCGCATCGCCAAACGCGTCAAGCCCGAGGAAACGCTGCTCCTTTTCACTGCCGACCACTCCTACGACCTGCGCGTCAACGGAGGCCGCCGGGGCGAACCCCTGATCAGCGAGGCCGAGCGCGCCCAACGCACCAGCGGGCAGGAGAGCGTCGCCTTTAAGAACCTCCGGCGCGAGGACGACCATACCGGCGAGGAAGTTCTGGTGGCTGCACAAGGTCCGGGAGCCGAGCGCGTGCGGGGCGTGCTCTCCAACACTGACCTGTTTCACATCATGCTGGCGGCCTTCGGCTGGAAGCCGACGCCCTCCAACGGACGATGAGCATGCGCGCTCTGCTCTGGTGTTCGATGTTCGCCGCCGGGCTCTTGCTCTCGGTGCACACCCTCGTGGATCTGCAGCCGGCGGTCGCCACGGAGCCGGTGGGCGAAGATCCGGATGATCCCGCCGTCTGGATTCACCCGAAGGATCCGTCCCGCAGCCTGATCCTCGGAACGGACAAGACCGCGGCCCCGGCGGGCGCCCTGTTCGTTTTCGGCCTCGACGGCAAAATCCGGCAAACCATCTCCGGCCTGGACCGCCCGAACAATGTGGACGTGGAATACGGGCTGCGACTGGCTGGCCGGCCCGTAGACATCGCCGTGGTTACGGAGCGTTACCGCAGCCGGTTGCGGATCTACCGCATTGCCCCGGACGGCAGCGGCCTGACCGAACTTTCCCCGGGCGGGCTTCCGGTCTTTGAGGGGCAGACCGGTGAAGCGGCAGCGCCCATGGGGATCGCCCTCTACAAACGTCCGCGGGACGGCGCCGTCTTCGCGGTTGTCGGCAGGAAAACCGGCCCGCGCGAAGGCTACCTCTGGCAATACCGCCTCGAGGACGGAGGCGCCGGCGGAGTGCGCGCCGTCAAGGTCCGGGAATTCGGGCGCTTCAGCGGGCGGGGTGAAATCGAAGCCATCGCCGTGGACGACGAGCTGGGCTACGTCTACTACGCCGACGAGGGCGACGGCATCCACAAGTGGCACGCCGACCCGGATCACCCGGACGCCGCAGCCGAGCTGGCACACTTCGGCCGTGACGGCTTCCGCGGAGACCGCGAGGGCATCGCCATCTACGCACAACCCGGCGGCAAGGGCTACATCGTGTGCACGGACCAGTTGCCCGCCAACAGCGAGTACCGCCTCTACCGGCGTGAAGGCGCACCTGGTCGCCCTCATGACCACTCCGAGCTGGTGGCGGTGATCCGAGGCAATGCCGACGCAACCGACGGCATCGAGGCAAGCTCGCGCCCGCTTGGAGACCGTTTTCCCGCAGGCATACTCGTCGCCATGAACAGCGGCGGGAAGAACTTTCTGCTGTTCCCCTTTCCGAGGCTCTGAGCGGACCGAGCTACGGCCGCCCGTCTCCGGACGCCGCGGCGTGGTCGGGTTCGGAAAAGACCTGGGCCGAGTACACGTACAGGGTGGCGCGCGGATCCTGGTAAGCCTTCGGCGGCAGCCCGGCCTTGCGGGCCAGGTTCTCCAGGAACTGCTCGGCGTTCCAGCCGTTCTCCGCCGCAATTTGCGGGAGCAGCGTTCCCGAGCGCCCGTTGTGCACGATCACCGCGCCTTGGCCCACGCGGAACTGCCGCCAGCTTGTCAGCCGTCTGAGCGGGGTCAGCAACGAGATCTCCAGCTCGAAGGGGCCCTCGGCGGCGCTCACCGGCCGGAAGCGCGGATCTGCGCTCGCCGCCGCGAGCGTACGGTCCGCTACGGCCTCATACAGGGGCAGTGAGCCGAACAGTGTTCCTACGCAGCCGCGCAGTTGTCCCTTCTTCTTGATCGTGACGAAAACGCCCGTGCGCTGCTCGAGCTCGGGACTCTTCTCCGGCGGGACCACGCGCTCTTTCTTCCCCGCAAGGAAGCGGTCCAGCGTCTGCCGCGCGCTCGCCAGCAACCGCTTCTGGTCGGCTTGGCCCACCGCAAAGGCGGACTCCGGATAAAACGCTAAAGCGCCGTACGTCACGCTCAGTGAGTAGTCCTTGGTCAGCTCGCCGGAGGTCATGTAGTCTACCGGGACCAGGTACGTGTCTTCCTTGAGCCGCGTCAGGGCGGCCATGAGCAGCCGCACCGGACTGCGCCCGCACAGGTTCTCGCCCGTGGCCTGCACAAAGTCGTCGAACGCGCCCACGTCCAGCGAGCCCACCAGTTCGAAGACGAGCATCGCGCGCCGGAAGAGTTGCTTGGGAAGCTCGCTGTCGTTGGGCCACGGCGTGTAGCCGTAGGCCTGTCCGTAGTGTGTGAAGTCGCTCGAGGCAACCACCACGTCGCCCGCCTCCATCCGGCGCGCCAGTATTTGCGCCGCGGAGGCCAGCTCCGCATCGTTCAATTCGCCCACGTACAGCGGCACAAAGCCCGCCTTGCCCGCCGCACGCTGCAAAAAGGGAAGTTGGTTCTCGAGCGAGTGATCGCACAGTTGGTCTTCAGCCGCCAGCCGCACTCCGAGTTCCTTCAGCGCGGCGCGATGGACGGCCAGCCGGCCGCCCGGGATCTCGTAGGCTTCGATGTCCGGGGCGGCCACGCCGCGCAGCAGGCGCCGGTGGCTGAAGCCGAGCACGATCACATTTCGAGCGTCCCGGAGCTGGCGGTAGGCGGAAGCCGCTACGATGCCCGAGTACTGCAATCCCGCATGAGGCACTACCAGACCCCGGAGCTTCTTTCGTGGCGGCGCTCCGCCGGTGCGCTTTTGCGCCGCTTCGAAACACCGGTCGAGCAGTTTGTCGAGCGCTTCCTTCTCGGCGGGAAACCACTGCCCGGCCATCGGAGACTTGTGCACCTGCCCGCCGGCCACGGAAGCTGCCAGCAGGAACAAAGTCGCAGCCCGCATCATTCCCCTCCCAGGAGCCTGGGTTGCGTGAACGCGCCGTTGACCGCAGAGTCCCAGACCGCCAGCCGCACCCACTTCTTTCCCTCCAGCCTAACCGGAATCTCGAAGTGATGGGATCCAAACGGCGCAAACTGCGTCGCCGGTATGATCTGCCGCTCCACCTGCGCCCCGTCGCCCCAGACGACCTCGACAAATTCCAGCGGGAAAGTCCACTCCACGCTCGCGGCAACTCCCCTCGCCGTGATCCGGAAATCCCGGATGAGTACTTCGCCCGTGGTTACGAAAAAGTCACCCCGGCGCAAGGCCGCCACGACCGGACTCCAGTCGTCGGGCCGCAGCAAGGGATCCACACGGACGTAGTTCACGTTGAAATCTCCGTACAAGTCGTAGTCGGGAAACTTCTTATAGGTGTCCACCTCGCCGATCAAGTACTTGGGCCGCCCCCAGTTATTCATCTCATCCAGAACGTCGAAGCACCGCCGCTCGCACAGCCGCCGCTCCGACAGATCAACGGGCAGCGCTTTGAACGCCGCGCCGAGCCAGTGGTCGCTCCGGAAGTATTCCGTTTCACGAATCTTGTCCGGATAGCCGGTGGAACCCTTCGTGCGCGGGTGGGTCTGCCAGACCAGGGCCCCCTCCCGCTTCACCATCTCGAAAACGTCTTCGGCGCTTGAGGTGTGGTAGACGGTGCCGTACTTCGCATGGGGTTCCGCGAAGGCTTGCTCGGGCGTGCGCCGGTGGGTCCAGTAGACCGGCCGCGGAAACAGGATGTTATAGTGTCCGCCCAGATAAACATTGGCTTCTTCGCCCGGAAGGATCCAAAAGTCCTTGTCGGAATGGCGGCGCGAAGCTTCATAATAGGCGGCCAGCTCCGCCAGCCGCACCTCTCCCGGGTCGTTCGGATGCCCGTCCCCATGAAAATCGCACAGGTACACCAGGTTGACGCCGAGTGCCCGGATCGCGGGAATCCACGGCGCCTGCACGTCCAGGCTCCCCGCGCGCGTCAACTCCTCGGTGAAGGCGGTGTGGAAGTGCGTCACCATCGTCTGATAACCCGCGAGCGGTTTGTACCGATCGCCGCGCGTGTACGCCAGGGCGCGCTCCCGCGTCGCGACGCCGTCCTCCGGACTCAGATAGAAGTAGACCGGCATGCGCTGCCAGGTGCCGGGCGGAGCGTTGTAAAGCGCAAACACGCGATCCACCCACACCGGGTTGTAACCTTCGTGGTTGTCGCCGTGCCGGATGCCGAGCGAAAAGCTGCGGCCGTCGTCCTTGCGATACCACACGAACCCGAGATTGATCTCGAGCTGCCGCGCAAAGAAAAACTGATGCGGCGGCGGGAAGACCGCCACGCTGCCGTCCGGGCCTTCCGCCACAGCGATGCGGTTCCGCGCCCTGAGGGGCACGGGATCGCGGTTCGGCGCCCCGCCAAAGCCATACTGCTGGGGGTTGCCTCCCGTATCACGCCAGAGCACCCTGTGCAGTCTGCCGGTGTGGAATCCTTTCAGCCCTGCCGCGTACTTGTACGCCACCGAAGGCTCTTCCGTGGCCGCGATGGCTTCCATGCGCACCAGATTCGAGCCCCGGTAGACCGTCAGCCGCAACCGCCCCGAGAAGATCCCTAACGAGAGACCCGGGAAGGAGACCTCCAGCCGCGCGCCGTCGGTGCGCACCTCGCAGGTATGAGCGCGGAATTCCGCCCGGGCGATGCGGATCTCCTCCGGGCGGCGCGGCAGGCCCGGCTGGTCGCCGCTGCCGGGCACCTGAAGCGGCGCGTCCCAGTAGACCCACCAGCGGAGTTCCTCGGGCAACCCGTGTCCGGTGCGCCGCACTCCGCTGGTGACGCTGAATTCCGGCTGGAGCGGACCTGCCAGTACGGACCAATCCCCGCCCGGCCTCCTTACCGCAAGCTCCTCGATCTGCGGCCGGCCGTTCTCGATGCCGAGGCGCATCCGCAGCTGCTCGCCCCGCTCTCCGTCCCAGGTGACGCCAAGCACGCCTTCCTTCAGTGCAGCCGTCAGACCTGGAAGCGCTTTGTATTCACGCCAGTCGCACTCGAGGGCGGCCGCAGGCAGCAGGCACCCCAACCAGAGCGCGGCCCACCGGTACATGTTCTCGATTGTACTGGCAAGCCGGCGGCTCCGGACTACCGCCAGAACTGATACCACTTGCGCGGGCGGAATTCTTCCGGCTGGTCCGGCTCGAGCGGCACTCCCGCAATCACCGCGCCGGGGTTGAGGACGAACAGGCGTTCCGCGCGCCGCGGCCCGAATTTGCGCGCCACCAGCTCAAAGGCCTGATCGAGCCTTGGGGGACGGTGCCTTGCATCGTGCGCGTCGCTGGCGACGAAGTGCACCAGCCCCCTGCGCAGCAGTTCCTCGGAGTAATCCCGCGCCGCCTTGCCGAACTTTCCCAGCAGGGACTGCGCGGTGATCTGCACCAGGCAGCCGCCCGCCACCCACCGTTCGAGCTGCGCCAAGCGCTGGTGGAGCAGCACGTTCCGCTCCGGATGGGTAATGACGGGAGTGATCCCGACTCCCTGCATGCGTGCGAAGATCTCGTCGGTGCTCTTGGCGATCAACAACTCCGAGAGCTCCACCAGAAGGAATTTCTTGCCGTTGACGGTGTATTTGGCCGGCGCCGCCAGAGCATCCTGAACGTTGTCGTAGGTTAGATGGAAATCGCACCCGCGGTGAATGCGAATCCTGCCGGAGGCGGCGCGGCGGAGTTCTGCCATCTTACGCTCCACCGCCTCCGGATCGAACGTGTACTCCAGATTGGCGTGCGGGGTCGCCACGATGTCCGTCGTGCCCGAGGCTTCCGCCATCTCGAGCATGGCAAGGCTTTCCTCCAGCGTCTGGGGACCGTCATCCATCCCGGGCAGGATGTGGGCGTGGATGTCAATCATGGCCGCCGGCAGGCGCCCTAAATGAACATTTCTTCGTCGTGGGTGGCCTGCTCGACCGTCAGGCGCTTGCCGCCGAACAAAACCCCGAGGGCGGTCCGGATGCCCACCGCGATGCCGTTGATCTCCTTGAGGGGCCGCAGCAGGCCGTCCTGTAGCTGGGTGGCGGTGCTGTGGAGGCGGCTGACCGTGTCGTCCAGCACCAGTTCGATACGATCCATCTGCGTCTTGGCGCGGGAGGCGGCATCGCCGAGGACTTCGTCAATCCGCGCCAGTTGCGTCTTGGTCAGATCCAGCACCTCGCCGGCTTTCGCGGTGACCTCGGCGATCTGCCGGCGCGTCTGCTCCAGCGTCTTTTGCGCGGACCCGACGAACGATTCGGCATGCGTGGCCAGATAGCTGACCTGCTCGCGTGTCGCCTTGGAGCTCTTGTAAATGCCCACCAAGAGCACCGCTTGCAGCACCATGGCCAGCGCGGAGACCGCCACCGCGCCGGCGATCACATACAGGAGCGACTCTTGACTCATCGGCTGTTGCCCGGGCAGGTGCGATGAGGAAAGCGTCAGCCTTCGGAGCCGGAACCGGGAGCCGCTTCCCCGGCCACCGCCTCACGGTAGGCCTGCTTGCCCGCTTCTACGGCGGCGGCCAGCCGCTCCTTCTGGCTGGTAATGGCGGCCTTGCTCTTCTCAACCAGTTCTCCGGCAGATTCGTAAATTTCCTCCCCGCGCTTCTTTAAATAGTCGCGGCCTTCGTCCGCTTTCGCGCGCAAATAGCCCCGCGTTTCCTCACCGGATTTGGGAGCAAACAGCACGCCGATCGCCACGCCGATGCCGAGCCCGAGAAAGAAATAGGAAAGCCGTCGTTCCTCGCTCATTGGATCCTCCCGAGTGGAATTTTCCCGCTGCCGGCCACTTTCTCTTCCTTCCCGATGCTAGCATATTCGCCAGGAACATGCCGCAGCGAAATCCGCGCCGCCTGGACGCTGACGGGCTGTGGCAGTTCGCGCTGCGCACCCTCGGAGGCCGGGCCTATTCCATCGCCGAACTGCGCGACAAACTCCGCCGCCGGGCCGAACGAACCGAGGACGTCGCCGCGGTGCTGGCCCGACTCAAGCAGCACGGCTACCTTGACGACCGTCGCTTCGCCGAGACCTTCGCCGCCGCCCGGCGCGATAACCAGGGGCTCGGACGCGCACGCGTTCTGCGTGAGCTTCGAAGCCGCCGCGTGGCGCCGGAACTCGCCGAGCGCGCAGTGCGGGAGGCCTACCGCGACGTGGACGACACCGAGCTGATCCGGAACTTCCTCGCGCGGAAGTACCGCAACGTGCCGCTCTCCGAGTTGCTGGCCGAACCTCGCAACCTCGCCGCAGTTTACCGCCGGCTGCGGCTGGCCGGTTTCCCCGGAGGCGCGATCCTGGCAGTCCTGCGCCGCTATGCACGGCAGCCGGAGCACCTGGAAGCGCTCGAGGCCCTCGAACCGGAAGACAGCCCGGAGTTCTGAGGCGCCGTGCTCATTCCACCAGGGCCGCCGGATTCCGTAATTCGCCGATCTCCGGCACGCGGATCCTGACTTCATCCCCGGGCGCCAGCGCCGCCTCCTCCGGCACGATGATGCCGGTTCCGGTAAGCAGCACCGAGCCGGAGGGAACCGGGTTGGCGCGCAACAGGTATTCCAGCAGCGTTTCCAGCCGCCGGCTCAGGCTGGCGGTGGAAACACTTCCGGAGAATACCGTCCGGTCCCCGCGGGTGATCGTGCACGTGATCTCCAGACGATAGGGATCCGGAAGCTGTTCCGTGGTCACGATCACCGGGCCGAGAGCGCAGCAGCCCGTGTAGACCTTCGATTGCGGCAAATAGAGCGGATTCTCGCGCTCGATATCCCAGGCCGAGACATCGTTGGCGAGCGTGTAGCCCAGCACCTTGCCCCGCGAGCCCAGAATGACCGCCAGTTCCGGCTCCGGCGCCGTGAAACGCGAATCCGGGCGGATGCCGATGGGCCGGCCCGGCCCCACACAGACCCGCGCCGTTCCTTTAAAGAAAATCTCCGGGCGCGGCTCCCGGTAGGCGGCGGCGTAAAACCCTTCACGCGTGCCATGTTCGGCGTCTCGGAAAGCGGCGCTCGCCTCGTAGGTACAGCCGCACGCCCACACCTCCACAGGGTGCAGGGGAATCACCGGCTCGACCGGCTCCGGGTGGTGTGCAGCGTTCTCCGCCGCCAGCCGGCTCAACTCCACGCCCTCCTTTTCGGACTTGTGTATCAGCTCCAGGACGGTGTAGCCCGGAATCGGCCGGGCGGCCCCATTGTCAAAAATGGCCGCAGTAATCTTTCCGTCCAGACGGATTTGTCCTAACCGCATAGTGCCTAGTACTTCAGATAAACGGTCTTGTAGTCGCTGTAGAACTCCAGTGCGGCGGGACCCTGCTCCTTCGGCCCGAAACTGGAATCTTTCGTACCTCCGAACGGCAACTGATATTCCACACCGGCACTCGGCAGGTTCACGGTCAGCAAACCCGCCTCCATGCGCTGGATGTACTCGAAAACACGCGAAAGATTCGTGGTCTGCAAGGAAGCCGACAGGCCGAAGGGAACGCAGTTGGCGATCCGGATGGCGTCATCGAAGTCTTTGGCCCGCATAACGCATAGAATCGGACCGAAGATCTCCTCCTGCGCGATGCGCATTTCCGGTGTCACATCGGCGAAGATCGTCGGCTCGATGAAATACCCGTTGTCGTAGCCGTCTCCGGTGAGCCTGCGTCCTCCGATGACCGGCGGCCCGGCCTCCTGCCTTCCGATCTCGATATAGCGCAGGTCGGTGTCGAGCTGGGCCTGGTCAATGGCAGGTCCGATATCCACGCCGGGCTCCAGTCCATTGCCCACCCGGAGCTTCCGCGTGCGCTCGACGAGCGCTTCCAGAAAGCGCTCGTAGATGGGCTCTTCGACGATCGCCCGGCTGGTGGCCGTGCACTTCTGCCCGGTCGAGAAAAAGGCTCCGTTGACCACGTTCTCCACCGCCTGCTCGAAATCCGCGTCGGCGAGCACGATCGTCGGGTTTTTGCCTCCCATTTCCAGCTGGATCTTCAAGCGCCGTTTCGACGCCTCCCCGTGCAACCAGGCGCCGACCTCACAGGAACCCGTAAACGATACGGCTCGGACCGGCGGAGCATGGATCAGCGCCCGGCCGAGCTCCCCTCCGGAGCCGGCGACGAAGTTCACGACGCCCTTCGGAATGCCCGCCTCATGGCAGGCCTCGACAATCCGCCAGGCGCTGAGCGGCGCCGCCGAAGCGGGCTTCAGCACCACCGTGTTGCCGCAAATCAGCGCCGGCGCCAGCTTCCAGGCCGGGATCGCGCTCGGGAAGTTCCACGGCGTAATCAGACCCACCACCCCCACCGGCCGGCGCACGGCAAACGTGTGCACGCGCTCGCGTTCTGAGGGAACCAAAAGCCCGGGCAGGCGCGCCCCTTCTCCGGCGAAGTAGCGAAAGATGTTGATCGAGCGCCTGACCTCGCCCCGGGCCTCCGGCAGGGTCTTGCCCTCCTCGCGCGTCATCTCGACGGCAAGCTGTTCCGCTTTGCGCTCCAGGATCTCGGCCACCCGAAACAGATAACTTCCCCGCGCGGGCGCAGGCAGCGACGACCAGCCCGCCAGCGCCGCCTGAGCCGCATCCGCCGCCGCCCCTACGTCCTCCGGCGTGCCCCGGACAAAGAGGCCGACGAGCTCCTGCAGGTTGGCCGGATTGCGATTTTCAAACGTGGCGCCCGTGCGCCACTCCCCGTTGATGTAGTTCGGAAACGTCGCTACGCTCATCGGTGCCGCTCCTCAGAACGCCACTTTCGGCACAGTGCGCGCCGCAGGTTCCGCCCGGAAATAAGCGTCGTTGCGGGTGAAACCGAACAGCGATGCTACGAGATTGTTCGGAAACAGCGCGATCGTGGTGTTGTACTTCTGTACCGCTTCATTATACTTGCGCCGCTCGACGGCAATGCGGTTCTCGCTTCCCGCCAGTTCGTCTTGCAGGCGCAGGAAGTTCTCGTTGGACTTGAGCTGCGGGTAGTTCTCCACTACAACCAGCAGCCGCCCGATGGCCGCATCCAGCTGCTGGTTGGCGGCGATGCGCTCCTGGGGAGTGCGCGCCGCCAGCAGCGCCGCCCGGGCGCTCGTTACCGCCTGCATGACTGCGAGCTCCTGTTTGGCGAAGCCCTTTACGGTCTCCACCAGGTTGGGAATCAAATCCGCGCGCCGCTGGAGGGCCACGTCCACCTGGCGCCACTGGGCCTCGATGGCCTCCCGCTGGGTGACCAGTTCGTTATAAATGCCCTTCACGCTCATGCCGGCCACGAGCGCCGCGGCGATGAGGACCACGGCGATGATGACTCCGGTTCTCATGGGTTTACCTCACTTTTCCAGCTTGTCCACGGCCGCAAGCACGACTTCGATCCCTTTGAGATAAGACGCAAAGAGCGGGCCCGGATCCACGTCTTTGGGCTTGATTTTCTGCTCGCGCAAATCGAGGATCCGCTCAAAGGGCGCCGGATCCAGACCGAAATGCTGCTCGGCCTGCTCGAGAATCCGCCGCTTCTCGAATGCCGCGGCGACACCCGCTAGCCGCAGCGCGTGGCGGAACAGCACGCAGAACGTGGATACCGAGTCAATCAGCAGCGTGCGCAACAGTTCCCGGTCGGCCAGCACGCCGGCCGCCTTCTGCCGCAACCGCAGCAGCTTGGCGCGCAGCTCGTGCTCTACCTGGGCCCGGTAAAAAGCATCGTCAATCTCCAGATCGGCAATGACATCCTCCCCGTAAAGCACGCGCCGCCTCTCCTGGATGTCGTGGAACTCGATCGGGAAGCAGTCTGTGGACGTGCGGACCTCTTCCAGGCTGAGCAGCAGCGGGGCTGGATTGCCCAGTTCGCGCCACCAGCGGAAGATCGGAGCGGATTCGCCGAGCTCCCGGGGAGTGATCTGCTCCAGCACGCAGAGAACGTTCAGATCGGAAAAGCGGCCATGGTGATCGCCCACCGCCGCCGAGCCGTAAAGCACTACGGAAACCAGCCGCTCGCCGTAACTTTTTTTCAGGCGTTCCACAAGCTGATTCAGCACACGGTCCATACGGGTTCACCAACTGCTGGAGGCGCCGCCGCCCCCGGAGTCGCCTCCGCCGAAGCCGCCGAAACTGTCTGAGGAATCAAAACCCCCGAAACCACCGCCGCCGCGGCCGAGTCCCCGCGGCCCGCCCAGCATCTGCGCAGCGAGCAAAGCCGGCAGCCAGTCGGCATCATAACGGCGGTAGCTGCGGTAGGCCCAGCGGCGCCGGCTGTTACGCGCCGCCGCCAGCAGCATTGCCAGACCAGCCAGCCCGCCCAGCAACACGGCCCAGGGAAGGTCCGGTTCCGGCGGCGGGCTCCGGCGTGGGAGTTCCGCTTCCAGGCGGACTCCTTTGGCCGCGGCGATTCGCGTGCCCAGTGCTCGGGCCGCTTCAATCAGCGCCTCGCCGAAACGCCGCCCGCGCAACGCCGGGCGCATGGCGCGCAACACGCTTCCGGCAAACCCGTCGGGAATCACGGGCTCGAGCCCGTAGCCGACTTCCAGCCGCATGCGGCGATCCTGAATCACCAGCAGCAACAGCAGCCCTTCGTTGGTCTCCTTGCGGCCGATGCCCCACTTGCGAAACAACACGTTGGCGACGTCTTCGATCGGCTCGCCTCCCAGAGTCGGCAGCGTGACGAACGCCATTTGCACGCCCGTCCGCTCTTCGACCAGCTTGGCGTAGCGCTCCAGCTGCAACCGGGTCGCCGGATCCAGCACCCGGGCAAAATCGCTGACGTAGCCCTCCGGCTTCAAGGCGCCGAAGTCGGCCGCCGCAGCAAAGGCTGCAAGGGCCACAACGGCAAAGGCACACTGCGCACAGGCCGGCATGGGCTGAAGCCTCCAGTGTACCCGAGGCGCGGGCTCGATTTTCCGCCGGAAGGAGACGCGGCGGGTTCAGCAGACCAGATCCTCGCGCCGGATCCGAAAGCCCTTCAGGTTACCGAGCACCGCCAGCGCCACATGCTCCGGGCGGAACAGCTCCTGGGCCACCTGCTGCACCTCCCCGGCCGTGACCCGCTCGATGCTTTCCATCAACTCCTGCACCGAGAAAAAGCGGCCGAAATACAAGTGCTGCCGCGCCAGGTTGGACATCCGGCTGTTGGTGGATTCCAGCCCGAGGACGAACGAGCCTTTCAGGTGATCTTTCGCCCGTCGCAGCTCTTCCTCGCTCACCGGCTCCTGCTTGAGCTTGCGGAACTCCTCCATGATCAGCCCGATCACTTTGCGCCCGGTCTCGACCGAAGTTCCCGCATAAACGGAAAGGCAGCCCGTGTCCCGGTAGCTGGTGATCTCCGAGAAGACCGCGTACGCCAGACCCCGCTGCTCGCGAATGTTCTGAAACAGGCGCGAGCTCATGCCGCCGCCGAGCAGCGTGTTCAGTACGTAGCAGGCGTAGCGCTTTTCATGGGCAAAGGGATAGCAGGGCACTCCCACGCACAAGTGCAGCTGTTCGAGAGACTTGTTGTTGCGCTGCGTGATCCGCGCATGGACCGCAGGAGGCGGGCTCGGAGGGACCGACCCGTTGCGCGCCAAACCCGCAAACCGCTCTCCGGCCAGCTCCACCAGCCGCTGATGGGTGATGTTGCCCGCGGCCGTGATGACGATATTCGAGGGCACGTAAATTTTGTGGTAGTACTCCTCGATCCGCTCGCGCGAGAAGCGACGCACCGTCTCCCGGGTCCCCAGAATCGGCTTGCCGAGCGGGTGATCCTTCCAAAAATTGTTGGTGAAAATCTCGTGAATCAGGTACTCGGGGTTGTCCGCTTCCATCTTAAGTTCTTCCAGGACAACGCCCTTTTCCTTCTCGATGTCTTCCTGGCGGAACAAGGGGTGCAGCACCATGTCCGAGAGGATGTCGAAGGCCAGCGGCAGGTGTTCATCGAGCACCTTCGCGTTGTAGCTGACCATCTCCTTGGCCGTGAATGCGTCCAGGTTGCCGCCGGTCGAATCTACGGCCCGCGCGATGTCTTCCGCGCTCCGGGTGGTCGTCCCCTTGAAGAGCATGTGCTCGATGAAGTGCGAGACTCCGTTCTCTTCCGGCCCCTCCTGGCGCGAGCCGGTCCCCATCCAGATGCCGATCGACACGGACCGCACCTGAGGCATCGTCTCGCTGATCAGGACCACGCCGTTCGGAAACTGAGAAATTTCAATCTCTCGGGTGCTGCTGGTGAGGTCTGGCATGGCTTGGGGGAGGGGTGGAAGCCCCTCTAATCTTCTAGCACGTTCCAAGATCCTCTGCCAAGGGGGCATATTCGCCTTTTGTTCGCATCGCCTCGGCGCCCGATGCAGGTGCTAGACTCAGAGTAGTGCCGGACCTGCTGCTGGGAATGGAGCTTGCCGAGTTGCAGCAGCTCCTCGGTGAGCGCCAACCATCCTTCCGCGCCCGCCAGATCTATCACGCGCTCTATCGCCGCCCGGTGCGTGACGTGGACGAGATCTCCACTTTGCCCGCGGTGCTGCGCCGGGAGCTGGCAGGGCAGTATTGTGTGGGATGGCCGGAGGTGGTCGAGCGCTTCGACTCGAGCGACGGTACGCGCCGCTTCCTGTTGCGGCTCGCCGACGGCCGCACCATTGAGGCCGTCTACATGCCGGAAGCCAGCCGGCACACCTTCTGTATTTCCACCCAAGTCGGCTGCCCGGCCGGCTGCAAGTTCTGCCTGACGGCGCTCATGGGTCTGGAGCGCAACTTGACGGCCGGAGAGATCGTGGGCCAGGTTCTCTGCCTGGCTGCAGACAGCGGCCTTGAGCCGCGTCGCGACCGGATCAATATCGTCATGATGGGCATGGGCGAACCCCTGCTCAACCTCCCCAACGTCCTCAAGGCCACCCGCCTGCTTGCGGACCCCGCGGGTGTAGGCGTCTCACCGCGCAGAATCACCCTTTCCACCGTGGGGATCACCCCGAAGATCACCGAACTGGGGCAAGCCGAAGTGCGCCCGAAGCTTGCGGTATCGCTCAATGCTTCCACCCAGGAGCAGCGGCTGCGCCTCATGCCTGTGGCGAAAAAGTACCCGCTCGACGAGCTGCTCGAGGCGTGCCGCAACTATCCCCTCCGCCCCTGGGAACGGCTGACGTTCGAATACGTGCTCCTGAAGGATGTGAACGACTCGGAGGCGGACGCCCGGAGGGTCTTGCACCTGCTGTCCGGCCTCAAATGCAAAGTCAATCTGATCGCCCTCAATCCCGGGCCGGGAATTCCCTTTGAAACCCCGGAGCCTGAGCGCGTACTCGCCTTCCAGCGGATCCTGCGGCGCTCCCTGCCCTGCTTTATCCGCAAGCCCCGCGGCCGCGACATCTTCGCCGCCTGCGGTCAATTGCGCCGGATGTCTCTGGAAGCGGTCGCCTGAAACGCCGGCCCCCTGGGTTGCATCTGCTCCCAACAGCGCCTCGGCAAGCCTAATCGGCTTGTTGCCGGAGCGGTTCGCGCCACGGCCGCCACCATCGAAGCCGTCCGCATGCCGGAATTGAGCCGGCACACCTTCTGCATTTCCACCCAGCTTTATCGTAACCGTCAGCCGCCGGCGGGCGAAATCCAAAATATGACTCAATTTCCTGTTCACACGGCGGAAAGTGCCCCGGCCGCCGCAAAAGAGATCCTGGCGGCCGTGCAGACCAAGTTCGGTTTCGTACCCAACCTGATCGGCGTGCTGGCGGAATCGCCCGCGGCGCTCAAGGGCTACCTGGCGCTTGCCGACGCCTTCGCAGCCAGTTCGCTTTCTCCCGTCGAGCAGCAGGTGGTCTTGTTAACAACCAGCCTCGAGAACCGGTGTACATACTGCGTAGCGGCTCACAGCATGTTGTACCGCCACAGCGGGGGTGACGAGGCGTCGCTGCGGGCCCTGCGCGAGGGTGAACCGCTCGCCCACCCGCGGCTGGAAGCGCTTCGACGCTTCACCCGCCGGGTGGTGGAAAACCGGGGCTGGGTGGACGAAGAAACGGTGCAAGCGTTTCTCAACGCCGGCTTCACACGGGCCCAGGTGCTTGAGGTGATTCTGGGCATCACGCAGAAAACGCTGAGCAACTACACCAACCACGTTGCCGCAACGCCGGTGGACAGCGCCTTTGCGAACTTTGCCTGGCAGCCACGGGCAGCCGTTCCGGGAGCAGCGCGCTGAGCGGCGTTTTGCATCGCGGCGCCGGAAATCGCTCCTGGACGGGCGCAACCTCGGAAACCCCCGGAGAGCGGGATCTCACCGCCGCAGCAACAGCAGCCAGTCCCCCTCTGCCGGCGTTTTAACCTCGATCCCCCGGACCGGATCCCAGCGCCCCGCGACGGAGCGCGCTCCCGTACGCGGGTCGATCCATTCGCCGCGCACCGCGCCGCCAAACCCGCTCAGATCCAGCTTCACCGTGGGATTGGCCGGCAGATAGATCAGGGCAAAGCGCCCGTCTTCGGAGCGGGCCGGCATCGGGTAGGAACGGAACGTTTCGTCGTGCGGATCTTCGGCCAGCAGTCCGCGGTCCGGGCGAAGTTTCCACCACTCGACGGAATCAAAGACGTCGCGCAGGATCTTCATCTGGCGCGCCCCGGGGTAGTCGAGACATTCAAACCACGGATCGGCGACGCCGCTGTTGGGATGATCCAGAGGCACCTCCGGCTTGCGCGCCCAATACCAGATCCCGTGGGCCCCGTAGGACACCCCCGCAGGCGGGGCGGCCAGCAGGCTGTAGTAGACCGCACGGCGCACTTCCGCATCCGTGATTCGTGCCCGGGCTTGATAAGAAAGGTGGCCTTCGTAGTTCGGCTCGCCGTCAATCACCGGGCGGGCCGGCTCCAGGGTCCAGTCCTTGGCAGGCCCCTCCGTCGCGTTCCAGCGCCACTTGCGCGCGTCGCTGCCGTGACCGCTCTGATAGAGAAAGAAATCCAGCCAGGGTTCGTCCTTGTACTCGGCCCACGGCGACTGCATGCCGCGCGGGTGCAGCGTCACGGGCCGCCGCGGCTCACCCTGCGGAAACACGGCACGGCCGATGGTTTTCCACCGTTCTGCGTTCGCTCCCCGGTAGTCGCCGTCCCCGCCTAAGAACCAGATCACGTGCCAGGCGCCGTAGCGCGCCACCATATATTGCGCCAGCAGGATGGCCTGATCGGCGGGCAGCCCCACACCCGGACTCTCTTTTTCTTTCGAGCTCAGAGCCCATAACAGCACCGGAACGGCCACGAGTCCGTGCCGGTTGAGGGCCTCGAACTTGGAATCCATACGCCGGAAGAAACCCGGATGGATCTGGATGCGATCCGTTCCGGTAAATGCCACCTGCCCCAGCTCGTCATGGCGTCCGGCGCGCCACTGGGTCATGACGAACTGCACGGCGGTGAACCGCTTGGAGGAGCGGTCCGCAAGATACTGTTCCCATTCCTCGCGCGTGGACATGAGCGCCCCGTTCCAGGCCGTGTCGCTCAGAAAAAACCACGGCGTGCCGTCTGCATGGACGAAGTACCGCCGGTTGGGAGAAAGGCGCGGCGCGCCGCGGCGGTACAGCACGTTCGCGCCCCGGTAAGGCACGACCTGGAAGCGGCCGCTCCGTTCGTGCAGACCGCTGTCGGAGGGATCCGAACACCGCGAGCGCCACCCCCATTCGCCGGTGCTTTCAGGGGAAAACCGGGCTTTCCAGGTCCGCTCGCCGTCCCAAAACGCCCGGAGCTGCCGCACGGCGCCGCCGGGACCGCGGAACTCCACCGTCACCTGAACGTCCCGGAGCGGGTCGGCATGTTCCTTGGCCGCCGTAAGTGTGACTTCGAAAATTCCGTGGCGATGGACCTGCGCCGCCAGGCCAGTGGCGAAGAACACCAAAAGCAGGCACGGGGCCACAATTGCCGGTTTCAGCACCACCTCACGCATTGTAGCTTCAGCGGCAGCTACCTCTCCGACAGATATCCCGACAGCGTGACGCTGGCCGCGCCCGTGCCCCAGCCACCGGTTCGGGCTACCTTCACCACAACTTCGGTCCCGCCGTCTGCGTAAATGCGCAGCCACTGCCGGAGACGAATCACGTCGTAGTCGATTCCCGGAATCCGCTGCCAGTCCAGCCGCGAAGGAACCAGAAAGTGCGTCGCTGTTTCGCCTCCCACCGTAGTCTGGACCGCTACTAGAAGATTCTGGCCGAAAGGAACGTCGCCACTGGCGGAGACGTACTCGATGACAAGCTGCGCGCCAGCCGGCACGCGAAAGGAGGCAGCATTCTGGCGAAAGGCCAGCGGAATGGCGAGCTCGCGCTGAAACGGTCGTGGGACCCGCCGGGGCGCGTCCGGGTGGCCCTCGGCTCGCCCGGCGAATCCCGGCACGAATCCGCCGAGCATCAGGCTCGCCAGGCTCGCAACCGAAATCCGCTTCCAGCCATTCATGTGGCGTCCCCCCGGAGGTTATCGTCGCCCATCGGGCGGCCGCTGGCAACTGCCGGCAGCCCGGTCGTCCTCAACGAATCGGAGAATACGGCGCAGCCCGGTAAAGCGCGATTTGAATCACGCTGGCGATCTGCCCGTGGCGCTCGATGGACTCCTGCCGCACTTTGATCCACTCCGGATCCGCCGCAAAAGCGTTCCACGCTTTCTCGCGCGCGGCCAGGTCGTCGAAGGGAATCAAGTAGGTCAGGTTAGGCATGTTCGGGCCGATCACGGTCGAGGTGTAGAGCACCGGGTGCACACCCACGCGATGGAAGATCTTGATTTCCGGCCCCTCGAACCGTTCATGCAAGGCCTTCAGCTGCCGCCAGGTCGGCGAATGATACACGCGCAGCTCAAAAATGCGCGGCGTCTTGGGAGGCGGGTCCAGCGGAACCACTTCCGGAGAATAGGCCGCCGCCTCCAGAAGGATGTTGTGCTGCTGCTCAAAGGGAGGCTCGGACCCCTCCTGCCACGTTTCAAAGGCCTTTTGCAGCGCAGCATCCTCGAGAAGCTTCGCGCGCACTTGCCACATCTCCGCCACCGACTGAAATCCCAGGAACACGGCCACCTGGGGCATGTGCGGCGCCACCAGCGCCTCCAGCACGATCTTCGGCCCCGCATGGACTTGGTTCAAAGCCGGCAGCACCGCCTGGCTCAAGTAGTTGTGCAAGCGCCCCAGTTGCGTACCATGCTTGAGATAAAACGTCTCCAGCAGATACAGTCGCGTCTTGCGCTCCTCAGGAGCCGACTGCTGGCCTGCCAGCACGCTGAATCCTCCCAGTACTCCCACGAATGATCTCCGGTCCATCCTGCAATCATTGCCTCCGCGCCGGCGGGCACGGTATAAACGGTGGTGCGGCATGCCCGCCGTCTTACTTATCTGCGCCGCGGTGGCGGCCCTGAGCGCCGACTATCGCGCTCCCGCAGGCACCCGCCCTGCGATGCGGCGGCCCGGGGCCGAAACCGTACTGCCAGGCGGGCGCCTCATCCTGCCGCTTGGCCGTCATTACCACACCGGAGCAGGTCCTTTCGGATTGGCCGTCAGTCCCCAAGGCAGGACCGTCGCGACCGCCAACCTGGGCCCACAGCGCTACTCCATTACTGTACTTCACAAAGACGATCGCCGCTGGCGCGTCGAACACCACGAGCCGCGCAATGCGGATGCCGGCCGCGAGACCTGGCGGGGCGTTTCCATCGGGATCGCCTTCAACTCGGAAAAAGACCTCTACCTCGCCGAAGGAGATTCGGGGCGCGTGCTCCTGCTCGACGCACGCAGTGGCAAGATCCGGCGCAGCTTCGACCTCAACCGGGGCGGGTTTCGTGACAGCTACACAGGCGATCTCGCCCTCGACCGTGCCCGGGGACTGCTTTACGTACTCGACCAGGCCAACTTTCGACTTGTGATTCTCGACCTGCGCCGGCGTACCCTCCTGTCCTCCGTACGCGTCGGTCGCCTGCCTTTCGCAGTGGCCCTGGCGCCGGACGGGCGGCGGGCCTACGTGACCCACGTCGGCATGCTCGACTACCGGCCCATTTCCGGCGCAGATCCGCTCCGGCCCAAAGAAAGCGGCCTTCCGTTCCCGGCGTTCGGTTTCCCTTCGCCGGAGGCGTTCGAAGGCGCACGCCGGGAGACGGAATCCGGGCCCGTAGACGTTCCCGGCGTGGGCACGCCCGCTGACCCTGAGTCTTGTTCGCTGGCAGTCATCAATGTGGAGAATCCGAGCAATCCCCGCTTGGAAGCGTTCGTGAAAACGGGAGTCCCGTTCGGCCCAAGCAGTCTCGGGTGCAGCAGTCCCTCCGGAGTCGTGGCGACCGCGGACCGTGTCTATGTTTCCAACGCCCATAACGACTCGATCACCGTCATTGACGCAAAGACCAACCGGTTATTCGCTGAGATCCTGCTCCGCGTTCCGGGCCTCGAACATCTGCGCGGATTCCTGCCCTCCGGCATGGCTTTCCACGAGGCGAGCGGCTGGCTTTTGGTGGCGGAAGCCGGCATCAACGCCGTGGGTGTGATTGACGCGCAGAGCGGGCGCGTGCTCGGGCATTTGCCCGCAGCCTGGTTTCCCACCCGCGTGGCGCTCGACCGCGACACGGTCTTCGTCGCCAGCGCCAGAGGACACGGCACGGGACCCAACGCAAGTCTGCGCGAGCCCTATCGGGACACCTTCCAGGGACTGCTGCACCGCGGGGCGATCTCGGTGTTCCCGCTTCCCGGCAGAGACGAGCTCGACGGTCACACCGCTCGGGTGTGGCGGCTGAACGGATTCCTTCCGGCGCGGGAGCCGCAGCCGGCGCTGCCCGGGGCGATCCGCCACGTGGTGCTGATCGTCAAGGAGGACCGCAGCTTCGATGAGATCCTCGGCGACGTCACCGCCGCCTCGAACGGGCCCGTCATGGCAGCCCCGGCGCTGGCACGCTTCGGCCGGCGGGGCTACGTTTATCAGGAGCGCGGAACGTTTGCCGCGCGCCTCCACCTCCGCAACTTGAACGTCACTCCTAACCACCACGAAATGGCCGCCCGCTGGGCCTTCAGCGACAATTTCTACGCGGACTCACAGACTAGCGCGGAAGGCCACCACTGGCTGGTCGGCGCCTACCCCAATTTGTGGGTCGTCACGTCCTCGGCGGCCGGATTCGGCGGTCCTAAAGCGTTCCGGTTCCCCACCGCCGCGCCGGGCCGCCTGGCGTTTGCCGGCGGCGCTGCATCGCTCCACCCGGAAGGTCAGCCCGAGGCCGGCGCTCTCTGGCACCATCTGGAGCGCCACAGCGTGAGCTTTCGCAACTACGGCGAGGGCCTGGAGCTGGCGGGAGTCTACACCGGAGCCGGCTTGGAGCCCGCCGGTGTGCGCTATCTCACCAATGCACCTTTACCGGAGCCCCTCTACCGCAACACCTGTCGCACCTATCCCCCATTCAACACCGACATCCCCGACCAGTCCCGCGCGGACCGCTTCATCGCAGACGTGGAGCACCGCTACCGCCGCGGCGGCGAAGCATTCCCGCGGTTCGTGTTCATTCATTTGCCGAACGACCACACCGCGCGGCCGCGCCCCGGCCAAGGCTACCCCTTTGAGGCTTCCTATGTCGCCGACAACGATCTGGCGCTGGGACGCATCGTCGAGTACCTCTCCCACTCGCCGTGGTGGCAACACATGGCCGTTTTCATCACAGAAGACGACGCTCAGGGCGGCCGGGATCACATTGATTCGCACCGCAGCCTGCTCCTGCTTGTGAGCCCCTACGCCAAACGCAACTACGTCTCCCGGGTGAATTCGAGCTTTCCGGGCCTGCTCAAGACCGTCTTCCGGCTCTTGGGCATCCCGCCTCTCAACCTGTTCGATGCGGCGGCCTCGGATCTGTCGGACTTGTTCACCGAAGAGCCCGACTTCACGCCGTACAAGGCAGTCCTGCCTGACGCGCAGGTCTTCGATCCGGCCACCGTGCGATCGTCGGCCACTGGGCCGCCGGACACCTCCCGTTGAGTGTTTCCAACCCCCTCACCCTTGATCCCCGTGCGGGTTGCCGGGTGCCAGCGCAGGGGCTCTGACTTGTTCATCTTTGCGCCCCGCCGGCGCGTACTTCCGGCCCCTCCAAAAGTGATATGCTGTCTCCCGGCGCCATGCCGAAATATCTTCCCCTGTTCCAAGGAGAGACGCCGTGAAGGTTGGAGTGTTCACCGTTTTGATGTCGGATCTTCCGCTCAAGCAGGTCATCCAGAAGCTCAAAGGACTGGGCATTGACACCATCGAGCTCGGCACGGGCAACTACCCGGGCGACGCTCACTGCAAGCTGTCCATGCTCGACAACGAAAACGAGCTCAAAGAGTTTAAGAAGATGCTCGACGACAACGGCATCACCGTGAGCGCCCTGAGCTGCCACGGCGAGCCGCTGCACCCCGATCCGGCCGTCTCCGGTAAGGCCCAGGAGATCAGCCGCAAAACGATCCTGCTCGCCGAAAAGCTCGGCGTTCCGGTCGTAATTGATTTCTCAGGCTGCCCCGGTGACAGCGACCACGCCAAGTACCCCAACTGGGTGGTCTCGCCGTGGCCGCCGCACTATCAGGAACTCCTGGCCTGGCAGTGGGAGAAAAAGGTCGCCCCCTACTGGACCGAACGAGCCAGGTTCGCCGCAGACCACGGGGTGAAGATCGCCATTGAGATGCATCCCGGCTACGTGGTCTACAGCCCGGAAACCTTGCTCAAACTGCGTTCGATTGCCGGAAACAACATCGGCTGCAACTTCGATCCCAGCCACATGTTCTGGCAGGGCATTGATCCCTGTGCCGCTGTACGCATCCTGGGTGACGCCGTCTTCCACGTTCACGCCAAGGATACCCAGATCTACCCCGTCAACCTGCCGAAGAGCGGCGTGCTCGACATGAAGCGCTACACCGACGAGCGCAACCGCGCCTGGATCTTCCGCACCTGCGGCTGGGGCCACGGAGCGGACTTCTGGCGCGAATTCGTCTCCACGTTGCGAATGGTCGGCTACGACTACGTGCTCTCCATCGAGCACGAAGACAGCCTCATGTCCCCCGAAGAAGGCCTCACCAAGGCCATCAACTTCCTCAAGGATATCGTCATCCGCGAAAAACCCGGCGTCGCCTACTGGGCCTGACGCCGCCGCGGCCAGGAAACCGGTGGGATGTACGCCGTGCACAAGACCGCCTTCCGGCCGGCCGCCGTCCTCCTGCTCCTCGCCGCGGCCTCGGCTGCATCTGCGCAGCTACGGGCCGGCGCCGCCAGGCGCACCATCACTCCGGATCTGGACAAGCACGGCCCCGTCTACCTGGCCGGATTCGGCCTGAACCGCCGCGCCGCCGGCATCCACGACGATCTGTGGGCGCGATGCCTCGCCCTGGAAGCCGGCGGCCGCCCCCTGGCCTTGTGCGGTGTGGACTCGATCGGCCTCTTCTACGAGGATGTCGAAAAAATCCGGAGCGTTGTCCGCTCGCAGCTGGGCTCTCCCGTAGATGTCGTCGTGGCCTCCTCCCACGATCACCAGGCCCCGGACACCATGGGGCTGTGGGGACCGAGTCTGGGTGTGAGCGGCCTCAATGAGGCCTACAACGCCTTCCTCATCGAGCGCACGGCCGAGGCCGCCCTCGCCGCCCTGCGCTCACTTCGCCCCGCCGTCGTGCGGTTGGCTCGCTTCCACAGCCCGGAACTGGACACCTTCCTCCACGACAACCGCCCGCCGGTGGTCCACGATGCGGAACTGGTCGTCCTGTCCGCCTCCGAACGCGACGGCGGCCCGATCGGGACCCTGGTCAACTGGGCGAACCACCCCGAGGCGCTGGGCTCGAAAAACACCCTGGTCACAGCGGATTATCCGGCCTACCTGTACGCGCGTCTGGAAGAGCTTTCAGGCGGCGTAGCCGTCTTCATCAACGGCGCCATCGGCGGCATGCAATCGCCGCTCGGAGCCAAGGTCCGGGACCCGGCCACCGGCGCCGAGGTCGCGGATGGAACCTTCCGCAAAGCAGAGCTCATCGGCCGGCGCGTGGCGGAACTGGCCGCCCAGGCCCTGCGCGACAGAGGCCCCTCAGCGATCAACCGCATCGAGTACCGCGAACAGCTCATCTCCATCCCCGTGACCAATGCGGCGTTTCAAAAGGCCGCAGCCGGTGTCTTCAAAGGCCGCAAGCCGATCCAGGCGGAAGCCAATACGACCACTCCCGTCGGATGCATCCGCTTGAGCGGGGGACGGCGGCCCGTTCTGGAAATCGCCCTCGTGCCGGGAGAGCTCTACCCGGAGTTAAGCGTGGGCGGCATCGAGCGCTATGCCGGAGCCGATTTTCCCGACGCTCCCGCCGAAGCCCCCATCAAAAGCCTGATGCGCGCGCCGTACCGGATGCTGTTCGGTCTGGCCAACGATGAGATCGGATACATCATCCCCAAAGCGGAGTGGGACGAAAAGGAACCGTGGCTCCAGAACAGCCCCAGGCGCTGGTACGGCGAGGTGAACTCCGTGGGCCCCGAGGCGGCTCCCCGCATCGTTGCCGCACTGCAGCAGCTTCTGGGAAAACGGTAGTATGAGCGAACCGGTCAGCCAGTTTTCGATCACCGTGGACCAGGTCCGGGACTACGAGTTCCGCGTCCGCTTCGACAAGGAACACTTCCCGGAACTGCTCATGGACGAGCCGCCGCCGCTCGGCCAGGACCGCGGGCCGAACGCCGGGCGTGTGCTCGCCGCCGCCATCGGCAATTGCTTGAGCGCCAGCCTGCTGTTCTGCGCCCGCAAAGCCCGCGTGCCGGTTGACAAGCTCCATACCGAGGTGAAGGTGCACGTGGTTCGCAATGAGAACCGCCGGCTGCGCATCGGCAAGGTGGAGGTGGTGATCGATCCTCACATTCCCGAAGCCGAACGGGACAACGCGCGCCGCTGTCTCGAGCTGTTCGAGGATTTCTGCACCGTCACCGCCAGCGTCTGGCAGGGCATTGACGTGGCGGTGACGGTGAAGGGACTTACGGACTGACCGCCGCTAGCCCCGCAGCACGGCGATTTCGTCCTGTTCCCGCTGGAGTTGCCGCACGACGTCCGTCTCCTCCACGGCCGGACGGAGATGCAGGAAACCCCACACCGCCGCCCCGACCAGCGGCACGACACCCAGAACGATGAAGACGCTGTCGGGCACAATCCGCAGCCAGAGCAGCTTGTGAACCAGCGGCTGCTCGTAGAAGGCGAAGGCCCGCGCCGACCAGAAGCCGTTGCGGAACGACTCGAGCAACTGCAGCACCCCCACCGGGAACAGCGTGGTCGCAATCATGCCCATCAAACCGGCGTTCAAGCCCCAGAAGCCGGTCATGATCCACTTCTCCTTCCAATGCCGGGGCTGGACGATGTTCCGCAGCGAATACAGAGCCAGAGCAATCGCCAGCATGCCGTAGACGCCCATCAGCGCGCCGTGCCCGTGCGCGGCCGTCAGGAAGGATCCGTGCTGGAAGTAGTTCACGAACGGCAGGTTGATCAGAAAGCCCAGCACGCCCGCGCCGAAGAGATTCCAGAAAGCCGTCGCCACCAGAAACCAGAACGCCGCCCGGTACGGGAACTCCAACCCCCTTTCGCGAATCACTTTGTACTGGCCGTAGGCCTCCACCATCAGCAGCGAGAGCGGAATCACCTCCAGCGCCGAGAAAACGCTCCCCAGCGCGATCCACATCTCCGGCGCGCCGATCCAGTAATAGTGGTGCCCCGTGCCGATGATGCCGCTACCCAGAAGAATGATGAGCTGGAAGTACAGAGCCCGCAGCGTGGACTGCGCCGTCACCAGACCCAGCCTCACCATGAGGAAGCCGATCACCACCACGGCGAACACCTCGAAGATGCCTTCCACCCACAGGTGGATCAGCCACCAGCGCCAGTAGTCCGCCATCGTGATGTGGCTGTCCGGCTGAATGAACAGCGCAAAGCAATAGAACACAGGAATCGCCACCGAGGAGTAGAACAGCAAGTGGGTGAGACCGCCCCGGTCCGATTCCGCCCGCAGTGCCCCGCGGAGCCCCCGCCAGACGATGAAGAGCCAGATGCCCATCCCCGCGATGAGCAGCAGCATCCACAAACGGCCGAGCTCCAGATACTCCCAGCCCTGCGTCCCGAGCCACCACCAGTCGTCTCCGATGAATCCTTTCACCGCCAGATACTGGCTCGCCAGGCTGCCGGTCACCACCACGACCAGGGCCCAGAACAGCACGTCCACCAGCGGCTTCTGCCACCGGGGCTCGGAACCGCCGACCAGCGGCGCAATGAAGATGCCCATGCCCAGCCACGCGGTGGCGATCCAGAAGATTGCAAGTTGCAGGTGCCAGCCGCGCGCGATGTTAAAGGGCAGCCAGTCGTTCAGCGGCAGCCCGTAAAAGCTGGCGCCGTCGGCATAATCGTGCGCCAGCTTGCCGCCCAGCAGGGTTTGCGCCAGAAACAACACGAGCGCCACGACGAAGAACTTCGCCGCCGCCCGCTGCGAGGGCGTCAGCCCAGGCAGGGCGAAACGGCGCGGCGGTTCCTCCACATCCTCCGGTGAGAGCCGGTAGCGGTGCTGGAAGTACAATATCAGCGCCAGGAAAAACAGCAGCGCCGCCACGCTCACCGCGGACCACCACAGCGACGCGGCCGTGACTCGGTTGCCCGCAGCTTCCTCGTAGGGCCAGTTGTTGGTGTACGACACACCCGTGCCGGGACGCTCCGCGGCCGCCAGCCACGCCGTCCAAGTGATGAAGGCGGCCAGCCGCCGCGCCGCTTGCCGTTCCACCTCCGGGCGGTCCCCGCGTTCCCGCGGCGTCAACGCCCCTTTCGGCAACGCCCGGCGCGGATCGCCGCTGTGGAACACGGCACTGTAGCGGGCGACGATCCCGCGCCACGCCTCCGCCTGAGCTGCCGTAAACCGCAGGCTTCCCGTTTCGGCGTCGTAGCGGTTTTGCTTCAGTTCCCGGGCTACGACGGCGTCCACCGCCGCCTTGCGCTCTTCACTGAGCGACCCATAGGCGCCTCCGGAATGGTAGGCGCGCATGCCTTCGACCATCCAGCGCAGAGCCTCGGCCGTATAGTCCGGGCCCAGGTATGCTCCGTGACCGAGCACCGAGCCGTAATCCATCAGCCCGCGTTTGCGAAACAGCTCCTGGCCCTGCTGGATGTCGGCCGCCGTGAACAGCACGCTTCCGTCCGGTCCGAGCACCTGCTCGGGAACCGGGGCGCGGTTGCGATAAATGGCGTAACCGCCCACGATCATGACCGTGAAGCTGAACAGCAACGTAAGGATCAATGCGTGTTTCCATAACCCGGATGAATTCCGCATCCTGTACCTCCCAATCCCACGATAGGAGAAGGCTGCGCGCAACGATATGACTTGCGTCACACACACGAGAGCTTGAATGTGTGATCTTAGTCACACACTCGCCGGGTCATGGTATGATCGCCAAAGTTGGTGCAGCCATGCGCGTGCTTTTCATCGCCGCCGGCCTCCTCTCTCTCGCCGGGCACGCGCAGGATGCCGGAACCGTATCGCACTTCGCACCCGCCCCAGGCACCGCCGCGCCCAAAAACTTCGAGCACTACGTGCACTCGACATTTGGTCCGGAGGCGGGTCTCGGTGCGGCCGCCTCGGCTGCATGGGGCCTGTGGCATCGTTCGCCGCCGGAGTGGGGTCAGGGCGGGGACGGCTTCGGGCGCCGCCTCGCTTCGAGCTACGGGCGCCGTGCGATCAAGAACACGGTGGATCTGGGCGTTTCCAGTTGGCGTGGTGAAACCATGAGCTACGTGCGCTGCGGCGCTTGCCGGGGCGCGTGGCCGCGGCTCCTCTACGCTCTCCGCTCCGGATTCGTCCGGCCCGCGCAGGACGGAGGAACGACCTTGGCCGCGGGCCGCCTGACCGGAGCCTTTGCAAGCGGCTTCGCCCCGATGCTGTGGTATCCCGATTCGCGCGACGGGCCCGGACATGCCGTACTCCGCAGCGCGACCTGCATCGGCCTCGATGTCGGCAAGAACGTGCTCAAGGAATTCTGGCCGGATCTCAAACGGAAACTCCTCCGTCGCTGACGGGCGGGCCTATAATTCCATTTCTGCTTCGCGCGCCAGACCCGCTTCGTCCAGCACGTGCAGCTCGCGCTTTTGAATCCGGATCAAGCCTTCGGCCTGAAAGCGGCTCAGGTTGCGGCTCACGACCTCGCGCACCGTCCCCAGCCGCGACGCCAGTTCCTGATGCGTGAACGGGAAGGGAGCCGGATTCGAGCCCTCGGCGCGCACCAGATCCAGCAGCATCTGCGCCAGACGCTGCCGCACACTGCCGAAGCTCACGCGTTCCACGATGCTGACGAGCTGCCGCAGGCGCCGTCCCACCACCGCCAGGACCTTCAGCGCCACCTCGGGGCGCGCCAGACAGACCTTGCGGAAGTCCTGCTTGCTGATCAGGTAGGCGACCACCTCGTCGAGGGCCGTAACCGTGGCCGGGTAGGGCCCGCCGTCGAACATGGGAATTTCCGCCACGCTCGAAGGCGCCGACTCCACGGCCAGCATGATTTCCCGGCCCGCCGGCGAGGTCTTGACGATCTTGACGCTACCCTGCCCGAGCACGAAAAAGCCGTAGCAGGGATCACCTTCGCGGAACAGAACCTCGCCCGGTGCATAACGCCGCTCCAGCGTCCGCTCCGCCAGCTCCGCGATTTCCTCCCGCGACAGGCCGGCAAACAGCGGGATCTGCGGCAGGATGTCGGTCTTCGACGGCATGACGGGCCCAGGCGGCGCGGCGGAGTCTTCCTCCGGCCGCAGCAGCTACACTTGCCACTGTATCCCGCGCCAAGAGGAAGACTCAAGCAACCCTACGGCTGCCCCAGGTAGGCCAGCAGATCGGCCATCTCCCGCCCCTGGAAACGCGGCCAGCGCAATCCCGTGGCCGCCATCTGCCGGTGCATGGCAGGCCCGTGCTTCCATAGCTCCGCCACCATGGAAAGAGCGTTGAGCTCCTTCTTGCCGGTGATCTTCGGCGCCCCCGAAGCAGGATTGTCATGACAGACCGCACATTGCTTGGCCGCGTAGACCGCCTTGCCCCGCCGCGGATCGCCGCGGTGGTCGAAGATCTGCAGCGACCAGAGATAGCCTACGATGCGCCGCATCTCCTCCGGGCGCAGCGTGGGCGGCTGGGGGGCCATGTCGGGCGCGTGGTTCCACATCGCCACGGCGAAGTCCGTCATCGTGCGGTTGGGAAAACGGTTCTCGAGCGAATTCTTCCCGGCGTGGCATCCGGCGCAGCCCTTGGCCCGGAACAACATCTCGCCGGTCTCCGCCGAGGCAGGGGCAAACTCCCGCGCTGCGCGCCGCGTCTCCGGCAGGTTCTGCAGATAAACCAGCAGGTCCGCCAGTTCCTGGCTGGTGAGCCGCGCCCACGGAATCTTGCGCTGGGCGAAGGCTTCCTTCATCTGCCCTGCATGGTTCCACATTTCGGCCGCCAGCGTCAGCGGATCGGTGAGCGAAACCCACTCGGTCACCGGCTTCGGGCCGCCTTCGAGGGCTTTGGAAAGTCCGTGGCAGACCCCGCAACGCCGCGACTCGAACACACGCTTGCCGCGGCCCGCGTCTCCCGGCTGCTCGAAATACCGCGCGGAATAAAAATAAGCGAACAGGTCGGCGGCCTGTTCCGGAGTCAGCTCCGGCTTGGAAATCCCGGCCTTTTCCATCGCCGACCACATCTCCGGAGCATGGTTCCACATCAGGCTCGCCATCAGCGAAGGCGTGTAGCCCCGTCCGATGCGCCGCCCCAGATCCGGCCCCAGTTTGCCGCCTTGCCCGCCGACGCTGTGGCACTGAATGCAGCCCTGCTTTTGGAACACTTCCGCCCCTTGACGGGCGTCGCCTGGTATGGGAATCGCACCCCACGCAGAGCTTGCCGCCAGAAACGCCGCCAGCCACGTGTGCTTCATACCGTAAGTCACTATAGCGCGAACCGCACGCCGGCGAGGTAATGGTGCGTGCGGAAGCCTTCAAACAGATAAAAACGCTCCCGCAGGCTGTACCAGCTCCACTCGAAAAACCAGTGGGCCTTACGATGCAGCGGGAAGGAAAACCGCACCAGCGGCCGGTAATACTCCGAGGCCCGATGGCCCGACGAGACGAACAGCGAGCCGCCCGCACTCAGCCTGGGCGCCGCCTGCCGCACCGAGGGAAAGTTCAGCTCCAACACCGCCGTGGCAATGTGCGCGTTCTCGCGATAGACGGACTGCTCCCGGCCCAGATCGGTCGGATTGCGGATCAGCAGGTTGGAGCGGAGCGTCGAGCGCGTGTAGTCCCCGGTCAGCGACAGCCATTTGCCGCCCTGAGGCGTCCAGAACACCGACAGCGAATTTTCCCGGCTCAGGAAATCGAAGCGGATGTCGGGCGCCGGGTTCTCGTTGCTCAGCAACGACACGTTGGCGGCGAAGGCCAGCGAGCCCAAAGCCTGCCAGCGGCCCCGGATGCGTACGCGCTCGTAGTCCTGGAGTCCCGTGCGGAAATAATTGCGCTCTGCGGAGGATCCTTCAAAATCGAACGTGACGCTCAGCGCCGGCGAGGGGCGCAGCGCAAGTCCCGCCAGGGCCACATGCATCTTCAATTCGCCCGTCCGCGGTTCCGGCGATACGCGGAGCGTCGGGCTCCGGAAGGCGGCGTCTCCCCAAACGTAGCGGTGCCCGCCCCGCAGCGTCAGCCACCTTGCCGCGTCCACAAGCAGGCTCGCCTCCTGGCGGTTGTAGTTCAGCACCAGCCGCTCCGGCGCCGCGCCCAACAGCGTCCCGGTGGTTTGTGACGAATCCGCCGGCGGAAGGTTGCGCTCGCTCAACAGTGCGCCCGCCACGTGAAAGCGGTCCGTGATCCAGGACTCGCGGATGCGCACCCGCCGGTGCGGCCGCACCTCCGCACCAAAGCTCCCCGAAGTGTGAGGCTGGTTGCTGGTCGCGGTCAGAAACCGCTCCTGCGCGGTAAAGAAGGCCAGGCCGCCCAGCTCGCGAAACAGCCCTTCGTTGCTCTGGCTGTAAGTGATGTCGCTCGACGGGATGCTGTACAGAAACTGCCCGTAGACGTCGGCCCAGGACACCGGATTGGCGGTGAACAGTCCTTTGCTATAAAGGCTGTCGCCTTCCGCACCCCAGAATTGTTCGAGAGAGGACAAAAACAGGCGCTGGCCGGCCAGGGGCGCCGTTCGGTTCCCCAGATGCGTGCCCCGGTGCAAAGCCCGCTGGTGATCCTTGAACCTGGCGCCCCCCTGCTCGACGGTGAGGTGGAACCGCGTGAGTTGGAACCGGAGGCCGCCGCGGAAATGAGTGGTGCGGTCGCTCAAATCGTTGCGTACGGCGTACTCATTGCTGCCCGTCACGAAGTCAGTGACGCCGGAGCCCGCGCCCCAGTCGCGCGAGAAGGCAAGATACGGTATGATCCGCCCGGCCGGACGCAGTTCGAGCGTGGCATCCAGCATCCGGCGCTGGATGTCGAAGGCGCGCTGGCTGAACAGGGTGCCCTGTTCCAGCAACGGGTTGGCGAAAGAGGGCAGCGCATTGAAGTAGGCCACGTTGCGGTAGTCCACGCCTAAGCGGTAGCCCCCTTCCCGCTCCAGTTCCACTCGCGTCGTGCTGTAGGGTTCGCCGCCCCAGGAGCTGCCGCGCAGCGTCATACGGTCAAAGACCTTTCGGGAGCGGTTCCGGATAGTCACGTCCCCTTCAAACAGCTTGGGGCCCTCGCCAAGGTTCACCACACTGCGGTACGCATCCAGGTTCCCGTGCAGGCGGCTGGTGAAGCGCTCGCCGGCTTCGAAGGTCCCGGTGATCCACTGCTCGGCCGCCGGTGCGGGCGAAGCCTCTCCGGCGGGCGGCGCCTCTTGCTGCGCCGCAAGCGGCAGGACGACCAGTGCAATCCAGTAGCGTCTCATCGCAGAAAAGCCCGGTCCACGTAGGATCCGTGAATCTTGATGTGGCACGTCGTGCAATTGCGGAAGCGCGGACTCCGCAGATCGTGAAACGCCGGCGGCACCCCTCCGGCGGCGGCGGCCGGAAGCGGAAGATTGGAGTGGCACTCCAGACAGACGAAACGCACCTCGTGACGCGTGAGCATGCGCGAATTGGCCGACCCGTGCGGCTGGTGACAGGCCGTGCAGCCTTCCACACGCACGGAGGCGTGCTCGAAAGTGAACGGCCCCCGCTTGTCGCCGTGACACTTCAGGCATCCCGGTTCGTTCGAGGAAACCTGCTGAAGCGAGCGCGACAACAGGCTCCCGTGCGGGTTATGACAATCCACGCACGACATGGCTCCCTCCGGCAGGCGATGCCGGTGGGGCTTCTGAAACTCCGCCCAGTTGGAGGCGTGACATCCGGCGCAACTCTTGTTCACGAGCCCTGCTTTGGCCGACGTCACGGTCTCCTGCCGGGGCTTGTGCACCGAGTGGCACTGAACGCAAGCCACCTGGCCGCGCGCATGCCCGCCCTGGATGCGCCCGACTTGCGTCGGCTGATTGAGATGGCAGCCAAGGCACATGCGGTCGGATTCGGCCGGGGCGATCTTCAGAGGGTTCCGGATGTCCGCCGCCGATCCGGACTCCGCATGCGCGCTGCCCGGCCCGTGGCAGGATTCGCAAGCCTTCCCTTGCCACCCGCGGCGGGCATCTTTCTCCAGGCGCCCGTGCGGCGTCCCCAGGAAGGCCTTGTAAATGTCCTCGTGGCAGGCCTGGCAGATCTCCGAACCTACGGTTTGCGGGGCCGCCTTGGGCGGCGCTTGGGCGGCCATCGGCCAGGCCAACAAAGCCCAGCACGGCAGAAGGCGTTGGAGCCTTCCGCCTGCGCGCAAACCCCGGCGCGGCCTGGCAGGAGCAGCCGTCATGGTCCGCTCCTACCGGGCGTGCACGCGATCCACAGAAAATTCTGCGCCGGCTTTATGGCAGGCGGCGCAGCTTTCGCCGAGCTGCGTCGTGTTCGCCAGCGCGTGCGAGGCGGCATAGACGGGTGCGTGGCAACCCGTGCAGGCCGACGTGGTGGGTCCCACCGGATTGAGCCACCCCCGCGGATCGGTCACCGAAAGCAGTCGCGCGTCCAGAGGCACCTGCTGCGAGTTGTTCACGTGGCAGGCGTTGCAGTTCCGCAGATCGCCCGGATAGCGGACTTCATTGTAGTTGTGCGGCACGTTCCCGAAACCGTAGATCGTGAAGTCGCGCACCTGCTCTTCGCCCGAGTGGATCCGGTGGATCATCGTGACGAAATTCACCGACTCGGGCGGCATCTGATCGGCGGGCCGCCGTGCCCGGTCCGTCTCATTCGGGTTATGGCATAGCACGCACTGCTCGATCTGGTTCCGGTTGTCGCCGTGCAGCGAGAGGCTGGAGTGGCAGGCGTTGCACTTCTCCAGCGCCACCACCGTTCGGCGCGGCTCCACCGGCGTGCCGTCCACGGAGAAGTACAGCACCTTGTTAACGCCGGCGTCCCGGACGGTCTGCTCCTTGAGCGTACCCGGCAGCAGCGTGATGTTCCGGTAGCCCTCGATGCCCACGGCATAGGTGCCTTTGGCGTTCTCGGGCAACCGGTAGCGGAAGGTGTAGATGGCAGTGCCGTCGGCCGCGGCCTGGGCCCCGCGCGCGTCCTCGCTCACGTAGGAGGCGTAGTCGCTGGTCGGACCGGCCAGCACCAGAGCCAGCCGGCTCATTTGCGACGGCAGGATCGGCATGCCTGAGCGGTCCCGCACCCGGAACGTCACGATCGGCTGCTTGCCGGGCGCGGCGTCGTCCACCTTCACGAGTTCAAACACCGTACCCGGCAGCTCGCGCGAGAAGCGCGGAATGGTGTGGGCGCCCTTGATGGAGACGTCGAACTCCAGTTCCCCTTCCGGTATGTGGCAGGTCGAGCAAAGATTGTCCGTGAACTGGGGAAGTCCGGCATGGTGTTCTCCGGTGGCGAAATTCACGTTATCGTGACAAGCGCCGCAGGCTGCGCGGTTGGGTTTCAGATAGGCCGTCTCATGGGCGGCGCCTTTGCCCTGCTCATGGCAGAAGGTGCAGTTCCGCGTGTCGGCCGGGAAGTGCACCGTCGAAAAGTCAAACCGCGTCTGGCCGAAACCGATCAGCACATACGGCTTGCCGGCCTGCACGCTGGGCAGCTCCGCACCCATGTGGATCTTGTGCGTCATCACCGGCATGTCCACTGTGTTGCCCGTGTCCGGATCCGTCGTCTGCGGCGTATGGCACAGGATGCACACCTCCAGGCTCTTGCGCCCGGTCTGTCCGTGCGCGCTTAAATCGTCGTGGCACTTGTTGCAGGTCGCCGTCTTGATCAGGTCGCGCGGCGCGGGCCGGGAGCCGTCCGGCACAAAATGATAGACCGTGTCATAAAGATTCACGCCCAGGTCGAATTCGGTCAGATTCCGGCTGGCTGTGATCCCGATGGTGTGTGTCGCGCTGCGGTCGAAGTTGGCCGGCGCCTTGGCGCGGAACGTGTAGATGTACTCCCCGTCGGCCACCTTGGTGAACGTGCCGTTCACCTCGTCGGTCGCCTGAATCGCCGAGGCTCCCGTAATCGGGCTGGTCTGCGTCCGGGTGATGTAGGAGACGTACTGCGAACTGCCCCGCGGGATGTAGGCCGCCAGAAAACGCAGCGACACCGGCCCGGGCGTGAACACACCCTCCCGATCGAGCGGCAGCCCCCGAGGGTCGGAGATCTTGAAACGGGTCTTGATCGTGCCGTCCGGATCAATGGAGGCCGACAGGATTTCCACCTTTAGTCCCGGACGGACGAACGCCACCAGGTTGGCATCGGCATAATAGGCCTTGTCATGAACCGTGAACTGCGGCCCTTCGGCGCTCACCAGCAGCAGCGAGCCGATCAGGAATGCGAGAACAACGCCCGCGCGGAGGGCCCAAACCTTGTGGGAACGAGTGCGCATAACACCGACCTCCAGCTCATCTCACCTTACAGCGTTTTGAATCCGTACACGCATGTCCGCAATGGGTGTGCACGGCCCGGGCCAAATCTCGCCCGCGCTAACCTGTTGCACGCCCGCGCGCTTACGCGCCTGGCTTCGTGCGGCCCCAGTACGGATGGGGCAATTTCCAACAGGAAAGGTGGGGGAAAAATCGCAGGCAGGAGAGCTCGCCGGACTGTAAGCCGGTTTCTGTACCCTTGCGGGCGGCAGTCATTCCTCTGGGCCGGCCATTGCTGGCCGGCTCAAGCGACCTACCCGGGAGTCAAGCGGAGCGGGCCACTCCATCCTCCCCTATTTGGTCTTGCTCCGCGTGGGGTTTGCCCTGCCGGCGCGGATTACTCCGGCCGCGGTGCGCTCTTACCGCACCTTTTCACCCTTACCCCGGACCGGTTAGCCGGCCCGTGGCGGTATGTTTTCTGTGGCACTTTCCGTGAGACCCGCTTTGAGCGGATCCCCCCGGCTGTTAGCCGGCACGCTGCCCTGTGGAGACCGGACTTTCCTCCCGGGGCGCCGGTAAACGCGGGCCCCGAGCGACTGCCCGTCCGGCAAGCCTCCAATATTCAGTTTACTTCCCCGCACCGGCAGCCGGTTCCCTTTCCCGCTCCGCCGTGTCCCGCAGGCCGCGGATAATCCGCTTCCCATAACCCGCATCCTGCGCACGCCCGCCCCTACAGTATCCTGAAAAATTGCACCCTCTCCTCAGGAAAACTACCATGACCACTTCATTTCGCATCACCACCTGGTTCCTGTTTCTGCTCTCGGGCTTCCTGGGTACTGTCCCGGCTCAGGAACTCGTCACCGACGCCTCCCCTCAGGATTGGGAAGAGATCAACTTCGAGTTCAACTCTGCCGTGCTCACGGACGGCTTCCCGAGCCTGTTGCGCCTCGCCGAGCTGCTGCGGCACAATCCCGGATACCGGGTCAGGCTGGAAGGCCACACCGACTACATCGGCTCGGACGCTTACAACGAAAAGCTCTCGCAGGCCCGTGCCGAGACCGTCCGGAAATTCCTCATCAAGTACGGCGCCCGCCCGGAGCAGGTCCAGACGGCGGCGCTCGGCGAACGGCAGCCACGCGTTCCGTTGCGGACGCCGGAGGGGCGCTTCATCAACCGCCGCGTGCGCATCACCGTCACCGACCCTCAGGGCAACATCATCGGCGCCGGCGGCGTCGGCGAGGCCATCCGCTCCCTGGAGGACATCGCCCGCAAGCAGGAAGAATGTTGCGAGAGCATTCTCAAGAAACTCGACAAGCTGGACGAAATCCTCGCCCTGCTGCGCCAGCTCACCACAGAGAACGCGCAGCTCAAGCAAGACGTCGCCCGCTTGCAGCAGGCCCAGGCGGGAGTCGAGAAAAAAGTGGAAGAACTGCCCAGGCCGCCGCAGCGCGAGGAGCTGGCCCGCATGATGGAAGAAACCGCCCAGAAGGCCATCGAACAAACGCGCCCGAAGCGCTTCTCGCTTCTGGCCTTCAACGCCGGACCGGATACCACCGGGAATCTCTCGGTGACCGCCAAAGGGCGCTTCTTCCAGCCGTTCGCCGAAACGCACGCCTTCCAGGCCGAAGGCGAATACCTGCGCTATTTCGACCGGCAGGAAGGCCAGTTCGATTTCGGCTTGCTCAACCGCTACAAGAGCTTTCAGGCAGGGATCTTTTCCAGCTTCAAGCGCGTGGACCTCAAGGAATTTCAGGCGGGCGGCACGCTCGGACAGGCCGGCTTCGCGCTGGATTACATCTTCTCGCGCGGCCGCGTGGGCGGCTTCGGCACCAAGGCATTCCTCGACGACCCCGTCGTGCGGCGCGCCCCGGTGGGCCTCAATGCCTTCGAGGAGACGCGCATCAACGTGGTGGATCAAATCGGCGGCAGCGTGCTCGTCGGCCTCCACAGGGACGCCTACGCCGAAGGCAACTTCGGCGCTCTGTTCCGCCAGGGCGCGCGCAACCGGCCCGGCGGCACGTTCCGCTTCGTCCAGCCCATCCGTCCCCAGTGGGCTTTCACGTTCGAAGCCGGCTTGAACGAAACGCTGGTGGGTGTCAATGACAGCGGCCGTTTCGTCTTCGGGCTCCAGTTCGGCAACTGGCTGCGCCCGAAAGAGTATGCCGCAGTTCGGCATCCGGTCCCCATGGACATCCCGCGCGTGCGCTACGAACTCGTCACGCGCCGGGTCCGCACCGGCAACAGCCCGCCGGTCGCCGATGCCGGCCCCGATCAGATCGGCGTGCTCGCCGGCGTGATTTCTCTCGACGGCTCCAACTCCTACGACCCGGACGGAGACCCCATCACCTTCCAGTGGACTCAGATCTCCGGCCCGGCCGTGTCCCTGACCGGAGCCAACGAAGCTCGCGCCCGATTCACCGCCGAAGCGGGCCAGACCTACACTTTCCGGCTCGTCGTCCGGGATGATAAGGGCGCCGAGGCGCGGGCCCGGGTCACGGTGACCACCTCCCAGCCCAGACGCCCGCGCATCCTGAGCTTCCAGGCCGTGCCGACCAACATCAATGCCGGAGAGGTTGCCACACTCTCCTGGGAGACCGAGGAAGCCTCTGAGGTGGAAATCAGCGGCGTCGGCAAAGTCCGGCCCAGCGGCGCCACCACAGTCTCGCCTTCCCAGACCACGACCTACACGCTCACAGCCCGCAACCAGTTCGGCGAAGTGAGCACCAACGTCACCGTGCGCGTGACTCCGCCGCAGGCGCCGCGTATCCTGCGCTTCGCCGCAAGCCCGATGGAGATTCTGCCGGGCGAAGCCTCGACGCTGGTCTGGGAGGTGGACAACGCCACCGAGGTCACCGTCTCCGGGCTGGGACGCGTGGATCTGCGCGGATCCTCCGCCGTCAGCCCGTCGCAGACGACCACCTACACCTTGACGGCGACCAACGCCCAGGGACAAGTCACCGCCCAGGCGATCGTCACCGTCGCCATGCCGGTCCGGATTCTCGACTTCGTGGCGGAACCCTCGCGCATCCGCGGCGGGGATCCGGTCACACTGAAATGGCAAACCGAAAACGCCCTGGAGGTTTACATCACCGGGGTGGGCAAAGTGCCTGCCGGCGGCTCGATCGTCGTCAAACCCCTGGCGACCACCTCCTACACCTTGCTGGCCTACGGCCGCCGCACGCAGGCTACCGCCTTCGTTCTCGTCAAGGTGGGAGATGGCCCGGCCAATCGCCCGCCCGTCGCCGACGCAGGTCCGGACTTCGTCACCATGGAGCCGGAGGCGCGCCTGGACGGATCCAAATCCTACGATCCGGACGGCGATCCCATCACCTTCGCCTGGCGTGTCGTCGGCCCGCGGCAGGCAGAAGTTCACAACGCCAACACGCCGAACCCCGTCGTCAGGTTCCTGCAAGGCTTTGGCGATTACGTCTTCGAGCTGACGGTGACGGATCCGTGGGGTTTGACCAGTACGGACACCGTGCGGATTCGTTACGCCGACCCGTAACCACAACCGACGGGGCCGGTGCCCATCCGCCGGCGCCGGCTCCCGTCTTACGGCAGAAACAGGAAGTCAAAATCGTAGGTGAGGCCGAGCTGCACTCGCCACGCCGGGGCCGCAATCCATTCGGTGCGGTTAGAGTAGCTGACGGCAAGCGGAATGCGAACCCCGCCCGGCGGTCCCAGCGTCAGCTTGAGTTGCGCTGCCGCGATGGTTCCCGTTTCGCCTGGGACGGCGTCCCGTCCCGGCGCCCGCAACACCGGCGGGCTGTTCCGGTATTGGACGTACCCCGCCGCCCCCAACGTGGCAGGCCCCAGCGACGGGAGCGTGCCGAGAAAGCGCTCCGCCTGGGCTCCGAGCTCGAGATCCTTGAGGCCCCGGCCGCGGCTCACGGCGCCCGCGGATGCGCCGTGCTGAAACGTCCACGCCGTGTTCACCGCGAGCGACCAGCGCTTGCTCATCGGCAGATCGAAGACGAAGCGCACACCCGACTCCGGCACTTGCAGCAGCGGGCGGTTGTACGAATATTCGACCGCGATCACCGGCTGACTCGCCGCCAGTTCCATCAGCTCATCCTGCTCGAAGCCGTAGCGCGACAGCAGCCGCCGCAGCTCCCCCACCTCCTCCGCCGTCAGGATGTTCTCTTCGAGCAGCAGCATGCCGAGACGCGACATCTGGGAGCGGAGCGCGCCTTCCGGATCCGAAGCCGTGCGGATCCGCTCCCGGGTCTCCGCCTGCCAGCCCGCGTAGGCCTGCGAGGCGCCGAGCTTCTCAAAAACGGGTTCAAAAGCCGCCGACAACCCGCGCGCCAGCTCCGGGATCCGGCTCTGCTCGGCAAGCTTTGCCTGCCACCGTTGCTGAAACAGGCGCGAGCTTGAGTCCTTGCGGTTCCAGATCTCGTAGCGGAGATCGAAGCTCGACAGCTCTGTTCTGTCTGCTGCGAACCGGACCACGGAAGCGGTCCCGGAGCCCGCCGGCACAGGGTCGGCAGACAGCGGGCCGGCGCTTCGGGCGGCGTCGAAAGAAACTCCGAAGGATAGCTTTCGCAGCTGGCCCAGCCAAGACGATTCCACGCAAAAACCGGGCTGCTCCGTTTTCGGGGTCCGCGGATCGCAGTAGGGAAACACGTCCCGCCGCACCAGCGCCGCGGGCAGCCCCGCCAGGTTGCCGCGGAACGTGATCACCTGTCCGCTCGCGGACTGCGTAATTGCGCCGTACTCGGCCGCCAGCGACAGGGTCCTTGCCGCGGCGCCGCGCGCCACCAGCGTCGTGCCCCCGGCCCCGGAGGGTCCTGCACCCCACTGCCGGTCCGTGCGCAAAGCCTCGATGCGCCGCAAAAAGTCCTTGTATCCAAGCGTGGCGTGCACGAACTCGACGTAGCAGCGGCTGTATCGCTCCACCTCCGTCACGTTCCGCAGCAGTCGCTCCTTGCGCGCGGCGTCCGTCTCGAGCCGGTAGGCCGCCAGCGCCTCCTTGAGCGCCGGGCAAAGCTCAACCCCTCGGCCGAGCGCGCAAACAAACAGGAATGTCGCAACGGTGCGCCTCATCGCCGTCACACTCCACAGATGCGGTGCCCGCGCACCTCGTTGTCGCCGCGCAGATCTTCTTCGAGCACCTGCAGCCGGCCGTCGGGCGCCCGTTCGCAGAGTCGCCCCCGGCCCTCCGCCCCGTGCGAAAACACGTACACCGCCGTGAGTACGTTCCGGCCCGGTCGGACCGTAAAGCTGACTTCCTCCGCTTCCGGCCCCGCGACGAGCTCCATTTCGCCGTAGCGCGCCGAGGCGAAACGGACGCTACCTGCCGTCCCCACAACCGCCAGAGTCACTCTGGCGCCCGCCGGTGCGCAGAAATGGCACCACGCATCCGCACAGTCAGAGCGCAGCAAAAACCCCACGTGAACCTCCCCGGAGACAGACGCCGGGAGCTCAGCTCAGCTCGTCCGGGAGCAGGGATTCTCCGATGCGGTAGGCCTCCACGAACTGCTCCAGCCCGTGCGTGGCCCCGTTGACCAGCCGCCGTGCGGCCCGCAGGTCACCTTCGAGCAGAGCTTCCTCCAGGGCGGCTTCCCGAGCCTTCAGAAACGCAGCCAGAAGGCGAGCTGCAATCTCCGGCTCGTTGGCCAGCTCCGGGTTGCTCAGAAGCTCCTCGCCCAGCCCCACCGCCGCCCCGAAACGTGCGTAATTGTAACGACCCGTCAATTGCACGAATCCGCGGCCCCGGTACCGCTCCCCGTCCGGAGGGCCTTGGTTGCCCAGATCCTTGCGGTAGTCGTACAGATCAAACGGGTGCCCGCCCGGGGAAGTGTTGTAGCGCGACTGGCCCTCGCTGACAGGAACAAAACCCGCCGTCTCGGCGCGGATCGTGCTCAACGCCGCCAGGACCATCCTCTTGCCGGTCAGCTCCGCCTCGCTTAAGGCCGCAAGCACCGGCGGCAGATGGCGCTTGATATTGTCCAGCGGCGTGGCGGGAAACATCCTGGATACCAGCCCCACGGTCACATGCGGAATCACCGGCCGGTACTCGACCGTGACCCCGAGCTCTAAAGCTGCGGCGGTCCGCGGGCCGACTACTCCGTCCGCCGGCAACCCTTCGCTCCGCTGAAAGGCGAGCACCGCAGCTTCGGTTGCGGGGCCGAACCGGCCGTCAATCTTGCCGGGGTTAAATCCGAGCGCTTTCAGCCGGAGCTGCAGCTTGCGTACGGCCGCGCCCGTGGATCCGACCCGCAGCGCTTTCACGAGCCCTCGCCTCCCGTATTCGCGTCTTTTACGCCAGGCTCTCGGCCGGCGCCGTCACCCGGCGACTGCTGCCGCATACTAGCCGAGCCATGCTCTCCTTTCCCCAGCTACCACGGCCCGCACAAGCCGGGTCCGGGGCAGGCCTCCTACTCGCAGCCGCGCCAACCACTTGCGGTAATCGCCGCCGCGTGACCGTTCAAAACTCGTAGAGCTCGCCTTCGGTGGCGGCGAGAACCCGGGCCCTGGTTTCACGCTCCATCCTCGTCACAAGGCCGGCGATTTCCTCATCCGTGCGTCCGGGGTGGTGGTGAATCAGCATGACGGTCGGGACGCCCGCACGGCGGACCAGTTCCGCCACGGCGGCGAAGTGCGAGTGCCCCTTGCCGGCCGCGTCCCCGGCTTCTTCGCCCGTGGCCCACAGCTCGTGCAGCAGCAGCCGCACGCCGCTCACCCGCGGCGCCGCATCCGCCCCGGACGACGTGTCCGTTAAATAAGCCAGCTCATCGCCAAGGCGTATGCCTGCCGAGCCCCCGGGATGGGGCTGGCGCCACAGACACGCCTCCAATCCGCCGATACGCGCCCGCTCCTCGCGCAAAGCTTCCACCGCCAGCCCGAAGGAGCGCCACGAGGACGGAAACAACGGCGGCGCCAGCAGCCGGTCCAGCACCGCCTCAGGCTCGGCGTCCACCAGCGGCGCCGCCGGCGCGTAGAGCCGGACCCTCCGACCCCAGACCGCGGGCAGATACGCCAGGCCCGCCACATGATCCAGGTGATAATGTGACAGCACCACGTGCAGTTCCCGGTAGGGCTCCAGAAGCGCGCCCAGCCGGGGCTCGAACAGCCGGCTGACGCCCGTGCCCGCGTCCAGCAGGAACGCGCCGTCGGCCGCCAGCAGGAGAAAACTCATGGTCTGGCGGCCCTGCGAAGGGAAGTACCCGTTCAGGCCCAGCGGAACAATGCGGCTCATCGAGATCGCTTGAACGATTCTGGCACGCCGGCCGCCCCCTTGGCGGCTGGCGTCACTTCTTCCGGCGCCTTGCCTTCCACGCCTCGCGCAACACCGGCAACAGCGACACCACGATGATCAGCGCGATGACTTTCTCAAAATGCCGGCGCACAAAAGGCACGCTGCCCAGCTGATAGCCGAGCATCGTCAGCGAAAACACCCATCCGATGCCGCCGAAGATATTGAACGCCAGAAATCGCGGGTAACCCATCTGCGCCACGCCTGCCACAAACGGCGCAAAGGTGCGGATGATCGGGATGAATCGGGCGTAAATGATCGTCTTGCCCCCGTGTTTTTCGTAAAACGCCTTCGTCCGGAGCAGGTGCTCTTGGCGGAAAAAACGGGAGTTGGGGTTGTGGAAGATGATCGGCCCGGTGCGCCGGCCCAGCGCGTAGCCCACACCGTCCCCGAGGATGGCCGCCGCCATCAGCACGATGTTCACCGTAACGATGTCCAGCTTGCCCGCGCCGGCCACCACGCCCACGGTAAACATCAACGAATCCCCCGGAAGGAAAAACCCCACCAGCAGGCCCGTTTCGGCAAACACCACGGCGAACAGCAGCGCGTAGCCCAGCCAACCCGTCAGCGCCGTCGTGAGCAGATGAATCAGCCGCTCGGGATTCGTGAGGGTGCGGATGAAATCGAGGACCGCTTCGATCATTCAGGACGTCCGGAGGCCGCTCAACCCCGGTAGTTCGCCACCAGGCGGTTGATGACGTCCTGATGGATCTTGACCTTCCCTTCGCTGATAAGGCGGTCCCGCACGCTCTGTTCGAACAGCTCGTTGCGCTCCCGCGCCTTCTCGCTTTTGAGCCATTCAATGATGGCGTCCCGCTGGGCGGCCAGCTGTCCGAGATCCGCAGGGATCTGCTCGACGATCTTGCACACGAACCGCTTGTCTTCCACCGCCACGGGTCCGAAGATCTCTCCCGGCCGGCCCGTGAAGGCCCGCTCCAGATACGCTGCCGATCCCAGACCGTCGGCCGCGCCGGTGCGGGCGAACGGCTGCGTGCGCTTCCACTCCAGTCCCATCTGCCGCGCCGCGCTTTGCAGGTCCCCGCTGGCCTTGGCCCGCTCCAACAGCTCGCGCGCCTTTTGCTCGACCAGTTGGCGGACTTTGTCCTCCGCCAGCCGCTGCCGGATCTGTTCCTCCACTTCGGCCAGCTCCGCCTGCCGCGGGGGAAGCACCTCCGTCACGGCCGCCACCACCAGTTTGTTGCCCGCCACCTGCACCACAGGCGTCACCTCTCCGGCGCGCAGCGGCAGCAAGGCTTCTTCCAGCTCCCGGCTCCGGCCGACCTGCGGGATCGGATCGCCGGGCGCTGCGGGCGGCACCCGCACCAAGTCAATGCCGAGCTCCCGGGCGATGCGCTCTGCACCCCGCGGATCCTTCTGTAACGCCGCGCGCGCCTGGTCCGACAGCACCTGCATGCGGTCGTAAACGAGCTGCCGCTTGCGTTCGTCGGCGAGCTGATCCCGCACCTCCGCAAACGGCGTCAGGCGCGCCTCCTGCTTTTCCAGAACCTGGAGGATGTGGAAGCCGTACTCGGTCACCACCACGTTGCTGACCTGGTTCGGCTTGAGCGTGAAGGCCGTGTCTTCGAAGGCCTTGACGGTCTGGCCCCGCACCACCCATCCCAGATCTCCGCCTTTGGCCGCCGAACCGGGATCTTCGGAATGTTTGCGCGCAAGCTCGGCAAAGTCCGCGCCGCCGCGAATCTGTTTGAGCAGCTCTTCGGCACGGGCTTTGATCTTCGGAATTTCCTCCTTGGGTTTGTCGGTGGTCTTCAACAGGATGTGGCGGACGTGGACGCGTTCCGGCGTGCGGTACATTTCGCGGTTGGCTTCGTAGGCGCGCCGCAAGTCCTCCTCGGGAACCGTGACCGAACGCGCCACGGCGGCCTCGTCAATCACCAGCAGGTCGAAGCTGCGCTTTTCCGGAATCCGGAAGCTGGTCCGGTTCTTTTCGAAGTACGCCCGGATCTCCTCCCCGCTGATGCGCACCTCCGCCCGGTACTTCTCCGGGGTCACGGCGGCGTGCTCGATGATGACTTTGTCGTTGCGCCGGCGGAACTCGCGTTCGACTTCGGCGGGCGAGACCACGACCCCCTCGGCCACCAGGCTTTGCAGTTTCGTGAGCAGCAGCTGCTTGCGCAGGTTGGCTTCGAACTCGGTGATGGTCAGATTCTGTTGGGCCAGCAGGTTGGCGTACGCATCGCGCCCTGCGAATTTTCCCCCTTCGAACAACTGGGGAAAGATGGACTCGATCGTGCTGGCCAGCTCCCGCTCGGAGACCGTAAATCCCATCCGCTGCGCCTGGTAGGCCAGAGCCCGCTCCGTGATCATCTGGTCAATGAACTGGGGCACGAAGATCGGCGCCATATCCGGCGGAATGGAACGCCCGCGGAGCTGCATCTGGATGGCTCGCTGGACATCGAGCACGGTGAGCACTTCTCCGCCGATTTCGGCGACGGTCATGTCGCCGGATCGCATGTCCGTGCCCCAGCCGGGGATCAGCGTGATCACCATCGAGACGGCTACCAGCATCAGCAGCGCGCCGAGCAGATAGCGCACGGCTTTGGCCCGGCTGCGAAATAGATCAAACATGGATACGGTTCTCCTGCCCGCGGGAAACCAATAGTATAGCGGAGTCTCCCCTGGGAATGCCCTTGTGCGCCCCGGCGGTTGCAGCCGGGGCTGGCGGCGGCTGCGGGCCCTTACGGCATGGGCGGGTGCGTGAAGGTGGTCAGCCCGCGGTAGATCCACACTCCGGCGATCACCACCAGCAGCGCCGCCGAGGCGATTCCGAAGCCTTTCATCCAGCGCTCGATGCGCTCGGCCTTAGAGATGATCTGCTGCATCTCCTGGGCCATTTTCTCTTCGGCCGGGTCCAGAAAGATCTGGTTCTCCTCCCGCATCCCCACCAGGGCGCGCCAAATCCCCAGCACGATGAGAACCGCGGTGATGGCTCCCCAGATAATGAGCAGGATGGTCAGCGACGACATAAGCCACCTCCAGAGGATCTTTCCGATTATCATGCTGCACACGCCGCAGCCGGGAAGTCAAGGACCGGCCGGGGTGTGCTAGACTATCAACTGGCCCCGCAAGCAAGCGGTTTGCCCCGGGGCCTCCCGCACGGGCGCGTAGCTCAACTGGCAGAGCAACTGACTCTTAATCAGTAGGTTGGAGGTTCGATTCCTCCCGCGCTCACCATTTCCCAGTCAATCACTTAGGGGAGGACAAGGGTGGCGGCACACAGGACTCCGGCCGGCCCTTCGCGCGCCACTACCTCCCCGCCCGCCGCTCCCGCATCTCGCTCATCAAAATCTGGGCCTACGACCACCTCTGCCTGTTCGCGCGCCGGCTGCCGCTGCCCACCGAAGCCCGGCAGCACAGGTAGGGATCGTACCAACTGCACAACCCGGCAAGGTCTTGGAACCGAACACCATGTGCCTGGATAGGAAAGAGCTTGCCTCATAGACAGTTGACGGTCGCCGCGCGTGTGGGCTACTATAGCGCTTTACATATGCTCCGTACATCTACAGCCAGACGGTTTCGAGGTGGCGCCATGAAGCCCCAGGACATCCCGACACTCATCCGTGAGCTCCGACAACGGCTAGATCTCACCCAGGAGCAATTCGCCCAGAGAGTCGGTGTCACCTATAGCACCGTGAACCACTGGGAGAACGGCAAACGGGTGCCGCTCCCATTCCTCGTGAAGCGATTAGTTGAGATGAAACAGGAACTGGATTCTCGGGACACGAAGCCTCCCGAAAAGAAAACGCCGAGATGAGCGAAAAGCTTCTACGTGAGGGCCAGATTCTCACCGGACCCCTGTTCAACGAGCCGATGCGCGTGGAGACCGTCCGCTCGACCGGCCCGGACACCTGGGTTGCCGGGCTGGTAGGGGCTCACTCGGAGCGCTATCGCAAGGTCACGCTGACTTCTCAAGACCTGGAGAAGCTGGTCATCTTGGATACGAGCTACGCTTTCAACGGTGACGGCCGTCTTCTCCGTCTCGGCGTCCAAGCCTATTCGCTTGGCATCGCTTACGAGTTCGATCCCTATTTTGGCTTGTCCATCTCCCGTGTAGACCCGCTCCCCCATCAACTCGAGGCCGTCTACGATTACCTCCTGAAGCTGGCCCGGGTGCGGTTCTTGCTCGCCGACGACGCCGGCGCCGGAAAGACAATCATGGCCGGGTTGCTCATCCGCGAGCTGGAGTTGCGCGGGCTGGCCGAGCGCATTCTGATCGTCTGTCCTGCCAATCTAGCCTTCCAGTGGCAGCGCGAGCTGAAGGAAAAGTTCGAGGAGAAATTCCTGGTCTTCCGCGGCCACGACATTCGCGATCAATTTGGCGTCAATCAGTGGCTGGATCAGAACCGCATCATCACCTCGCTTGATCTTGCCAAGAGGAAGGACATCCTTCCGGGGCTGCGGCAGGTGCATTGGGACTTGGTGATTGTGGATGAAGCCCACCGCATGTCCGCCGCGGATGAAACCCACAAGAGCCTTCGCTACCGGTTGGGTGAGCTGTTGCGCGACACGTCCGATCACATACTCCTGCTGACCGCCACGCCGCACAAAGGGGACCCGCTGAACTTCAGCTTGTTCCTGCAACTTCTCGATCGCGACGCCTACGCTGACGTGAAGTCGATTCGCGAGGCGATGGACCGCCGCCGGGCTCCTTTCTACTTGCGGCGCACCAAGGAGGCGATGGTCTACTTTCCGGAACGCCGTCCGGATGGAACATGGGTGGCGGAAAAGATCTTCACCAAACGGATTCCGCACACCGTGGAGTTTCAGATCGACGGAGCGGAGTTCGACCTTTATCGAGACGTCACGCGTTTCGTGAAGCAGCAGAGCGCCAGAGCGGCCGCGCAAGGCGAGGACCCTCGCGCACGCGCCGTCGGGTTCCTGATGTCCCTGTACCAGCGCCGGCTGGCGTCCAGCACCTATGCGATGCGGCACTCCCTCGAGAGCCGCGCCAGGCGCCTCGAAGGCGCTCTGAAGCGTGCCCAGGACCTGGCCCTGCTCGCTCCTCCTGAACTGCCCGATCCCGAAGAACTGGAGGAGATGGAGGAAAGCGAGCGCGAGCGGCTGGAGGAGATGTTGGAAGCCATCACGCTGGCCGGCAACGCGCAGCAGGTGAGGCAGGAAATCGAAGAGCTTCGGACACTGGCATCGCGTGCGCAGGCAGTCGAGGCCTCTGGCGCAGAATCCAAACTCTCCAAGCTCAAGCAACTGCTTCACCAGGAGGGGTTCTTCGACCATCCTGACAAGCGGTTACTGATCTTCACCGAATTCAAAGACACTCTCGACTACCTTCAAGACAGGCTAAGGTCATGGGGCTTCCGCGTCGGCTGTATCCATGGCGGCATGAAGTCCGGTTCTCGCGACGAGCCGGGCACGCGCTTGTATGCGGAGCAGCAGTTCCGGGAAGGGGAAATACAAGTCCTTGTGGCCACCGAGGCGGCCGGAGAAGGGATCAATCTTCAAGTCTGCAACATCCTTTTTAACTACGACATTCCGTGGAATCCGAACCGGCTGGAACAGCGCATGGGCCGCATCCACCGCTACGGGCAACGCAAGAACTGCCTGATCTTCAACTTCGTCGCCACGAACACCATCGAAGGGCGAGTGCTCCAGCGCTTGCTGGAGAAACTTCAGGAGATCCGTGATGCCCTGGACGACGATGCGGTGTTCAATGTGGTTGGCGAAGTGCTTCCTGCCGCCCACGTGGAGCGCGTTCTGCGGGACTATTACGCCGGCCGTCTCGGCGATGCCGATCTCGAAGAACGCCTCCTCAAGAACGTGGACGAGCATCAATTTCGAGCAATTTGCCAGAACGCTCTCGAAGGCCTTGCCTCAAAAAAGCTCAATCTGGAAATGTTGATCGAGCGGCGCGCCCGCGCACAGGAGCGGCGCGTCGTTCCGGAGACGATCGCGCGTTTCCTGCGCGAGTCGGCCGAGTTTGTGCCGCTGACCCTGAAGGTCTTGCCAAACTTGCCGCACACGTTTGAGCCTGGAAGAACCCCGGCCGTATTGAAGGAACACGAAAAGGACCCGGACTGGCGGCTGCCGGCGCTGGCGTCGCGGTACCCACGCTGCTCGACGGACCGCGAGACGGCCGAAGCCAACAACTTGGAGTGGGTCACGCCGGGCCATCCGCTGTTTGAGGCTGTCCGCCGGCACATTTACTCCAAAGCGCTCGAGGCGTTCGGAAAGGGAGCGGCATTCTACTCGCTCCAGCACGAACGACCCGCGCGCATCGATTTCTACCGGGCGCGCGTCGTGGACGGACTCGGCCAGGTGATCCACGAACGCCTCTTTGCGGTAGAAATCTCCGAGGACGGGCCGCCTCGCCTTCGAGAGCCTAGTGTCCTGGGCGATTTCACGCCTGCTACGCCGCCGGGCGTACTGCCGCCGGTCGCCACTCTGCCCGAAGCCACCGCATGGTTGAACGAGCACGCACTGGTAAAGTTCCTGGAGGAAACGCGAAGCGAGCGTATTGCTGAAATCGAGCGCGTCGCGGCTCACGTGGAGTTGTCATTGACCGAGTTGTTACAGCGAGCGGACGAAGAAATCGGCCGGGCGGCTGCGGAAGTCGAGCAAAAGGTGACTGGCGCGGAAGGCCGCCTGGCTCAGGCCGAAGCGCGGCATGCCGAGCTCATGGCCCGGCGCGAACGCCGCAGAAAAGAACTGGAGCAGCAGCGTTCGTTGTCCTTGCAGGCGGTCGAGCGGTTCGCGAGCGTCCTGGTGTTGCCGCATCCCGACCGCGAGGCTCCAGAGGTGCGGCGGCTTCAGCCCGACGCGGAGACGGAAGCCACGGCAATGCGCGTGGTCATGGAGTACGAGCGCTCTCAAGGCCGGCAGGTCTACGACGTCCACGAGAAGAACCTCGGCTACGACATCACGAGCCTCGACATCAATTCGGGTCAGCTCCGGCTCATCGAGGTCAAAGGCCTGGCCGATGCGACAGGCACGATCCTTTTGACACCGAATGAACGTCGCGTGGCCGAAGACCGGCGCGACTGCTACTGGCTCTACGTCGTCACGAACTGCGCCAGCAAGCCCCAGCTCCAGGAGCCGATCAAGGACCCCGCGCGCTTCGAGTGGCACGAGGTCACGAAGGTGGCGCATTACTACCTATCCGTCGACGCCCTGACGAAGCCGATGCAGCTCCGTGATGAGAGCCCGGGTTATGGAGGTCAGCAATGACGCCGAAAGCCGATCTCTTGCTGAACGCTCTCAAGCTCCCGGGCGGCGCGCGCTTCCACAAGTGCGCGCTTCAGATTAATCCGCACCACTATTCGAAGACCTACCGGGGCAAACCTGCCCAAGGGGACGCCGAAACCCATGCCCGTCAGGTCGTGGAAAAGGCTGCGGCATTGGGAATTTCTGTGCTCGCTGTGACGGACCACAATCACGTGCATGGTGTTTCTCTTTTCCGGGAGGCCGCCAAAGACCGTGACATCCACGTGCTTCCAGGCTTTGAGATCTCGAGCAGCGAAGGGGTTCATGTGTTGTGCATCTATCCCCCGGACACCGACCAGGATCGCCTTGGGCGCTACCTGGGGGAGTTCGGCATACGGGATACCGATCAGTCCTCGCAGCTGTCGAAACAGACCTTCGCGGAGATCTTGCGCTGCGTCCGCGAGCAGGGTGGGGTGACCATCGCAGCGCACGTAACCAACGACGGCGGTCTGTTTAGAGTCCTCAGCGGACAGGCGAGAATCCGCGCCTGGAAGGACGATAACCTGCTCGCCGTCCAGATTCCGGGTCCCGTTGCCGACCTGCCCCAAGACGTCCGTGCCATCGTCGAGAACAAGAACCCCGATTACCGTCGCGCCCACGTATCGGGCAACGGGCTCGCCGTCGCTGTGGTGAACGCTCGTGATGTCGCGGCACCCGAGGACCTGGATGACTCCTCCGCTACCTGCTGGATCAAGATGTCCGAGGTGAGTATTGAGGGGCTGCGTCAAGCATTCCTCGATCCAGAGTCGAGGATTCGTCTGAACAGCGATCCTGCCCTCGAAGGCCACGCTGAATTCGTCGCCATGGCCTGGGAAGGCGGGTTCCTCGACGGTGCCGCGATTCACTTCAACGAGAATCTCAACGTGCTTGTCGGGGGGCGCGGCACCGGCAAGTCCACGGTGATTGAGAGCTTGCGGTACGTGCTCGGGCTGGAACCGCTTGGGGACGACGCCCGCAAAGCACACGAGGGTATCGTGCGAAACGTCCTCAGGAACGGCACCAAGATCTCCCTTCTCGTCCGTTCTCACCGACCCAATAAGCACGAGTATCGCATCGAGCGAACCATTCCCAATCCACCCGTGGTCCGATCCGACAATGGTGAACTTCTGAATCTTACCCCCTCGGCCATCCTCCCCCAGGTCGAAGTGTTCGGGCAGCACGAGATATCCGAGTTGGCAAAGAGCCCGGAGAAGCGGACCCGCCTGCTCGAACGTTTCATCGAGCGCGAGGCAGCATTGGCCCAGCGCAAGGCCGACATCAGGAGGCAACTCGAGCAGTCTCGGGCGAAGATCCTCGATACGGATCGCGAGCTTCTCCAGATCGAGGAGCGCTTGGCTGCTCTCCCGGCACTCGAAGAAACCCTGAAGCGCTTTCAGGATGCAGGTCTCGAGGAGCGACTCAAGGACCAGAGCGATCTGGTGCGAGAAGAACGGGTGCTCGTGACGGCCAGCGACCGCCTTGCGCCGTACCGTCAAGTGCATGACGACCTGCGGCGCGCTTTGCCCATTGATCGCGCGTTCGTTTCGCAAAAGGCTCTCGAAGGTCTGCCGGGCAAGGAGATCCTTGCGGAGATCGAAGCTGTCCTCTCGGCCCTCAACCGTGAACTCGAGTCGGTGGCCAAGCAGATGGAGGAAGCCCTCGATGCCGCCGACCGCAGGCTGGCCGACGTTAAGGCGAAATGGGAGGTGCGTAGGAATCAGGTTCAAGCGGCCTACGAGAAGATCCTCCGCGAGCTGCAGAAATCGAAGGTCGACGGGGAGGAGTTCATTCGCCTGAGGCGCCGGATCGAGGAGCTCCGACCTCTTCGGGAACGCCAAGCCATTCTCCAGAGGGTAAGGAAAGAGCATGAGGACCGCCGCCGGAATCTCCTCGCAGAATGGGAAGACGTGAAGGCCGAGGAGTTCCGGCAACTGGAGCGCGCCGCCAAGAGGGTCAGCAGACAACTCGCCGAACGCGTGCGCGTCCAGGTGACTTTTGCCGGGAATCGGGAGCCCCTATTTCAGCTCCTCAAGGAGCGAGTCGGCGGTCGTCTTTCCGAAACGCTCGACGCGCTCCGTCAAGCCGAGAGTCTCTCCTTGAAGGAACTCGCGGACACCTGGCGGAGGGGGAAGAACGCCCTGGTCCAGAAGTACAAGTTGCCTCCGGCGCAAGCAGACCGGCTCGCGCAGGCGTCGTCCGACGTGGTCATGCAGCTCGAGGAGCTTGATTTGGCCCCCACAACCCAGATCGAGCTGAACGTGGCGGGCGAAGGACAGCCTGCTCAGTGGCAGAGGCTCGAGGACCTGTCGACAGGCCAGAAGGCGACGGCCGTCCTCCTCCTTCTGCTTCTTGAATCAGATGCCCCTCTGGTGGTGGACCAGCCGGAGGACGACCTGGACAACAGGTTCATCACGGAGGGCGTCGTGCCGAAGATGCGAGAGGAGAAGCGGCGGAGGCAGTTCGTCTTTGCGACGCACAATGCAA
>JBBIJF010000009.1:0-146347 GCA_037446115.1 Acidobacteriota bacterium | reverse complement strand
TACACCCAAGCAGGAGCGCTGGATGGCGGCGCACCGGGGGCGGGTGCCGGCGGTGATGCTGGGGGTGGGGGCGGCTTTTGATTTTCTCGCCGGGACCAAGCCGCAGGCGCCCGGCTGGATGCAGCGCACCGGGCTGGAGTGGTTGTTCCGGCTGGCCACCGAACCCCGGCGGCTCGGGCCGCGGTACCTGAAACAAAATCCGCAGTTCCTGGTGTTGTTCTCTCTTGAGCTGGCAAGATTCTGCCGATATAGGGCGTGAGCCCCTGTACGTTTCGGGGGTTCTTCCAAGACTGGCAAGGAGCACGCCCAATGGCCATGGATGCACTGGTGACGGGAGCCGGGGGCTTCATCGGTCACCACCTGGTGAAATACCTCACGGCGCGGGGATTGCGCGTCCGGGGAGTGGACCTGAAACATCCTGAGTTCGAACCGAGTCCCGCCGAAGAATTCGAACTCTTAGACCTGCGGCGATTTGAAAACTGCCTGATCGCGAGCCGGGGCGTCCGCGAAATCTACCACCTGGCCGCCGACATGGGCGGCATCGGCTACATCACGGCCTTCCATGCCGCCGTCGCCCGCAACAACACCATGATCAATGTTCACATGCTCGAGGCGGCACGGCTCAACGGTGTCGAGCGGTTCTTGTTTTCCTCCTCAGCCTGCGTGTATCCGCAGTACCGGCAGGCAAGCGCAGAGGTAGCCCCGCTGAGAGAGGAAGATGCCTATCCGGCCGACGCCGAAGAGGGTTACGGCTGGGAAAAGCTTTGGATGGAGAAGCTGTGCCGCTACTTCCGCGAAGACTACGGTCTTGAGACACGCGTGGTTCGCTTCCACAACGTCTACGGGCCCCTGGGGGCGTTTGAAGGCGGCAAGGAGAAGGCCCCGGCCGCAATCTGCCGCAAGGTGGCGCTGGCGGTCGAAGGCGATGAGATCGAAATCTGGGGCGACGGCGAGCAGACCCGCTCGTTCATGTATGTGGAGGACTGCGTAGAGGGGATCTGGCGGATCATGCGTTCGGAATATTCCGAGCCGCTCAACCTGGGCACCGACGAGCGGGTCAGTGTGAACCAGCTCGTAGACCTGGTGGCGGAGGTCGCGGGCAAGCGTATCCGGAAGCGCCACAACCTGGCGCGGCCCCAGGGCGTCCGGGGCCGGAACAGTGACAACACGCGGCTGCGAGCGGTTCTCGGCTGGGAGCCTCGTACCTGCCTGCGGGAAGGTCTCATCCCGACCTACTGCTGGATCGAAGGCGAGTTGCGGCGCCAGGGCCGCATCCCGGCTCCTGCGCTCACGTACGGCTAGAGCGTCGTTCGGATGGGGAGCGTAGTTCAGATTTGCGGCGGCCGGGCTGCGTTGCAGACGCTGTCGCCCGCCACGGCACGCCCGAGACTGACGGGACTGGCGCTGTTGGCAGGCGACCTGGCAGGACTGATGGCGGCAGCGGCTCTCGGCGGGGCAGTGTGGAGCGCCACGCATCCGGAGGCTCCGGCGTGGGGTGTCTGGCCCCTGGGTGCGGCGTGCGTGGCAGCCTACGCTCTGTTCGGCCTCTACCCCGGTGTGGGGATCAACCCCGCCGAGGAACTCCGGCGGGTGGTGCTGGCCGTGTCGCTCGTTTATCTGGCGGGCTCTGCCGCCATCTTCCTGGGCAAACAGGCGGCCTTGCACTCTCGCGGGGTGTACGTGTGCTCCTGGGCGGCGGCCCTGGTGCTGGCGCCCGCGGCCCGCGGAGTGGTACGCGGAGTGTGCGCATCGCGGAGCTGGTGGGGCGCTCCCGTGCTGATTGTGGGCGCCGGGGAGGCGGCGCGCACGGTGCTGCGGCGGCTCACCGAGGAGCCGGCCCTCGGGTGGCGCCCCTTCGCCGTCGTGGACGAACGCGAAGCCCGCGAGCTGGCAACCGAGCTTGTCTCCGCCTTGCGGATCCGGCACGTGCTCGTGGCCATGCCGGAGACCTCTCGCGCCGAACTACTGCGCAGTGTGGAACGGCTCGGCGCCGTCTTCCCGCACGTGATCGTGGTTCCGGACCTGCTCGGCATGGCAAGCCTGTGGGTGTCGGCGCGGGATCTGAACGGAGTCCTGGGGCTCGAAATCCGGCAGAACCTGCTGAGCCCGTTCAACCGCCGGCTCAAGCGCGGCCTCGATATTTTGCTGGCTGCAGCCGCCGCCGCCTGCGCGCTGCCCGTGATCGCTCTGGCGGCTTTGCTGATCCGCCGGAAAAGTCGGGGACCGGCTTTCTACGCCCAGGAGCGGGAAGGCGAAAACGGCCGACGGATCCGCATCTGGAAGCTACGCACCATGCACCCGGACGCAGAGAGCCTGCTCGAGCGGCATCTGGCTGCGGACCCGTCGGCGCGAGAGGAGTGGCGGCAGTTCCTGAAACTGAAGCGGGACCCGCGGGTGATTCCCGGCATCGGCAGCTGGCTGCGACGCACCAGCCTCGACGAGCTGCCGCAGTTGTGGAACGTACTTCGGGGTGAGATGAGTCTGGTCGGGCCGCGCCCGTTTCCGGCCTATCACCTGGAGCGGTTCCCGCCCGAGTTCCTGAACCTGCGGCGGAGGGTGCGTCCCGGGCTCACGGGTCTCTGGCAGGTTTCCAGCCGCAGCGACGGAGACCTCGAGACGCAACAAAAGCTCGACACCTACTACATCCGCAACTGGTCGCCGTGGCTGGATCTGTACATCCTGGCACGGACCGTCAGGGCGGTGCTGGGGGCTCGGGGAGCATACTAAGATGTCGCTGTGCAGCGCCAGCTCACCACGCCGGAAGGAGACGCATTCCGCCGCCGCACGGCCGTAGCGCTGGGATTGCTTCTGTGCTACGCCGTCCTCTCGCTCTGGGTGCGGGACCGCTGGGCGCTCAGCGCGTTCCAATGCGGCGTGTTCGCCCTGGGCCTGGCCTGGGTTGTGCGAACGGCGGTCCGGCCTGTGCGACTGCGTTTTCCGTTTCCGATCTGGTGCGTGGCGGGGGCCACATTGTGGGTGGCGCTGCAACTAGCGGCCGGATGGACGGTGTACCGCTTCGAGACGGAAAACGCGCTCCTGTACTGGCTGACGGCGCTGGTTCTGGTGGCCGTCGCGGCAGATCTTTTCTCCGAAGACTCGATTCGCGCCGCGTTTCTGCGGTCTGCGGTTTGGTTCGGGTTCGGTCTGAGCGTGGTTTCGGTGTTGCAGTGGTTCACCTCGCCCGGCAAAGTCTTCTGGATCTTCGCAACGCCCTATCGCGACAAGGTGATGGGGCCGTTCGTGTATCACAACAATTACGCAGCGTTCATCGAGTTGCTGCTAGCGCCGGCGGTGTGGCTGGCCCTGGCAGACCGCAGCCGAAGCTTAGCGTACGCCGCAGCGGCGGCGGTGATGTACGCCACCGTGATCGCTTCCACGTCCCGAGCCGGCGCGGCACTGGCCACGGCCGAGGTCATCGCCATCCTGGTTCTCGGGCGCCTCCGGGGTGTGCTCTCCGGGCGCCGCTTCTGGGTCACGGCGGCGGCCCTGGCGGGCCTGGCCGTGCTGTTTGTCGCCGTGGTGGGCTGGGAAGCCTTGTGGAGGCGATACCAGCAGGCCGATCCCTACGTCCACCGTCGCGACATGCTCCTGGCCGCTCTGGCAATGGCGCACGAACGCCCCTGGACCGGGTTCGGGCTCGGGACGTTTCAAACCGTCTATCCGGCCTACGCGCTGTTTGACATCGGGCTCGTGGTCAATCACGCGCACAATGACTGGGCCGAATGGCTGGCCGAGGGGGGTGTGCCGTTTTTTCTGATGCTGATCTCGCTGGCAGTGTGGGCCGTGGAGCCGGCCGCGCGCTCGGTCTGGGGGCTGGGCCTGCTCAGTGTGTTCGCGCACGCGGTGGTGGACTACCCGATGCAGCGGCTGGGACTGGCGGCGTGGGTGTTCGTCTTCGTGGGAGCGCTGGCAGGCCGGCGGCACCGGCGGCGCCACGAACCCGGCGATTCCGTCATCCTTTGATGACGCCGATGGGCCGCAGGCGCGCCACCTTGCGGGCCAGGCCCGCGCGGTGAACCACCTCGATCACCTCGTCCACGTTCTTGTAGGCTTCCGGGATTTCCTCAAGAATCCCGTCGCGCGTTTCGCTCTTGGCTACGATGCCGGCCTCCTCCAGCGACTTGAGCACTTGTCTGGCGTCGCGGCCCTTTTTGGCGGCCGTGCGGCTCATCAAGCGCCCGGCTCCGTGGCAGACGCTTCCGAAGGTCTCCTTCATGGCGCCTTCGGCGCCCACCAAGATCCAGGAGGCGGTGCCCATGCTCCCCGGGATCAGCACCGGCTGGCCGATGTGGCGGTACGCCGCCGGGATTTCGCGGTGCCCGGGAGGAAACGCGCGCGTGGCTCCCTTGCGGTGGACGAGGACATCGCGCTTGTCGCCGTTGACGGCGTGCCGCTCGCGCTTGGCGATGTTGTGGCAGACGTCGTAAATGAGGCTCAAACGCGCGCTCTTGCCGAAGACCTTCTCAAAGGAGCCCCGCAGGAAATGCAGGATGGCCTGGCGGTTGGCCCAGGCGAAATTCGCCGAAGCCCGCATGGCGGCCAGATAGGCCTGTCCTTCGGGAGACTGGATGGGCACGCAGGCCAGCTGCCGGTCGGGGAGCGTGATGTTGTACTTCTTCATGGCGGCGCCCATTTGGGCCAGGTAGTCGGTGCAGACCTGATGGCCGAGGCCGCGCGAGCCGCAGTGAATCAGCACAACCACCTGGCCGAGCTCGAGGCCCATGGCGCGTGCCGCCGCTTCGTCGTGGATCTGCTCGACGTATTGAATCTCCAGGAAGTGGTTGCCGCTGCCGATGGTTCCGAGCTGGGGACGGCCGCGCTCTTTGGCACGGTGGGAGACCTTGTCGGGATCGGCGCCTTCCAGACGGCCGCCCTCTTCGGCGAACTCGGCGTCGGCGGGCTCTCCGTAGCCGTTCTCGACCATCCACCGGGCGCCCTTGACCAGGATTTCGTCCAGCTGCTTTTCTGTGATCTGAAGATGCCCGGCGCCCCCCGTGCCGCACGGGATGTCACGGAACGTCTGGTTGACCAGATCGCGCAGCCGGGGCTCGACCTCACTGCGGGTGAGATTCGTGCGCACGAGCCGGACGCCGCAGTTGATATCGAAGCCCACGCCTCCGGGAGAGACGACACCGTGCTCCCAATCGGTGGCGGCCACGCCCCCGATCGGGAAGCCGTAGCCCTGGTGAATATCGGGCATGGCCAGACTGGGCCCGACGATTCCGGGCAGTGTGGCCACGTTTATCGCTTGCTCGAGCGAGAGATCCTTGCGGATCTGGTCCAGGATCTCCCGGCTGGCGTACACGATGACGTCGGTGCGCATGCCGCGGCGCTCATCGCGGGGAATGCGGAAGCGCAGCTCGTCAATGGGCTCGATGGGAATCTTCTCGGACATGGCTCAAATGTCCAGGTAAACCTCCGCGTACCAGCCCCGGGCGTCTTTGCCGATCCTAAGCTGATGATAGGTGACTCCCTTGACGACCAGCTTGCCCGGATGGCGGTCGGGATCCCTGGGCTCCCCCCACGCTTTGCCACTCACCTGGAACGGCCCCGGTTCTTCAATTTCGAAGCGGGACATCACCACCCGCCTCCCGTCCAGGTAGTAGAGAACTTCGTTTAACCAGTTTACCAAGAGCGACTCTTCGTCGTCACCGGAAGCGGCGATGGGATAGGGCTCCAAGTCCCGCGCGCCGCTCATATCCACGGCGATGGATTCCAGGGCGAGGGCGGCGTTGGCGAACAGCTCGGCGCGCGTCGCGCCCCAGGCCCGAAAACCGATATCGGCGGTGTGATCGAGAACTTCAAACATGGCGCGGTTGTGCGGCGGTGGCGGGCGCAGGCTCGGGAACCAGCGGGCGGGTCGGGTCAATCTTCACAAACAAGGCGGCGCTCAACAGCAGCATGCCCGACATGGGGAACAGCGGGGCGTTGTAGTTGCGGAAATAGCTGACAAGGTAGCCGAACGCGACTGAAGACAGAAAGGACCCCACCTGGCCGGCGGTGTTCATGGCGCCGGTGACGGCGCCCGCATAACGCCGGCCGACATCGAGGCAGACCGCCCACGCCACCGGAAGCATGCAGTCCATACATCCGTAACCGACGGCCAGCAATACGGCAGCCAGCGTGCGGCTCGGTGTTAGCGCCGTGCCGAGCATCGCCAGGGCGGCCAGTCCCAGTCCCACTGCCCCGACGGCACGCCGGCCGATCTTCAGGCCGTAGCGCCGGACCAGCAAATCGCTCAACGCCCCTCCGCCAAGGTTTGCACAAGCCCCGATGACGAAGGGCAGCGTGGACCACAAGGCCATCTGGTTCTCGCTGAAGCCCCGACCTTTCTGCAAGTAGGTGTGCAGCCAGGAAAGGTAGAAGTAGGAGCCCCAGCAGTAGGCGTGATACATGAGCATGATAGCCCACAGGTTCGGGCTCGCAAAAACCTGGCGCCAGGGCAGGCGGCGGTGCGCCTCGGGTCCGGCCGCGGCGCCGATTTCTCGCATTTCTTCCGGGCTGACGCCGGGCTTCTCGGAGGGGTGGTCGCGGTACCACCAATACCACACGGCCGCCCAGAGGATGCCCAGGATGCCGAACAGATGGAAAGAGGCGCGCCAGCCCCAGCGCTGCTGGATGGGCACGACCAGTAACGGCGTGAGCCCGCCGCCGATGCGGCTGGCCATCCACACGACGCCCTGGGCGCGAGCCCGCTCGGCCGTCGGGAACCAGCGGGCGATGCTCGCCGAAGAGTTGGGGTAGGCTCCCGCCTCGCCCGCCCCGAACAGGAACCTCACCAGCAGTAACAGCCAGTAGTTAGAGACCCGGCCCGTCAGCGTCGTGAACACCGACCACCAGATGACGATCCGGGTGAGCACCTTGCGCGTTCCGATACGGTCGCCGAGAGCGCCGCTGGGAATCTCGAAGGCGGCGTAGGCGATGGTGAACGCACCCACAACCCAGCCCCAACGTTCCGGCGAGATGTTCAGATCCTCCTGCATCCGCGGGCCGGCAACCGAGATACACACGCGGTCGATGTAAGTGATGATCGAGAGCAGGAACAGGAACGCCAGGACCTTGTGGCGGGTCTTGAGACGAGTCACGGAGGCATTATGCCACAAGCAGTACGTCCGGCCCGCACGGGCTTCGGGTCCTCCGGATTGTCGTTCCGGGGTGACAACGACGCCCTGCTAGAATTGGAGGCAAGAACTCCGTTCCCGATGTACGATCGCGAGCTGCGTCGGAAAAGTCTGTTCGAAGCCCTCGAAGCCCGAATTTTGTTGCTGGACGGGGCGATGGGGACAATGCTACAGCAAGCGCGGCTGACGGCGGAGGATTTCGGCGGGCCGTCGCTCGAGGGCTGCAACGAACACCTGGTGCTGACGCGCCCGGACGTGATCCTGGGAATCCACCAGGCCTATCTGGAAGCCGGTGCAGACATCATCGAGACCAACACGTTCGGCGGCACGCGGATCGTGCTGGCCGAATACGGTCTGGAACATCAAGTGGGCGAAATCAACCGCCGCGCGGCCGAGCTAGCCCGCCAAGCCGCTCAAGCTTTCTCTACGCCGGACAAGCCCCGGTTCGTGGCCGGCTCCATGGGCCCGACGACCAAGGCGATTACCGTCACCGGCGGGGTGACGTTCCGCGAACTGGAATCCGCCTACTACGAGCAAGCTCGGGCGCTGGTGGAAGGCGGCGCCGATGTTCTGCTGCTCGAGACTTGCCAGGACACCCGCAACGTGAAAGCCGCGCTGCTGGCCATCCAGCGACTGCTGCGGGAGCTGAGCTTCGAGATCCCGGTCATGGTCTCTTGCACGATCGAGCCGAGCGGGACCATGCTGGGCGGCCAGACGGCGGACGCCTTCTGGGTCTCGGTATCGCACATGGATCTGGTGTCGGTCGGCCTGAACTGCGCCACGGGGCCCGAATTCATGACGGACCACATCCGCACGCTGCACGAGATGGCCTGGACGCGGGTCTCCTGCTACCCGAACGCCGGACTGCCGGATGAAGAAGGGCGCTATCCGGAGACGCCCGAGAGCCTGGCCGCCCAACTGGAACGGTTTATCCGCAACGGGTGGCTGAACCTCGTGGGGGGCTGTTGCGGAACCACTCCGGCACACATTCGCACGCTGGCGCAGCTCGTCGAAGGTCGCCCGCCGCGTCCGGTGCCGCCCCGGAGCCGGCGCGCCTTCTATTGCGGCATCGAAGTCGTGGAAGCCGAGGAAAGCAATCGGCCGCTGCTCGTGGGCGAGCGCAGCAACGTGGTCGGCTCGCGGCTGTTCCGCCAGCTGATCAACGAAGAAAAGTGGGAGGAGGCCAGCGAGATCGCGCGGCGCCAGGTGCGCAACGGCGCCCACATCGTGGACGTGTGCCTCCAGCAGAGCGAGCGCGAAGAACTCTCCGACATCCCGCGCTTTTACGACCGCCTGATCCGCAAGATCAAAGTCCCGGTCATGATTGACACCACGGACCCGGCGGCCATCGAAGAAGCGCTCACCTGGTGCCAGGGCAAGAGCATCATCAACTCGATCAACCTGGAAGACGGCGAAGAGAAGTTTCGGCGGGTGTGTCCGCTGGCGCGGGCCTACGGAGCGGCGCTCATCGTCGGGACGATTGACGAGGATCCGGTCCAGGCCCAGGCCTTCACGCGGGAGCGGAAGCTTGCCGTGGCGGAACGCTCCGTGCGGCTGCTGACGGAGAAGTACGGCATTGAGCCGGAGGACATCATCATTGATCCGCTGGTATTCCCGTGCGCCACGGGGGATGAGAACTACATCGGGGGCGCCGTGGAAACCATCGAAGCAGTGCGACTCATCAAGGAACGCATCCCCTATGTGAAGACCATTCTGGGGATCTCCAACATCAGCTTCGGGCTTCCGGCGGCGGCGCGGGAGGTCGTCAATTCGGTCTTCCTTTACTACGCCACCAAAGCCGGGCTGGACTTGGCGATCGTCAACGCAGAGAAGCTCGAGCGCTTCGCCTCGATCCCGGAGGAGGAGCGGCGGCTGGCCGAGCATCTGCTGTTCAACACACCGCCGCCCGAAGCGGACGACGAACGCTTGCGGCTGGCGCCCGAGGACTGGCGGCTGCAAACGCGGGAACAGAAAATTGCCATCAACCAGTACCACATCGCGGCCATCTCGGCCCACTTCCGCGAACGGTCGCGGCGCAAACAGGCCGAGGAGCGTCCGCTGAGCCTGGACGAGCGGCTGGCCCGCTACATCATCGAGGGAACCAAAGACGGACTCTTCGAGGACCTGGACCGCAAGCTGGCCGAAGGCGCCGCTCCGCTGGACATCATCAACGGCCCTTTGATGGCCGGCATGGCCGAGGTGGGGCGGTTGTTCAACAACAACGAACTGATCGTCGCCGAGGTGCTCCAGTCCGCCGAGGCGATGAAGGCGGCCGTGTCCTATCTGGAGCGGTTCATGGAAAAGGCCGACACGGCGGTTCGCGGCAAAGTGATCCTGGCCACAGTCAAAGGGGACGTGCACGATATCGGCAAGAACTTAGTGGATATCATTTTCACCAACAACGGCTACCAGGTCATCAACCTCGGCATCAAGGTTCCGCCGGAGGAGCTGATCCGGGCTTTTCACGAACATCGCCCCGACGTGATCGGTCTTTCCGGACTGCTGGTCAAAAGCGCGCAGCAGATGGTGGTGACGGCGGGAGACCTGAAGGAAGCGGGGATTCGCGTGCCCCTGCTGGTGGGCGGGGCCGCCCTTTCCGACAGGTTCACGCGCCTGAAAATCGCTCCCGCCTACGGCGAAGCGGTCTGCTACTGCAAGGACGCCATGACGGGCCTGCGCGTGCTCAATGAGCTCATGGACCCGCAGCGCCGCGAGGACGTGTTACGGGCGCACCGCCACTCTGAAGCGGTGGCGGCTGAGGCCCGCCCCATCACCGGGCCGCCGGGGGAAGCGCGCAGCCGCCGGGTGCGTACGGACATTCCCATCCCGGAGGCTCCGTATCTGGACCGCAAGGTGCGCGAAGTTCCGCATCTGGCCGAGATCTGGAGCTACCTGAACGCCAACATGCTCTTCGGCAAACACCTGGGCTTCCGCGGCAACTTCGAAAAGCGGCTGGCGGAGCGCGATCCGAAGGCGCTCGAGCTGTACCACAAAGTGGAGGAGCTCAAGCGGGAAGCTGCCGCATTCTTGCGCGTGCGCGCGGTCTGGCAGTTCTTCGAGGCCGAGCGGGACGGCAACGCCATCCACGTCTTCGCGCCGGGCGGCGCCGAGCCGCTTTATACGTTCCGCTTCAGCCGGCAGGCGCGCGAAGACGGCCTTTGCCTGAGTGACTTCGTGCTGGATCCCGAAGAAGGGAGGCGCGACCACATCGCGATCTTCGTGGTGACGGCCGGGGAGGGCATTCGCGAGCGGGCCGAAGCCCTCAAACAGGCAGGCGAGTATTTCAAGGCGCACGCCCTGCAGGCGCTGGCGCTTGAAACCGCCGAGGCCGCCGCCGAGTGGCTCCACCGGCGCATCCGCGAAGACTGGGGCTTCCCCGATCCGCCCTCGCTCACCATGCACGACCGCTTTCAGGCGCGCTACCGCGGCAAGCGTTACAGTTTCGGCTACGGCGCCTGCCCGAATCTTGACGATCAAGCCGGGATCTGGAAGCTGTTGCGACCGGAAGAGATCGGGGTCCAGCTCACCGAAGGGATGATGATGGAGCCCGAGGCCAGCGTCAGTGCCCTGGTTTTCCACCACCCCGACTGCGTCTACTTCACCGCCGCCGAAGCCGTCGAGCCGGTGGAAGCCGGCACTCAATAGCCCTTGCGCTTGTCCACGACGTTGATCAGCGGCTTGCCTTCGACGAACCGCCGGATGTTCTCCTTGACGGTACCGACCATCCGCGCGCGGTCCTTGTCGGAGCGGCCGGCGATGTGCGGAGTGATGATGACGTTGTCGAACTTCCACAGGGGGTGACCCTTGGGCAGCGGCTCAGGATCCGTCACGTCCACGCCTGCGCCGGCCAGGCGCTTGCTGTCCAGGGCCTTGACCAGCGCGTCCATGTCGTAGAGGGCGCCGCGGCTGACGGCGATGAAGTAGGCCCCGGCCTTCATCCGTTCAAACTGCCGCGCGCCGAGCATCTTGTAGCTTGCCGGGGTGTGCGGTGCCGCCACGAAAATGACATCCGCCTCCGGCAAGACCTCGTCTAACTGGTCCGGCTTGACCACGCGCTGGAGGAAGGGAGTGTACGGGATGTCCTCGGGATCCACGCCGACAACATTCATGCCGAAGGCCCACGAGCGCACCGCGATCTGCATCCCGATGCCGCCCACTCCCACGACCAGCGCGGTCCGCCCGTTCAGCTCGATCCCCTGATAGGGACGTCCGGTGCGCCAGACCTCCAGACGCCGATTCTCCACAAATTCCGGAATGCGGCGCGCAAGAGCCAGCAGCATCGCCATCGCATGGTCGGCAATTTCGGGACCCTGGACAATCTGATTGTTGGTCAGAACGATATCGCTGTCCCGCAGGTCGTTTCCGCCGGAAAGATGCAGCACCTGTTCGACGCCGGCGCTCATGACCTGAACCCACTTGAGCTTCTTGCCGGCGCGGACATGTTCCGGGCGGATGTTGCCGATAAAGGCGTCAGCGTCTGCAATTTCCTGCATGACGCTTTCGGCGTTCACGGGCACAATTTTGGCCAAGGGGGTGACGTTCTCCAGTTCGCGCAACAGAGCGGGGTCGGGGTTGAAGAGCAGGATCTTCTTGGATTGCGCGCCCAGCAGGAGTGTGAAGGAAAACGCCGAGACGGCTAAACGCAGCATGGGGACCCTCCGGTGAAAGGCGACATTGTACCGCACGGGAGGCCCCGGCTGTCACAGCGCGCAGGCAGGGACGCTCCGTTCAGAGCAGCCGGAAGTTGACTTCGATGGTGGCCGCGACGGTAACGGGCTTGCCGTCTTTATAGCCTGGGCGGAAACGCCACTTCTGAACGGCTTCGATGGCCTTCTCGTCCAGACCCAGGCCCAGGGCGCGAACGACCTTGATGTTTTGGCAGACGCCGCGCTCCGTGACCTCACAATAGAGCACTACCGTTCCTTGGAACTTGGCCTTGCGGGCCTCTTCGGAGTATTCCGGTTCGACTTTGTAGACGAGAACGGGCGCCGTCACTCCGCCGCCGACGCGGAACACTCCGCCGCCGAAGCCACCGCCTTCGCCGGGCCCGTAGCCAGGCCCCCGTCCCGGTCCAACGCCGCCGCCGGAGCCGGAACCGATCCCACCGCCGGATCCGGGACCTCCGGAAAGAGGTCCGATCTTGCCCAGTGGGTCACCGTACTGAGCCATGTTGACGTTCGGCAGCGTGATATCCGGGGGCACCACCAAAGTGGGCTCCATGGCGAGCTTGGGGTTCGGGTTAGTGATCACGGCCGCCGGGGGCGTGAACTGGCGTGGGGCCAGCTTCGGCAGGCGTCCTTTGCTTGCAGGCAGCGGCGAGCGGTCCCCGCCTCCGCCGCCGCCTCCCATCAGTTGGGGCTTCGGCTTGGCCTGCGGGATGTACGGGGCGATATCCGGCGCCACCAGCGTGATGGTCTCTCTGACGTGCTGCTGCACCGTCTGATTCGTGGCCAGAGAGAACATCAGCACGATAATCGAGGTGTGCACGACGAACGAAGTGACGAATGACTTCCGGTTGTGACCGTAAAGGCCCCAGATCTCCTTGACCTGGACGGGCTTAGCGGTCACCTGAAGCGGTGGAAGTTTCTCGGGGAAGATCAGATCCCGAAGATTCTGCAGAAAAGAGCGAAACCAAGGCTGCTGCGTTTCAAAGGGCAGCAACCGCTTTAGATGTTCGTCGGCGCTCTCCTCCGGAGCGCGCCCCGGAACCTCAATGTCCGCCACCTTCGCCTTGCCCTCGTCCTGGCGATCCATGCATCCTGCCCGTTGGCCGCCTCAAGACGGCTATTTTGCTTTCCTCTGTGGGAGACGGTCTGTTCCGCTGTGCGGTTGCAGGCTCGCGCCCACAGCGCTACCAAAAATTGTAGCACGAGCCGTCAAGATTCCAATCCGCCTCCACAAACACGTATCGGGAATTTACAGCCGCACCCATTAGGGTTCCCGGGCGGGTTCCTGTGGGGCTTCGGGGAACCGGATTTCCGTCTGGGCGCCGAACCGACGAAAGGCGGAATACTGAAACAGGTTCTCCACCACCATCAGATCCCCGGCAAACTGGCGGTGAACGACCGAGACCGGCAGCAACACCCCGTGGGCAGACATGGCGTAGTCCACGGCGGCCTCGTCGCGAATCGTGAGGTTGTCGTGGGTGCGCCGGACGGTGAATTCGATACGTAACGGAAGCAGGTCGCTTTCCCGAACCCAGATGATGCCCTCCAGAGGGAAGCGGAGCATGCGTTTGGGCTCGAAGATGGTGAGCCCGACGGAAGTGGTCCCGGTCTGCCGGAAGGTGCACCCGAGGGCATCTTCGGCGCCGATTTTGCGCCGCCCGGACCAGTGAAACTCGAAGCCTGCCTGCGCGGACTTTTCAAACAGCAGGAGCGCCGGGCCGAAGTCCGCGGCGGCGTCCCGGAGGCCGAGGCGCTCGAAGGGCTCGAGCAGGCGCCGCTTGAGGCGGTCATCCGGTGAGGTCATCCCTTCGATGAGTCTCCGCCGGGCGCGCCCGGCCGAAGCCACGCGCCTCCCATCCACGGAGACCACCTGGCGGGCTTCATGCAACGATCCCGGAGGAACGCCCAAGACGGCAAAGCCGTACTCGGAAACGATCTTCCTGGTTTCAAGCGGGGGCGGTGTGGGTTTGGCAGAACTGCCGATCCGGGGCCGGAACCGGGCGGGGCGACGGCGGGCTCGGTGCGTGAGCGTTTCCTCTGCGATGACGTTGGGGGCTGCGGCCCGAAATGCGGCGGCCTCTTCAGCCAGTCGCGCCAGCACGTTCTCAAGCGGCGGCTCACCGGCGCTTTGGGCCGCTGCAACCAAGACGGCCAGGACGGCCGGCAGGAGTGAAATCATGTCTGCGCCGCGCCGGCAAGCCCGCGGGCACGAAGCCACAGGTCCACCGGTTTTTTCACACCCGACGGGCGGAACGGCAGCGCGATCTTGCGGCCTTCGCCCGCCGAGGCGTAGCCGGCGTAAAGGACCTCGAGCACCACGCGGCCGTCTCGGCCCGTAGCCTGGGGCTCTTCCAGACCGCGGACGCACCGTGCGAAGTGCCGCATTTCCTGAGGAAAGCCGTAATTCCACAGTTCTTCGAACACGGGCCAGCTCCAGCCTTTGGTGCTCGGCGCCTTTTCGACGGCATAACCATAACCATATTCGCTGTAGGTGGGCAGCGCGTTGCCCATGTGCAGATTCGCGTAGGTGACTCCGCCCTCGCCGTAGACCTCCGTACGGTCGTCCATTCCTCCCCGCCGCGCCCAGCTGTTCTCCACCAGCCCGACGGCGCCGTTGTCGAACTCTAAGATGGCGATGCTGTCGTCTTCCCCGACAGTCTTGTCGGTGTGAACGTAGGTTCCCATCTGGCAATAGACGCTGCGGACGGCGGGACGGCCGAGAAACCAATAACAAAAGGCGATGCCGTGGCAGCCCATGTCCATGAACACGCCGCCGCCGGAGCGCTCCACGTCCCAAAACCACGCACTGTGCGGCCCGAAGTGCTTTTCGCTTTGCTTGACAAGGTAGACCTTGCCGAAGGCGCCCTGATCGGCCATTTCTTTTGCCTTGCGATACTTCGGGGTGAAAAAGAGCTCTTCGGCGTACAGCAGCAGCACGCCCTGGCGCCGGCAGGTGTCGATCATCTCTTCGGCTTCTTCGAGGTTCATGCACAGGGGTTTTTCGCAGACAACGTGTTTGCCGGCGCGAGCGATGTCCAGTGTCATGGCCGCGTGCAGGTGGTTCGGCGCCGTGATGGTGACCATTTCGATGTCCGGTTCGCGGAGCATCTCGCGGTAGTCCAGAAAGACCCGGGGAATCCCGTAGCGGCGAGCCAGCTCGGCCGCGTGCCCCGGTGTCGGGGAGGCCACGGCAACCACTTCGGCCGCCTCGGGGACCATCTGGATGGAAGCCGCATGAATGTCGGCCTCGAACTGCGAGCCGATGATGCCCACCTTGACCGGACCGCGCGCCATATGCCCGATTGTACTGTGACGGCGGCGGCCTCAGTGGACGTGCATCGGCGCGCCGAAGTAGCTCAGGATCTGTTCCCCGCAGCGGCGGCAGGCCTCGTCCTCATCGCGATGGCGGACCTCGGTGCGGATCAGCTCTTGATCCTCAAAGGCCATGGCCCGCCCGCAAATCCATTCCTCGCCGTCATAGAGATGGATATGGTTGAATTCCATCGAGGCCGCCTCCCGAAGGCTGTCGAGACCAGCATAGCAGTACGGCGGAGCGGCCGATGGCAGGAGCCGGCCGTTCGATCCGATCGGCCAGACCGGCACGATGGAGCAGGCGTTGCGGCCGTGGAACACCATGCTAGAATCGTGGAGTTTGCGAGACGCCGGGAGGTTTCATGTCTGTCCAAGAGAAGATCAAGCAGATTATCGCGGAAAAATTGAACGTGGACGAAAGCCAGGTGGACCCGACGGCATCTTTCGTGGAAGATCTGGGCGCGGACTCTCTGGACCTGGTGGAGCTGGTGATGGAATTCGAAGAGGCGTTCGAGTTAGAGATTCCCGACGAGGATGCCGAAAAAATCAAGACTGTCAAGGACGCGATCGACTACATCGAGTCGAAGACGGCCAAAAAGTAGCACCCGGCTATCGGACCGTCTGGGGAGCGTGAGCTGTGGCGCGACGAGTTGTCGTCACGGGTATCGGTTTGGTTTCTCCGGTGGGAATCGGCACCGAGGAGTCCTGGCAGGCGCTCAAGGAGGGCCGGAGCGGCATTTCGCACATCACCGCCTTTGACGCCTCTCAATTCAGCTGCCGGATTGCGGGAGAGGTGCGGGGTTTCGAACCGGAACGCTTCATCGAACGCAAAGAGATCCGGAAGATGGGGCGGTTCATCCAGTTTGCCATCGCGGCCTCGGATTTCGCGCTGGCGGCGTCGGGGCTGAAGGTGCGCGAGACGGATGCGGAGCGCGTCGGGGTCTACATCGGCAGCGGCATCGGCGGGTTCGAGATCATCGAACGCGAACACAAGAACCTGTTGGAGCGAGGACCGGGGCGCATCTCTCCCTTTTTCATTCCGGCTACGATCGTGAACCTGGCGGCGGGTTACGTTTCGATCCGCACCGGAGCGAAAGGTCCGAATTCGGCGACGGCGACGGCGTGCACGACCGGCGCCCACGCGATCGGAGATTCCTTCAAGATCATCCAGCGCGGCGATGCGGACGTGATGATCTGCGGCGGAGCCGAGGCGCCGATCTGCCCCATGGGCATCGGCGGCTTTGCAGCCATGCGGGCGCTTTCGACGAGGAACGACGAGCCCGAGCGCGCCAGCCGTCCCTGGGACAAGTGCCGGGACGGGTTTGTGGTGGGCGAGGGGGCCGGGATCCTGATCCTGGAGGAACTCGAGCATGCGCGCCGCCGCGGCGCTCCGATCGTCGCCGAGATCGTCGGCTATGGCATGAGCGGTGACGCCCACCACATCACGGCACCCTGCGAAGACGGGGACGGTGCCGTACGGGTGATGCGCAACGCGCTGCGTGACGCCGGACTGGAGCCGTCTCAGATTGATTACATCAACGCCCACGGGACCTCGACGGATGTGGGCGACAAGATCGAGACCTTGGCCATCAAGCGCTGCTTCGGCGAGCATGCCTACCGGCTGGCGGTCAGCTCCACGAAGTCCATGACCGGCCATCTGCTGGGCGCGGCCGGTGGCCTGGAAGCGGGGGTGACGGTGCTGGCGATCCGCGACCAGGTGGCCCCGCCCACGATCAATTACGAAGTGCCGGATCCGGAATGCGACCTGGACTATGTGCCGAATCAGGCCCGCCCGATGCGCATCGAGTATGCCTTGTCGAACTCCTTCGGATTCGGCGGCACCAACGGCTGCCTGATTTTCAAGCGTTACGCGGGTGAATGAGGGCGGCGCGGATGAAGATCCTGGTTGCCCTCAAACAAGTGCCGGGGCGGGACGCCGCACTCCGGCCCGACTCCTCCGGCCGGTGGATTCAGGAGAGCGATCTCAGCTTCGAGATCAACGAGCCCGACGCGTACGCCCTCGAGGAGGGCTTGCAGCTCAAGGAACAGTACGGAGGCGAAGTCGTGGTGCTGTCGGCCGGTCCCGCGCGTGCGGCGCAGTCCATCCGGGAGGCGCTCGCCAAAGGGGCCGACCGGGCGATCCACATCGAAGAAGAGAACGCCGCGGCCCTGGACGCAATGGCGACGGCGCGGCTGCTTGCGGCCGCCGCGAAACCGGAGAGCCCGGACCTGATTCTGACCGGGCTGCAGTCGGACGACGTCGGGGCGGGCCAGACGGGCGTGATCCTGGCGGAGCTGCTCGGACTGCCGCACGCCACCATCATCATGCAGGTCGAGAAGCTGGACGGGCGGCTCCGGGTGAAACGGGAGCTCGAAGAGGGCTGGTTTCAGTACATCGAGCTCCCCTTGCCCGCCGTGCTGACGATTCAGTCGGGAATCAAGAAGCTGCGCTACGCCACGCTCATGGGGATCAAGCGGGCGAAGACCAAGGAAGTGAAACGGCTCACGGCGGCCGAACTCGGGGTGGAGACGGCGGCAGCCTTGCGGATCGAGCGCCTTTACGCCCCGCCACGTGCCAAACGGACCGAGATTCTCGGGGGATCTCCGAAAGAGGCGGCGGCCAAACTGGTGGAAAAGCTCCGGTTCGAGGCGCGTGTGCTATGAGCGTTCTGGTCGTGCTCGAGCAGCAGGAAGGGCGGTGGCACCGGCTGTCCTGGGAGGCGCTGGCGGCAGGGCAGGAAATGGGAGAGCGCCTGGGTGCGCCAGTCAGAGCCGCCGTGGCCGGAGACGGCGTGGAGGCGCCCGCGGCGGAGGCAGCCCGGTATCAGCTCGAAAGCGTCTGGGCGGTGGACCACCCGCTGTTGGCCCGTTACACGGCGGACGGCTACACCGCGGGATTCGAACAACTGATTCGCCGCCTCCAGCCCCAGATTGTCTTGTTTCCGCACACGTACCAAACCCGGGACTTCGCGCCGAAACTGGCGGCCCGTCTGGGTTCGGCTCTGGCCAGCGACGTCGTCCGGTGGAGCGTGGCGGACGGCCGGCTGGTGCTCGTGCGTCAGGTCTTTCAGGGAAAGCTGAACGCCGACGTGACTTTTGCTTGTCCACCTCCGCACTTTGTTTCTTTGCAGGCCGGAGCGTTCCGGGCGGACAAGGCCGCGCCGGGCGAGGCGCGGGTGGAGCGATTTCGTCCCGAACTGGATGCTTCCATGATCCGCGCCCAACCCGGGGAGCGGTTCCGCGAGTCCCAGCGGGCCGTGGATCTGTCCAGCGCAGAGATCATCGTGGCGGTCGGGCGCGGGATCAAAGAGAAAGACAATCTGCCGCTGGTGGAGAAACTGGCGGAGGCGCTCGGCGCGGAGCTCGGGGCCTCCCGTCCGATCTGCGACAGCGGCTGGCTGCCCATGGAGCGACAGATCGGCAGTTCCGGCCAGACCGTGGCCCCGAAGCTTTATGTGGCGGTGGGCATCTCCGGCGCCATCCAGCATCTGGTGGGGATGAAGGGATCCAGGACCATCGTCGCCATCAACAAGGACCAGGAGGCGCCGATCTTCGAGGTCGCTGACTATGGGATTGTCGGGGACCTCTTCGAGGTGGTGCCGGCGCTGGTGGAAGAGATCCGGAAGGCGAAAGGTTGAACTCGGCTCCGGCGCTACCAGACTTCCGAGCGCCACGGTGGGGGAGGGGCTGACTCGCCCTGCTGTGCGAACTGGGTCTGGCAGCTCACGCAGTACCGGGCCCAGGGCAACGCCTCCAGGCGTTTGGCCGGGATGGGGCGCTCGCAGGCAAGGCAGAATCCGTAATCGCCGGAACCCAGCCGGTCCAAAGCCTCCTCGACCATGCGCAGCTGTTCGTAGTCCAAGCTGTTGCGTCGCAACGAGATGAACTCATCGTGGGTGATGGCGGGCTGATCTTCTTCGGCAACGCGGCCCAGCCGGGCCAGCGTATCGAACTTCACTCCGAGATTCTCCAGGATCTCGGCGCGCTTGGCCAGGAGAGCCTCCCGGTAGCGCTGTTGGCCCCGCCCCTGGGTGCTGGTGCGTTTCATCGGGCTCTCCTCCCCTGCTCTCCGCTCGCATTGGATCGGCGGCAGAGCCCTGGTCCTTTATGTTGTGTGGAGGAATTATACGAGTTCTCTGGAAAATTGCAAGCATTTTTTCGCTGTTTTGCGCGGCTGGGCCGCTTTGGTAATGGGCCCCTTGCGGTAGGGCCCGGGTCACGGAACGCCGGCCAGCCTCCAAGCAATTGCCGCCGCAGTCCCGCTTGACACCCCGGCGCGGGCGGCAGAAAATCGTAGGGTCGAAACCCCTGCCGGTATGTTTCCGGCGTGCGAGGCGAATCCCATGGAAAACAGCGTCAGCCGACGGAAATTTTTTGCGACCTCGATCGGGGCCGTACCCCTGCTGGCACAGCGAGACAAGAAATACCGGACCGCGTTGATCGGCAGCGGCTGGTGGGGCATGAACATTCTCCGCTGTGCGCTCGAGTCGGGCCAGGTCCAGGTGGCGGCCCTGTGCGACGTGGACGACAACCAGCTCAACCCGGCTGTGGCGGAAGTCGAGAAACTCACTCCCGACCGGCCGCGAAAGTACAAGGACTACCGGGATCTGCTCGAGAAAGAGAAACCGGAGATCGCCATTGTCGCCACTCCCGACCACTGGCACGCGCTGATTACGATCGCTGCGGTTCAGGCGGGCGCGCACGTCTACGTCGAGAAGCCGGTCGGGCATACGATCCGCGAGGGCCGGGCGATGGTCAAGGCCGCACGGGAGGCCGGCCGCGTTGTCCAGGTCGGCACACACCGGCGCGTCTCGCCGCATAACGTCTCCGGCATGCAGTTCCTCAAGTCGGGACGTGCGGGCAAGATCGGCATGGTGCGCGCCTTCGTCCATTACCCCGGAGGTCCCGGCAAAAAGACGCCGGACTCGGATCCGCCGGCCGGTCTGGACTGGAACATGTGGTGCGGCCCGGCGCCCCTGAGACCGTTCAATCGCGCCATTCATCCCCGCGGGTTCCGCCAGTTTCTGGATTATGCCAACGGCACGCTGGGGGACTGGGGCATCCACTGGATGGATCAGATCCTCTGGTGGACTGAGGAGAAGTGGCCGCGCAAGGTGTACTCCACCGGGGGACGGTACATCAAACAGGATTCGACCGATGCACCGGACACTCAGGTGGCCACCTTCGAGTTCGAGTCCTTCACGGCCGTCTGGGAGCACCGCCAGTATGCCGGCAACAATGCCGAGAAGACCAACATCGGGTGCTATTTCTACGGGACCGAAGGAACGTTCCACATGGGCTGGCTGGACGGCTGGACGTTTTACCCGGCCGACAAGAACAAGCCCATCCTGCATGAGGATCCGAAGCTGGGCCAGCCGGATGATCAGAACATCCGGGAACTGTGGGCCGATTTTCTGGAGGCGATCCGTACGGGCCGTCGTCCGGTCTGCGACATCGAAATCGGTCATCGCTCGACGAACATGAGTCTGCTGGGCATGTTGAGCCTCAAGCTTGGGCGCAGCATTCACTGGGACGGTGACAAAGAAGAGGTCATCGGTGACGAGGAAGCCAACAGGCTGCTCCGCCGGGCTTACCGGGCGCCGTGGCGGTACCCGGAGGTGTAAGCCTTCCTCAGTGGCTCCCTCCCCGCCCCGGTGCTATGATGGAAGCGGTTATCTTCGATTCAACGGGAGGAGACTGAATGGGTCCTCTGGGCTGGCAAGAGACCATATTTATCTTCGTGCTTGCCCTGCTCATCTTCGGCCCGCGAAAGCTGCCGGAACTTGGCCGGACCATCGGGAAGGCGATCACCGAATTTCGGCGGGCTTCCAACGAACTGAAGTCCACCTGGGATCGGGAGATGCGCAGCCTGGAGCAGGAGAGCCAGTCGCTCAAGGAGATCAGCGCCAGCTACCAGAACGAGATCTACAATTACGATTCCTCGTACAACCACAACTACGACTCCTACGACGGCTACAGCGACTATTCCTCGAGCTCGTGGGATTCCTCCTCCCCGTCCACTGCGGTCGGCGCATCCGCAACTGAGGGCGCCGACTCCGCCCCCGGATCTTCGGATTCGGGCGCCGCTCCGGAAACGGACACAGCGGCCGGAGTGACTTCCGGCGCTGAGTCGGGTTTCCGCGAAGCGTCTCCCCAGCCTGGCCAGCAGGCGGCTTCGGAATCCCAGGCTGTCTCCTCCTAAGACGATCCTGACCGGATGAGTCATCACGAGGCAGAGCAGGGGGCAGAGGTTCCCCGAGAACCGGCGGTGTCGGCCGAGGCCGCGCCGCCTCCGAGCGCGGATCACCCCGCTGATGGCGCCGGTTCCGGCGAGGAAACGGCGCTCGCCAGCCCGCCCGTAACCACGGGAGGAGCAGCCGGCGGTCCTCCCGCCAAGCCTCCGGCCACCCATGCCGAGGAAGACGAGGAAGAGGAGATGCTCCGCATGTCGTTCATGGAGCATCTGGAAGAGCTGCGCATGCGGATCCTCCTGGCGCTGGCGGGCATCGGCGTAGCCTTCGTCTTTTGCCTCGTATTTGCCAACCAGCTCTGGCTGATTATCAGCGCTCCGGCGGTCGAGGCCCTGCGCCGCATCGGCGCCGAGCCGAGCCTGGCCCAGATCACCCCTATGGACGCCTTCCTGACGATCTGGGTCAAGGTCCCGATGCTCACGGCCATTTTTCTGGCTTCGCCCTGGGTGCTCTACCAGGCCTGGGCGTTCATCTCCCCGGGGCTGTACCGCCGCGAACGGCGGTGGGCGGCGCCGTTCATCATCTGCACGGCCGGCCTGTTCATCCTCGGCGGGCTGTTCGCCTACTTTGTCGCCTTCCGTTTCGGGCTGGAGTTTCTGCTGAGCATCGGCCGCGACATCAACGTCAAACCGGTCGTTTCTCTGACGGAATACTTCGATTTGTTCGTCAACGTCACTCTGGGCATCGGCCTGGTCTTCGAGTTGCCGGTCCTAATCTTCTTCCTGACGCTGCTGCGCGTAGTCTCACCCCGGTTCCTGATTCGCAACACGCGCTACGCCATCCTCATCATCGTCACCGCCGCGGCCATCATCACGCCCACTCCGGACGTCTTCAACCTGATGCTGTTTTCGGTGCCGATGTGTCTGCTCTACTTTGTGGGCGTCTTCGCAAGCTATCTGCTCGTGCTGCACCGCGAGCAGCGGCGCTTTCCGTGGCGCAAAGTGATGTTAGTCGGGGCGGGCGTCCTGCTGGCGGTGGCCGGCGCGGTCTACCTGGCCATGGCGCGCTACGGCTACCGGCTGGAGATGCACTGGCCGTTTCTGGTGCGCTGACGTCCGGCCGCCTTCGGGGCTGGCGCAGCAGCGACTTTCGTTATACGATAGCAGCGTTGCGTTCCGGCCTGTGGTGTGGCGGACGGGCCTTCCTATGGACCTATATCGAGCCATCCGTGAACTCTACGAGGAGAAGAAACGAATCGAGGAAGCCATCGCCTCCCTCGAACAGTTGCTGGCTTCGAAATCGGCCGCCGGCGTCTTCAACTCCCTGCTGAAAAAGCGCCGGGGAAGGAAAAGCATGAGCCCTGAGGAACGGCGTATGGTTTCCGAACGCATGAAGAAATACTGGGCCCAGCGGCGGGCCCGGGGACCGGACAGGGACGAGCGGGGCCGGAACTAACGCCGGGCCGGCTCCGGCCGCTTGAAATACCACAGCCAGAAGTACTGGGTGCCTGCGCCGTGGCGGTAGCGCGCCTCGAAACCGCATCGTTCCGCCATCGCCACAGCCTCCTCATCCGAGATGGGGACGCCCAGCCAGGTATCCTCCGGCGACGTCTCCAAACTGGGATCGCCCTGCACCTGGAACTTGAACAGCCCGCCGGGCCGCAGCAGCCGGTGCACCTCCCGGACGTAGTTCTCGATAATCTCGCGGCTGGGGATGTGCTGGAACACGATGCTGGAAAAGGCGAAATCGAACTCCAGGGGCGGAAGGACGGAAAGATCCATCCCGTTGTTCTTGTACAGACGAACGTTGGGCGAGTCCCGGCAGGCCTCCTGCGCACGCCGGATCATCTCTCCGCTGACGTCCACGCCGTAGACCTCTCCGAACACCTCCGCCAGAGCCCGCGTCACACGGCCCGCACCACAGCCGATCTCGAGCACCCGCATCTGGCGCGGCGGTTTGCCCTGGCAGATGTTGATCATGTCGTTGAGGATCTGTTCGGCCACGGTGCGCCGTCCGGACTCGAAGAATTCCTCGTCGCTCCAGTCCTGCTTGCCGGTGGCGACGTAGTACCGGGCGTTCTCGCGGGCCCTGCGGTCCCAGTCGCGCTCCATGCGCCGGAGTTGCTCTTCGAGACTGATGCGCTTCATCTGGCGTTATTGTAGCCCGCACGCGGGCGCGTGCTATATTGTCATCGAGAAGCGACGGTGGGCGGCTAGCTCAGCTGGGAGAGCACGGCGTTCGCAACGCCGGGGTCGTGGGTTCGAATCCCATGCCGTCCACCAAGTGCCGCCGCGTCAGGATCCCCCCGGCCGCACGGCGGGGCGCAAATAGCCGAGCCGTTCTGCTTCGCGCAGCAGGTCCTCCCGGAAGCGCGGGTGCGCGATCTGGATCAGAGCCTCGGCCCGCTGGCGCAGCGTCTTGCCGTGCAGGGAAGCCACGCCGAACTCCGTAACGACATAGTGCACGTCGCCGCGTGAAGTGACCACTCCGGCGCCGGGCCGCAGCACCGGTACGATGCGCGATACCGTTCCCTGCCGGGCTGTGGACGGCAATGCAATGATGGGCACGCCGCCCTTGGATCGTGCGGCTCCCCGGATGAAATCCACCTGCCCGCCGATGCCGCTGTAGGGCAGGTGGCCGAGCGAATCGGCGCACACCTGTCCGGTCAGGTCCACCTCCAGAGCGGAATTGATGGCCACCATGCGCTCATTCTGGGCGATGACGAACGGGTCGTTGGTGTAGGAGGTGGGGTGGAACTCGAAGATGGGGTTATCGTGGATGAAATCGAACAGCTTCCGCGTTCCCAGAACGAACCCCGAAATCACCTTGTGGGGGTGCAGCGTCTTGCGCTCGTTGTTCACGACGCCGCTCTGGATGAGTTCGATCAGCCCGTCGGAAAACATCTCCGTGTGGACGCCGAGGTCTTTGTGGTGCACCAGCGCCAGCAGCACGGCGTCCGGGATGCCGCCGATCCCGGTTTGCAGTGTGGCGCCGTCGGGAATGAGATTGGCCACGTGGGCAGCGATGGCGTGGTGCACCTTTGTGATTTCCCCCTTGTGGTACTCCGGCAGGGGATGCGAGGTTTCCACAATAGCATCGGCCTTGCTCACGTGCAGGAAGGCGTCGCCGAGGGTGCGGGGGCACTGGTCGTTGACTTCGATGATCAGGTGTCGGGCGTGCTTGGCGGCGGTGAGGGTGATGTCCACGCCCGGGCCCAGGCTCAGGAAGCCGAAGTCATCCGGAGGACTGCACTGGATCAGCGCCACGTCCAGCGGCAGCGTCCCGTTGCGGAACAGCGCTTCGATCTCGTGCAGAAAAATCGGCGTGTAGTCGGCGCGGCCCTCCTGCACGGCCCGGCGCACGTTGGCCCCGATGAACAGTGCGTTGTGCCGGAAGTGACCTTCGAACTCCGGGCGCGCATACTCGGCCGTGCCCATGGTCGCCAGGTGGATGACTTCCACGTCCCGGACGTGCGGGGCGCGCCGGACCATGGCCCGGACGAGTTCCTCCGGCTCGGCGCAACCCTGATGGATGTAGACGCGCTGTCCGGAGCGCAACACGGCCAGAGCCTGGTCCGCCGTCTTCACTTTCGAACGGTAGATCTCGATCCACGACATGCGATCCTCAACCGGCGCTTCCGGATCCGAGCACTTGCTCGAGCGGCCGCCAAGGCACGCCCAGCGCCTCCGCCAGCCCGGAACGCACACACCAGCCCGCATGAGTGTAGACGCCGCGAGCCAGATCGGTGCGGCTCCGCAAGGCGCCGTCGAGCTTTCGCAGCGCAATGTCCAGCAGGAACGGCAGCAGCGCCTGGGCCAGGGCGATGCTGCTCGAGCGGGCCACATCGGAGGTCAGGTTGGGAACGCAGTAGTGGACCACGCCGTGGTGGAGGAAGGAGGGTTCGGCGAGCGTCGTGGGCCGGCTGGTCTCCACGCAGCCGCCCTGATCAATGGCCACGTCAATGATGACGCTGCCCGGACGCATCCGCTCCACCATCTGGCGACTCACCACGTGCGGCGTCTTGCGGCCCGCCACGAGCACGGCGCCGATGAGAACGTCGGCCTCGGCGACGGCGGCGGCCACCGTATCCGGATCGGCCAGGCCCGTCGAAAGGTTCGGCAGATGCTCCAGCAACCGGCGCAACTTGTCCGTGTCCACATCCAGCACGGTTACCCGCGCGCCCGCGGCCACCGCCGTGCGCGCCGCCCACGTTCCCACCACCCCGGCACCCAGGATGACCACGTGGGCGGGCGGCACGCCAGGACTTCCCCCCAGCAGAATTCCCCGCCCGCCGGAGCTGGACCGCAGCAGGTGGGTCGCCAGAGGAACGGTCATTTGGCCCGCAATTTCACTGATGGCGGCCAGCACGGGAAGGCGGCCCTCGTCGGACTGGATGATTTCGTAGCCGATCGCCGTGATCGAGCGCGCCATCAGGCGCTCCAGCAGTCTTCTGGACGCCACCGCCATGTGGAAGAAGGCCATCAGCGCCGCCCCCACGGGGCACTGGTCCAGTTCTTCGAGCAACGGCACGGCGACCTTGACCACAAGCTCCGAGCGGTGCATCACTTCGGCCGGGGAATAAGCGATGTGGGCGCCTGCGCGAACATAGTCCTCGTCACGAAACATGGCTGCGTCCCCTGCGCCCGCCTCAACCCAAACCGTATTGCCATGCTCGACAAGCTGGCGGGCCACCGGCGGCGTCAAGGCCACGCGGTTCTCAAACGGCGCCTGCTCGCGTAACACGCCAACGTTCATAGGATCATCTTCTCCCGCAGGGTTTGGCGCTTGCACGTCGTTTACCGAACTCGGCCGTTGTGGGCCCAGGCGTGGAGGCTTGCCGGGCCCCCTTGATTTCTGGCGAAAAAAAGGCGAAAATTGAGGCGTGCTCTTCCCCGACTATGCAGGGCCGCGCCTGGTGGGAATCGCGCGCCTGGCATCTGCGGCTCCCCGCCTGGAGCGCAAGCGGGCGGCGGAATACTCGCAGCTTGAATGCCGGAGCCTGCTGAACCGCTGCTCGAGCCCCCGAATGCCCTTTCGCTGGACCATCAATCCCTACCGCGGCTGCGAGTTCGCCTGCCGGTACTGCTATGCGCGCTACACCCACGAGTTCATGGAGCTGCGGGATCCGGAGGAGTTCGAGCGGAAGATCTTCGTAAAACATTTCGATAAAAAAACGTTTCTTTCGGACCTCTCCCGGGTGCCGCGCCAGGAGGAAATCGCCATCGGAACGGCGACGGATCCCTACCAGCCCGCCGAGCGGCGCTTCGGTGTCACGCGCGCCATACTGGAGGTGCTGGCGAGCGAACGCGGGCGGCGGCTCTCGCTGACGACCAAATCCGACCTGATTCGAAGAGACCTCGATCTGCTCGCTGCGATCCGCCGGAGAAATCTGTTGTGTGTCAACATCACGGTCACCACGACCGACGAAACGCTCGCCCGCCGGCTCGAGCCCCTCGCCCCGCGGCCGGCCCTGCGACTGGCCGCCGTGGAAGCTCTGGCCGCGAAGGGGATCGCCGTGGGCGTATTCCCGAACCCGATCCTTCCCGGGCTGACCGACAGCGCAGAGAATCTCGATGCCGTGGCGGCCGCAGCCGCCCGGGCGGGAGCACGCTGGCTGGGAGGCGGCGTCGTCTACCTGAAGCCTTGCGCGCAAGCGGTCTTCTTTCCGTTTCTGCAACAACACTTCCCGCATCTGGCGCCGCGTTACCGCCGGATGTTCTCCAGGAGCGCGTACCTGCGTGGGCCGTACCTCAAGGTCATTCGCCGACGGCTGGCGGAGATCCGCGCGCGGCACGGCCTGGCGGCGGCCCCCGCCGAGTACGTGCCGGAAGCGGGCGAGGCCGATCCCCAAGGAGAACTGTTCGACGGCAATGGCGACGCCGCCACCTACACGCTGGCCACGGGGCAGGGCGATTGCCGGATGATGGCGTAGGCGTTGGTCCGCAGGCGGCCGAAAAGGCCCGTGGCAGAGCCGCGACCGATCACGAGCACGCCGGCTTTGGTCCGGGCGGCAGCCTCGGCGACGGCGCGCGGAGGGTCGCCGGCTTCGATCAGGATCTCCGCCTCGCAGCCCACCTGCTGCTGCAGCCGCTGGATTTCCTTGCGGCCCTCCTCCGCCAGATGCTGCCGCCACTCCGGGTCAAAGTACTCCCCTGCTCTGCCTTCGAGGGAGGGAATTGCGTGAAGGATGGAAAGGCGGGCGCCGAAGGCAGCGGCCAACCAGGAGGCCCACTCCAGCACCTTGAGGCTTTGGGGCCCCAGATCCAGCGCCGCCATTACGTGCGTTATGGCGATGTCCTGTGCCGGAGGAGCCTCCTCCAAGTGGACGCCCGTCCAAACAGGACAGTCGGCGTCGTGCAGGACCTTGGCGGTAACCGAGCCCAGAATAAACCGGCGAAACGGCCCGTAGCCGTGTGTGGGCATGACGATCAGGTCCATGCGCTCGTTGTGGGCGAATTCGACGATCTTTCGAGCCGGGTCGCCTTCCAAAACCACCCGCCGCACGGAAAGGCGGACCAGCTCGTCGCGCAGGAAGTTTTCCAGCTCCTGCCGCACCTGAGCCGAGCGCGTCGCAAACAATTCGTTCAACACGGAGCCGCCGACCTCCAAGGCGCTGAACTCGTAATGGGGCGGGGGCAGCACGTGCAGGAGCGTCAACTCGGAGCCGAACGGGGCCGCGAGCGCCCCGGCGTAGTGCACGGCGCCCGCGGAGCGGCTGGAGAAATCCACGGGAACCAGAATCCTGGACAACGAAGGCATAAGGCCTCCTCCCCTCTGACGCTAGCAAACAGGGCGGCGCGCCGGCGCGCTCATCTGCCGCCACCGTTGGTAACCAGGCCGAGATCGGTCAGGATCTTGGGCGCCGGTTCGTCCATGGCCAGAACCTGATGGCAGGCGCTGCAATCCTGCGTGATCGTCTTTCCGGCGGAGCTGGTGTGGGCTTCATCGTGGCAGCGGAAACACCCGGGGAAATCGGTGTGGCCGATGTGGTTCGGATAGGTTCCCCATGCGACCTTCATTTCGGGGAAGACGTTGCGAAGGTAAATGGCGACCACGGCCTGCGCGGCGCGCTCGATTTGCGGGCGCTGTGCCTCGTATACTTGCGGGTAGTTGTCCCGGTAAAACGCATGGAGCGCCGAAGGGATGCGCGCGGCGGCCTCCTCCCGGCTGGCATAGCTAGCTTTGAGCAGCTCCACTGACCGGCGCTTGATAAACGGCAGGGTGGGCGAGATCTCGCCTTCGGCCATGGCGTGATCCACGGCGCGCTCCGGCAGGTCGAAGGCATGCGTGGGCCGGTTGTGGCAGTCCATGCAGTCCATGATCCGCACCGGCAGCTTGTTGACCTGTTCCGGCGTCGCACCGGCGGCCCAGTAGGTGGTCACCCCGGCGCCGGGACGGGTCACTTCCACCCAGGGGATGTTCTGGCGCGCCTCGTCGGCGTGAGCGTAGCGGATGGTGACGCCTTCCCCGAGGTGGGCGCCGTGGATGCCCGGTCCCCCTTTGCGGCCTCCGCCGATGCGCATGAGCAAGACGGTCTTGGTGCGGGTGTTGGCTTCATCGTCGGCGAACTTGTCGAGAATCCGCAGTCGATCCGCACCGAACTTCTGGGGCCAGTGGCAGGCTTCGCAGGTCTCCCGGGCGGGGCGGAGGTTGTGCACCGGCGTCGGGATCGGGCGCGAATAGGTGCTGAAGGCGACCGCGAAGACCTGCCGCACGCCCGAGAGCTTGCTGCGTACGAACCAGGAGGCGCCGGGGCCGATGTGGCAGGCCACACATTCCACACGAGAATGCGGCGAATTCTGATACGCGGTGAATTCGGGCGCCATGACGGTGTGGCACGTCTGACCGCAGAAGGTCACGCTGTCCATGTAGGTGACGGCCTTGTAGCTGGCCTGGCCGGCGATGACGACATTCACCACCGTGGTGACGCCCACGAAAATCGCCAGGCGGCGGAGATCCACATTACGCCAGTTGAGCGGGTTGGCCGAGGGATTCGTGCCGCTTCGCCGCTCGCGCCGGAACTGGCGGTAGATACCGAGCGGGATGATGAGCAGTCCGCCCACGAACACAGCGGGGATCACGAGGAACAGCAGGATGCCTGCGTACGGGTTGTCCACCTCGTGCCGCATGGTGATGGGGAGGGAAAACAGCCAGAAGACGGCGGAGGTGGTCACCAGCACGACTCCGACGAGGCTGATCCAGTTGTTGGCCAGATGGACAAGGGGGCCCAGCCAGGCGCGCAGCTGCTCGCGCCACAGATTCGTTGCGCTCATGTTTCGTTCGAATCCTCGGGTTCCCGCGACGGTTCGTATGAGTGTGCAGGAATGCGCCGCCGGACGCTGCGGCCTGTGAGCCAGGCCGGATCCATCGGGTAGACCTCAGGGTCGAAAATTACAGCATAGAAGTGCCACACAACGATGGCAAGCGTGGCGAGCACCGCCTCGTAGAAATGTACCGTCGTGGCAAAGTCCAGCCACACCTTCGGCAGGTAGGCCAGCATGAAATCGGTGGCCCAGAGGGCGATGCCGGTTACGGCCATGATGGCCGTACCCCAGACCACGGCCCAATATTCCGCCTTTTCGACATAGCTGTGGCCGGAAAGGGCCGGCCGCTGTTTCCGAAGGCCGAACAGCCAGGCCAGATTCGCGAACGCCTGGCGTGCGTCCTCGGCGCGGGGCAGCAGCTGTTCCCAGTGACGGCGCAGGTTGCGATCCACGAGCAGCGAGACCACGTGCATCACCGAGACGGCGATGAGGATCACCCCCGCCGCACGGTGGATCGTGGCTCGCACGGGAAACACATGCTCCCAGGCCACCAGCGGGCGCGCCCACCACTGATCGGAATACTTCAAAGCGAATCCGGTCCAGACCAGCACGAAGAAGGACACGACGAGCAGGCCGTGCTGGATGCGCTCGAAGCGGTACATCCGGACTTCGCCGGGCATTCCCGCCCGGAGGGCTTCCGCCCCCGCGGGAAGCACCATCGGGGCGGCGCCTGCATGGAGCACCGGGTTGCCGAAGCGCATCCGCAGGAGCTTACGAATCCAGTCGGCGCCGTTGTGCAGCAGCATGAGGCCGATGGTGACCGGGATGACCGTGAGATAGAACAGCCTTGCCCACCGCACGGGCGCCGGTTCCGCCCGGCCTTCGACCCAGTGGATTTGACCGATCGCGAAGCGCTTGCCTGCGCCGGGATGGCACTGGCCGCAGGTGGCGCCGAGGTTTTGGGGGTGGATGGTCGACCGCGGATCGCTCGAAGGCAGAATGTTGTGGTAGCCGTGGCAACTGGCGCAGTTGGCTACGGTCTGCGAACCGGCCCTGGCGGCCAGGCCGTGATAGGAGGCTTCGTAGCTCACCACACGATCAGCCGGCAACTGGAAGCGCCGCGCCAGACGGACGTCGCCGTGGCAGCGCTCGCACGTTTCCCGGATGTGGCTGCGGTGCACCAGGGACTGGGGGTGGGTGTGAGGAAGCATGGAGTGTTCGCCGTGGCAGTCCGTACACAGGGGAGTATCCGGGATGCCTTGTTTGAGGGCGGTGCCGTGGACGCTTCCTAAGTACTGCGCGACCACGTCGCTGTGGCACATGCCGCAAGTGTCCGGCACAGTCTGCCGGAAGGCCATGGATTTGGGCGGCAGCACCTGGTGAACGTCGCCGTGACAGACGCCGCAATCCGGAGCGATCGCACCGCGGGCGCGCGCCTGCCCGTGCACACCCTGGGCATCGCGCTTCGCAACGTCTTCATGGCACTGGGCGCAGGGCGGCCGCGGCACTCCGGCCGGGTGCGGATAGGTTTCATGCTTGGGATGGCAGGCAGCGCAGCCCAGCTTGCCGTGGGGCGTATCCTTGATTTTGGCCGCTTGTTCGTGGCAGGCTGCGCAGTCCAGAGCCGCCTGGGCCATGAGCGGGGCGGGGGCTCCAAGGCGCAGGCAGACGGCGACAGCGCAAACGGCCAAACGGGTCATGAAAAACCGCCGGAGCCTCCCCGCGTCATGGCGTTGCTAACCCAGGTAACGTGAGCTTTCCAACCAGGCGCGGTACAAATAGGCCGCCCCCAGGGCCAGCCCGTAAATCAAGGCCGCGACCGTGAGCGACTTGCCCCAACGGTCAATGGTATCCAATTTGCGCGCGATTTCCATTTGCCGCGCCAGGGTCGTGCCGGAAGTATCCTCCAGGTGGATGATGTCGTCCTCCTGCGCGGCGACCCTTTTGCGGTAGATGGCCAGGACGATCACGATGCTCGCCAGGACCGCCCAGCCGATGGCAAAGGGTGTCAGATTCCAGTTCATGGCTGTCCCTCCTTGTGGTCGTTCAAAGCCGGGCTTCGAGCCGCCCCAGCGCCTGGCCGCCCGGCGGCACCAGCACGCTGCGGTCAAACGCCTTGCCGGTCGCCTCCTCGATGGCGTCCACGACGAGCATCAAATACGCGTCCAAGGCGCACCGCACCTGGTCGCGGAGCGCACAGCTGCCGTCGGGCGCCTGCTCGCGGCACAGCGGGCAGACCTGATGGCGAATGGCCTCGATGTAGGCGCGGATGTCGTCGCTATGGGTGGACAGAATGGCGCGCGCAACCGCCGGAAACAGCCGGAACAGTGCGCAACTGGCGCCCTCCAGACCGCAGGTTCCGTCCACCGTACGCTCCGTGCAGACCGAGCAGATCCGACGGCGGACGACAGCTTCCAGTTCCTCAAGTGAACGGCTCATCGCATTCGTCTCCTCTCCGGGCCAGACTGGCGCCCGGGCGCTCCGTTGGATGCCTCCTGCTGCGGATCCTGAGCCGCGCCGGATCCGCGGTTGGGAACGCGCCGCAGATCTCGTGCGGCACGGAGCCGGGCGGCCATGATCGCCAGCAGGGCGGTGTCCAGGGGGTCGTTTTGGTATACAAGCGAGGCGATGCCGGCTTCCCAGGCCCGCGAAAGCTGGTCGGGCTCGTTCGTGGCGACCAGCACGACCCGCTCGGGGTGCGGCAGAGGCCGGGGCAAACGCTCGAAGGCGCCTGCATCCACGACCACCACTCCCGCCGCCTCCCAATTGGGGGTGTCCACGCAGCGCACCTCCCAATTGCCGCTCCGCTCCAGCCTCTGGCGCAGCGCGGCAGCGTAAGCAGCGTCGCTAATGGCTAGCTGGATCACCTCCATGGGGCGCCTGTACGCCTCGCCCTTTGGGTTGCAATCCGCTAGCCAGTCCCGAACGGCGCTCTACAGCCCTGCTGCCGTTCGGAAATCCCACACTCAGGCCCCCTATGGGGCGCCAAACATCAACAAACTGGGTGAATTCACGCACCGCCGCCCAAGCGGACTGATATACTGAAAGCGGTGAGTGGAGTTCCCGCCGTCGCATGTCAAAACTGATCCCGGAGTGGCAGCGAGCCTCGGTCCTGGAAGCGATTTTCGACCAACTTTCCGACGGCTTGATCTTGTACGACAGTGAGTACCGGATCACCGGGGTCAACGAGGCAGCGGAGCGCCTGTTCGGCATGAGCGCCGAAGAGATGGTGGGGCGCTCCTGCCGGGAAGTCTTCCGCTGCGGCATTTGCGAACCGGGCTGCGGCATGCTGATCGGCCTGCAGCAGTCACCGGGCGTGGCCAATTCGACGGTGCGCCTGCACACCGACAACGGTCGCGAACGGCTGGCGGTGATCCGCACCCGACAGCTGTTCGATGAACAGGGCCGCCTGACAGGCGTCGTGGCCACGATCCGTGACGTCACCGACGAGGTGGCGCCGCAGAAACGGGAGGTCATCGCCGAGTCGCCCAGCATGCGCGAGGTGATGAACTTCGTGCGGCGCGTGGCGGCCAGCGAGGCGACCACCATTTTGCTGGAAGGCGAAAACGGCACCGGCAAGGATCTGATCGCCAAGACGATTCACTACGAGAGCCTGCGACAGGCGGAACCTTTCATCGCCATCAACTGCGCCGCCATTCCGGACACGCTGCTGGAAAGCGAGTTGTTCGGCTACGAAAAAGGGGCATTCACGGACGCCCGGGCGCAGAAGCGCGGCATCTTCGAACTGGCGGACAGGGGCACGCTGTTTCTGGACGAAATCGGGGAGATTCCGCTCATGCTGCAGGCCAAGCTGCTGCGCGTGCTCGAAGAGCAGAGTTTCCGGCGGCTGGGCGGACTCAAAGATATCAAGCTCGATCTGCGGGTGATCGCCGCCACCAACAAGAACCTGCGCGAAGCCGTCAACGAAGGCGCCTTCCGCCAGGATCTGTATTTCCGCCTCAATGTGATTCACATCACGATTCCGCCTCTGCGGGAGCGGCCGGAAGACATCATGCCGCTGGTGAAGTTTTTCATCGAGCACTACAACGCCAAATTCCGGCGGCATATCCAGGGCGTGACGCCGGAAGCCCAGCGACTGCTGCTGGCTCACGACTGGCCGGGCAACGTTCGCGAATTGCGCAACGCGATCGAGCGGGCGATGATCCTGGAGGAGTCCAGCCATATTACGCCCGCCAGCCTGCCCATCTCCATCACCCAGGCCGCGACGCGGCAGCCCGTGCCGGCGGTACCGTTCATCCCGGACGAGGGTCTTTCCCTCGAGGAGAACGAAAAGGCTCTGATCAAGCGCGCCCTCGAGAAGACGAACGGCAACCAGACGCAGGCGGCGCGACTGCTGAAGATCACGCGGGACACGCTGCGGTATAAGATGAAAAAGTTCAACCTGCGGTAGCAGGGTGCCGAGTGGCCCGCAGCATCGGCCCAGATACCGAGGTGCCGGATGCCGATTTACGAGTACCGCTGTGAAGATTGCGGCCGCCGCGTGACCCTGTTGATCCGGCGGCCGGATCAGGAAAGCGAAGCCGTATGTCCGCGGTGCGGCAGCCGCAAGCTCAGCCGTCTGTGGTCGCGGTTCGCCATTGCCCGGAGCGAAGAGAGCCGCCTGGAGCGCCTGGCCGACGAAGCCAGCCTGGCCGGGCTCGACGAGAACGATCCCAGGAGCGTCGCCCGCTGGGTGAAGCGTATGGGTCAGGAGCTCGGCGAAGACATGGGCCAAGATTTCGAGCAGGCGCTCGAGGAAATGGAACAGGAGGAAGCGGGAGCTTCCAAGCCGGAAGGCGAGACCAGCGGGGAGGAGGAGTAAGTTCACTTATAAGACGATGCGTTCGTCACCTTCACGGCGGGTGACGCGCTGCCGGTCCAGATACTCGAGGAGCGGGATGGCGTACTTGCGGCTGACGCCGGTCCAGGCCTTGAAGACCGGCACGGTGAAGCGCTCGCCCTTGTGTTGCGCCACCAGCCGGCGCAACGACTCGAGGGTGCGCGCGTGAAAAACCAGATCTTCGCCGATGCGGACCAGGCGTTTGTCCCGCAACAGCATCTCGAAGAGAATGCGGGCGCGTGCGGGATCCACACCGGACCGGGCCAGAATTTCGCTGACCGGCGGCACGGCCAGGCCGGCCGTCTCGAAGGCGCTCTCTATCGCGGCCAGAGCCTCCTCTTCGTCCGGTTGGAGCTCGGGACGGTGATGGGCCAGCCGCACGAGTTCCCCCTCGATCACAATTTCCGGGAAGCGGACGGCGAGGGCATCCAGCAGAAACGCCGGGGCGCGCGCCAGGGCGCGGCTGCGCACGTCGGACTTGGGCATCCCGGCCAGCAGCGGATGCTGCTGGTGAAACTGGCGGAGCACGTCGCGCACGCGAGCGGCGGCCTCCTCCAGGCGTGCCGCGGCGATGAGCCAGGGCTCGCCGCCCTCCAGGACGGCCACTAAGCCGCCGGAGCCCGCGCGGCGGATGTCCGCCTCCGGCAGGCCCGTGCGCGCAACGAGGGAGGAAAGGCCGGCCCCGAACGGTGATTCGCTGACGAGCAGGACCACTCGCTCTTCCGGACGGGTCGTTTCCAGGACGGTGAGCCGTCGAAGCGCCTGCCGGGACCGGCGGGGCAGGCTGTTGATATCGAGCACGACGCCGCCGCCGATGGTGATCACGGGAGAGAACATGCGCACGATGAAGCGGTCGCCGGGAAGCAGCAGGAGCGGGTCGCGCAGGAGAATCCGCGCGAAAGCGCTCTGGCCCGGTTCGAGGGCGCTGCGCCCGTCCAGCCAGCGCACTTCCGCTTCGATCTCCGCCGTGCCGGCGTGGAAGTGGACGGGGGCACGATGCTTCAGCGGCCGGGCGGAAGGGAGCAGATGAAAGCGGCACTCGATCTCGCGAACGGCGCAGAAGCGGCCGGGGTCGGCCAGCACCGTGCCGCGCGGCAACTCCTGCGGCTCGGCGCCCGCCAGGTTGAGAGCCGTGCGTTGGCCCGCCACCGCGCGCGCGACCGGCCGGCCGTGAACCTGCACGCTGCGGACGCGCAAGCGCCGGGCGCCGGGATGGGCTTCCACTTCCTGTTCGGGAGCGACCGAGCCGGAGATCAAGGTACCGGTCACCACGGTGCCGAAACCTCGAAGGCTAAAGGAACGATCCACGGGCAACCGGAGCCAGCCACCTGCGTCTTTCTGGGGCGCGCGCAACGCCACTTCCCGCAAGGCCGCCTTCAGCTCCTCGAGCCCCTGACCGGTGATGGAACTGACCGGCACCACGGGCGCACCTTCCAGAAACGAGCCTGCCACGAACTCCTCCACCTCCAGGCGCACCAGTTCGAGCAGGTCGGCGTCCACGAGGTCGGCCTTGGTCAGAGCGATCAGGCCGGAGGACAAACCCAGGAGGCGGCAGATGTCGAAATGCTCGCGCGTTTGCGGCTTGATGGACTCGTCGGCGGCGATGACCAGCAGGACAAAGTCGATCCCCCAGACGCCGGCGAGCATGTTTTTGACGAAACGTTCGTGGCCGGGTACGTCCACGAAACCGATGCGCACGTCGCCGAGATCCAGATGGGCGAAACCCAGGTCAATGGAAATCCCGCGGCGCTTTTCCTCGGCCAGCCGGTCCGTGTCGGTTCCGGTGAGGACCTTGACAAGGGCGGTTTTGCCATGGTCAATGTGGCCGGCCGTGCCTGCGATGACGTGCTTCATGGGGGGACGCTTCCATGCTACTGCCTGGCGTGCCGCGAGCGAGTGCGCGGCAGGCCCGGCTGGACTCGAACCTACCTCGCAGTCTCCCTCGCGCGTTGACTGCCTTGAGGCAGACGGTCGGAGAGCCGGCATGCCAACCGATCCCACTGTCATCTCCCTGCCGCGGCCCGGCGGCAAACCCAAAACCGTGCGCGCCCTCTCGGCCGCCATCAACGCCTTGCCGCCGGGCAGTGGCGACTGGCGCGTCGAGGGCGTCATCGGCCTCTACGTCCGTGTCGGCCCGCACTCCAAATCCTTCCGCCTGCAACGCCGCATCGGCGGACGCCTGGTCGTGCGCGTGCTCGGTCCGATGAGCTTGGCCCAAGCCCGCCGCCTAGCCATGCGCGAATGGGCCCGGCTGAAGCCCACCGCACCGGAAGGCAAGATTACGCTCGAGCAGGCCTGGGAGCGTTTCCTCGAAGAACGCGAGCTGGCCCCCAAGACGCAAGCGCTCTACCGCTACAACCTCGAGCGCTACCTGGGCGAGTGGCGCCGGCGCACGCTGGAGGATCTGGGCGCCGACCGCGCCGGCGTGCGGCACCTCTGCCACCGTCTGTCGCGCCGGCACGGCAAGGCCATCGCCAGCCAGGTGCTGCGGATGTTCCGTGCCGTCTACAACTACTTCCGGCGCATCCAGCCGGAGCTGCCGGAGACACCCACCGTCGCCGTGGACTTGCCTGCGCTGCAAAGCCGCGACTGGGCGCTCGGCCCCGAGGAGCTGCGCGCCTGGTGGGCGGCCGTCCAGCAACTGCGCTCGCCCCTCAAGCGCATGTTCTGGCTGACGGTGCTGTTGACCGGCGCCCGGCGGGGCTCGGTGGAGGCGCTGCGGTGGAGCGACATCGACTTTGCCCGTGGCACCGTCCACTTTGCCACGGCCAAGGCAGGCCGCACCTACACGGTGCCGGCCTGCGGGCGGCTGTTAGAGCTCCTGCGCCGTTGGCGAGAGCAGGCGCCGGAGACCGAGGCGGGCTGGGTGTTCCCCTCGCCACAGAAACCGGACGCGCACATCGTGGCGGCGCGCGATGAGAAGCGGGGCGTGGTGAGCGCCCATCACTTGCGGCACACCTATCGAACCGTGCTGGCCGAGCTGGGAGCAACCCCGGATCAGGCGCGCCTGCTGCTCGGGCACTCACTGGGCGGCGACGTCTCGCGCGGCTACATCACGCCGCATCTGGTGGTCGAGTCCTTGCGGCCGCTGGCCGAGGCGGTGGCGGCGCGCTATGCCAAGCTGCTGGGATGGAGCTCCGATGAGACAGGCCCGTAAGCGAGGAGCAGAAGGGCTGGCCGGCGAGGCGAATTACCGGACCCGGCTGGAGGCCGCCCGCAGCCTGTTCCGGGATCTGGCCAAGCGTGGCGAGCCGCTTGCTGCTCGCAACCGATTCCGCGGCGCGGTCGAAGCGCTGTCTGGCAGAGCTCGTTAACGCTAGGCCGGAAGTGTGGAAGTTCCCCGGACTGAGTCGGTCGTGAACGGCTGTGGTAAACTGGCGGCTCGGCTTGCTTCGCCAGCACGGTGTGAGCACGCCCCGCTTAGTGTGGTGGCGAGGCGCCGATGCGGGGAAGACCCCTACGCATTTGCATCGGGTAAAAAGCTTGTCTAATGTAAACCGCCAGTTTCGTCGAACCAACGTTCGGACATTGGGACGCCGGGTCAGGCGCCCATCGTTTCCAGGGAGGAACAGGAAGGTATGACATCGAAGCGTGGGGGATGGAAGTGGGTGACACTGGCGGTGCTGCTTGGATCCTTGTGCTCGGCGCAGTCAAATCCGCCGGCACTGGGCCCGAACCTGATCACGAACTCCGGCTTCGAACAGTTTGACGCCAATGGCAAGCCGCTAGGTTGGGGCCATAACGGCTTCGTGCTCGATCGCACCGTTGCCCGCAGCGGGCAAGCCAGCTTCCGGCTGACGGATCCGTACCTGATCCCGTACTACCAGAGCGCCTGGTTTGACTTGCCGCTCAAGAAGGGGACGTACTCAGTCGGCGGGTGGGTCAAGCTCGACCGGATGGCAGCATCCCGGCCAACCGGCGTGCGCATCTGCCTGCTCGCCCCCACCAGTTGGCCGCACACGATCGGCTTGGGCTGCACCCAAATTGTACAGGGGACGGCGGACTGGCAGTATCTGATGAAGTCCGGCATCGTGATCAGCCAGGATACTGTTGCGCGTGTGTCGCTTCAGGCTTACGGGGAACCGGACGGCACGGCATGGTTCGACGAGGTGGAACTGCGCGAGCTCCAGTCGGACACGACGCCGCCCGTCATCAGCTCCGTGGTTGCGACACCGCTCAACGGAACTAGCGTACGAATCACGTGGACGACAAACGAGCCGGCCGACCGCCAGGTGGAATACGGAACGACGGTTTCTTACGGAAACGTCACAGCTGTCGACACGACATTGAGCACGACCCACGCAGTGGTGCTTTCGGGATTGCAGCCGGCCACGACGTATCATTTTCGCGTCCGCAGCCGCGATGCGGCGGGTAATGCGGCAGTGTCGGCCGACTACACGTTTGCGACGGCTGACACGGTGCCTCCGCTCATTTCCGGCTTGACCGTAATCAACGTCAGCGAGACTTCTGCTACGATCACGTGGACAACCAGTGAACCTGCCGACAGCCAAGTGGAATATGGTCTCACTACATCCTACGGGCTACAGACTCCTCCGGACACGCGTTTGACCGTCACTCACACGGTGCTCATCGGCGGCTTGCAACCCGGGACCGTGTACCACTGCCGCGCCCGCTCGCGCGACGGAGCGGGGAATCTGGCGCTGTCAGCAGATCTGGTATTTCAGACGCAGCAGGTTCCGCTGTCATCACAGTCGAGACCCGGCGGCTTGACGTCCTACCCCCAGGGTCGCTTGAGCGCGACGCTGCTCACGAACGGAGGTTTTGAAACGGCAGACGCATCCGGGAGGCCGCTCGGGTGGACGGACAACGGTTTTGCGCTGGACCTGACGGTGGCGCACACCGGTCTCGGCTCGTTCCGCCTGACGGATGCCCATCTGATCCCTCAAGCGCAGTCGGCCCGCCAGCAGTTGAACCTGAGAAAGGGAATCTATGAATTCGGAGGCTGGGTGAAGCTGAGCAACATGGCGGCCACGCGAGGGAGCGGCGTGCGGATCTGCTTCATGGCGCCTCCTGCGTATCCCTGGCAGATTGCCCGCGCGTGCACAGACATCGTGAAAGGCACCTCCGACTGGCAGAGAGTGGACCTCTCCAAGGTTGTTTTGACTGAGGATTCGCTCGCAGCGATCTCGATAGAGGCTTACGGCGAGCCTGACGGCACCGCGTGGTTCGATGATCTGGAACTGCGGCGCGAAGAGCTGCCTTTGAGTGTCTTTATGTTGTACCCAAACTATCGGGGCATGCTCTTCGACGATTTTTCCCAGACGGCACGCTTTGAAATTACCGTGGATCCCCCGGCGGGAACCAGTTCGTCTGCCTATCGCATCGAGGCTACAGTTACTGATGAGCAGGCGCAGCAGACCGTTCAGCGACAGTCCTTCCCCGCAGGGGCAGTGCAGCAGGTTACCCTGGACTTCTCAGGCGTGCCGGGCGACCGGGCGTACCTTGTCAGCTTTCGGCTTGTAGACACCGCCGGGACTCTGGTCTTTCAGCACCCGGACTACCGTATCGTCAAGGTTCCCGGTGCCATGCGGCAGCAGATGACCGTCAGTTTCGACGAGCACAACCGCATCCTGTTGCGCGGCCGGCCGTCATTCCTGCTCGGAGTCTATGACTCAGGAATGGGATACTATCATTACGAAGCCGGGTGGGAGAATTTATTCGCCAGCGCCCGGCGGCTGTTCGAACTTCCGATCAACGTCTATCTGAACTACTGGTACGGTGAGAACACTAATGCTGCCTGGCTTCCAATGATGAACGTCCTGTCGGCCCGCGGCATCTATGCCTTGACCAACGCCAACTGCTTCGGCTCCAGAACCGTAGATCGGATCACACCTAACTCATGGTTTCTTAAGGCAACTGAAACGGATCTCCAGGCCCGCACGGCGCACCCGGGTTTCCTGGGGTTTTACGCTGCTGATGAGTGTCGCGGCGACCTCGCCCCGAATGTGTTCAGCCACTACCAGCGCATGAAGCAGGTGGATTCTGACGGATTGGTGCTCGGGACCCTGTTAGGCGGCAGTTCGCTGGGACTCTGGCCGGATACAGTGGACCTGCTTGCCACGGACCCCTATCCTCTCTACGGCGCAGAACCCGCCGGGGGATATAAGCTGAGTCTGGTCGGCGACTGGACGCGGCAATCCCGCGCTGCGGTCCGCGACAGCCGCCCTGTCGCAACCGTTATTCAGTTTTTCCAGTTCACGTCGCAGGGGCGGTGGCCGACGCTGGCGGAACTTCGGAACATGAGTTACATGGCGATCGCCGAGGGCGCCAACGGGCTGCTTTACTGGAGTCTCGGCGCCGGGGCGCTGGCGTATTCATGCGACGGGAGCACTCCGGAGAAGTCGCCGGCAGGCACGGCTTCCTGGTGTCCGTTCCGCGTGCAGCAATTTCAAAACCTCAAAGCAGTGCTCACGGAACTGAAGGCGCTCGAGCCCGTTTTGGCCAGCGTCGACCGACCCGATCTGCTGACGTCGAACAGCAACGCTGCGATTCGGACGCGCGTGAAGTATCTCAACAAGACAGCGTATCTGATTGCGTACAATTCCGCCGCGACGCCGGCAACCGTCACTTTCGGGTGGGGCTTCGTGCCGCAGTCGGTGAGCGTCTATGGCGAGAACCGGACGATTGCTCCCACGGGGAACTGGTTCACGGACGACTTTGGACCGTATGAAGCGCGGGTGTATGCGGTCAGTGACCCCTGATGAGACGCTCCGAGTAACGCAACGGTTCGCGCACTAAGGCAGCGCTTCACCGCGCAAACTTTTCAAGCAACCGGTCAAAGGCGAGAGCCTGGGCAGCCGGATCAAAGAGCCGACCGGCCAAGCGATACGATTCCTCCAGGGATGCGATAACCCCGTCCCGATTCTCCACCGCCCTTACGATTCCAGCCGCCAGGGCCTTCTCATCCGATGGGGGAACAAGGTTTGCTCCACAACTCTCCGGTATCACCTCCGGTACCCCTCCTACCCGTGTCGCGAGGACCGGCTTCCTGAGCATAAGCGCCTGAACCAGCGTAATCGGGAGTCCCTCCCACAAAGAGGGGCTCACGAACACATCCAGCGCATCTAAAAAGTTCGCTATGTCCGGCCGGAATCCGAGAAGCCAAAAATGACTCTCCAGACCCAGCTCCCGAATCATCTGCTCGAGTTCGGAACGAAGCGGGCCCTCACCCGCCAGCACGAAGCGCACATCGTTGCGCCGGTCCACCACTCTGCGGGCTGCTCGGATGAAATACTCGTATCCCTTTTGTTTCTCGAGCCTTCCTGCGGACCCCACCAACCAGCCCCCGTTAACGACAAAGCGTCTACGAAGTTGTCCCACCTGCGCGGCGTCCGGTCGAGGAGGCTGTATGCCGTCGTAACAAGTCACTACGCGGCACGGCGACATCCACTTTTCGAGCTCCCTTTGATAAATGCGGGCTACCGTTACCGCGCACGCGCTACGGCTGGCCATGCGCCGCGCCTCAGACGTCACAACTACCGGGTTCCTTACGTGAACCACGAACGGCACCTTCTCGTTATAGAGAGCCATGAATGTCGCTAATTGATATGTAAATGTGTTATTCACATGGACAACGTCATACTTCCGTAACCCAACAATACGTCTAAGCACGGCTGCCTCGTGGAAAGCGCGAACGTAATTGCCCATCCGGACGACCTGTCGCCAGGCCCCGCGCGCGGCACCGAGGAGCGCCCAGTTCTCGACTACCGTCCGGAACCCTGGCGAAGTCCCCCGAAAGCGCCGCCGCAACGGCAAATCTGCGGTCATCACCTCGTCGGCGTACGAGGCAAGCCGTGCTGTGCCCGGGGTTGGGTAATACAACAGAACCGTGTGCGAGTACTTCTTCCGATCACTAAAGGCTAAATAAGTCTCCAACGCACCGAGCGAGCCACCGTAAGTCCCCCCCACCTCCACGTGCACAATTTTAAGCCGCGACGGCATAATCGCCCGTTTCCCGACTTCCGGCGCTACGTCGGTCCCCTGTGACATCAGTCGCTTCAGGCCATCCCCAAAACCCGCATTGCGCAAGGCCTGTTATTGTCAGCCGTGGCGCGGGCCTCCGGTGCACTGTCCAACCATCGAGCCGGCGCCTCAATCCGCCTCATTGTGATAGAGTGTCTCCTCCCTTGGGCGGCGCCACTGAAGCCCCCGGGCAACCCCGAGGAGTGCGCGTTTCATCGCCTTCCTTAAGGCGCAAGGACAGAACGACCCGAGCATGCGGGCCAGCAAGGCCACGGCGCCAGTGGCCAAGAAGCCATTCCAACAGTGCTGTGCCGCCGCAAGGCGGTTGTTCCGGGCTATATGAAACCAGTACAGTTGTGTGTACTGGCGCACAAGGCCCTTTTTAACAGCCCTTTGGGCATCTTTTCGGTGACGGCATCTGCGCCGTTCATGCTGTAGTATGCGTATAAGATTGTGCTTGTCTTCGCAGAAAAATCGTAAATGTGTCGCATCTTCTCTTACAACAAGGGTTACCAATGGCGCATCAATATAGGCCCACGTCGTACTTTGCGAGAGGCGCAAAAACAACTCCCAGTCTTCGCCGGAGCGCAAGGTTTCGTCAAAACGCCCGGCTTGTGAGAGTGTCGAAAGACGAACCGCAAAGGCTGAGGGTTTCACGGGCAACTCTTCAAGAAGGCAGTTATACATAGTGTGGCCGTCGATTAGGAAAACGGATCCCTCCCGCGGAGCAGTGAGGAGTATTCTTGGCAGCGAGGTCAGGCAGGATACATACGATTTAATAAACTGAGTCGAGGTAACCCAGCTCCAGTCACTAAAGATCGCGCCGACTGCCGGGTATTGCTCAAAAAGTGCGACCTGAAATGCAAGCTTCTTTTCGTCCCAGACGTCATCGGAGTCAATGAAGGCGAGAACATCCCCGGTTGCCGCAGCGATGCCGGTGTTGCGCGCGGCGGCGACGCCGCGGTTGACGGGATGGCGCAGAATGCGCACGCGGGAATCGCGGTGCGAGGCGAGCACGGCCCGGGTTCCGTCCGTGGATCCGTCATCCACCACGATGAGCTCGAACTCTGTGTGCGTCTGGTTGAGGACACTGCGGATCGCCGTGGGCAGCGAGTCCGCGCGATTGTACGTAGGCAGAATGATGGACACGCGCATAACGATCAGCCGTCGGGCGCCGAGAGGGAACCCATGGACCTATGCTCGCCCGAGCACTGTTATGATGCGAAAATATTATTGCGTGTAACCGAGCGACTTTAGCCGCTGGAGCGTGTCCCGATCCGGCTGCAGCGGCTCGGCCCGCTCAACGCGGCTGAGCCAGCGCTTCAACTTCGCCTCCAGAGCTTTGACCACCGGGTGTTCGGGGTCGTAAAGATCCCGGGTCTCTTGCGGATCGGCGGCCAAGTCGTAGAGCTCGCGCTTTCCTGCCGTTCCGCTAATCAGTTTGTAGGGCCACTCGATCACGGCACGGTCCACGCGACGGAACCGCGGATGGACCGATACCGCCCCGGGATGAGGGTACGACTCGCCGAGAAGTGCTCTGCCGGCCGGCGACTCCGAGTCGAGGAGATTTCTTCCACTGAGCCGTCCCGGGCTCCTCAACCTGAGAATCGCAAGAACGGTGGGCATGATGTCCACAAGGCTGGCAGGGGTGTCCTCGACGACCGGAGTTTTCTGCTGCGGGTACTTGATGATCAACGGAACGCGAAGCTGGTCTTGATAGACAGACATCGGGTGTCCCAGGAAGTTTCGCTCCCCCAATGCCTCCCCGTGATCCGAAGTGATTACAATCAGACTGTTATCGTATAGCCGCCGCTCCCGAAGACTTCGGAACAGGATTTGCAACTGTGAATCCAGGTAGGCGATGCCACCATCGTATTGAGAAACCAGGAACTCTCGTTCCGTGATTGTAAGATTTCGTTGCAGAGAGTTCACCTGCTTTTGCACACTCCAATAATTGCCGAGCACTTCATGGTTCGGATCGCCGAACAGGCGGTTATAAGGGGCGGGGGGCAGATAGGGCCAATGTGCGTCCATGTAGTTCAGGAAAAGGAAAAAAGGACGACGGCCTGCCTTAATTCTGTCGAGTATTGTGACTGCCCTTTGCGTGACATTGCAAGCCGGGCTATATACGGCATTACTGACCGTAGCTCGCTCCGTGAGCCGTGAGAGAATAATGCGGAGTGGTTCTCGGAGGAAGAAGGACCGTTGGAATGCGCGCGTAGGGTAAAGATTTTCGTAATACGCGAAGCCTTGGTGCAGATTGTAGGCGGGACTCAGGTAGGCGGAATTGGCGACGATCGCGGCAGTGACGTATCCGGCCCTGGTCAAGATTTCGGCCAGCGTCGTGAAGCGGTCGGCGAGCGGGTACCCGAAGCCGGCGGCGGCAACTTCGGCGGGTTGGGGTAGGCGGGCGCCGTGTTCGATTCCGTAAAGTCCGGTGAACAGGGAGGCGTGGCTGGTGAGCGTGACGTCGGAGGTGGCGAAGGCGTTGCGGTACAACGTGGCGCCACGGGCGAAGTCACGGAGCCCCGGGGTGGTGTCGCGCGGGTAACCATAGACGGAGAGATGGTCCGCTCGAACCGTGTCGAGGACGATCAATATGATGTTGGGGCCACGGCCGTGCGGAGCGCGAGCCGGGCGTTCGAGGCTTGCCAGGCGGGCCCAAGAGGGCGGATACACCGCCAGGGCGAGGATTACCAAGGCTGCGGAAGCGCTCGCCAGCGTCCGGGCGAAGAGTCTCGGCGAAGAACCGGAGGGCTTTCTGGCAAGCTTCGCACTCAACCAGCCGGCCATCAGGACCGCGACCAGGAATGAAACGATACCGAACCAACGGACGCCGGGACTGTGTCTCCAGAAGACGCCGTGCGCGAGCCAAACTGACCCCACGGCCATGAAGCAAGCGCTCCAGGCGTTGGCGGCGGGGGTCAACCGCAAGGCCCAGGAGTCGGAGGAAGCCGCCAGTATCTGCAGAGCAGCCACAGTGCCGACCAATGCCAGTCCGGAGGGCCCGACATCCGCAAATGGAGATGGCCTTGTCCAGAAGGCGCCCAGAAGGAGTGTCACACTCAAAGCGCCGGAGGCAGGCAAAAACCACCGGCCAGGTTTCCAGGCAATCTTCCGCTGGGCCAGAAGTAAGAATTGGAGGCAGCCCAGGAAAGCTCCCAGTATCAGCCCGATGAGCAGGTAGGCGGCAAACGCCCCTGCCAAGAGCTGCCAGGAGGCTACGGGACTGTGACTGTAGCCCGCAGGCAATAGCCGCGGAGCCACGTTACCAAAGAAAGTCTCAGCGGACCAGTATGCCGTCCAAGCCAGCGCGCCGTGCAACGCGCCGGTGCCGAGGTGTCCGGGCAAGTTATCCCGGCTTAGCGCGGCCGATCGCATTGGGGCATTCCTCCATTGCTGGTCATGATGTCGGCTGAGAGTGTCATCCGACATTTCCATTTTCGAGTCCCGCGCACACGAATTTTACGGCGTCCCCAAACGTGTCACGGCCTGAGCACCGCGTACCCGAAGCTCTGATCGAGGTGGTTCCGGGCGGTGGCCAGCGCTTCGTTCTGGACTGGGACAACGATCCATCAGTCTCTTCAGGGGAGCGAACGGTAAACCGCATCCCCGGAACGGCGGCAAGGCGTCTGGTCGAGGACACTGCGGATCGCGGTGGGCAGCGAGTCCGCGCGATTGTACGTAGGCAGAATGATGGAGACGCGCATAGGAGTTAACCGTTGCCAGCCGGGATTCGCGCGCGATCAGGTTCCCAACGTAGCCGAGGACCAATCCAGGCAGGGCGCCATAGATCGGCGATCTTTCGGAAGCCAACCGCCTTCGCCGCGTGCGCCGAGGGCAGATTGTCGCTGCGGATCACGGCGAAAATTTGCTCCATGCCCGAGTCGAGGGCTAACTGGGCGGCGCGCCAGTAAAGTACTTTGGCGAGGCCGCGGCCGCGGTACGGCGGCAGGACATAAAGGAACGAAAGTTCTGCGTCGCCGGGCCCCAGCAGAACGAAGCGACTGGCCTGAACGCCCCGGAGGATCCATATGATTCCGGCCGGCGCGGCCCCGGCGCTCGCAAGCACGCAGTCGTGAGCGCCGGGCTTGTACTCGGCGTAAAACTCGTCGGGGAGGTCTTCGTTCCCCGCCCGACAGCGACGCAGGTCATCGAGGCCCAACGACAATCGGATGTCGGCGACCGAACACGGCTCCGAGAGTGTGGCCAGCCGGTAAACATCGTAGCGCCGGGGGCAAGTCACAGCGAAGAACGCCTTGGCCGTCGACCACATGCCGTCCCGCCGAAGCCGCCTCCGGAGCCTGACGAGCGGCGGCGTCAGATCCGATAGACCTCGTTCGACGCTTCGGAATAGCATCGGTAGTTCCGCGACGCCCAACGCCGCCGGGCGATTCCGAACCGTGCGGGGCCGGATTCCAGAAGGAGCGGCAGCAGGCAGTCTTCGCAGATCTGAAACAACGAGTAAAGAAGCGGATGCATGACGATGTCACAGTACGGTGCGCGAAGAAACGGAACGGCGCCGAAGCGCTTTTTGAAAAGATATACGCCGTAACCTTTGTCGCCTGGAGAAGGCGGCCAGGCAGTGCACGTACCGCCCAAATCCAGGACCCTGCAATTTCTCTCACGTGCCCATTCGATCATCGCAAGGTAAAGAGCTTCCATCGGATACAGATGTCGTTTTGCATAGTCAAACCCGCCGTAAAGGTACAATGCCCGCCTTCCGGTAGCGGCGACGACGAGGCCCGCAATGGGTTCCCCGTCCGCTTCCGCGAGGAAAAATCCGATGCGGTCGGAAGGGAAAGCGCGGAGGAGTTCCCTAAGGTAGTGCTCGTCCCGCACGGCGATGCGCTTACGCTTCGAGGTCAGCTGCAACAGCCGGGCCATGTGGCGGATGTCTTCGTGATTGCCCGCTCGGATTTGAACTCCGCGGCGCTCCGCGCGGCGGCATTTCGTCCTCGTGTCGGGATGCATTCTCCGGAACACGTCCTGCTCCGATCCGGTGATGTCGAGCTCCATCGCGGCCCTCGAAAGATTCCAGTACGACCAGACGTGTCCGGAGAGACGCGCACCCCGGGGAATCATAGGTTTCACGTGTTCGAAAACTTCCTCCGGGCACGGCATCGCCAGCCGGCAGGCCAAGAGGCCTCGGGATCGCAGGCGACGTGGAAGCTCCCCGAGGAGCATCGCCAGGGAAGCCTCGGCCCCGGGGCGCCAGAAAGGGCCTCCGGAAACCTGGGCGATCGAAAAACGGCAGGGAAGGCGCATTTCAAGCAGAAGCGCGCCCGCTGCGAATTTTCCTTCCGTTTCGACGCCGACAAATGTCGGAATCCATCCCGTGCGGTTCTTGAGCACGGCGTACTCGAAGCTTTGATGAACGTGGCTCCAGGCGGAGGCGGCCAGTGCCTCGTTCCAGGACTCGTAGAACGACCCGTCAGCCTCCTCAAAGGAGCGAACGGTAACGCGTAGTCCCGGCACGGTTTTGAGATCCGTGCTACGGTTCATTGCTGATCGGCTGCTCATAAGTTTCCGCTTCTGTTCGGCCGAAAAACAGCCACTTATCACCATGCAACGTTCGGAGCACTAAGGGCACTGGGGCCAAACGAAGTACTTCGTTGACTCTTGGGCGAATGCCGACCCACTCCTTGCGGTGGAGTCCTTTGGGTCCGCTGCGAAGGATCCGTTCCCGGAGCCAGGCGCGGCTGCGTAGTAGGGGTATCAGCAACGTACGCCAGGTACGAGGCGTCAGGGTGAAGGCAATGAACGCTCCCGGCTTGGCGACACGCGCCATCTCGCGCAAATAGGACGCCAGTGCGGCCTTAGAGGGAAGGTGTTGGAAGACACAGTAGGCCAAGACGAGGTCCGCCAGTCGGTCAGCAAGGGGATGGAGATCGAAGCCTCGGGTGAGATGAAAGCACACATTGGGTAGTTCGAGGCCGCGCGCGAGGCAGAGCATTTTCTCTGAAATATCGAAGCTGTGCACGGTTCCCACTTCAGGGGCAATCGCGCGCGTTACCCTTCCCACACCGCAGCCGATTTCGACGACGCAGTCTGATTTCCCAGGCACGTAGCCGATCTCCCGCTTGATGTCTCGCCAGATTTTGCGACCGGACTCCCAGAAATCGTCCAGATTTCGCGGATGTCCGTAGGCGCCGTAGGTGGAAACAAACCAGAAGGGATCTTCACCCGCCTTGGCGTCCCAAAAAGTTCGTATCGTTTCCGGCGTCGGCATAAGGCTCTCCTTTGGGACTAGTTCAGCGATTCACGTGCGGCTCGGACGGTCCGGAACGCGGGGAATGACTACAGGATCGGAGACTCGCAAATTCTCGAGCCGAATGCTGAAATCATTCCGCAACCTGCCCGCCGCGACAAACACCGATGCGCACGCCGAAATCACTAAGACCGGTAGCTCCCAGCGAGAATCCAGAGGCGCGGACGCGATGCGCAGTACCAGGAAAGGGAGTGATACCAAGGCAGTCGGCTTCCCAGCGGCCAGGAAATCCCGACGGCCCAATCCCAACAGTCGCCACGCGGCCACGACCTGCGCGCTTCCGGTGACCAGCGCAGCTGCCGCCGCTGCCGCTGCAGTCCCGGTGAAACCGAAACGCGGCACCAAGAGATAGAGAAAGCCTCCGAGCGCTGCGATGCGCAGCACTTGCAACGCCACAGCGGTCCTGAGTCGGCCCGACGCTTGCAGCAGCGCCGCTGCGACGCCCCCCAGGACCCTCGCGAACCCCGCCCATGCCAGCCAGGCCAAAGCCGCAGCCACGGGAGACCATTTCGGGCCGAGTAGCAGGCCGGTCACCAGCTCGGGATACAGAGTCAACACACAGACCGGCAGGGCGATCACCAAAGCGAGCGCTTGCAGCGCCGTCAGAAAACCCTGCCGCAGCCGTTCGCTGTCTTCCACGCGCGCAAAGGTCGGGAACAATACGGCCTCTACCTTGCTGCCGAGGCCGACCGTGGGCAGCAGCGCGAGCTGAGCCGCCACCTGGTAATAGCCCAGAGCTCCGGCTCCGAGCAGGCGTGCGGTCGCCAAGCTGTCCAACTGGCGCTCGAAAAAACCCGTAACGTTCATCCAGGAAAACCACTTGGCGGTGTGCAGCAGTCTGCGCGCGCGACGCCAGTCCAACTGCAGCCGGGGACGATAGGGGAAAACCCGATATGAGGCGATCACTTCTGCGATGCGGGCAGCCACCAACGAAGCCGCCAACGCCCATACGTTGCGCCAAAGCAGGGCGCCCACGAGTCCCGCGAGCAAACCCGGCAACACGCCGCTCAGACGCCAGGTGACGTCTTTGCGGAAGTTCAGCTCCCTGCGCAGGTACACGACCCCCGGATTTACAAGCTCCCAGAGCAGCGTCAGCAGAGCGGTCAAGCGAACGATGGGTGCGGCCTCAGGGGCGTCGAAATAATTCGCACCCCACGGGGCAAGAAAGAAGATCAGGGTGCAGACCAAAAAGCCCCGGATCAGCCCGATCGTCCAGGCAGTATCGAGATCGCTCCGGATGTCGCTTCTCTGGCTCACCAGTGTGGCGCTGATGCCTGTTTGAGTGAGTGAGCCGACCCATTCTTGAATGAGCAGTGCGATTCCTAACAGTCCGAAGTCACGCGGCGAAAGCAGCCGTCCCAGCACGGCGATCTTGATGACACCGGCGAGACGGGTGAAACCTTCGGCGAGCACCAGCCAGATCGTTCCCCGAAGCGCCTGCTCCTTCAGAGTGCCTTGAGCGACAAACAGCCAGCGCAGGCCGGCCCGGGTGAAGGCCATGACGGTCCGATCTGTGGAAGCCGCTGGTGCCGGAACGGTCATTCTCGCGCTTCAGGAGCAGGCGAACGGCCTTGTCCCCCATCTCGGAGAACACCGACCACAGCCTGCGAGGAGAGAAAGCACGCCTCAGCCGTGTTTCGCTCTCGCTGCAATTCCGGATCTTTGTCCCAGTAACTCAAGACTCTTGGAATGTCAGCCGGAAAAGGTTGTGCCAACACATGCCGTCCGGGAAAAACCACACTGGCTTTCCCGTGCCTCGGAATCTACGGATACGGCATGTCTTTGTCCTCCGGGCAAGGGCGGGCGCTTTCTGTCGAGTCGGTGGAGCCGGTGTCGCATGCCCATTGCCTCAACGCAACGAGGCCAGCATCCTCTGGGCCCCCAAACGAAATCGCTCGCCGAGGCCTGGCTGGAATCGGTCCATTTCCCGTATGCGGGACAGCGTCGTGCGGCTTACGGGACGGCGCACGCCGCGGCACGCGTGGATCATTCGAAGCCCGTCCCACATGCCCCGGGCAAAGTGCCGGAAAGCGCCTGCTCGGAGGGCATACAGGCCGAACAAGGCCAGTCGCGGAACCAGGTGAGCCACCGCCTCCGCCCAAGGGTAATTGCGGTAAACTACGGCGAAGAGATTCCGCGGAAAGTAGTAAAAGGACCTCCACGAGGGACGCGCTTCCGGCGAAGCCAGATGCCAGACCTTAACTCGAGGTGTGTACCAGATTTCGTAGCCGGCATCGAGGATACGAAGGGCGAGGTCAAAACCTTCGTGGCCGATAAACAGCGCCGGCCAGTAGGGCTCAACCTGCTCAAAGAGCGCCCTCCGGAATGCCGCGGCTCCCTCGGTGATGTAATACGTTTCGAACTCTTCGCACTCGGCGGCCTGCCAGGGGCGGGGGTGGCACCAGTCGGGTACCCAAACGCGACCGGTGGAGGGGTGGCAGACCCGGAACACGACGCATCCCGCACGCGGATGTCGCTCAAAAGCCGCCACGACTTCCCGCAGGGCATGCGGTGCGTCAAAATAGACGTCGTTGTCCAGTGTCACCAAGTACCCGCCCCGGGCTTGCGCAATGGCGTAATTTCGCGCCGCAGCGCCGATGTTTTCCGGGAGACGAATGACCCGGGTCTGCGGAAAGCGCCTTTCTATGCCCTCGGCAAGCTCCGGGTCGGAACCGTTATCGACGACAATCACTTCCACGTTGGGATAGTCCTGACGCCGCACTGACTCCAGAACCTTTACCAGCGGCTCGAATCTCCGGTAACTAAGAATGGAGACGGTGACGCGAGGCAGCATGGCGTCTCCCATTTTCAAGCGTGACTGCGCCGCAGATATTGCTCCCAGATTCGGACGCAGCAGCGGGCAAGGTCTTCCCGGTCCGCTCCTGCCGGGCACGGGAGAGGCAGATGGCGCGCAACAAATGACAAAGTTTCCGGCCGGGCTCCCTTCACGGGATCGGTCAAGGCTGCGGCGCACGAGTACAGGAGGCTTCGCGGACTGCCGAGAGGGACGAGTCGCACCATGCGCCCGAGCACGCGGGGGCGGAGATTTCGCGGCGCACACAGGAGGAGTTTGAGCCATCCTCGGATTTTTGTCCGAAAGTCGTATATTGCGGGCACCAGCGGGTGAGAGTCGTTGCTCATGGAAAGCTTCTTGCCGATCCAGCACCACACTGCTTGGAGCGCATCGGGCAAGTTATCCCAGAAGTAGCCCAGACCCTGTGCATGCAGGAGCTCGGGGAGTGCGGCGGACGTTTGGCGCCAGAGCCACTCAAAATCACTTCGCGGGTCCAGTTTGAACCGTAGTGACGTCGTCACGGCGGGACGCAGCCGGTCGCCCTCGATCGGGCAACCCCGGCGAAGGGCCCAGCCGAGAACCGCCTCGAGATGCGCCACTCGTTCCCGATACGTCGGACCGTAGTGTCCGGACAGCAGGCTCAGGGCGGTCGCCAGGTCAAGATAGGTCTTCACAAGAACGTAAAACTGGCGCGGCAGTGCGAGCGCTTCGCCGTCGACTGTAAAGGCAAGCCATTCGACTAAGCGGTTGGAAAGCAGCCGCCAGGCGTCTTCGCGGGGAATTTCCCGAGCGGTGAAATCCGGGATTTGCTTCAAGTAGTCCGGTGTTCCGGCGAGCTGCCGGCCGCAGCACTTCAGTTCGTAGCCAAACAAGTGCGGGCGGAGTGTGGAGAAGTACCTCTCCGGAGCGGCGGTGAGCTCGACCTGCAAATAGATACGGCGCGCCCGCAAGTCAGTCGTGAAGCGTGCCGCCAAGCCGTCGAACCGGACCGCGGCGGCGGCCAAATGCGCGGAGTCCGACACCACGCCGAGCAGCTCCAGGTCGCTCAAGCACTCCGTACGGTCGGGCCACACGGCCACTGTCTCCTCGCCGCGTGCCGCGCTGCCCGTAAGAATGACCGCCCGGCACCCGGCATCGCCGGATGCGACTCGAACCGCGAACTCTGATGCGAGGCCGATCGCGACCTCAGGCTTGGCGGCTAACGTATGGTTCGTCAAACGCTTCATGCTCCACAAGTACCGCTGACCGTTCGTGTTGCTGTTGCGCCGCGATACGCGCCAACGCCAAACCGAGCCAAACCAGAGTCCAGAGTTGTTTGGCAAATTGGGCGGACAGGAAGAGGGCGGCGACCGCGTAGCTTGCGATGCCCGCCTCCAGCGCCCGTGCAATCTGCGCGGCGAACTGATTCCCGCTCGCCTCGAACCAGCTCGCGGTCCGACGGGCGCGGACCCAGGCCGTAGACAAAATGGCGACGAAGATTGCCAGTGCGGGCACGCCGAGCTCGGCGGCAACCTCCAGATACGTGTTGTGGCCAAGCGCGCCGGCCCGGAGGGCCGGGTTGTATTGAGGAGCCATGGGCTTGTGCATACCCAACCCGACCCCGGTCAAAGGGTGGTCCTTAACCATAGCCCAGCCGGCTTCCAGCAGCTGCTTGCGGATCTCGGTGGAAATTTTGGTGGCGTTGTCCTGTTGCCTGAGCCGGTCCAAGGAGCTGTGTGGCAGCAGGAAGTCCAGCACGAACACCGTGAGGCCCGAGGCCGCCAACACCGCCAGGCGCCGCCGGCTCTGCCAGCCGAGGTAGAGGAGGCAGAATACAAGCGACAAGAAGCCTCCCCGAGATGCCCCGAGCAGGATGGAAGCGACGATCATGAGGGCCGTCAAACCCAGAAGCTTTCGCGCCAAGCCTTTTGCACCGGCCCATAGCAGAAGACACAGAGGCAGAACGGTGACGGCGACCAAAGCATAGTAATTCGGGTCGCCGACGACTCCGCCGGGCCGCCCCACGTTGTATTTGACAAATTGGGAAAATACAGAGTAAGACGCAAGCAACATCGAAAATACAATGTAGTAGCACGCCCGATGGATTGCATCCAGGGTACTCAGAAAGATCATTGTGGGGTAGAGGTAGGCGGCTACGGAAATACAGCTGGTCAAGGGGTTTTCCGCCCACTCCCAACGGCTTATCGTAGAAGCGGAAATGAAGGCCCAAATCAACAGGAGCAAAAAGCATCTGCTTTCGGTCCACTCCAGCAGGCGCGCTTTGCTGCCGTTCAGGAACGCATGAAGGGCGGCAGCGAGCACGGCCGCGAGGCCGACCAGTTTGATTACCGTCCAGGTCTCGCCGAACTTCGGCAGACGCGGATAGTTCCAGAACGGCATGAGGAGCAGAAGCAGGTAGTACACCCGGATCATGCCGCTGACTTTTCGAGCAAACAGGCCTCGAACACTTGCTCCGTCCGGCGAACCTGGGCGTCGAGGCTGAAATATTGAGAAACCCGCTGCTGGGCGGCGGCCCCGATGCGGCGCCCGCGCCCAGGGTCGGCCAGCAGCTCCGAGACGGCGCAACACAGGGCCTGGGGATCGCGCGGTGGGATGAGCAGTCCCGTTCGCCCGTGCTGGACCACTTCGGACGTACCGTCCACCGCCGTGGCGACAATCGGCCGTCCGGCAGCTCCCGCCTCCAGCGCGACGAGGGGCATGCCCTCGTATAAGGAGGGGAGCACGACCAGTTCGGCAATGGCGTAATAGGTCTCAATTTGGCGCACGACGCCGGTAAAGGTGACTCGGTTGTCGAGCTTGTGGTGCGCCGCAAAGTTTTGGAGTTCGGCGCGCAGCCCGCCGTCGCCGGCGAATACGAGTCGGGCTGTCGGAAACCGCGTCAAGATCGCCCGGAAGGCCGTCAACAGGCAGAGCGGGTCCTTCTGGGGCTCAAGGCGACCCACAAAGAGAATGACCCGCTCGTCGGAGCGGATGCCGAGTTGCCGGCGAAGTGCGGCGGCCTGTGCCTCGCCGACGGCGGCAAAGCGGGCCGGATCGCAACCGTTCGGCACGACGCGCACTTTTCGGGGCGGGTAGTGTTTCCGTTCGACGAGATACCGGCGCACCGCCTCGGAGACCGCGATGTGCACCGTCACAAGGTTTTGGACGCACCAGTCGATCCAGCCGGCGCGCTTCCACCAGCTGCGGCGCCATCGTTCTGCTCCGTGGGCCGTCTCCACGACGACCGGAACGGAGGCCAGGCGCGCAAGGGGGGCTGCGAACGCGGTGGCGTAGAACAGGTGGGAGTTGACAATTTGAACGGAATGATCGCGAAGATATCGCACGAAACGGCGCAGGTCGGAGACCTGGCGCCAAGACCAGAGCCGGAACTCGGCAACTCGCGTCCCGGTGCCGTCCAAATCCGGCTCGAGCGCCCTCAGCAGGCTCCCCGGTGCGGCCAGGTGGGTTTCCCAACCGCGCTGCGCGAAGCCTCGCGCCAGCGAGACGGCCACTTCTTCGGCGCCTCCGCGGACTGCGGAGGTAAGAAAAAAAAGCACCGAGCCTTTAACCACGGTCAAATTCCGGCCTCGTGCCGCATCAAGTCGTAAATGTGGCAAATGTGGTCCACGGGCACAGGAGGTTCGCGTCGCGCCAGCAACACCGCCAGAGAACTGATGTGGTCCGGGTCAAATCCGTGCATTCCCGGCCAAGTACTGAGGCCCATGTAGCTGGGACTGATGATCGCACCGGGCCGCATGGCAAAAATCAGCTCGCCAAAACGAGCATCGGAAAAGGCCAGCCCCCATTGTTCGCGATCCTGCACCGTGAGGATGCGGCCGCACGGTAGTGCCTCGAGCCGGCGGGTGACGGCCTGCCGGCACGGCTCGTTGAAGAACCAAAAGCGGGCCATTGTCGAATCGTAGAGGGCGAGGTAGTCTTGAGGCTCCCGCCACCCAAGCTCCTGAATCACACCCATGAGATTCACGCGCTCGCGTACGGGTGTCATGCCGTGATCGGAAAACACATAAAACGCCGCATCCGGATCCCTCGCAACTGCGGTCTCCAGGAGCACAGCAATGTCGTCAGCGTAGCGGCACAATTGTCGGCGCACGGCGTCTTCCGAGTCTATATGGACATGCAAAAATGCGTCGAGTTCACATAAGTAGATGAAATATATTCGAGCTGCGTTGTCTGCTACATCCTTCTTCACCTGCTGCATCGCCGTCCGATCAGTATAGGCATGATATGTGTACACACGGTACGGGATGTTATGTCTCTTAAGTTCGTCGAAGATGGAACGAGCCGGAAGGAGGCCCTCCACATCAAAAATATTTCGCTTTTCGCATATGTCGAAGTACGGTAACAATTCTACGGGAATGCCATATATCGAGAAATACCCGTCGGTGCGGCTAAGCTTGCGGCCCAGGAGAGCGATGAGCTTGCGGGGCACGCGATGGTTGATCCAGGATTTCGGGAGCCAGCGGAGGTGTCGCAGCCAGCGGAACGGCGAGGCGTCCGGATGAAAGTAGAAGAGGTTCCAGTGTCCGTGGGCGTCCGGGCGTAGCCCGGTGAGGATCGAAGGTATGGCGGCCGAACTGAAGCCGAACACGGTGCGAAGCGGCTTGCGGAATGGCAGCAGCGTGTCCAGGAACCCATAGGTTGTCACGAGTTCCCAGCCCAGGGCGTCCACCAGGATAAAGATCTTCTTCATGCGGCTTGAGCGTCCTGGGAGGCCAGAGGGCGTCGCGCGACGGCGAGAACGGCGGCGCCGTGACGGCATGGCAACGAAACGTCCAGACCGGCGAGCACCATGAGCCACGGAAAGAACGCCGCGAACACCAGGGGGTGAGGGCGGTTGTCGCCGATGGTGAAGAACAGATCAAACGCCAGCGTGCCAAAGACGCCGAACGTGAAGCGAAAATCCACGATGTGGGCTCCGGCGCCGGAGAATTTGCAAGCCAGGCCGGAGCGGTCGTAGCCTTGCCGCACGTGACCGTACTGCGAGGGGTCGAAATTGAGCCTTCGCTCGCGCCACTTGACGGTCGGCAGATGCCACGGCTGCGGGACGGAGGGGGAAGTGACGATGATGTAGCCTCCGGGGCGAACGGCCCGACAGAAGTTGGCGATCACACGGGAGTCGTCCTGGATGTGTTCCAAAACGTCGGCGCTGATGATGAGATCGAATTGCGAATCCAGATCGAGCTCCTCGAGCAGAGCCGTCTCAAAACGGAGGTTGCCCAGGTTGTGGCGGGCGGCCAGCCAGTTGGCATTGCGGACCTTGGTCGAGTCGGCATCCACGCCCAGGATTTGCCAATGGGGGCAGCGTCGCGCCAGATGCAGTGCCAAATCGCCCCTCCCGCATCCGGCATCGAGCATGTGCAGCGACCGGCGCGTCAAGCCCAGCCTGCGTAGGGTTCGAATGACGTGATAGCTCCGGAGGCGACCCGGCACATTGACCTCGCCGAAAAGACGATAAGCCCAACGCCGCAGGGCGGTTTCTTGAAAAATCCACTTCTCGCTTCCGTACAGCCTCATGGCAGATTTTTCACGACCCAGGGACCTAAGTGGTTCGCGACGGCGAGAGGTAAGTGACTCCACAGGTGGCAAGCCCAGCGGAGGCGTGGGTTGTCGGGGCTCAGGTACGGCGCCCGGCCTCCATTCGAGGTCCAGTAGTACCAGTGGAGCATCTCTTCTTGGGGCCGAAACTGTCGCTTGAAGCGGTGACCGCCGCTTTCGGCGGTAGAGCGGCCTAGGTCCACCGTAGCAAAGTGGTGGTCGGCTGCCCATTGCAGTACCGACCAGTACAAATACTCAGTCGCATAAATGCCACCGCAGCGATAATCGGAGCAAATCCATGGGAGACGGAGCACGGAGCCGTCTTCGAGGCCAAAGGCAGCTGCAACCGGCCGCCCCTGCCAGCTAACCAAAAATAAACGGACCACCTGCTGGAATGACCGACCGATTTGCTCGAAGAAGCGCAAAGGATACACCGGCGTGCCGAGATCGCGCATGTTGCGGCAGAACACGGAATAAAACGACTCGATCGCTTCCGGTCCGGAGATCGTGAACGTAGCCTCGCGCTGAGCCTTACGGATCTTGCCGCGCATGCGCGAACTGAGAGCGGACCATAAACGATGCGGATCATCGGATACCGGCACGGCTAAGGCGACCTTGTGGGTGCGAGAGGGCCAATCCAGAGGCAGCAGCGATCCCTGTCGCAGTTCGATATGATGCGTCCCCAGCTGTTGCGCCAGCCGGACCGCCGCCTGCGCGAGTGCGCGGCCGGCATCTTCGGATCGCGCAGCGATTCCGCCGTAGGTTACGCACGGCAGCGAGACGAGAACGTGCCGAAACACGAGGGTCCGCACCTCTACTAAAGGCAGCACTCCTTCGACCTCTCCTTGTCGTTCGGCGGCCAGGTAGTGGCACCGATGCCCGAAGGTGCCCTCGAAGATCTCCTTCCACCGGGAGTCGTGATAGACGCACGCCCCCGGATGTGACGCAACGAAGCGATCCCATTGCGCCCTCCGTTGTTCCATCGGAATTACATGGACGTCCGCAGTCACGAACGGCAAGGCGTAAGCAGCGCTGCGTGCTCCAGATAGGAGGCGCACGTCGTAAATGGAAATCGCCTGAGAATGATCTGCAACTTGCGCTCCGTGCTCCTAAGCCCGGCGTAAGTCCGAACCCGACGCAGGGCAGACATCGGCAAGCGCGGCTGGCTCGGGTCAATGTCCCGCGGATGCAGGTAAAACACCACGGGACGCCCTTCCGCAAGCACGCGGTCCGCAAGCGTCAGAACCGCCCACAACGGTGCGATGCGGAGATAGCCTCCTCCAAACACGCACACACGGCGGTTCAGGAGCGCGGCCACGGTTATCGGACATTCGGCGATGGTCCCTGAGGGCGTGGAAATGAGCCTAGGAACGAGCGCGGCACCCGGCCAACCACCGTGGAGACGTCGCGCTGGGAACACGGACGAATCATACAGATACCCCGCTTCAATCAGCGTTTCGAATACCCAGGGTACCCCGGCGGTTACCGAGAAGCCCGGACAGCGAAAACCAAGTACCGGCTCACCGGTGATGTCCTCCAGGATCCGCTTTGCGGAACGCACGTCCTCGAGGAACTGGCGCGGTGATGTCTGGTAGGCCAGGCGGTGCCGAAAGCCATGCGATGCGATCTCATGCCCTCGTTTCCGAGCTTCTTTGACAAGCGAGGGAAATTTTTGGGCGACCCAGCCCAGGAAGAAACACGTCACCAAGACCCGGCACTCGTCGAAAATCTCCAGCAGCCGAAAAAATGTGGCCTCGACCCGGGAAGGAAGGTTGTCCCATTCATGAAAATCCGGGCCGGAGGCCAGGTCCAGAATATGGAACCAGTCCTCGACGTCCACCGTGAAGATACAGCGAGGATCCGGCGGACGGGCAGGGGCGGCGGCTCCTTTGAGAGGGTCCGGTTCACAGGCGGGCATCGGGGGCTCCTCGGGACAGGCGAGCACTTTCCCAAACCACGAAGTAGCGACCCGCCACAGCATCGAGCACACCTACGACCGTGGCGAAGACGCCCGTCAATGTGTAGAGAGGAATCGCAAGCAGACGCGGAACATCGCGCCTGAGTGCAATGCCAACCAGGCCACCGGCGGCGGCCGAATAGAAAAGAACCTGCGCCACCAGTGCCGCCGCAAAGCCGCCGTGATCGGCAAGCCTTACGCTGGAGATCAGCAACAGTGCGAGCGGCACAACCGTCAACCACCGCAGGAGCTTGTGGGACACCAGTTGCCAGACGAGCGCGCCCGTGAACAGCTTTCGCAATTTCCACATGGCCAAAGCGCCTTGAGCGGCGATCCGTCGCCGGCGGGCGAACTCTTCCACAAGAGATTCGGTCTCCTTTTCGATGGCGACTGCCTCGGGCTCGACAAGGACCCAGTAGCCTGCATGCCGTATCCGCAAGGGCAGTTCGAAGTCGTTCGCCAGCTCCGGCAGCAACGGCGGGCACAGCTGTCGGCGAACACAATGTATCGCTCCGTCGCAGGCCACCACGGCGCCGCACCGACTCTCCAGCCGTGCCACCCAGGACTCGTAGCTCCAATAGGCTGCCGCGCCTTGCGACACTGCTCCCGTCGCCACTTTCGGCAACGGCCGGCTGACGCCCGTCACACAGCCCACCTTCGGATCGGCAAAGTGGCGCACCATCCGCCGCAGACATGCAGCACCGATGCTTGCGTTGGCGTCCGTGAAAAACAGAATTTCACCTCGCGCCAAGGGGCGCAGGCGATTGAGGGCCCGTACCTTTCCGCCGCGCTGCTCCAACCTCAACACGCGCACTCGCGAATCCGAAAACTGTTGCACGATCTGGTCGGTGCCGTCATCGGAGGCATCGGATGCGACCAGAACCTCCAGTCTTTCTGGTGGATAGTCCCATTCCAGAGTTTGCCGTAGCTTCCATTCGATATCCCTGGCTTCATTGCGGGCGGCAATCAGCACGGACACTGTGGGCAGATAATCATCTCGGGATCTTGGTCGAACCCCGCGCAGGAATCCCCAGAGCGCAACAAGAACCGGGTAGCCGACATACACATACGCGATCCACGCTGCGCCGAGGTACCAGAGTAGTTCCACAGCTCACTGCCTCAGGCGACGACCGCCCTGTCTTCAACCTGCGCGAAAGCGGCACGGGATTGCCAGAGCGGAAGAACGCGGCAACCATCCACCTCCACGGCCACCGAGCGCTGCAGCAGGGTCACCGAGACCACGAGTTTATTTCGCGGCCTGATCTCCAGCAGGATTCCTTCGACACCGGCGAGGGGTCCGTCTTCGATGCGAACTTTGCGCCCCACCTGCAGGTAGGGCCACGGACCGGCCTCCAATCCCGAGGCCACGATGCGCTGCAGGGCTGCGATCTCCTCGTCGCGGACCGGGGCGGGTTTTCCTCCGAAACCCACAACAAGAATGACCCCCGCGGTCTGTAAGACGGGGGTCCGGTGCTGTGGGCTCAAGCGGCAGAAGACGTAACCCGGGAACAACGGAACATCCAGCTCCTTCCAGCGGTCCGACCAGCGCCGCCGCACGCGATAGGTAGGGAGGAAGCCCTCATATCCCTTCCCGCGCAGCTGTTGCGCCACCCGTTTCTCCCAATTCGGCTTCACACGTAGTGCGTACCAGGCGCCGACGTCTCCCATTATCCGTGGCCCTGCCGTTAGAAACATATAGCTCCCGCTTTCTCAGTCCCAGACGACTGAGCTCATTTGCGGTCCTCAGCTCTCGGCCCGGTTATCAGCGAGCGCTATATACATCTGCAACCGTGATTCCATTCCATCGAGTGAGTTCTAACGCGATTTGACCGAATCAACACGGCAGCGCCGCAAAAGGAAAAATTGTTGCACTAAAAGACAAAGAACTGGATCAGAGCACGCCGGGCGGCAATGCATCTCCGCCGGGAGACGCGGCGTCCCGGCCGGGACGAGGTTGTCCGATGCCGAGCTTTTTCATTTTGTACAGAAGTGCCTTGTAGTCCACGCCCAGCAGGCGGGCGGCCTGCTTGCGGTTCCAACCCGTGGCATCAAGGGCGGCCCGGATGGCGTCCCTCTCCGCTGCACGCTTAGCATGCTCGACTTTCTCCAGCAGCGAGCCGTTTTTTCCGCGTATCTCAGTATCCACGCTCTCCGGAGCGAGCACTGCCACCGGACGGGTTGCCGTCCGCAGCGACAATTCCCGCGCGATCACTTCTGCGTCCTGAAGGACAAGATAGCGGCGCATGATGTTTTCCAACTCGCGGACGTTGCCCGGCCAGTCATAGGCCAGTAACGCCTGGCGCAGCACGGGAGGGATGGCAGGCGGTTCCAGTCCCGCCGGCGCATGCTTACGAAGCAGAAACCCCGCCAGGCTCAGGATTTCGTCTTTGCGTTCCCGCAGCGGTGGAATGGTAATCGAGATTACGTTGAGGCGATAGTAGAGATCCGCGCGAAAACGCCCCTCCCGCACCGCCTTTTCCAGATCGCAGTGGGTCGCTGCCATTACACGTACGTTCACGCGCACCGGCTCCTTGCCGCCCAAACGCTCAAACTCCTGGTCCTGCAGCACATGGAGCAACTTGGCCTGGAGCTTGAGATCCATATCGCCGATTTCATCGAGCAGAATCGTGCCCCCGTCCGCAAGCTCGAACTTTCCCGGCTTGTTGCGGAACGCGCCCGTAAAGGCGCCTCGCTCGTAGCCGAACAACTCGCTTTCGATCAGCTCGGAGGGCACCGCGGCGCAGTTGACCTTCAGAAACGGCTTGCGCGCTCGAGGAGAGCGAGAGTGTAGCTCCCGAGCAAGCACTTCCTTACCGACGCCCGTTTCACCCTGCAGAACAACCGGCACATCCGAGGTGGCCACGCGGTCAAAAAATTCCTCTAAGTTCGTCTTTGACGCCAACAAGTGGCACGCGGTCCTCGGCAGGCCGCTTCGGAGCTCGCCGCAAAGCTCGGATGGGAGTGGTCTGTTTCCGAGAACCTTGCGGATCGCCTCGGTTAACTCCTCGTGCCCCACCGGCTTTACCAGGAAATCGGCAGCCCCGTATTTCATCGCCTCGACGATGTTTCCCGGCGAAGCCACGCCGGAGAGCACAATCACCGGCAGGTCAGGATGCGTCCTTCGGATCTGCCGCAGGACCTCCATTCCTCCTTTGGTCGGCAGTACGACGTCCAACAGTACCAGGGCGAGGCCGTTCTGGGAGCTCAAGCGAGACAATGCCTCTTCACCGTCTTCGACCGCCTCCACCGAGAAGCCTTGGCACCCCAAGGCCAGCTTGAGGTAATTGCGAACTTCAGCATCATCTTCGACGACAAGAATCGTTCGCTTGCGCATTAGCGTAGGGCTCGCTCGGATGACGGTTCCTCGACGGGCAACGCGCGCCACTGGACCGACTTGGCCAGCGCTACCGTGCCGTCTTCGGCTGGATAGGGGAGCACCACAGCGACGCCGAAGCCCTCAGGGGTGTTCCGGGCGAAAATCTCTCCCTGGTGCGCCTTCACAATCATCCGGCAGATCGCCAACCCCAGCCCGCCGCCCGAGCGGTCGCGCGAGCCGGCGTACGCCGTATACTCCTGGAAGATCTCTCGCAGTCGTGACTCCGGCACTTGGGGGCCAGTGTCCGAAATATCGAGCCGGTAGGCGTTGCCCTGCGCGGACCGGCCCAGACGTCTCTCGGCCCCCAGCCACGGCTGCCGGACGCGCACACTTCGCCGCTCCCAAAACCAGGAATACCCGTGGAGGTCTACACGGCCGTTCCTGGGAGTGAATTTGCAGGCGTTGTCGAGCAAATTCACCAGTACTTGCTCGATCTGGAAAACATCCCCTCTCAAAGGTTTCACCGGCGGCTCGAGGTTGACTGTAACGGCGAGATTTTTCTCCTCGATTACCGGCATCATCTCGTAGAGTGCCTGATCCACACATTGGTGGATGTCAACCTCCTGCCATTCCGGTTGAGCCTCCACCAACCTGCCCGTGCTTAACTCCAGGGTCGCCGTCACGATCCGGGTCAGCCGCTTGATACTGTGTTGCATCCGGCGCAGCACCTCAAGCTGGGCGTTGGCTAATGAGCCCAGCTGTTGACTCAAAAGCAGACCGCAGTACCCGCTCAAAGCCATGAGCGGTGCCCGAAGATCATGAACCGCCCGTGCCAGAAAGTTGGTTCGCTGCTGATCATAGTCTTGGAGGCGGATGTTCGCCTCCAGCAGGCACTCCAGAATGGTATCCCGCGCCTCTTCCAGGCGGGCGATCCGCGCCGCCAAGCCGCAACACTGCTGAAGAAAACACTGCAGCGCCACCCGATTTACCGGTTTGAGCAGGACCCAGCACATGGCCGTACGCAACAGATCCCGCAATCGAGCAAGCTCGGAGCGGTGAGCGAGCAGCAGGTGCCGGCCCCACAGCTCGGGCAGCCCGACCGCACTCAGATCCAGGCCAGGTTCGTAGTCCCAGATAAACAGTTTTCCGTCCGCCGGCAAGCTGCTGGTATCCGAAATCACTAACTCCCATCCGTCGCCCCGCAGTTCCTCCAGAACCTCCCGGCAAAGGGCGATCAGCGTCTGTTGCTTTGAGACGAGGCAGATCTTCATTACTACTTGCCCGGTTGCAGCTCCAGTCGCGAAATCCTCAGCGCTGCATAAGAGCTTAGTACAGCGCAAACGGCTTTGAAGAGCCGCGTCCTTCATGTTATCCGCCACTGTTACCTTTGTGAAGGGGAGTCTTGACCACCCCGTGGTGGCGGCGCCCACCTCTCGCCGGTCAGGACAAACAGGCGAGATTTTCAGCCTTGTGGGAACCGACTGGACTGCTTACGGACGAGTCTCGCCGGGATGCGCCGACAGAAAATTCCCGTTGCCCAGGCTCCGTGCGCTCGCCATGTACCCGGCGCTAAGAGACTTCAATCTTTTTTCGCAAGCCGAAGGTTCGGTTTGTGACCTGATCCCAACACGCCGAAGGCAGTTAGTACGGCGCCGAGGCGGTCGTGAACGCCAAGTTTTGAATAGATCGCACGCAGATGCCATCGTACCGTTTCAACGCTGATAAACAACCGAGTCGCAATTTCTTGATTTCGGTAACCTTCTGCAACCCAGCGTAGAATTTCCGTTTCGCGATGCGTCAGCCCGTAGAGCTGAGCGGCCATCAGCGTGCGCACGATCAGGGTCAGCTCGGAGCGGCTCACCCAAAGCTGTCCGGAGGCCACCGCGTTCACAGCTTTGGCAATGGTTCTGATTGATGCCGAAGAACGTACGATGCCCCAGCAGCCGACGCGCAGCAGCGACTCAACCGCAAGACCGGCGCCGTCGCTCACTTCAACCAGTAACCGTGCCGTGGTCCCGAGGGGGAATTGCCGTTCGGCAGAGTCCCACACGGGCGACAAGAAATCCTGATCCGCAACCACCACGCTCGGGCCCGTTCTGCGGCACAGAGCGGCCAGTTCCGTAATCGGCCCCTGACAGCGGCCGACCACCATTCCGTACTTTTTGGACAGCAGACGTTCGAGCGACGGCCAGCGCGCCGCGCTACGACCCCCGAGGATCAGCGTCCCGAATGGGCTCGCCTCAGTTGGGGCGACCACCCCTTGCGCCGGCAGCATGCGAGCCACCTCAACGCGAGCTTCGGTGCGTTTGTACCATACACCATTTGTCGCCGCGATGTCAACAGAAATGGAGGCCAGACGGGCTCTGTAGGGAACGATTTAGTACTAAGTCAGGTACTAGTACGAAGCGCTCATGTGAGAGAACAGGTAATGTTTCGCAATGCAGAACTCAAAGTGGTATCGAGCTTGCTCCGCTACAAGGGTGCGTCGCCGCCGGCGTGCGCCGAGAGAGGCTAAGCCCCCTCCCTTCGGGCGGTGTCCAGCGAGCGCGGATCGCTTCGCCCTTGGGCGCGAGGAGGGCGGTTACTATCGCTTCGAGCCGGCCTAAGGGACCATATCACAGGTAGCCAGGTTGTGAGGCCTGCAATGGAGGTCGCGGTTGAGCGGCGCAGGAGGTGCCGCTTTCAGGTACGGTGGCCTCTGTGGATATACGTGGCCGGACGGACCCAGCCCATTGAAGGTGTTACCGAAAATCTCTGCAGCAACGGCTTTTATTGTATCGTCGGCGCTCCCGTCCCCAAGGGCCAGGCCGTAAGCTGCCTCATCGAGCTCCCCTCTGGGGCCCACGGCGAGCTGATGCCGCTTTTTTTGAGTTGCCGCGCGGTGGTCCTCAGAGTCGAATCCTGCTCTGCAGCGGGACGATTCGGCCTGGCGTGCCGCATCACGGACTACTCGATCCAGTGCGGCAATCTCTAGGAGCCCAGCCGGGGAGGCGGATGTGGCGGTCAGGTTGCATATGTGTTGCCGGACGGCTAAGTCGGTGATCCGAGGGAGCCGGCCGGGCTTGCCAGCCCAGGAGGTCTGTTAGCAGGTTGCTTATGAAGATTCCAGTTCTTGCAAACTTGCTGATCGTGGCGATTGCCTGCTTGGGGTGCGTTCGCGGTCCCGAGGGTCGCTTTGCTCGCTTCATGGCGGCCGGTGAGCGGCACCTTAGCCAGAAAGACTACGCCCGGGCCATCCTGGATTTCCAAAATGCCGTACGACTGGCCCCCACCAATCCCGATCCGTATTACCGGCTCGGCGTCGCCCACCTGGAGTCCGGCAATTTCCGTGCGGGCGTCTCCTATCTGCTGAAAGCCACTGAACTGGATCCGAAACATGTGGGGGCGCAGCTGAAACTGGCGCAGCTGATGGCGACGAGCCGGCGTCAGGATATCCTCGAGGAGGCGGCCAAGCGGGCTCAGGCGGCCTTCGCCGTGGCGCCCGAAGATGCGGCGGTGTTGAACACCGTGGCGCTTACCGAGCTGCGGCTGGGCAAGCCGGAGCATGCCCGTCTGCGGCTCGAACAGGTTTTGGAGAAATTCCCGGGCGAACTCACTGCCTCCGTCATGCTGGCCAAGCTGAAGCTTTCCCAGAACGACTTTGACGGTGCCGAAGGTGTGCTCAAGCAGGCTGCGGCCCATGCCCCTCGCGCGCTCGAACCCCTGCTGGCCCTGACGGATTTCTATGCGCTGGCGGGCAGGGTTGAGCAGGCCGAGCAGCAGCTCCGCCAAGCATTGAAGCTGGATCCGGCGAGCGGCCCGGCCTTGCTTCGCCTCGGCGAGTTACAGCTCCGCTCGGGTCGCACGGCGGAGGCCGCCGAGACGTTTCGACGGCTCGCCGCCAGTTCGGACAAAGCCTACCGCCCCGCGTACGCTTTATTCCTGCTGGGTCAAGGGAAGACCGCTGAGGCGGTGCGAGAACTCGAGCGACTCCACCGACAGGATCCCGCCGACCGCGACCTGCGGAGCCGTCTGGTCGCCGCCTACGTGCTTGCCAACCGCATCTCCGAGGCCACCGCTCTGCTCGATCAGGCCATCGCGCGCAACAGCAGGGACATTCAGGCTTTGCTGCAGCGCGGCGCCCTTCGGGCTCGGAGCGGCAAGCTCGCAGAAGCCGAACAGGATCTGGCGCGGGTGCTCCATCTGGAGCCGGATTCGGCCGAGGCCCGATATCACATGGCCTTCGTGCGGCGGGCCGGCGGCGAAATCGCCAGTGCGAAGCAGTACTTGGCCGATGCCATCCGCCTGAACCCGGCTTTGTTGGCTGCTCGTATCGAGCTGGCCGGAACGCTGCTTGGCGAAAACAGCGCAAAGGCCGCTTTGGACGTGCTCGAGCAGGCCCCTCCCCCGCAGAAGAACGACCTGCGTTGGATTACGGCGCACAACTGGGCTTTGCTGGCGCAGCGCGACTGGTCCAACGCGCGCGAGGGCATCCGCCGCGGGCTGGCGATTTCCAGAACCTCCGAGCTGCTGACCCAGGACGGCACTCTGCGCCTGCGCACCAATGACTTGGTGGGGGCGCGAGCGTCCCTGGAAGAAGCGCTCAAACTGGATCCGAACAACCTCGTGGCTCTGGAACGGCTGGCCCTCAGCTTCAGTGCTCAAAACCAGCACGATGCCGCCTTGGCGCGCCTGCGGCGCCATGCGGCCGAGCACCCCGGCTCCGCGCCGGTCCAACTGTATCTGGGCGAGTGGCTGCTGCGACTGGACCGTAAGGAGGAGGCGCGTGCGGCGTTTTCCGCGGCGCTAGCAGCAGACCGGAGGGCCGTCCTGCCCGCCCTGCGACTGGCCCAGCTGGATGGCGGCGAGGGTAAGCTCGATTCGGCCCGCCGTATCCTGCAGGGAGTGCTGGAAGTGGACGAGCGCCAGCACCGGGCCCGATTCCTCCTGGGCGCCTTGGAGACCGAAGCCGGCAACTTTGCTGCCGCCATCGCCCATTACCGTAAGGCCCTGGAGTTGCAGCCCCGCGACGCCCTGACTCTGAACAACCTGGCCTACCTGCTCATCGAGCATGCCGGCCAGCCGGACGAAGGCCTCGAGCTCGCTCAAAAAGCGAAGGAACTGGCTCCGGATCTGGCCGCTGTGGACGACACGATTGGCTGGGCCTACTACCGCAAAGGTCTCTACGCCACCGCCATTCAGTACCTCGAGCGGGCCGCTCTCGGCAAAGAGGGCACCACGCTCCGCAAGTACCACCTGGCGGCCGCCTACTGGAAGGCGGGAGCGCGCGACAAGGCCGCGGCGCTCGTCAGGCAAGCCCGCCGATCAGATCCGGACCTTGCGCCTCCGGCCGAGCTGCGGCAACTTCTCAGCGACGTTTCGAGCACGCCCTAAGAGTCTGGTCCATCGGTTTTTCCCCCGTTCCCCTGTTTTGGGAACTCCTTTTTAAACCTCCTTCGACGATGGCCGCTCTAACCCTTTGATCATAAAGGGCGCGGTGTACACCCTTAATTCGGCCCCGGATTTGCTACCACGCGACGCGGAGGTCTGTATGAGCAAAGCGGTGACGTCCGTATTGCTTTTGGTCCTCGCGACGGCGCCCTGGGCAGTCGCGGATCCGTTCAACCCCTTCAACCCACGGCCTGTGCCAGTGGGCACGCCTCCTTCCGGTGAACAAGACTTGCAGACGATCATCAACAATGCCTGTCCCGGCTGCGGCATCAACGTGGCGACCGACCAGCAGAGTGCGGGATACTGGGGGCTGGTCACTCCACCGCCGACAGGGATTCTCCCAACGGTGGTTATCGAGTTTGCTGGCTTTGCACCATCGAACATTATCGGGTTCTTCCACTGGACTGGCACGATGGCGCTTCTCCATAATATCTTTCAGGGTCTAGCGACGGCAGGGACCGTGGCGAGTGTTGTCTGGACTTCGCCAACGAGCGGTACAATCACTCAGATCAGCGGTCCATCGGGTGCCGTCAATACCGGTACATTTTCGGGGATACCGTTCTGGGCGTTCGGGTTCTATATCACGACTCCTCAGGGCAACACTTTTTTCACCGTGGACGACCTGAACCCCAACAGTTCTCCGCAGGTTCTGGCCTTCAGGCATGCGCCGTCCAACACTTGGTTTCTGGCGTTTGAGGATCTGCTGGTCACTGGTGGCAGCAGCGACTACGACTACAACGACTTCGTGATGAAGGTCGAGTCCATCGTGCCCGTGCCGGAGCCGGCGACCATCCTGCTTTTCGGCTCGACTCTGGTGCTCGTGGGCCGTAAGCTTCGCAGGCGTCACGCGTGAGAGCAGCTCTGCTGACACTCCTGGGGGCCACGCTGCTGTGGCCCCCGCCTCACCGGGCGGATCTGATTGACCCGGACGATGATCCTGCCCTGCTTCACATTGGAAACGGCGCCGGCGGCTCATGCCCGACCGGGCATGAGCCGGGTTGTCCCCTGGATCCTAACGCGAGCCTCAGCGGAACGGCAACGTCCGTGTACTTCAACAGCAACCAGCCTGTCACGCTCTCAAGCCCGCTGGTGCTGATTCTTGGGCTCCCGGACTGGACCGGCGCCGCGCCCTCGATTGCCAGTGTTCTCTGGTTCTCGAACTGGCCCTCCTCGGGACCGGGAACCTCCGTGAACGGCTTCTTGATCGGTCCGCGCGGCACGCTTAGCTCCGGTGGAGAGGCCTACCAAGCGGCAGGATACTTCGGTGCCAACAACTCGAATAACTTCACCAACTGGAGCGGAGCTGCCCAGGCAGTGCTGGGAATCAGCCCGTCATCTTTCACGCTTTTCGCGTATGGCCTCGAGCAACCATTCAGTGCAGGGCAGTTGTTCGACATTTCCTGGGACACCGCCCTTCCTCTCGGAACATTCGTGATCGCATACGGGTGCGACGGGGGTTACACGAACGACGATCCCGCGGCCCCCACTGTTTCTTGTGCCGGGGGTGGGGGAAACACCTACGCCACGCCTTTCACACACGCCGGGATGGTAACGCCGGAGCCGGCGACCATTACGCTGTTCGGTACGGCACTTGCCGCCATCGGATTGCGTTTCCTTCGCCGTCAGCGTCTGTAGCACCTGGCCATTTCGCGCATGACATAGGCCGCGAAGCGGATCCCCTCTTCGACCTCGCCAGGTGAGCCTCCTACCGCTAAGCGCACGATCGCACTGGCGGTTGTTCGGTACCGCAGCGTGTCCCAGACGAGCCGGGCCTTGCTGACGTACTCGCTGGCGATGATTCGCGACGGGGTCTGATACCAGTACAGCACCACGGCGCGCTCACCCTCCCGGTACAGCGTGTATTTGTTGACCTCCGCCGCACCGGAGTCTGTGGGGACCATGACGGTGGCGAGTTCAACAGGCTCCCAACCTCCGCCGGGCAGGCAGTGTTTGGGGGAATGCATGGTCTCTCCCGCCCTCGGGTTGGCATAATACGCCACGAACAGATGGATGTTGCTGCCGCCCCGCCGGTACGTCCGCGACAGGTAAGACGTCGCACCGAGGGACCGGACCACCTCCTGGCGCAACGGAGGGTCATCGCTGCCTTTCCAGCCGGCGATTTCCTCCGGGATCGCCGCAAGAGGTCTGGCCAGCGGCTCCGCCGACTGGCGGTCCTTCATCCGGGAGGTTGCCAGCGTGGCGGCCAGCAACGCACAGACGGCAACGTATCTAGGGCCGCGCATAACCACAAACTCCCGCGTGCCGCGTTTCGAGACAGCGCCGCAGCAGGCGGCTGACCAGCCACAGCAGCCCTAACCCACAAACAAAGGCCAGCCACCCGGAAAAAAAGTGGTAAAAGCCGGCGCCCACTTCAGGGTCATACTCGGAGAGTACTGCCGTGCCGGCGACCCGGACAACGTTCCACGCAATCGCGACGGGCACGGCGAGCGCCACCAGGGTCAGCCGCGCAAACGTCCGCCGCAATTCCAGGTAGGCCAGCAGCAAAGCTGACACGGTCAGCGAAGACATGGAGCGCAGGCCGCTGCAAGCCTCGGCGATACCGAGAGAAGTGTAGGCCAGGTGGATAATGTTCCCCTCTTGATAGACCGAGATGCCCAGCCAGTGCGCAACCTCCGTCGAGACGGTGGAAGCCAGAAGTTGCAGCGGCGCGGACAGGCGATTGTAAATCAACACGGGCAATGGAATCGTGGAGGCCACGAGCAGCAGAGGGAAAGCAATGCTCCGCAGCCGCCTGAGGCCCCCGGAGACCCAGGCTAAACCAGCAAGCAAGACCACCAGTGAGATGCGCGTGAGGAAGAACTCGGCGCCGAGCTTTCCGATGAGGTAGAGCGCGCAGGCCAGCGCCACCGCCACGAGTCCCCGGCCATCAGGGCTGGACGGCAGCGCCGCAGAGGCTCGGCGCTGCTTCCAGGCCAGGTAGCCCGCCAGGGGAAGGACCAGAAACGCGTGGGAATACCCCTCATCCTGCCACCAGCGCTCGACCAACGAGGGAAGCACGTCGGCGTAAAGCGCGACTACGAGTCCCCAGAGCGCCGTGATGCGGAGCAACCGAAAAAGAGACACCTGCACGCACAGTTGGGCAACTGCTTTGCCAAAGCGCCGGGGGCGCTTCATCCGGCGTGACGGCCCCCGACAGCGGGTGGCGTTTTTGCGGTCCGTTGCCCGAGGGAAAAATCTTAGGATTTTGCGCCGAAGATGTTCCACCTCGGCTCCGGATGAGGCCGTAGCTTCGCGGAATGAAGTCTCCCGCGGGCAGGCGATGGTTTGGTTGGCCGTTTGCAAGGATTTCTGAGGCAGCAGTGTGGCAATTGCAACACGGAGCGTACGGTGGCCCGCCCCGCTTGCGCGGCGAACAGAGGACCTCTCTGCCTCCCGGCGGCTTCGGTCCGTCGGTCCCACACACGCTCTCCAGGGGCAGCCCAAGGATGCCTCCGCTCAGCGTGCTACGCGCACTCTACAAGCATCGCCTGGCCTTGGTGCTGACCGTTCTGTTGGGCAGTGTTGCCTCGATCGCTCTTGTCTATCAGCTGCCGGCCATCTACCGGGCTGAGGCAGTAATCCTGGTAGAGTCCCAGCGCATCCCGGAAAAATTCGTAGCCTCCACCGTGGATGTAGATCTCCGCGATCGTGTCAGCAATATCAGCCAGCGCATTTTGAGTTACCGCAGGTTGCTGGAGATCATCGAAAAGTTCAACCTGTACCGCCTCCATCGCGGCAGCCTTTCTCAAGAGCAGCTTGTCGAAGAGATGCGCAAGGACATCACAATCCGGGTGGAAGGCAGTGGGCGTCAAGACCACCCGGGCGCATTCCGGATCGCCTATCAGGGGCCCGACCCCAATGTCGTCGCCTTGGTGACGAACCGGCTCGCCAATCTGTTCATCGAGGAAAACCTGCGGGCGCGCGAGGTCCACGCTCTGGGCACGACGGAGTTCTTGGAAAGTCAGCTTGCAGAATCCCGGAAGCGCCTGGAGGAACAGGAGGCCAAACTCAGCGAATACAAGCTCAAGCACAACGGAGAATTGCCCGAGCAGGAGAATGTGCTGCTCGCCAACGCCAACCGCTATCAACTCCAGCTTCAGGCTGTGCAGGAGGCCATCAGCAGGACGCAACAGCAAAAGTTGCTGTTGGAAAGCACTTTGGCGGCTGCGGAAGCCTCAGTGGCGGCGCTCCAAAGCTTCCTGGACGGGTTGGAGGAGCGCGGCGCTCCCGGCGGGCTGGAAGCGTCGCCCGCCCGGTTTTCCGAGAACCTGGAAAAGCAGCTGGCGGCGGCGCGGATCAAGTACACGGCCAATCACCCCGAGGTGCAAGGTTTGGAGCAGATGTTGCGCCAGGCCCGTCAGATGGAGCGGCAACAACAAGCTGGCCAAGAGGATGGAGCCCTTGCTTCCCCAGCCCCAAGCCGCCCGGGGCGTTTCAACGAGCTCTTGATCCGTGAGCGCGAGCGTGTGGAGAACCTGAAGGCTCAGATCGCCGTGGCGGCCAAGCAAATGGAAGCCTTGGAGTCGGAAAGGCGGGCCGTCAGCCGGCAGCTCCAGGCAATTCTGGCGCGCCTGCAACGCTTACCCATCCGGGAGCAGGAACTGGCATCCTTGACGCGCGACTACGAGATTACGAAGGCCAACTACCAGTCGCTGCTGGACAAGCGGCTGGCTGCGGAGATGGCCACCGAAATGGAGACGCGCCAGAAAGGGGAGCGGTTCACCTTGCTTGAGGCTGCCCGAGTTCCGGAGGAGCCTGTGCGTCCCAACCGCGCGCTGCTGGTGGTTCTGGGTGTGGCGGCCAGCGTGCTGCTGGGCTTCGTGCTCGCCGTTGGGATCGAGCTCTCCGCCGGCACAGTGCTCGGAGAGTGGGAACTGCCGCCGCACGTCCCCGTTTTGGGGCGCGTGCCGGTTTTGGCCACCGGGCGGGCAAGACGCAGGCGTGTATCACCCAGGAGTGTGGCGATCATCTCCACGGCTCTGTCGCTTCTCGCCCTGCTCGGCGCGGTTGCGGTGTATCTGGGTTGGGTGTCTCCTCAGACTGCGCCTGCCTGGTGGAGGCGGGTGCTCGAGGCGATCGCGAGGTGGCTATGACGGGACCCCCGCTTGATGAAAACGGCAATTCCATCGAAGCGCGGTGTGATCCCACGACCGACCTCCGGTGCCTGACCGTACGGCCCTCCGTCGGCAAGGTGCTCTTTCCATTAAACGGGGACCAGCCGTCTGCCGCCGAACAGTACCGTATTATCCGCACCCGAGTGTTGCTGGGCTCCCGACCCGTCCGCATGCTGTGTATTTCCAGCCCCCAGATCGGCGACGGCAAGAGTGTCACGGCTGTCAATCTGGCCGGGGCCATTGCGCTGAAATATGGAGAATCGGTGCTGCTCGTGGATGCCGACTTGCGCCGGTCCAGTCTGGCTTCTATGTTGGGCGTGCCGCCTTCTCCGGGACTGGCCGACGTGCTGCAGGCCCGGTGTTTGTGGCAGCAGGCCGTGGGGAGGCTCGAAAGTCCCTCAAACCTGTTTTTCCTGCCGGCGGGGATGAGCGCCGCACACCCGGCCGAGCTCTTCGATTCCCCTGTGTGGGGAGCGACTTGCACACAGCTCCGGCGATATTTTCGCTGGATCATCTTCGATGCTCCGCCAGTCGGATTGGTCGCCGACTACTTCCTGATCGAGGCGGTCTCCGATGGAGTTATCGTAGTGGTGCGCCCGGATCACACTCGGCGCAGTCTCTGTTTCCGCGCCCTGGATACTGTGGCGAAGGACAAACTCCTGGGCGTGGTCATCAACATGGCCCCCAACTGGTTTCTCTCGAGAAGGGCGGCACACGTCTATCCGGAGGACGTCGGATCCGGTAAACCGCGGCACGCTGAACAATCTCCATAACAGGGTGGTTCCGGTGCTGAAGATCTTCGGCATCACGATTCCCGGCCGTACAGCCTTTCTGATCGTGACCGAGTCCTTCTTGGTGTACTTTGCGCTCTGGTTTGCGACCGTACTGTGGTTCGGAAAGGACGCCGACTTGGCGCTCACCTATGATTACAACCTTCAAACCTTTTCCGTAGCCTGGCTCGTCTGCATGCTGTGCCTGTATTATCACGACTTGTACGAGTCCTCGGTCATGCTCAACCCCCGCGAGATCGCTGTCCGCCTGATTCAAGTGCTGGGTACGGTTTCTATCACGTTGGCTTTAGTCTACTTTGCGTGGCCTGCCGTACAGCTGGGGCGGGGTCCGTTTGTGGTGTGGGTCGCGCTCGTAGGGGTGCTGCTGGCGGCTTGGCGGAAAATGTTTCTGGTCGCCAATCGAACCCCTGCGCTTCGGGAACGGGTGGCCGTTCTGGGGCGGGGATGGCTGGCGCGTAACTTGGTTGAGGAAGTCCGGCAGCGGCCTGACCTTGGCTTCGAACTTGTCGGCTGGTTCGACGTGGCAGGCGACCACTCGGGCAACCTCCCCGGCGAGAACTGGAGCGATGTGCTGGAGCAGCTCGACTCGGCAGTCCGCCAACGAAAACTCCATCGCCTGGTGATCGCTCTGGACGAACGCAGGGGGCTTTTGCCCGTCGAGGATCTGTTGCGGTTGAAGGCGCTGGGACTACGCGTGGACGAAGGCACGGAGTTCTACGAAGCCGTGACGGCGAAGGTGCCCGTTGTGGCCTTGCGGCCGAGTTCGCTGTTGTTTTCCGAGGGCTTCCGGGCCTCCCCCGCCATGGTGGCACTCAAGCGCGCCGCCTCGATCGCCGCCTCGGTTCTGGGTTTGATCGTCAGTGCGCCGCTGCTGCTCTTCATCACCGTCGCGATTCGGCTCGACTCGCGCGGCCCGGTGCTGTTCCGCCAGCAGCGGGTGGGACAGGGTGGGCGCATGTTCACGCTCTACAAGTTTCGGACCATGCGCGTGGATGCGGATCACAACCAGCCCGCGAGTCTGAACGATCCGCGCGTGACCCGGGTGGGCCGGTGGCTCAGGCGCACACGGCTGGATGAGTTGCCTCAGCTCTACAACATTCTCAAAGGGGACATGGATTTCATCGGTCCCCGGCCGTTTATTCCCGATCTCGAAGCGGTCTGCGCCAGTCAGATCCCGTTTTACACGCAGCGGTGGAACGTACGCCCGGGAATTACAGGATGGGCTCAAGTTCACAACGGCTACTGCTCCACACTGGAGGACAACATCGAAAAGTTAGGTTATGATTTATATTACATTAAAAACATGTCAGTAGGACTTGATCTGTTAATTCTATTCCAAACCACGAAAATCCTCCTTTTGGGTCGCGGCGCGCGGTAGCCGATGGCGATACCGGCGATCGGCAGCGCACCTGTGGTTGATCGCAGGCTTGGGGGCGTCACAGTTATGGCTGTCGACCAGAGGAGGGTGTAGTTTCGGCTGCCGCCCCAGGGGCAGCCAGGTTTCGAGCGCGCCCCCTCGTTCCTCGGGCAGTCACGATTTTCAGGCCGGAAAAGGCGGCGGAAAAACTCTGTACGAATTTTGTGCCGCCCGGATCGACCTGACCCTGCCCCCTGCTGAGGCGGACGCCCCAGAGCGGCTGTTTTCGACGTCCCGAGCAACTCGCCAGTGGGGGATGAGCGCGTCGGACTCTGGGGCATCCCTGCTCCCGGGCGGACGACGGCGCCGAGGCGCAAAGGTAACGTTACCTATAGACGCGCGCGAGGAAGTACTTCTAAGGCCGCGTCCCGGCAAACGACGTGGCCGATAGGGCCGATGCTGCCCCCTTCGGAGCTGCTGCCCGACCGCGGCCCCCGAAGCCGATGAGGGCACTGCCGGCAGCCGTCATTGCCGACTGACAAGGACCGCCGCACCGACAAGGGCCAAAGCCGGTAGGCCACCAGCCAACACTCGAGCAGTCAGCGACGGATGGCAGAACGTTTCTGGGGACAGTCGTACGAGACAGCTCGCAAAGCCCGGCGATGTGCGAGGGAGACCTGCGGGCGGTCAGGGGATGCGTTCCCTCGCGAGGGGCGCCGACAGCAGTCTACCTTGCAGTCTCCCTCGCCCACCGAAGCGATTCGCGTAAGTCTATGAAAAGACGTGGCAGGCCCGGCTGGACTCGAACCAGCGACCCTCTGCTTAGAAGGCAGATGCTCTGTCCACCTGAGCTACGGGCCCGCGCAACTTCATTCTGCTTTCATGATACTGCGGCTTGAGGGCCTTCCACGCACGCTTCTCTTGGCGGCCGGGACGTGCTATGATTGCCCCGGGAATCCCAACCGCTGGACCAAGGAGGTTGCTTCCATGCGGTCCCGAGTGCCGGCCTGCGTTGCTTTGCTGGCTCTGGGGCTCCCTTACCCGGGCCAGCTTCTCCGTGCACAACCCAAGTCCGCCGCCACCGCCACCGGGATCTTTGTCGGCCGCAGCGGCAAACCGATGGCGGGGGCCCGTCTGATCCTCTGCGATGTGCTCGAAGACCGGGACTTCCTGTATGCCCGGCTCCGGTTGCTCTCGCACGTTCCCGTGGCCACGGCAGACGCAAAAGGGCGATTCGAACTGAAAGGCTTCGCTCCGGGGGCGACGTACACGCTGGTGTACACTCTGCCCGGCGCAAGCCTCGCGCTGCCCGCGGAAATCAGCATCCGCTCGCTGAACGCCACGGACCGTTCCATCGCGCCGTTGCTGCGGAACGCGGAGCTGGGGACCTTTGAACCCTTCCCCGAGCGGCCCTGGGGCCCTGCCTTCACGCTCCTGAAAGGACACACGTTCTGGTCCGAAGGGGCCCAGATGAAGATCTGGAATGCAACCGTGCGCCGCGGCAAGCAAGGACCTTATCTGGAAATGCGCCGGGGGATCATCTGGCTCCAGAAGCTGGACGACAAGACCAGCTTCAAGTTCGAGGCCTGGAGCTTTTGACGGACGGCGCAGAGCCGCCACCGCCCCTTGCCGTGCAGCTTAGTTGTTTCGCGCCAGACGCGGGCAAGCTTTGTATAACTTTTCGATCTTCGGCAGGGCGTTGACGATGACGTAACCGTGGTTGGGGTTACGGCGCACAAAATCCTGATGATACTCTTCGGCAAGGTAAAATCCCCGGAAGGGCTCGAGCCGCGTCACAATCTTCGCCGGAAAAACACGGGCCTCCTCCAGCCGGCGGATGTAAGCTTCGGCGATGCGTTTCTGCTCTTCGTTTCTATAGAAGATCGCCGAACGGTACTGCGGTCCGTGGTCGGGCCCCTGGCGGTTGAGCTGCGTCGGATCGTGCGCGACTTCGAAAAAGATTCGCAACAGCTGCCCGAAAGTGATGCGGGAGGCATCGTAAGTGATCTCGATGGCCTCGGCATGCCCGGTCTGTCCCGTGGAAACGATCCGGTAATCAGCCGTTTCCGGCGTGCCTCCGCTGTAGCCGGAGAGAACCTGCGTGACTCCTTCGACGTGCTCAAAGACGGCCTCGGTGCACCAAAAACAACCGCCGGCCAGAACCGCCTTCTTGAGGGTGGTGGCAGATGCACGGGGCTCGTCCACGGCGGGATCCGGAAACGGCGGGTTGTGGCCCGCAGCCAGGCGGGCCGCGAAAAATGCCGGAAGGAAAAAACCCAGTTTCATTTCGCCCCTCGGACTTCAGTCTAACAGGCGTCGGTCTCGGACGGAGGCGCGCGGCGCGGGCGGCGCTCTCCTCTCAGGCCTGCGCCTTTGCCGCCTCGCGCAGTCGGGCCTTCCAATCCTCGAGGATCTGCACGGTCGCCGTCGCGCCGAAGCGATCACAGCCCACTTCGTACACCGCAAGAGCCATCTCCAGGCTGCGGACCCCTCCCGCAGCTTTCAGGCGTACGTTCGGCCCGGAGTAGCGTCGCATCAGGCGCAGGTCCTCGAGGGTGGCTCCTGAGGGGGCGAACCCGGTGGAAGTTTTGACGAAATCCACCCCGGCGCGCGTGGCGATCTTACAGGCGATGATCTTGAGCTCGTCGGTCAGGTAGGCGTTCTCGAAGATCACCTTCAGCAGGACGCCGGACTCATGACAGGCGTCCGCGATCTGCCGCAACTCCGTCTCGACATACTGAAAGCACCGCGACCGGAGCTTGCCGATATTGAGGACCATGTCAATTTCGCGCGCGCCGCGACGGATCAGGTCGCGCACCTCGTAGAGCTTGGTTGCGGTCGTCGAGGAACCGTGGGGAAAGCCGGCCACGGACCCTACCGCCACGTCCGTTCCGCGGAGCCATTCGACGGCCAGATCCACGTCCGCCGGGCGGACGGAGACGCTGGCGACGCCGTAATCGCGGGCAATCCGGCATCCCTCCTCGACCTGCTCCTCGGTGAGCTCCGGGCGCAGCAGCGAGTGGTCAATCATGCGGGCAAGGTCTTCGTATTTCGTCAGAGGCGGCCGCGGGGGCAAGGCAGTTGATTCCATGGGTTGTTACCGGGTTTTCTTGCGCGAAGCCGGCAGGCCCAGGGCCTTGAGCTGGGCTTTCGCCTTCGCGGCCAGCTCGTGGTTCGGGAAGCGCTCGATCAGGCTGTAAAACTCGTCGCGAGCCTGATTGCGGCGGCCCACTTTCAGCAGGGCCATCCCCTTCATGTAATGAGCGTCCGCCGTCTTGTTGTTTTCCGGATATCGCTCGAGCACCAGATCGAAAGCCCGAATGGCCTCGTCCATTTCCCCGCGCAGGTAGTAAATCTCACCGATGTAGAACTGAGCGTTGGGAGCCAGTTCCGTGTTACCGAAGTATTGCAGGTAGTCCGTGAATTCCTTGAGGGCGAGTTCCAGGTTGCCACCGTTCTTGTCGCGGAGGGCGTTCTGGTAGAGGCTCTCGGCGGAAAGGCCCCCCGGCGGCCCGCCCGCGCCCGAGGGCGGTGAGGGCGGGGCCTGCAGGGTGCGAACGGCCGAGGAGATGTCTACGAGCTGCAACTCGAGCTTGCCCATCCGGCGGCTCAACTCCGCCACCGACTCGCGCAACGCCTGGAACTCGGCGGCGAGCGCATCCACTTTGGTGCCGATGGCTGCCACCGGCCGGCCGACGCTGGCCTCTTGTTCGCGGAGCCGCTGCCGCAGATCGTTGTCGAGCGACGCAACCGAAGTGTTGGTGCGGGCAGCCGTGTCTGTCGCCTGCTGGACCAGAAGCGTGAGCTTGTTGAACTGCTCGTCCATGGCGCTCCGGAGGCTTCGCACCTGCTCGCCCAGCAGCGCGATCTCCCGCTGCAGTTCCACATATTCCTTGCGCTGCGCCGGGCAGATCCACGCCGCCCCCAACAGCATCAGGGCCGCCCACCGTGTCGTCATGTTCCCCTCCACGGGACGGGCGCCGGGGCCCCTGCGAAACCCGCGGCGCCGGTCTCTTGTCTGAAGTGCGTTACGTCACTGTCCGGGCACGAAGTGCACCCGCCGGTTCAACTGCCAGCACTCTTCGTTGCTCTCGGTGCACTGCGGGCGTTCCTTACCGTAGCTGATGGTCTTCAGCTTCGCAGCCGGCACGCCCAGCTGGGTCAAGAACTCCCGGGCGGCCGTTGCCCGGCGGTCGCCCAGTCCGAGGTTGTACTCGGCGGAGCCACGTTCGTCACAGTGACCTTCGATGACCACCGTAGCCTCCGGGTATTCCCGGAAAATCTCCTTGAGCGCTTCTGCATTTTGCGTCAGAGTGGCGCGGGCGTCCTCCCGGATGTCGTACTTGTCGAAATCAAAGTAAGCGTCCCGCACGCGCTTTTCCAGCATCTCGCTGAGAGTCACCTTCGGCGGCGGAGGCGGCGGCGGAGGCGGCGGAGGCGGGACGGTGACGGTTACGGTGACCGAACGACTGTCCTCGCCGCCGGGCCCCTTGGCCGTCAGCGTGTACGTGGTGGTGTCGTTCGGGAACACCTGACGGCTGCCGCGAGCCGGCACGGGTCCGATGCCCTGGCTGATGGAGATGTCCGTCGCGTTGCTGACGTCCCAGCGCAGCGTTGCGGACTGTCCCCGCTGGATCGTGGAAGGCTCGGCCGTGAATTGATTAATGGCCGGCTTCGGCGGCGGCGGTGGAGGCGGCTCCTCCTTTGGCGGCGGCGGAGGCGGCGGAGGCGCAACCTTCTTTCTGCATCCGGCCGCAACGAGCAACAGCGAGAATCCCAACAAGACGATGCTGATCTTGCGCATGTTCATTTTGACCTCGGCGTATCCAAATTCCCAACCATCCTATCCCACGCGGAACCTCACTTCCATACGGGGCGCATGTTGCGCCCTTCGGTCGTGAGCTGCCGCAATTGCGTGCCGTCCGCCAGCATGGTCCAGATCTGGGTGCTGCCGGAGCGGTTCGAAGAAAACGCCAGATGCCGCCCGTCCGGCGCCCACACCGGGTTTTCGTTCCGGCCGGCGCCGTGCGTGAGCTGCACAAACTCGCGCGTGGCGACATCCATGACGAAAATATTGAAATTTCCGGGAGCGTAACCTCGCGTCCAGGCGAACGCGATGTGTTGCCCGTCCGGGTGCCAGGACGGGTTGACGGCATCGCCTTCTCCGGGCGTCAGCCGCACCACGTCGGCCCCGTCCACATTCATTTTATAGATCTGAGGCGTGCCGGAGCGGCCGGAAACGAAGACAATTTCGGCGCCGGTTTTCGGATTTACTTTGGGTTCGACATCAATCGAGTTGGAAAATGTGAGACGCCGCAAACCGCTTCCGTCCAGATTCGCAATGTAGATCTGAGCAAAGCGCCCGGCGGCGGTGGAGGAAAACACGATCTGCTTGCCGTCCGGCGTGAAATCCGGCGTGGCATTCATCGAGGCTTCCTGGTTGTAAAAGTTGAGCCGCGCGCCGGTGATGAGCGAATGCAGCATGATCATCGGGCGCCCCCGGGCGTAACTGGTGAAAGCAAGCAACGTACCGTCCGGCGAGACGGCGGGCATGAAGCTCAGTGAGTTGTAAAACGTCAGGCGCTTCTGGTTGGACCCATCGGGATCCATGGACCAGATTTCGCGCGTGCCTTTGCCGGTCCGGTCCGAATCGAAATAGATCTTGGTCCCGAGCAGGCTCTTGTAGCCGAACTGGGCCATGATGTCGGCGGCGAACTCGTGCGCCACTTTGCGCGCGCCCTGTTCGTCGAGGGATCCGAAATACAGCTTGCCGAGGATCTGGGCGTTGGCCAGATCGGTCTGGGTGACGTTATAGAGCCAGCCGAACAGCACGAGCCGGTCGCCCTGAACCGCGGAGTAACCGAACGCCAGGTAGTTGGCGCTGACGGGAGGATCCGACCAGTCCGTCAGCCAGGGCCCGCGCCGGATCACCTCGGGGCGTCCGCCGCGCGGTGAGGGCTTCACTACAGGCTCGCGGAAGTCCTGGGGCCGCTGCGGCGTCTCCAGCGGATACATGCTTTTAGGAACCATGCGGAACAGGCCGGAGGACTCCAGGTCTCGGTACAGCGTCTCGTTGAACACCGCCATGAGGCGCTGGGCTTCGCCCGTTCCGCGGAAGTCCGGCACGGCGATGGCGGCCCGCTCGCCCTTGACGATCTTGATGATGATGTCGCTCTGCTGCTGGCCGGCGACGACCAACACCGCCAGGCCGGCAAGCACGGCAACAATTCGAGATCGAATCTTCATCTCTGCAACTGGAACCAGATTTCGATGCGTGCTTCGTTCCGCTCGTAGCCGGGCGGCAGCGGCGGGAAGGGACTGGCGTCGTAGATGGCGCGCAAGGCGGAATAGTCAAGCGCCTTGTTGCCGCTCGACTGTTCGATGCGGATGTCGGACGTCCTCCCATCCCGGTGAATCACGAAGGTGACGATCACCGGGGGAGCGCTCTCGAGGCGCGGGTCCACCTGATCGGTCCGCCATTTCTGCGCGATGATCTGCTCGAGCAGGTCGCGGTACCAGCCGAAGCGGCTGCCGAAAGCGCCCCGCCCGCCGATGCCGACGCCGCCGCGCCCGGTCTGGCCTACCAGCGGGGAGGACAAGGCGCGGCCGGCATCGCTGTAAAGCTGACCCCGCGCTTCGGGCGTTTTGGCAGGTGCTGCCGCCCGCGGAGCGGGACGGGAACGCGCGGGGGTCTCCGCCGGGCCTCGCAGCGGAATCGCCTCAGGCTCGGGCGGCCGGCGGGAAAGCGGTTCGGGTTTGGGCGCGGGAGGCTGCGGCACAGCCGATTCCGTGTCGCTGGCCAGAGGATTTGGCACGCCTCCGCGGGAGGGAAGAGGGATCTGGCGGACGGGAGTGATGCCTACGCTGGAGCCGCCGAGCGAGTTGGGGTCACCCCATGTCTCTACAGGACGGCGCTGCAGAAAAGTCTGCAAGGCCAGAGCGGCAATCACGACGGCATGCAGCGCGGCCGAAGCCAGGAAGGGCCTCCTGAGCTCGTCGCGGGTCTCCAGGATGTCGGCGTGAGTGGCCATCCCGTTCGCCCATGGCTCCATTCTATCCCACACCCGGCAACACTCGTTGCGCTATCGCCGGCGCCGCCCGGTTTCGTCAATGGGCTGCGTCACGAGCCGCACCTCGATCTTGGCTTCCGCCAGCTCGCTGATCACCTGCGCGATGGGATCGTAGATCGTCGCTTTGTCGGCGCGCAGGTAGACTGCCTGACCCCGACCGAAACGTTTGACGACCGCCGCGCCCAGCTCATGGATGTTGACCGGCTGTTCGTTGAGAAACAGGCGTCCGTCGCGCGTGATGGTGACTACGGGAAGCTCCTCGGCGCTGTCGCGGACCTGGCGCACTCTCGGCACTTCCACTTCCAGACCAAACTCCATGACGTGCGCCGTCAGCATGAAGATGATCAGCAGCACCAGCACCACGTCCACGAGCGGCACCACGTTGATTTCGGAAAGCGTCATCGTGCGCCGGAAGCGGCCGCGGCCGGTGAGCGGTCCTCCGGAGTTCGCGGTGAACGCCATGGTCACTCCTCGAACTGCCGCTCCGCCACGTTGAGGAATTCCAGGGCGAAGTCCTCCATACGGGCGGCGAATTCCCGAATGACGTGTCCGAAGTGGTTGTAAAAGATGGCGGCGGGAATGGCGGCGGCCAGGCCCGCGGCGGTGGCGACCAGAGCTTCCGAGATGCCGGGAGCGACGGCACGGAGGCTGGTGCTGCCCGCCTGGCCCAAGGCGTGAAAGGCGTCAATGATGCCCAGCACGGTCCCGAACAGCCCGATGAACGGCGACACGGAAGCGGTCGTGGCCAGCCAGTTCATGTGGCGCTCTTGGCGGGCCAGTTCCTCGCTGATACCAAGCTGGAGCGCGCGCTCCAGTGCGAGCTTGTTGGCCAGCGTCCCCCGCGCCTTCACCTGGCGCTCGATCTCCCCATAGCCGAACTCAAAGACGCCCGCAAGCGGCGAGGCCCGGAACTGCTCCGTCGCCAGGGCAATTTGCTCGAGGCCGTTGGCCTTGCGGAAAGCCCGCAGGAACTGCGCGCTCGAAAGCCGCGCCTTACGGAAGGAATTCCACTTGGCGAAGATGATGGCCCAGGAAACGACGGAGAAAGCCAGCAGGATCAGCAGGACGGTGATGCCCACAGGCGAGGCGCGGCGAATGAGTTCCCACAGACTGATCTGGAGCCACAGCGAGGGCGGCGGAAACAGCGTCAACGATTCTCCTTTCCACACACCATGATAGTGCAGACAACGGGCCGGCGCGCCGCGGAAACAAACAGTGGCGTTTGTGTTTGATCAAACGCGGGCCGCGGAGCCGTATAATGCGCTCGATGCTGGCGGAGCTGGTGATCGAGAACTACGCCGTCATCGAGCGGATCCGCGTACGCTTCCATCCGGGCCTGAATCTGCTCACCGGGGAGACCGGCAGCGGCAAGTCCATGGTGGTGGACGCCGTGAGCCTGCTGCTCGGGGGCCGCGCTTCGCCGGATGTGATCCGCACAGGCGCCGCCCGCGCCCGCGTAGCCGGCATCTTCGAGGCGGAGCGCGGGCATCCGGCACGGGAGGTGCTGGAAGCAGCCGGGATCGAGCCCGAGGAGGGCGAAATCCTGATCGAGCGGGAAGTCTTCGCCGGAGGCAAGTCGCGTGCGTTTGTAGGCAACCGGCCCGTCACTGCGGCGCTGCTCCGGGAGCTGAGCCCGTATCTGGCCGACATCCACGGCCAGCACGACCAGCAGGAGTTGTTTTCCCCCGCCGCGCAACGGCGGATGCTGGACGCCTTTGCCGGGGCGAGCTCTGTTGTGCGAGAGGTCTCCGCCGCCTGGGAGCGGTGGCAAGCCTGCCGCCGCCAGCTGGAGGAACTCGAGCGTCTTGAGCAGGAGAAGGTGCGGCTGGCGGACCTGTGGAGGTTTCAGCGGCGCGAAATCGAAGACATCGCGCCGAAGCCGGGCGAAGACGCGGAACTGGAAGGCGAACGGCGGCGGTTGCAAAATTACGGCCGCCTGCAAGAGGCCGCCACGGCCGCCTACGAAGCGCTTTATGAGTCGCCGGATTGTGTTCTGGCCCGACTCCGCTTTGCGGCACGGAGAATTGAGGAACTGGCGCGGCTGGATCCCGCCATGGCGGGCCTGGCGGAGACGCTCCGGCCGGCCGAACTGGCCACCGAGGAAGCGGCCCTGGGGCTGCGCGATTATCTTTCGCATCTGGAGGCGGACCCGGAGCGCCTCGAGCAGATCGAGTCCCGCCTGGCGGCGCTCGACAAACTGAAGCGAAAATACGGGCCCACCATCGAGCACGTCCTCGCGTATCTTGCGGAGGTCCGCAGCCAGCTGGACGCCGTGGAACATGCCGAGTCGCGGCGGGCCGGGCTGCTCCGGGAGGCGGCTCAGCTCGAGGCGGCCTACGAACAGGCCGCCCAGCGGCTCTCGGCCTTGCGCCGCAACGCCGCCGAGGAGCTGGAACGGTGCGTCCGAAAAGAACTGGCTTCTCTCGCCATGGAGCGCACCATCTTTCGCGTCGAGCTATCCGCCGGCCCACGCTCCGCCACCGGAGTGGACGAAGTGCGGTTCCTGGTGTCTCCCAACGTCGGCGAAGAGCCTCGGCCCCTGGAACGGGTCGCCTCCGGGGGCGAGATTTCCCGGATTGCGCTCGCTCTCAAGACCTGCCTGCAGGGGCAGAACGAAGAGTCTCCGGCCGGGCCTCCAAGGACGTTGATCTTCGACGAGGTGGACGCGGGGATCGGCGGGCGCACGGCGGAGGCCGTCGGCCGCCGGCTCAAGCGATTGGCCTCGACCTATCAGGTGCTGTGCGTGACCCACCTGCCGCAAATCGCCTGCTTTGCGGATCACCATTACTTTGTGGACAAACGCGAGGTCAACGGGCGGGTCCGGGCGACGATCGAGGAGCTCAAGGGTGAAGAACGGATCCGTGAGATCGGGCGCATGCTGAGCGGGCAGAAGCTGACGGCGGAAGCCTTACGCCATGCGGAGCGCCTGCTGGAGATGAGTGCGCGTGTTCGTTCCCGCTGAGCGGGCGCCCGGCGGCTGGTGGGCCCTGCAGGATTCGAACCTGCGACCGACGGATTATGAGTCCGCTGCTCTGACCGCTGAGCTAAGGGCCCTTTGCCATCCTGAGTGTAGCACCTCGGGTCTGCCCCAGGGATGCGCCCGGCTCGGCTCACGAGGCGTTTCGAAAGTGCGCGTTCCGCGCCCCGACTTGACAAGCGTACGAGGCTGCGCCTAGGCTCCTAAGCCGTGCAACGAGCAATCCAGGCAGCGTTCGTGATTCTGATGCTCGCGCTGCTGAGCCGGTTCCTGCAGGCCTCGTTGCGGGAGTGGCTTCAGCGCCGCGGCTGGCGCATCTGGGCGGGGCCGATGTTGCTGGCGGCAGGGTTCTGGATCGCGCTCTATCAGGCCCGTGCGGCGTCCCTCCCTGCCCTGATATTGCCGGCAGTGTACGTGGCTCTTCCGACGCTCTTGGTGGTTTTGAATCGGCATCGCGCGCCGGCGCTCGATTTTCTGGCCATTCTCGGCTTGTGGCTTCCTCTGGAATTTCCGGCCGTGATTGGCCGGATGATCCCGCCCGGGGGGCACCGGATCGCCTACGAAATCGCGCAAGGCGCCGCCGTGACTCTCGCCTTGGTGCTTTTTCTGGTTTACCGAAATCTGGAAGGAATGAAGTACAACTTCTTTACGACCCGGCGGGACCTCACGAACCCGCTGCTGGGGTTCGCAGGCGCGGCGCTGCTGTTGATTCCCCTCGGGCACGGCCTTGGCTTTCTGGGCCCGTTCCGCATCCCGGCAGGCTCAGAGGTCGCCGAGCTGGCGCCCACGTTTGCGGCGATTCTTGTGGGCGTGGCCCTGCCGGAGGAGCTGCTCTTCCGGTCGTTGATCCAGAACCGCCTGATGCAATGCCTGGGGGAGTCGAACCGGACGTTGCTCGTGGCCGCCCTCATTTTCGGCGCGGCTCACCTCAACAACGGCCCGCAGCCCCTTCCGAACTGGCGCTATATGATCCTGGCGACCATCGCCGGCTTCATCTACGGGAAGGTGTTTCAGAAGTCGTCGAGCGTGCTTTCGTCCGCCCTCGTGCACGCGCTGGTCAATACGGTGCGGCGGGTTTTCTTTCTCTGACGGCTTGCCGGCGCGCGGCACTACAATGAAGGTGTATGCAGGACACGCCCTTGGTGATCGCCGGACGGGAATTCCGCTCGCGCCTGATTGTCGGGACGGGCAAATACCGCAGTTTTCAGGAGATGGCGCGCTGTCACGAGGCCTCGGGCGCGGAGATGGTGACCGTGGCGGTGCGGCGCGTCAATCTGACCGACCGCTCGCGGGAGTCGCTGCTCGACTACATCGACCGCTCGAAATACTTCATCCTGCCCAACACCGCAGGCTGCTACACGGCCGAGGAAGCGATCCGGACGGCGCGGCTGGCCCGCGAAGTCGGCTTGTCCAACTGGATCAAGCTCGAGGTGATCGGCGACGAAAAGACCCTGTTCCCCGATAACGAAGGCCTGCTCGAGGCCACGCGCGTGCTGGTTAAGGAAGGGTTCGTCGTGCTGCCGTACACCAACGATGATCTGGTCTTTGCACGAAAGCTGATTGACGCAGGGGCTGCAGCGGTGATGCCCCTTGCCGCTCCCATCGGATCCGGCATGGGCGTGCAGAATCCGGCCAATTTGCGCATCCTGCGGGAGATGATCACCGAAGTGCCGCTCATTGTGGACGCGGGGGTGGGCACGGCGTCCGACGCCACGATTGCGATGGAACTTGGGGCGGACGGAGTGCTCATGAACACAGCCATCGCGTGTGCGGATGAGCCCGTCCTGATGGCACGCGCGATGAAACTCGCGGTTGAGGCCGGGCGGCTTGCATACCTGGCGGGGCGGATACCGAAGAAACTCTATGCTTCCGCCAGCAGCCCGCTGGAAGGCGTCGTACGGTAAGGGTAAGTGAGGGGCAGGCCCGATACGCCCGGGCCTGCCCTTTGACTCTTAGAAGTTATAGCGCAGCACGAGCTGGACGTTGCGCTCGCCGCCCTTGCTCGTCACCTTGCCGAAGGTGGCGCTTCGCGGGTTGGTGTTCACACCGCCCCAGTTCGGGTGGTTGGGGAAGTTGAAGAACTCGGCGCGGAACTGGAGCGTATGACCCTCCCTGACCGCGAAGTCTTTGAAAATCGCCGCGTTCCAGTTCTGGAATCCGACGTTGTTCAAGAGGTTCCGGGTTTGGGTCTTTGAGAACGTTCCCGCGGCCGGAGGAACGAACAGCGGCGAGCCATCCGGCAACCGGGTACGGAACCAGAAGTTATTGTCGGCTGCGCTCTCGGAGAACCGCCGCTCGCCGCGCGGAAGCTTGGGATCGCCGAGCATCTCCCAGGGCTGGCCCTCACCCACGGCGCCGATGCCGGCAAAGTCGTCGGTCGTGCCCACCGTGAACGGAGCGCCGGTCTGGAACTGCGCGATTCCGGTGATCTGCCAGCCGCCGAGCAGGCGGCCCGTCAAATCGTTCCGGCCGCGAAGGAAGGGCAATTGATAGATGAAATTCACGACCGCGATGTGGCGCGTGTCGAAACTCGAAGGTCCCCAGAAGATGCGGTCATCCCAGGGGTTCCAGATGCGATCGCGACGGCCGGAGGCGTTATCCAGGCTCTTGGAGTAGGTGTAGGAGAAGCCGTAGCTCAGGCCCCTGGAGAAGCGCCGGTTGACCTCGATCTGCAGCGCATTGTACTCGGAGCGCGCCGCATTCTCGCCAAGCGCGATGACCTGGAAGCCCTTGAAGGGCCGCAGCACGCTCGGCTCGATGCCGCGGTTTTCGGGGCGCTGGAGCGTGCCCACCTGCAAGGGATTCAGATTGCGCTCCCGCTCCAGGTGGACCCCCACGCGCCCGACGTAAGCGGCTGAAACCGTGGTGTCAAAGCCGATCTCGCGCTCGTAGGTCACGTTCCACATGTAACCGCCCGGGATCTTGAAGACGGGATCGGTCGTCATGAAGAACAGCGGGAAGTTGGAAGGGCGTCCGCCCGCCGGGTTGTCCGCCTGGCCGTTGGCGATCGAGACCATGGGCTGCAGCGGCGGGTTGCCGCCCAGGAAGATGTTGTCGCTGACGCCGGGGCGGGCCATGAAGCGACCGAATCCGGCGCGGATGGAATTCTTGGGATTCAATGCGTAGGCAATGCCGATCCGGGGCTGGAAGTTGGTCCACTGCCGCTCGCCCCAGTAGCGGGGACCGCCGTTAAAGAGGCGATCGAAGCTGCGGTCATCCGCGAGGGCGACGCGACCACGGGCGGCTTCCGGCCACCCCTTGCCCGGAATGACGATCCCGTTAAAGCGGTCTCCGCTGAGGATGAAGCCCGTCGCCGGATCCTGCACGACCGCATTGGCCGGGTTATAGCGCTTGGGATCGAACACCGCGATGTTGCCCCAGAGGCTGTAATAGTAAGGCGTCATGTAGGTCCAGCGGACGCCGAGCTCGAGCCGGAACTTCGGAGTGACTTTCCAGGAATCCTGCAAGAACCACTCGAACATGTTGGCCCGATAGGGCGTGAACGCGCGCTGTCCGATTTCGGCGTAAGTGGTAAACAGTCCCATCGCGGCGTTGGCGATGGCGACGCCGGTAGAGCTGGCTCCCGCGCGCGTATCGCTGAACACGAAGCGCCCGTTTTGATTGTTGGTGCCCCCGGGGACTCCGGTCACGTTGATCTGATCGAAATCGTTCTGTCCGGAGCGTTCATACAAGACCCCCCACTTGAAAGTGTGGTTTTGGTAGATCTTGGTCATGTTGTTCGAGAAGACGTAGATGGGACCGGAGGAGAAGGCAGGATACGGTCCGCCGTCGAGCGTCGCAAATCCGGGGATGTCCACGGTCGGAATCTTGTCGAAAATCTCCTTGCGTTCCGGGAAGATGTAAGGATAGTTGATCCCGTACTTACTGCGGGCAAACCGCTCGCCTTCGCGCTGGACGCCGATAAAGACCCGGTCCACGCTGGCCGTGACGAGCGCTTCGTTGATGAAGGTCGGCGAGATGGTCCAGATATAGTTCAGCGAAGCGGTCTTGTTCGGCCGGTTCCAGTCGGTTACGGCGCGGTCCGTGCCGCCGCGGAAGGCATCCAATTGCGTGAAGGAATAGTTCTGGTGGCGGAACCGGAAGGCGTGATTGATGGAGGGGTTGAAATCAATCGCCACCGTATCCTTGCGCTGGTTGGTCGGCTGCGGGCGCGTCTGGATGAAGTTGTTGGTGCCCTGCAGGAAGCCGGGCGTCGGCTCCGGATAGGCGCGCAGGAAACCGAGCCCGTTGGGACTTATGCGGCTTGCCGGGATGATGTTGCCCGGGAAAGGCGCCCCCGTGTCGGGATCGTTCACCGTCCGCACTCTGCCGAAGAAAGAGTTCCGCGGGTCGAGCAGCTCGGAAAAGTCGCCCTGCCGCATCTTGAGAGAGGGCACAGTGATGATGGAAGTAGCCTCCTGGCGGAACCTCACCCACTCCTGAGTCCACAGGAAGAAGAGCTTGTTGCGGTCGGTGTTCCATTTGCCCGGGATGAAGACGGGGCCGTTGATGTTGTAGCCGAACTGATTGAATTTGTTCTTCGGCCGCTGCTGGCCTGCACGATTGCGCGACCAAGAATTGGCATCGAGCGTATAGTTTCGAAAATATTCGTAGAAGCTCCCGTGGAAGTCGCGCGTGCCGCTCTTGGTCACAATCCGCACCTGTCCGCTGGCGGAGCGTCCGTACTCGGCGTTGTAGTTCGCCGTCAGGATCTGGATCTCCTGGACCGTGTCCACGTCGGCCACGCCGATCGAGGTCCCGTTCGCACGGGTCCGCACGCCGACCGCGCCATCGAAGGTCATGAGAAAATCCTGCGTCCGGCCGCCGTTGATGCTGAGGCCCGCAGTGGTCATGGCAAAACTGAAGCTTGCCAGTGAAGAGCCGCTGCGCACGCCCGCCTTCAGCAGCGCCAGCCAGATCGGGTTGCGCCCGTTGAGCATCATGTTCTGGATCTGGGTGCTTTCGACCAGCCGTCCCACGGTGGCGGTTTCGGATTGCACGGCCGCCACCGAGGCCACTACCTCCACCGTTTCGGTGACCGCGCCGACATCAAGCGTCACATCCACTGTCAGCGGAAGGTTGGCGTCTAATTTGTTTCTGGTCCGCACAAACTTCTTGAAGCCGGCCGCCTCCACCGAAATCGTGTAATAGCCGGGCGGCAGGTTCGGGACCACGTAATAGCCTGATTCGTTGGTCTGGGTTTTGCGCTCGGCGTTCGTCGCCTCGTTGGTAACGGTGACGGTGGCGTTGGGAACGACCGCCGCGCTCGGGTCACGAACAAAGCCGGAGATCTGAGCCAAATCGGACTGGGCGAAAGCCCCGCCCATCAGGAAAAAAGCCGTGACCAACACTGCCACGGCGCGCGCTCGTGTGAACATCGTGGCACACTCCTTATTCGGTTCGGACTGCTAACCCCTTCAGGGATATGGTATCCGAGGGTGTGGAACGGGTCAAGAGTTTTTCAGGCGCCGGGGCGGAAATTTGCACTTCCGGGCGCCGCGGAGGGACACCGTGGGGCTGGGCCGGCCCTCATTTTACCGTCAGTACATTACCGGGGTCGGCTCCGGCGGAGCGTTCTTCGAGCCGGAGTCCGAGAGGAAGCCTGGGCGGCGAGCAACACTTTCTCGATTTCAGCCTCCGGGATGCGCAAAGAGAGCTTGACCCGGGGGCCTTCCACCACCAGCTTGAGCGATTGCAGTAACTTCACCAGTTCAGCCGCCTTCGGGTCCGAGGCGTTCATGGCCATCATGCCGGCAAGGAATCGCACGACGTCGGCCAGCGCTGCGGCGTCCTTGTCGGAGCGCGCCACGACCTCGGCATCCACGCTAATCTCCGGCCCCAGCTTCACACCCCCGGAAGTCTCGACAATGCCCTGGAGCGGGTTGTTTCGCAACAGGTCACCAAGCTGCGGATCCGGGGCGGCCCGCCATTGGACGGCCGGCACGAGCGAAACGCTCCAGGCGTCATAGCGGCGGCTCAGATCCAACACTCGTGCCGTAAGGTCCGGGCTCAGAGGTGCGCCCCCCTGCCGGTAGCGATCAATGGCGGCGCGCACGGAGGCGGTGTCACCTGCCACCGCGATCGAGCCGTTTAAGAAAGCCAAAGAGCCCGGCTCGGCCGGGGCGTCCTTCCTTGCACCGGGGATTGAGGTGAGGATGGTGGCGCCCGCGTATGTGGAGGCGGACATACCGTGCTTTGAGGCCAGCGCACTGATGCGGGCCACGTCGAACAGGCCCCGCGCCAGGATCAGCGCCTTCTGCTCTTTGGGGTCTCCCGTTGAGGCCAGAAGGACCTCGTAGAGGTCTTCTCGCGGATCGAACCCCGTAGCTTCGAGAAACTGGCGAAACCGAGGATCCTCGGTTGCCGTCCGGCTCCTCTCCAGCAGAAACAGACCGAGCGGCGAGGTCTTCGCCGTCCGGAGATCCGCTCCGGCGATGACGCGTGCTTCGGGCATCACCATACTGAGCAAGGTCGGGTCCGCGGCCGGCACCCAGGCCGCGGAAGCGGCCAGCGCCAGCATGCACCGCAAAGCACTGCGCGTCATGGTCGTCACTCTCCCTCCCTCTGGCAAACGCAGCGGCAGGCCCGCGCGTTCCCTTTTTTGATTATCGGCCGGATATTACGGACCTTGCCGGGCCCGGTCCCCCGGATGTAGTCTGGAGAGGAAACATTACCCAGTTTTGGGTTTACGGAGCGATTCGATGAACCGGCGCAGATTCCTTCAAACGGCACTGGGGGCGGTGGCCGCCAGCCGCACCCCGCTGTGGAGCGAAGTTCCGAAAGCCACCGATGTCGTGCTCCTCGGACCGGACAAGATTCGTCTGAGCCGCATGGCCATCGGCACCGGGACGCGCGGAGGGACCATCCAGCGCGCTCTCGGTGTGCAGGGACTTGCGGACATGCTGCATTACGGCTATGACCAGGGCATCTTCTTCTGGGACACGGCAGATGCCTACCGCACCCACCCGCACGTTGCGGAAGCTCTGAAGCGGGTGCCTCGGGAGAAGGTCACGATTCTCACCAAGACCCGGGCCCGTACCGCCGAGCAGATGCGCGCCGATCTGGACCGCTTCCGCAAGGAACTGAACACGGACTATCTGGACATCGTGCTGCTGCACGCCGTGCGGGCAGGCAACTGGCCGGAGCTTTACCAGGGCGCCATGGACGTGCTCACCGAAGCCCGCGAGAAGGGTATCGTGCGGACCCACGGGTTGTCCTGCCACACGCTCGAGGCGCTCCAGACTGCGGCCAAAACGCCCTGGGTCCGTGTGGATCTGGCGCGGATCAATCCGGCCGGTCTGCTGATGGACGCCGATCCGCAAACCGTGCTCGGTGTGCTGCGCGAGATGAAGGCGGCCGGCAAGGGTATCATCGGCATGAAGATTCTGGGCGAAGGCGGCCTGCGCGACCGGGTGAATGAAGCGCTCGGGTTCGCGCTTTCGCTGGATTGTGTGGACTGCTTCACCATCGGTCCGGCCAACCGCGACGAACTGGATGATTTGATCCGGCGCATCCCGGCCGCCGCCGCAAAAATCCGTCAGCCTGGTATGGCACCTTTTTGGGGCTGACGGCCCGCTGGAGGCCGCGGCCTCCCTTTGCAGGGACGGACCCGACGGTGGTAAATCTGAATCTGTAGCCCCCGACCGCCGTTCGGACCGACCAGAACGATGGCCGATTCGAACTCCGTCCCGATGATCGAGGCCGTGGGCCTCAGCAAGCTCTACGGAGATTTCGCGGCGCTGCGCGACGTCTCCTTTTCGGTCCCGCAGGGTCAGGTTGCGGCGTTTCTCGGACCAAACGGCGCCGGCAAGTCCACAACGATGAAGATCCTGACGGGCTATCTTGCCCCCAGCTCCGGCATCGCGCGCATCGCCGGGCTCGATGTGCAGCGCGAGCGCCTGGCAGCCGCCGAGCGTCTGGGTTACCTCCCGGAAAACGGCCCCCTCTATCCGGAAATGACGCCGCTCGGCCTGCTCGAATTCTTCGGGCGCGCACGGGGGCTGCCCGCGGAGCGGCTGAAAGCACGGATTGAAGCCGTGGTGGCGCTGTGCGGGCTGGAGCCTGTGCTGGAAAAGCGCATTCACAAGCTTTCCAAGGGGTACCGGCAGCGGGTGGGCATGGCTCAAGTGCTGCTGCACGAGCCCGACGTGCTGATCATGGACGAGCCCACCACCGGACTGGATCCGAACCAGATCCGCGAAGTGCGCCGGACCATCCGCGAGCTGGGACGGAGCAAGACCGTGCTGCTTTCGACTCACATCCTGCAAGAAGTGGAAGCCGTCGCCGACCGCGTGATCTTCATCCACCGAGGCCGCATCATCTTCGACGGGACACCGGAGGAGCTGCGCGCCGGCTGGCCCTCTTTGGACGAAGCTTTCTACGGGTTGACCCAGGGCGCGGCGCCGGCGCAGCTTCGCGCGGAGCATAGCCCATGAGCGCACGCACCCGGCGCGTGATTCTGGCGATCACCCGCCGCGAACTCGGCAGTTACTTCAGCACGCCGACGGGCTACGTTTTCATCACGCTGTTCGTCTTCCTCAGCGCGGTAGCCGCTTTCTGGCAGGAACAGTTTTTCGCCAGCAATCTGGCCAACCTGGATCCGCTCAATAAATTCTTCCCGTACCTGCTGCTGTTTTTGGCGCCCGCCATCAGCATGAGCCTCTGGTCCGAGGAGAAGAAACAAGGCACCGAAGAGCTGCTGCTGACCCTGCCCGCGCGGGACGCCGAAATCGTGGCGGGCAAGTATCTGGCCGCCGTGGCGATCTACACCGTGGCTCTGGTGTTTTCGCTCAGCCACGTGCTGGTTCTTGCCTGGCTGGGCAGCCCGGACCCGGGATTGATGCTGTCTACATATTTCGGTTACTGGTTGTCCGGGGCGGCGTTGCTTGCCCTCGGCATGCTGGCTTCGCTTCTCGCCGAGAATCTCACGGTGGCGTTCCTGCTGGGGGCCGTTTTCTGCGCCGTGCCGGTGTTTCTGAACCGCGCCGGCGTGCTTCTGAGCGGCTCCTGGCAGCGGCTGGCAGAGCGCCTCTCGGTGCCGGAACAACTGCGCGACCTGCTGGCGGGTGTGGTGACCCCCGCCCCTGTCGTCTATTTTGTCTTGCTGGCGGGGACCTGCCTTTACCTGAATGTTCTGCTTCTCGGGCGGAAACGCTGGCCCTCCGGAGCGCGCGCCCCGCGCATGGGCCGGCACGTCTTCTTGCGCGGCCTCTCGCTGATCGTACTCCTCGGCGCGGCCACTACGCTTGCCGCCACCAGCCGCGCGCGCATTGACGCGACCGCGGAGAAAATCCACTCGCTGGCACCGGACACGCTGGCGTTGCTGCGGCGGCTCGATCCCGCCCAGCCGGTCTTCATCTACGCCTATTTCAGTCCGGAAGTGCCGCGCAGCTACGTGAGCGTCCGCAACAATCTGGTGGGGATGCTGCGGGAATTCGACGCCGTGGGCGGCGAAGGCCTGCACGTACGCATCTATGAAACCCTCAAATACTCGCCCGAGGCGCGGCAGGCCCAGGAGCGTTTCGGCATCCGCCCCCAGCGCGTCCCCGTCACCGAAGAAAGCGCTCGCGCGATCAACGAAATTTTTCTGGGACTCGCCTTCACGTGCGGTTCCGAAGAATTCGTGATCCCGTTTTTCGACCGCGGGCTGCCCGTGGAATATGAACTGATGCGTTCGGTGCGCGTCGTCTCGCGCGCGCAGCGCAAGAAAGTGGGGGTGCTCCGAACCAAAGTGAGGCTGTTCGGCGGCTTTGATTTCCAGACCCGCGTGCAGAGTCAGGAGTGGTCCATTGTGGCAGAACTGCGCAAGCAGTATGAAGTCGTGCAAGTGCCGCCGGAGGCAGACTACCCGCAGGATCTGGACGCGCTGATCGTGGCGCAGCCTTCGACGCTCTCGCAGGCGGAACTGGAGCGGCTCGTGGCCTACCTCCGAACCGGGCGGCCGGCTCTGATTCTGCTGGATCCGATGCCGGCCTTTGACCTGAACCTGGCGCCTCACGATATCGCCGCCGCCGACGGGCTGTTTGCAGCGCCGGCATCCTCCGAACCCAGGGCGAACCTGAAGCCCTTACTCGATCTGCTTGGCATCGAATGGCGGTCGAATCGCATCGCCTGGGACGACTACAACCCGCACCCGCAGCTGCGCACGCTGCCCAAGGAGTTCGTCTTTGTCAAGCAGTTCAACGCCAAAGATCCGGTGACCGCAGGACTGCAGGAGGTCGTTTTGCTCTATCCGGGCGCCCTTACGTTTCGTCCGGGAGCGCCGGTGACGCCGCTCATGGAGACTACGCCCTCATCGGGTCTGGTGCGGTGGGAGAGTCTGGTGCAACGCTCGCTGTTCGGCGTCACGATCAACCAGAGCCTGCCGCACAACCCCGACGCCGCCCGCCACGTGCTGGCGGTGCGCGTGCGGGGAGCGGCCGGCGGAGGGAAACTCCACGCGGTTGTGGTGGCGGACATAGACCTGATGGGCGAACAGTTCTTCGAGCTCCGCCGGCGCGGCATCGAGGAGCTGAGCTTCGACAACGTGACGTTCCTGCTCAACGCCGTGGATGATCTGGCCGGGGATCCGTCGTTCATCGCCCTGCGCAAGCGCAGGCCGCGGCACCGGACGCTCGAGGCGGTCGAGGCTCGGACTCAAGTTTACGAGGCGCGGCGCCGCGAGCAGATTCGCCAGGCCGAAGCCGTCGCCGAGCAGCGGCTCAAGGAAGCCCAGGCGCGCCTGGAGCGCGCCATCGAGGAGATCCGGCGCCGCACGGACATCGACGAGCAGACCCGGCAAATCATGATTCGCAACGTGGAGGCCGTGGAGAACCGGCGCCTTGCCGTGGCCCGCACCAACATCGAGGATGAAAAGCAGCGACAGATCGAGGCGGCCCGGGCGGAGATGGAAAACTCGGTGCGGGGCATTCAGAACACCATCAAGCTGCTGGCTGTGGTCTTGCCGCCGGTGCCGGCGTTTCTGATGTTCCTGGCTGTTTCGGTGCGCAAGCTGCGGAGAGAACGCGCCACGGCCGGGCGCCTGGTGGAAGCTTGAATGCGGGAACAGATCAAGACGGGGGCATTTGTCGCGGCCGCAATCGTGGCGGCGGTGATTGCCGCCTGGCGCCAGCCGGAGGCGGCCACACCGCGCATCCTGAGCGACGAGGGGGAGCTTTTTTATCCCAAGTTCCGGGACCCCGGCGCGGCCCGGAGCATCGAAATTCTGGATTACGACGAATCCACAGCGACAGCGCGGCCCTTCAAAGTGGCCTTCGAGCGCGGCCGCTGGGTGATTGCCTCGCACTACAACTACCCGGTGGAAGCCGGCGAACGCCTGGCGCGTACGGCCGCGGCCCTGGTGGACCTGCGCAAGGACAGCGTCGTTTCGGATTCCGCCGAGCAGCACGGGCGCTACGGCGTGATTGACCCGCTCGACACCAGGACGGCGACTCTGACGGGGCGCGGCAAGCGCGTGACCTTGCGCGACCGCCACGGGAGCGTGCTGGCCGACTTTGTCTTCGGCCGGCCGGTGGAGGGCAAGCCGGGTTACCGCTACGTCCGCGTACCCGACCAAAGGCGTACCTACGCGGTGAAGACCGAAGCCGATCCGTCGGCGCGTTTCGCCGACTGGGTCGAGGGCGGGCTGCTGCGGGTTTCAGCCTCAGCCATCCGCAAGATTGCCATCCACCGGTATCTGATTGACGAGGTGATGGGTCGCGTGACCAACGTGCGCAGCATCACACTCGAACGCGAAGGCGGTAAGTGGAAGTCGTCCGGGGACGAACGAGTCAGCGAGGCTGCGGCACAATCGGTGGCGGCCGCACTCAGCACCCTGCGCATGGTGGATGTCCGGCCGAAGCCGCCGACGCTCGCCCGGGACTTGCGTGGCGGCAAGATCGCTTTGACTCTCGAGGCAGCCCTCTCGCTGCGCCAGCGCGGTTTCTTCCTGACGCCGTCCGGGCGCCTGATGGCCAATGCCGGGGAGATGACGGTCGAGACGGACCAGAACGTAGTTTACACGCTCCGTTTCGGCGAGGTGAGCGGCAGCGGCGACCCGCGCGCCGCCGACGGCGCAATCGGCGACAACCGTTTCGTGCTGGTGACCGCGCGCGCCGGCGGTGAAGGGGCCGAGTCGCTGGCCCGCGCCCTCAACGACCGCTTCGCCGGCTGGTATTACGTCATCACGAACGCAGACTACCGAACGCTGACCTTGCAGCGCTCCGCCCCGCCACACTGAGACCTGGCGGGGCCGAAGCACGGAGCCCCAGGCCGGCAACCGGAGGCTCTCGCCTGGGATGAGGAGGTTTCGTGATACAATCAAGGCACCCCTGAAGGAGGGGCCAATGGCTCAAAAGTCCCGAATGACCGGAGTGGATGCGGCCCTCGCGTTTCTCAAGAAGCTGGATGAGGATAAGGCCCTCCGTGACGAGATGCGCAAACTGACCCACCATTTGGAAGTCGCCAAGAAGCACAACTTTCACTTCACCAACGACGATCTTCAGAAGGCGCTCGTCCAACACTGGGGCGTACCCAGAGGGCGGGAAGGCAAAGACGATCCGCACACCTGCTGTTGCATTTCGGAGGTGCCCGGATACTGAAAGGTAAACAGCTCCGCAGGCGGAGTCCTGGCGGGAGCGCAGATGACGGGAAAGACGATCGGGCGATACACGGTGCTGCCGAAGCTGGGCCACGGCGGCATGGGGGAAGTTTATCTGGCGGTAGACACTTCGCTCCACCGTAAAGTCGCCCTCAAACTCCTGCCCCCCGAAGCTCAGGCCGATCCCTCTTCCCGCGAACGCCTCTTGCGAGAGGCGCGGGCCGCGGCCGCGATTGACCATCCGTACGTCTGCAAGATCTTCGAGGTCGGGGAATCCGAGGGCGTCATCTTCATCGCTATGGAGTTCGTTGAGGGCGAGACGCTGGGCGAACGCCTGAGGAACGGTCCGTTGGGATGGCAGGAGGCGGTCCGAGTCGCGGGCGAGGTGGCCGAAGCGCTCGCCCGAGCGCACGAAAAAGGCGTCGTGCACCGCGACCTCAAGCCCTCGAACGTCATGCTCGCGCCGGACGGCCACGTCAAGGTGCTGGACTTCGGCCTTGCCAAGCGCGTCAGTGCTCCGGGGGCGGAGCTCCAAACCGCAGCCACGCTTACCGTGGAGGGTGGGCTGCTTGGCACTCCGGCTTATATGTCGCCGGAGCAGGCCCGCGGCGCGCCTGTGGACCACCGCACGGACATCTTCTCTCTCGGGCTGCTGCTGTATGAAATGCTGAGCGGCCACAACCCGTTTCAGAAATCCTCGCTCGTGGAGACGCTGGCGGCGATCCTCAAGGAGACCCCGCCGCCCGTAGGCCGTTATAACCCCGATTGTCCCCGCCGACTCGAGGACACGATAGCACGGATGCTCGCCAAAGAGTCGGACGAGCGGCACTCCTCCGCCCGCGAGGTGTGCAACGCTCTGCGCGCCATCTCTTCCGACTCTTCCGGTTCCGGCGACGCACCGCGGGCCAACGGTCTGTCCATCGCCGTGCTCCCGTTCTCCAACCTGAGCGCGGATCCGGAGCAGGAATACTTCAGCGAGGGGATCACGGAGGACATCATCGGGCAGCTCAGCAAGATTCCGGGCTGCCGGGTCATCGCCCGTACGTCGGTGATGCGCTACCGGAATACGCAGAAAGATCTGGCGGAAATCGCCCGGGAGCTGGGCGTGAACAACGTGCTCGAAGGCAGCGTGCGCCGCGCGGCAAGCCGTGTGCGCATCACCACGGCACTCGTGGACGCGTCCACCAACCGCCAGCTGTGGGCGGAGGTCTACGACCGCGAGCTCGATGATATCTTCGCCGTACAATCCGACGTAGCCCGCCAGATCGCCGCAGCCCTCGCCACCACGCTGTCGCCTACCGCCCTGCGCCGTCTGGAGACCGCACCGCGGGACAGCGAAGCCTACCAGCTGTACCTCAAGGGTCGCTATTTTCTAAATCGGCTGCTGCCGGATGAAGTGCGCAAGGCGATCCGCCACTTTCGGGAGGCTCTCGATCTGGATCCGACGCTGGCGAACGGTTACGCCGGACTGTCAACCTGTTACGCACTGGCGGCCCATTACGATTACATGCCGCCGCGCGACGGATTCCCCCGGGCCAAGGCCGCCGCCCGCAAGGCTCTGGAACTGGACGAGCAGTTGGCGGAAGCCCATGTGTCCATGGGACTGGCTCTGATGTTCTACGACTGGGACTGGCAGGCGGCGGACAACAGCTTCCGCCGCGCCATCGCTCTCGATCCGAACCGCGCCGATGCCCGGATGTACTACAGCTGGTGGCTGGCGCTGCGCCGGCGCTCGGAACAGGCGATCGCCGAGGCGCGGCAAGCCGTGCATCTGGATCCTTTGGGTTTCGCAACGACAAGCCTTGCCTGGGTCTTGGTGACGGCGGGATGCTTCGATGAAGCGATCGAGGTTTCGTTGCGCACACTGGAGTTCGATCCCAACTGCCTGCAAGCGCGGAACACGCTCGGTATCGCCTACATCGGCAAAGGCATGTACGAGGAAGGCATCCGCGAGATCCGGAGCTGGACCTGGCGCAAAGCCAACCTCGCCATTGCTTACGCCGTGGCCGGCAGAAACGAGGAAGCGCGCGCGATCCTGGACGAGGTCGCCCGGCAGGCCTCCGAGCGGCGTCCCTCCGATTTGGCCTACGTCTGCGCTTTGATCGGCGATTCCGAGCAGGCCGCCCGCTGGCTCGACAAGGCGTATGAGGAACGCGATTACATGCTGGCCTGTCACCTGGCCAATCGCTGGGCAAGGGGCCACCAGCATCCTATCCTGACGGATTATCTGCGGCGTATGGGGCTGGAAGCGTGAGCGGCCTCTACGAGGAAGTCGCCACGCAAGTCCCTGACGCGCGGTTGCTGTTTCTCAACTACGGCCTGGTAGAATCCGATCCTGCGCGCGAGAGCTGGATCGAGGCCTCAGACAGACCCTGGCGCCTGCATTTGAACCTCGTGCACCGCGTGCTTGCCGGCGTGGAACTCGGGGGCCGGACGGTGCTCGAGGTGGGCGCCGGTCGCGGCGGCAACTGCCTGTACCTGGCCCGCTACACGCAGGCCTCTTCCATCTGGGGTGTGGACCGGTGCGAAGCCAGCGTCCGGCTGGCGCGGCGAAATTGCCGCGGCCGGAGGATTCACTTGATCACCGGCGACGCCGGGCGGCTTCCTTTCGGAGATGCCACCGTAGATGTCGTGCTCAACATTGAATCTGCGCATTGCTACGCGGCATTCGAGACGTTTCTGGCCGAGGTGCGCCGCGTGCTGCGCCCCGGCGGCGTCTTCGCGTTGGCCGATCTTTGGCGTCTCAGCGTGCTGCCGTACGACTGGGACGCCCGCGAGCGATCGCTCCGACGAGCCGGTTGGGAAGCCCTTCGCGAGGCGGACATCAGCGAGGAGGTTTTTCTGGCACTGCGCAGCGACGACGGTCTTTCCGGCCTGCTCCTGAGTCTGGAACGCCGCCACAACTCTGAACTGATACGCCGTATCGTGCAAGAGAACCTCGCCATGCGGCTCTCGCTGGCCTCCGGCCAGTGTGCGTACAAGATCTGGCAGTTTCGGCGGTAAGAACCGCCAGGAGATCCACATGCCATCCAAAAAAGGTTACGTGCCCGTGCCGGCCAGTCGGCCCGATCATCCGGCCGGCGCCACACCGTTAGGGGAGGCCGCGGGGGACGAAGCGCAAATCCGCGTGACGGTACTCGTGCGGACGCGCCCGTCGCCGAAGGATCGGGAAGAGGCCGTGCGGCGGCTCGCCACGCAGTTACCTCGCAAGCGGCGCTACCGTACGCCTGAGGAATATGCCGCAGACTGCGGGGCGGCGCCCGAGGATGTGGCGCGCGTAGCTGCCTTCGCCTCGGCGCACCACCTCACGATCGTAGACTCGAGTGCCGCCCGAGGCGCCGTGACGCTGGAAGGCGCGCCGGAGGCGGTTGCGCGGGCCTTCGGGATCCGCTTCCGCCGCTATCGTCACGGCGCCGAAACCTACCGGTCACACGATGAGGCCGTGCAGATTCCCGCGGAACTGGAGGGAGTCGTCACGGGCGTGGTGGGCCTGGACAACCGCCGGCTGGCGCGCCGTCACGCTCAAGCCGCACCGCGGAAGACCTTCCAGGCTTGCGAGCCCGCCGCGGTTCGCGCCGCCTATGATTTCCCGAAAGAGGCCACCGGCAAGGGCGAATGTATCGCACTCATCGAGCTGGGAGGGGGATTCCACCGGGAGGACATCGAGCACTTCTGCTGCAACCACCGATTGCAAATGCCTTCGATCACCGTGGTGGAGATCCCGGAGGCGGGCGGCGAGGGCACCAACGCTCCGGCCGCGCCGGCGGATCTGCGAACTTATATTGACGCCTACTTGGGAGGCGGCGTCTCCGGTCTGGCAGCGGACGTCGTGGACCGCATCCGCTGGACGATCGAAGTGACTATGGATCTGGAGCTGGCGGCGTTTTTCGCCCCCGGAGCGCGGCTGGCCGTTTACTTTGCTGCTCCGACGGCAAGAGGAAAGTTCGAAGCATTCACGCGCGCGGTCACCGACGCCGACAACCCGCCCACGGTGATCTCCTCCAGTTGGGGAACTCCCGAGTCACGGCTGTCCGGGAGCGCGGGGCGGCGGTACGCCCGGGAACTTGACGCCCGGCTGGCGGGTTCGATCGAACGGGGCGTCACGATCTGCTTCTCTTCGGGAGACCTGGGCGACGTGGAGTTTCCCGCCAGCAGCCCCCACGTGCTCGCCTGCGGCGGTACCCATCTGAACGGCGCCGGGGAGACGGCATGGGGCGAAACGATCGTGGTGGAAAATGTTTCTTTCGAACTGGCCACGGGCGGGGGCGCCAGCTCGATCTTCCGGAGGCCGCCCTGGCAGGCAGGCGCCGACGTGCCGAGCGCCACGGGGCGCGACGGCCGGGGCGTGCCCGACGTAGCCGCCAAAGCCGATATCGCGACGGGTTATCCCGTCATCGTCGGCGGGCGACTCCTGCCCATGGGGGGAACCAGTGCCGCGGCGCCGCTATGGGCGGCGCTGATCGCCCGCATCAACGAAAAGCTGGGCATTCCCGCCGGCTACCTCAACGCGCTCCTTTACCAGGAGGACTTTCAAGCCGCGATACGGGACATCACCGAGGGCGCAAGCGGCCGCTTCCGAGCGGGACCAGGCTGGGATCCCTGCACGGGTTTGGGGAGTCCCGTGGGAACTGCTCTGCTGCGCGCGCTGTATGGCAATTCATGAGGCGAGCAACCCGGCGACTTGTTCCCACACCCGGCTGAGGCTCACCAGGTACTCGCCGCGCTGCGCGAGGGGAGGGGCGCCTCCGGACGCACAATGCACGAGCACCTGAATTGCTTCCAGACTGGCGAGGGTTCTCTGCCGGTACAGGCCCGTGGCGGTGATCAGCGGATCGGCTTGCAGGGGCTCCCACAGCAGTTGGCCCGTGCGCTGGCAATGTGCGTAGTTGGCATTCCACAAGACCGGCCCGACGATGCTGGACAGTGTGAGGATCCCCGAGCGAAACCCGACGGAAACATGAACGTCAGCCACATAGGCCTGGCTGCCGTCGGCCGGTATCTCTCCTCTATGCCGCGAGAGTTGGATCTGAAGCACCGCCGGCGTATCTCCGGCAAATCCTGTGACGACCGCGAAGCTTCCCAGTTTGGTGACGCCCTCGGGGCGAAACACGAGCAAGCCCCCGAAGGCTCTTGCTGCGATGTCGAGCGTGCCCCACAGGGAACGGTCGGTGGCAAGAATGCGCAGCAGGACCGGTTCACATTCTTGCACCAGCTCGCGGGCGCGGGCAAGGAATAAGCGAGCGGCCGGGAGTTCTGCAAAATGACCATTGACATGAAAGCAGGCGCCGTTGGCCGCAGCCTCGGCGAGCGCCTCGACCACGTTCAGGCGCGCTACAGGGTGCTCGCACAACACGTGGATTCGCCGCCCGAGGAGTGCGAGGATGGTTGGTTGCGCCCCTGTACCCATAGCGGTGCAGGCCACGTCGATGTTCGGAGGCAGCTCTTCGGCCGAAAGAAAAAGGGGAACGCCACAGTGCTCCGCGAGATTGCGGGACCGGCTGCTGCCCCGCGCAAGCAAGCCCGCCAGACGGAAACGCTCCGGACACAGTGCAATCGCGTCCACATAGACCCGGCCGTAGTTCGTGCCGCAAACCAACACGTTCAGAGGGCGACCCGGGCGGCGTCCCAAAGCTTGATTTGACATGCAGGTCTTTTTAGTGTACCCTGAGAGGCATCATCCCGCCGGAATTGGGCCCGCGAGGACACGATCTCCGGGCGAAATGATTCTACGTACGAGGAGTGAGGAGATGAACACCTTCCGTGTGTTCCGGCGGGCGGCGATCCTGTGCGGACTGCTCGCTTCCTTTCTGGCGGGTGTCGGTCCGAGCGGGACCATCGTGGGCACGATAACGGACCCGGAAGACCGCCTTGTGCCCGCCGCTAAGATTACCGTCCGCAGCGAGGACACCAACGCCTCGAGAGAGGCCCGGTCGGGTGCGCTCGGAGAGTATGTCGTACCGCTGCTGGCGCCGGGGCGTTACGAGGTCAAGGTCGAGGCCCCCGGTTTCCGCCAGGCCGTGTACCGCAGCGTGAATGTGGAAGTGAACCGCACGGTGCGACTGGACGTCCGGATGGAACTGGGTGATGTGATCGAACAGGTGGTGGTCACCGAAGCTCTGCCTCCGCTGCAAAGCGACACTTCGGCCCTGGGCCATGTAGTGGACCGCACGAAGATCGTGTCCCTGCCGCTCAACGAGCGGAATTTTCTCTCCTTCGCTCTGCTCGTGCCGGGAGCCCAGCTTCCGGCGGAAGGCTCGCAGAACTCGACTCAGGGCGCGGCCGTGAGCGTGAACGGAGCGCGCGAGCAGTCCAACAATTACTTCCTCAACGGCGTGGACAACAACGACCTTGTGATCAACATTTACAGCGCGCTCCCCTCACTGGATGCCGTACGCGAATTTCAGGTGCAGTCCAGTAACTCGTCGGCGGAATTCGGGCGCACCGGGGGCGCGCAGATTAACGTGGTGCTCAAGAGCGGGAGCAACGAGTTGCACGGCACAGAGTTCTGGTTCGCCCGCAACCGCCGCCTGGATGCGAAAAACTTCTTTGACCTTCCGGACTGTACGGTCGGCGCGCTTGCCGGTAGTTGCGGTCCGACCCCGCGCCTCGACCGCAGCCAGTTCGGGGCCACCCTCGGCGGCGCCATCCGCCGAGACAAGACGTTTTACTTTGTTGCGTACGAAGGCCTGAGGCTCCGGCAGGCCGTCACGCGTGAGGCGACGGTGCCCTCCGCGGCGCACCGTGCCGCGGCTCTGGCGGCCGTTCCCCCAGCACAACGCAATCCGGCGGGCGAGGCCGTCCTCAAGCTCTATCCGTCCGCCAATGCAGGGACGGATCTGGTCACGTCAAACCGGTATGCGGGTGCACCTGTGCTCCGAAACACGACGAACCACTTTCTGGTCAAGCTGGACCACCATTTCAACGACGCGGATTCGCTGTCGGGGCATTATGTGTTTTCCGACGAAGACCGCTACAACCCATATGATCCTTTCTTCGCTTTTACAAACCTTCCAGGATTCGGAAGTTACTCGCTCAACCGCGGACAAAATGCAGGTCTGACGTGGATCCACAGTTTTAGCTACCGGTTAGTGAATGAAACACGCCTGGGTTATAACCGTCTGAGCGCCGGGATCTTTCAGGAAAGCCGGGGTCGCAACCGCAGCGAGGAACTGGGGTTCCCGGCGCCGCTGAACAATCCGGCGGCTTTCGGCTACCCGAATGTAGTCGTGGCCGGCTTCGACGGGATCGGCGAGCCCCTCAACACTCCGCAGCAGCGTCACGACAACACCTACCATTTCGCCAATAACCTCGCCTGGAACCCGGCCTTTGCGGGCGGCAGGCATCGTTTCAAGTTCGGCGTCGACATCCGCCAGTTTCGCATGCATAATTTTCTCGATCTTTTCAGTCGGGGCATGTGGCAATTCTTCGGCGTCTTCACGGGCGATCCGGTCCAGGACCTTCTGCGAGGCCTGCCGACGTTCGCGCTCGGCGTCCAGGGAGACAGCTTCTCCTCATTCCGCACCACAGGCCACAGCCTCTTCGTGCAGGACGACATCGTGATCCACCGCCGCCTGGTGCTGAACGCCGGCCTGCGGTATGAATACAACAGTCCGGTCACCGAAGCCCACGACAGGCTGAGTGTTCCGGATCTGAGCGCCGCCTCTCTGGACTGTGCGCCGAAGCCGGACTGCCAGTTCCTGCGGGTGGGAACCTCCGGCATTCCGCGGTCCGCCTACCGGCCGGACCGCAACAATCTGGCGCCGCGGATTGGCTTCGCCTGGAGGCCGCTGGCCACGGAACGGTTTGTGATCCGTTCCGCCTACGGAATCTTCTATGACGTGGGGATTCTGAATGCCAACGTGGTTCCCCGTTTTAACCCGCCGTTTTTCAAGGCATTGCTATTCCTGAATTCCGGCTCAAGCACGATTCAGAATATCTTCGACCAGCCTGGCTTTCCCCCGCAGCCCTCCGCGGGCGTGTTCTCCGCCTCTTATCGCGACGGTTACATGCAGCACTGGAATCTCAACGTTCAGTATGAGGCGCGTCCGGCATGGGTGCTCGATCTTGCCTACGTGGGATCGAAGGGCACGGCGCTGCTCCGCCGGACGAACCCGAATCAGCCTCGCCCGGGCGGCTTACGGCCGTATCCTCAGTTCGGAGCATGGCAGTTTTTCGAATCCGGGGCCTCGAGCGTCTACCATGCGCTGCAATTCCGGACGGAAAGACGCGTTGCCGACGGGCTCACGTTGCTGGCCGCTTATACCTGGTCAAAGTCCATTGACGACGCCTCGGCGCTGCTCGGCACGTTCGCGGAACCGGGTTTCCCTCAGGACTCGGCGAATCTCCGTGGCGAGCGCGGTCTGTCGAACTTCGATGCGCGCCACCGGTTTGTAGCCAGTTACGTCTACGCACTGCCCTGGGGCAAGGGGCGCCGCTGGCTGACTCGCGGACCTGCCCAGGCTCTGTTCGGCAACTGGATTGTCTCCGGCATCTGGACAGTCCAATCGGGAAGGCCGTTCACAGTGAACCGGGCTATTGACCAAAGCGGTACGGGAACTTTCTTGATCGCTCCCAGTGACCGTCCCGACGTAATCGCCAACCCGTTTGTGGCAGGCCCCGTGATTGCCCACCCCGATCCGCTGTGCCATGCCAGCGTCTCGCAAGGCGGCCGCGCCGCGGACGTTGTGCGCGACCCTGCCAGCTGGTTCAACCCGTGCGCGTTCGCTGCCGCGCCGGGCCGCTTTGGTAGCGCCGGGCGCAACAGCCTGACCGGACCCGGGCTGTTCCAGTTGGACTTCGCCGCCCTGAAGGAATTGCCGCTGGGTTCGGAGACCCGCCGGCTTCAGTTGCGCTTCGAGTTTTTCAACCTTGCCAATCACCCGAACTTCGATCTTCCGGACCGGATTTCCGACTCGCCGACGTTCGGCCGCGTGCGATCCTCGAATGCTTTCGGCAACAAGCCCCCGCGGCAGATCCAGCTGGGGTTGAAATTCATTTTCTGATCCGGAGCCCGGCCGAGATGCTGCAAAGGCCCCGTTTCCGGCGCCATTACGCCGTGAGCCTCGTCGGTCCGGAGACCGTGGTTCTCCTTGCGGACGGGGAGCCGGTTGTGATTCGCGGAAGACTTTACGCGGCCCTCGCCCCGATGCTAGACGGAAGCCGAGATCTGGCTCAGATTGCAGAAGCACTCGCTGAGGGCTTCACCGCGCTCGACATCGAGTTCGGCGTGACCCAATTGGAACGGGAGGGCTATCTCACGGAAGGAGACTGCGGCGAGGAAGGCGCAGACTTGCTGCTCTGGGACGCGATGGGGCTGGAGGCCGCAGCCGCCCGGAGGCGTCTGGCGGCGGCACCCGTTGCGATTCGGTCTTCCGGGCGCGCCCAGACAGAGAAGGTGCTCCGAGAAGCGCTGAATTCCGCCGGCGTCAGCGCCGCCGGGAACGCTGAGCTCCTCCTCGTTCTGGTGGACGATTATCTTGACGAGTCGCTCGAGGAAGTCAACCGCCTGGCGGCTTCTGAGCGGCTCGCCTGGGCGCCCCTGAAGCTCTCGGGACCCGTAAGCTGGCTCGGTCCGGTGTTCCGGCTCCCCGCAACGGCCTGCTGGGAATGTCTGGCACAGCGGCTGCGCCAGAACCGGTCCCGGCAGACTGCGACTCGGATCCGAGCACTCGGCGCGGTACAACTTCAGACCGCTTGCGGCGGCGACGAAGGCTACGCGGCTGCGTGTCACATTGCCGCGCTCGAGATCGCTAAGTGGATCGTCGAACCTGAGCGGAGCGCTCTGGCGGGCAGCGTGCTCACCTTTGATTGCCGGAGCGCCCGGCTGGACCGCCATGCGGTGGCGCGATACAGCGCCTGCCCCGTTTGCGGCGAGCGGGACCGCGCCGGGGTGCCCCCGGCCGCACCGGAACTTCGGCCGCGCCCCAAGCTTTACACCACCGATGGGGGCCACCGCGCAGTTCCCCCCGAAGTGACCTACGAGCGCCTCAGACATCAGGTAAGCCCGTTGACGGGCGTCGTCGAGTATCTGGAGCCCTTTGATGCAGGCAACGGCGGCCGGATTCACGTTTGGACTGCGGGGAACAATTTTTGGCTCCGCCATCAGCTTGCCGTAGCGTTTCCGTGGCTGTTCGGCCGCAAGAGCCTGGGGAAGGGCGCGACGGCGGCACAGGCCCGCACCAGCGCTTTGTGTGAAGCATTGGAACGGTACTGCGGCGTGTTCCGCGGCGACGAATTTCGCATCACCGCCGCAGCGGCCGAGCTGGGTGAGGCGGCAGTGCATCCGAACTCGTGCATGGGCTTCAGCGCCGCCCAGTACGCGGCACGCGAGGTATGGAACCGCCGGGAAGGGGACTTCAACTGGGTGCCCGAACCGTTCGATGAACATCGTCGTGTCGAGTGGGTCCCGGTGTGGTCCCTCACGCACCGCCGCCACAAGTATGTGCCGGCCGCCTACTGCTATTACAACTACCCGGTTCATGCCGAGCACGATTTCTGCCGTGCGGATTCCAACGGCAATGCCGCGGGCACCAGCCTGGAAGATGCAATCCTCCAGGGCTTGCTCGAACTGATCGAACGCGACTCGGTGGCGCTTTGGTGGTACAACCGGGTGCGGCGCCCGGCCGTAGACCTCGGAAGTTTCAGCTCCGCGTTTTTCGAGGCAGTGCAGGCCTATCACGCTCGGTTAGGCCGGCAGGTCTGGGTTCTGGACGTAACGGCCGACCTCGGCGTCCCGGCCATGGCCGCCGTCTCCTGGAAGCGCGGAAGCGGCGCCCCCAACTTTGTGCTCGGATTCGGGGCCCACTTCGATCCCGAGATTGCGGTCTCCCGCGCGCTCAGCGAAATGAATCAGTTTCTGCCGGTGCTGCTCGAAGGGCGACGGCGCCGCCTGGCAACAGAAGAAATCACCGAGACGCAGTACCTGTTGCCCGATGAAACGCAGCCGGCGCGACGGCCCTCCGACTATGTTCGCGTGGACGGAACCGATCTGCTTGGAGACATTGAAGCCTCCGCGGAACTCCTGCGTGGCAAAGGCATGGAAGTTCTCGTGCTCGATCAGAGCCGGAGCGATGTGGAATTACCTGTCGTGAAGGTCCTGGCGCCGGGTTTACGGCCCTTCTGGGCGCGTTTCGCGCCTGGGCGACTTTACACGGTTCCGGTGGAGCTCGGCTGGCTGGCGGTGCCAAAGCGCGAAGAAGAGTTGAACCCCGCCCACCTCCTCATCTGAAACCCTGTCTGAAAACCTGTCAGCCTGGTATGGCACCACTTTTGAGAAAATCCGTCGGAGAAAATCCGTCAGCCTGGTGTGGCACCATTTTTGCGACGGCACCCGGTGTGCGGCTGATCCTACCGGACCTTAGAACGTGTATAAGGGCGAGCCGGCGGGCGGATCTCCCGCCCCGACCAACTGTTCCTCCCGCAAGGGGCGCACGTACAGGCCGTTCTCGCCGAGGTAGACCATCAGCTCGGCCGGCCTCGGTATCGTGCCTTGGATCAGCGCTTCCGACAGCGGATCCTCGATGTACTTCTGCAAGGCACGCCGTAGCGGCCGCGCTCCGTAGCTACGATCCGAGCACGTCTTCTCCAGGATGTACTTCGCTGCCTCGGGAGCCAGCTGGATCTTGATCTGCTTGGGCGCCAGGTTCTGGTTGATCTGGCCCACGAGGAGATCAATGATCTTGAGCAGATCTTCGTCCGTCAGCGAGGTGAACAGGATGATGTCATCGAGCCGGTTCAGGAACTCAGGGTTAAAGGCGCGTTTGACTTCCTGCATCACGAGGTCTTCGACCTTCGGCGGGATGCCACCCGGTCCGGCAGGCGCCGAGAAGCCGAGCTGGCCCTTCTTGTCCAAGTGGCGCGCACCGAGGTTGGAGGTCATGATGATGATGGTGTTCTTGAAGTCCACCGTGTTGCCGAGCCCGTCAGTGAGCTGGCCGTCTTCGAATACCTGCAGCAGGATGTTGTAGACATCCGGGTGCGCCTTTTCGATCTCGTCCAACAGGATCACCGAGTAGGGCGCCCGCTTGACGCGCTCGGTGAGCTGGCCGCCCTCCTCGTAGCCCACGTAGCCCGGCGGCGAGCCGATCAGCTTCGACACGGAGTGTTTCTCCATAAACTCAGACATGTCGAAGCGGATGAGCGCCTTTTCGCTGCCGAAGAGGAACTCGGCCAAGGCCCGTGCCACCTCAGTCTTGCCGACACCTGTCGGCCCGAGGAAGAGAAACGACCCGGCCGGCCGCTTGGGCGATTTCAGGCCGGCGCGAGAGCGGCGGATGGCACGCGCCAGCGCGCTGATGGCGCGATCCTGGCTGACCACGCGCTTGTGGAGTTCCTCCTCGATGCGGAGCAGCTTGGCGGCCTCTTCCTCGCGGATGGCCGTCATGGGCACACCGGTCCAGCGCGCCACCACATCCTCGATATCGTCCTTGGTGACCACGCCGGTGGAGGTGTCATCCAGGTTGTACTTCTCGCGGAGTTGCCGCAGGTTTTCCCGTTCGCGCCGCTCTTCGTCAGAGTAAAAGCGCGCCTTCTCGAACTCGTGGTTCTGGATGGCCGCCTCCATGCGGTTGACAATGAACTTGATGCGCTTCTGGATTTCGGCCACCTCCGCCGGCAGGGTGGTCTGGCGCAGCTTGACGCGCGCTCCGGCTTCGTCAATGAGGTCAATGGCCTTGTCCGGCAGGAAGCGGTCGGGGATGTAGCGGGAGGAAGTGTAGACGGCCGTTTCGATCGCCTCGTCCGTATAGACCACGGCGTGGAACTTCTCGTAGCGCTCCTTGATGCCAAACAGGATTTTGATGGCGTCGGCCTCGCTCGGCGGAGCGACTTTGACGGCCTGGAAGCGCCGCTCGAGCGAACGGTCTTTTTCAATCGACTTGCGATACTCTGCCGGTGTCGTGGCTCCGATGCACTGGATCTCGCCGCGGGACAGTGCGGGTTTGAGGATGTTGGCGGCATCCAGGGAGCCCTCCGCCGAACCGGCGCCGACGAGCGTGTGCAACTCATCAATGAAGATGATGGCGTTCTGATTCTCCATCAGTTCCTTCATGATGGTCTTCAAACGCTCCTCGAACTGGCCGCGGTACTTGGTCCCGGCGACGATCAAAGAAAGGTCCAGCGCCAGAATGCGCTTGTCGGCCAGGAAGCTGGGCACATCTCCGTCGGCGATCCGCTGGGCCAGACCTTCGACGATTGCGGTCTTGCCCACGCCCGGCTCCCCGATGAGCACGGGGTTGTTCTTGGTGCGGCGGCAGAGGATCTGGATCACGCGTTCCAGTTCATAATCCCGGCCGATCAGCGGATCCAGCAACCCGTCCATGGCGGCCTGCGTCAGATCGCGGCTGAACTCGGCCAACAGCGAGCTCTCTTTGGGCTTGGAAGACATTTTTTCCGATGACGAGCGGGCAATTTCCTCCCGGACCTGCGACAGGCGCAGTCCGCGCTCGTGGAGGATCTCGGCGGCGAAGCACTTCTCCTCGCGCAGCAGCCCCAGCAGCAGGTGCTCCGTGCCGATGTGTTTGTGGTTGAGGCGCTCGGCCTCCTCGGCGCCGTAAGCCAGCACGCGCTTGCACTCGTGGCTCAGCGGGAGATCGGCGGAAGTCGAAACTTTCTCGCGGACGGTGGTGTGCGCTTCGATCTGCTTGCGAATGGACTCGATGGCGGCATGCGAGCGCAAAAAACGCGTAGCCAGCGCCTTGTCCTCGCGCAGCAGGCCGAGCAGCAGGTGCTCGGTCTCAATATAAGGACTGCCGAACTGGCTGGCTTCGTATCGCGCAAAAAAGATGACCCTGCGGGCCTTTTCCGTGTATCGCTCAAACATACGGATTTTCGTCCTTGAAACTTCCAGCCTCCAGCACCGGTTCGAAGACCGGGGCTCCGGCCGCCACGGGGGTCAAACAACCCGCTTCCAGCTTGAGAACCCGGTCGCAGCGTCTGGCGAAGGAGAGGTTGTGAGTGACATAGACAGAGGTCAGTCCGTGGGACCGGTGCAGGTGGCCCAGCAAGGCAATGATCATCTCACCGGTCCTGAAGTCCAGATTCCCGGTGGGCTCGTCGGCAAGAAGGAACGCTGGTTTGCCGACCAAAGCGCGCGCGAGCGCCACCCGTTGCTGCTCGCCCCCGGAAAGTTCGCCGGCACGGTGTGACAGCCGAGCCCCCAAGCCCACCTCCTCCAGCCGTAGCCGCGCAGCCTCCGCCGCCTCTGCATGGCTCGCACCTCGGATCAGCAGCGGCATCATCACATTCTCCAGCGCCGTAAACTCCGGCAGCAGGCAGTGAATCTGCCACACAAAACCGATCTGCCGGTTCCGAAACTCCGCAAGCTCGGAATCGGCCAGTGCGGTGATCTCTTTCGATCCGAAGTATATCTTACCCCCCGACGGCCTGTCCAGACCGCCCAACAGATGCAGCAGCGTGGACTTGCCCGCCCCGGATTCGCCCACCACGGCCAGGCGCTCCCCACGGTGCACCGTGAGGTTGAGGTCGGCAAAAACAACCAGCTCGTCCGGACCGGAGCGATAGCTCTTGGCCAGATGCTCTGTCCGGATGGCGATGTCGCCGTTGCCTCCCACGCTCTGTGCTGCCTCTACTTCTACGCTACCACGGCAGGCGAGGGAAAAACGGAGCAGCTACGGCGAGGCCTAGGGCTACAGCCGCGGTCTGTCACGCCCGATTCCTGAAAAGGTGAGACAATTGGGACACTGCTAGCACGATGGTTCCAGGAGGCGTTGGAGGGGCATGCGGCGCCGAGGGAGAGGGCAATGAACCCCATTGAGCTGTTTTTCCTCTTGCAAGTTCTGGATTTCATGACCACCCTTGCCGGGTTGCGTATGGGCGGAGTCGAAATGAGCCCGTTTGCCCGGTGGCTGATGCAAATCGACACTGTGGGCGGGCTCACGGTGGTCAAGCTGATTGGTTTCGTTTTGGGCGGCTATTGCGTCTGGAAACGGCGCATGAACGTCATCCATTGGGTCAACTACGTCTTTGCCGCGATCGTCCTCTGGAACGTCTACCAGATCCTCAAGGCCGCTTCCGCCGTCAGCTAACGGCGCCTGGCTTCGGACAAAATCCGTCAGGGCGTGCCCTCCAGCGGCGTCAACCAGCCTGGCATCGGGTGCCACAAAGCCTTGGACCACCGGTGCGTGTTCAGTTCCCACCGCCGGCCGTCCGTGCGCAACGTGATCAGGCCCCACTCATCCGTACCGAGCGTCGTCACCCGCCTGGCGCGCAGCCGCGCGGAGACCTCCGGGTGCGGATACCCGTACAGGTTGTCTTTTCCGGCCGAGATCACGGCGAACACCGGTGAGATCTGATCGAGGAAAGCCTCACTAGTGGACGTGCGACTGCCGTGATGCGCCACCTTGAGCACATCGCTTCGGGAGAGCAATCCCCCCTGGAGGAGAAATCGCTCCGTGCGGCGTTCTGCGTCCCCGGCCAGCAGCAACGAGCGCCCTTTGTAAGTCACCCGGAGCACCAGGGAATCGTCGTTGCGGGGCCGCTCGGCGGGCCGGTAATCGGGCGGCGGCGCCAACACGTCGATCTGCGCTCCGCCGAAACGCAACTGCTGTCCCGTACGGAGCTGTCGCAACCGCACGCCCGCCTGCCAGGCCGCATTCCGCAACCCTCTCCACGCTTCGGTTTCCGGCGCGGCTCCGTACCACAGTTCCCTGGGATGGAAGTCACGGATGAGGGCGCGGAGCCCGCCCATATGATCCTCGTGGGCGTGCGACATGACCAGAACGTCCAGGCGGCGGATGGAACGGCTCCAGAGGTAGGGCGCCAGAATCTGTTCTCCCGTGTCGAAACGCGACTGCCGGAGAAATTGCGGCACCCCTCCGGCGTCTACCACCATCAACTGCCCTTCCGGAAAGGCCAGGAAAAGTCCATCGCCTTGCCCGACGTCAACGGCGGTCAGCTCCAAGACGCCGGCGGCGAGCTGGGCCGGGAACGGGTGCCAGACCAGAAGCGCCAGCGACAGTCCGAACGGGGCGAGGACCGCTGCGCGCCATTTGCCGCCGCGGCGCAGCGTGCACGCGATCAGAACCAGCGAGGCGGCCAGCGCAACTCCCAGCCACAGCGGCGGGCCCGGCACACGCCACGCCGGTTCCCGCGCCGCATGCCATTCCACGACGTATCTGGAAGCCTCCAGAAGCACTCCGGCTGCGCGCGCCACCGCCTCGGAACCCGTCAGTACCGCCACGAGTCCAAGCGGCACCACGAGAGACATCAGGGGCACCACCAGCAGGTTGGCCGACAAGCCGGACCACGACAGCCGGTGGAAATAAACGGCCATGGGCAGGGCTAAGCCTGCCTGGGTGGCCGCCGAAACGACCAGCAGTTCATAGGCGTAGAACACCAGCCGCAGCCCCCCGGAGAGCATCGCCAACGTATATCGTTCCGGAAGTCGCACCAGGAGTCGGAGCGTCTCAGCGATCAAGCGCAGTTCCACACGAAATTGCGCCACCCGCGGAGCCAGATGGACGTCACGCTCGCGGTTCGGCAAATCCGCAAGGCCCCGGGCCAGCGGCGCAGACGTCTGCTCCAGCAACGGCACCGCTAGCGCCCCGATGGCCAGTACGCACAAGAACGAAAGCTGGAAGCTCGCATCGAACAGCTGGTGAGGATCCCAGCCCAGGAATACGATCGCGACCGCAGCCAGCAAGTTCAGCACGCGCGGCCGCCGATAGAAATAGCGCGCGATCAAGTACAGCGTGAGCCCGCCCGCAGCCCGCAGCACCGGAGTCTCGGCGCCCGTCACGAGGGCGTAGGCCCATGCGCAGAAGGCCGTCAGCGAGAAGGCCGGGCCCTGAGGCAGGCTGAGCACACGAATCAGGAACAGAAACACGGCCGCGAAGGCGGCCAGGTGCAAGCCCGAGATCACGATGACGTGATAGGTTCCGGTGAGACGAAACGTGTCCGACCACACCCGCTCCAGGCGAGCCTTGTCTCCCACCAGGATGGCGCGCATCATGCCGGCCGCATACGGGCTGCCCCGGTACAGGGAGTCCAGGCGGTCGATCGCCGTCGCCCGTGCGCGGTAGGCTGCACTCCAGAGACGGCTCCCGCACGAGCCGGGAAGGACCCGCACGGTTGTTGCGCGGGCCGAGGCAAGCCAGTAGATGTGCTGCCGCGCCAGGTACCTCTCGTAGTCGAACGACCCCGGATTGCCGTAGTTGCGCGGCCGTCGCAGGCGGGCTTGCAGCTCCACCCGCTGCCCGTAGCCGAGCGACGGCGGCCGCTCGGTCTCTTTCCCGTACAGCGTCACTTGGGCTCGCGCCTGCGGGGCCAGTTCCAGCACGAAGCGCTGGCGATCTGCAAAAATGACCGGCGGTTCGACCACGCAGCCTTCTACGATGACGACTTCACGGGGGCCGGCGTCGAGCTCAGGGGGCGGCCCGGGGCGGCGGCTCCGCTCGAGCCAGATCCCGGCAAAGAACACCGCCAGGCAAACCGAAATCCACGCCAGCCGGACAGACCGGCGCCGGGCGGCGATCCAAGCCAGCAGGGCCAGAGCAGCAATCCGGGGTGTCAGTTCCGCGGACGTGAACGGAATCAGGCGCGAAACGGCGATGCCTGCGGCCAGGGCCACGGCAGGCAACAGAAGAGGTTCGCGCACGGCCTTCTCTTAGTAAGTGGGCCGCGCGCCGGACAATTTCTCCCGGGGGTCTCTCTCCTGCGATCAGGATACCTTCTCTTGCAGGACTTTGCGGGCCTGTTCCTCGCGGAAGGTGCGAAGCTTTTCGCGAAGTTCCGGACGCCGGTTGGCCAGGATGGCCACTGCCAGCAATGCCGCATTGATCGCGCCCGCTTTGCCGATCGCCAGCGTCCCGACCGGAATGCCTCCCGGCATCTGCACCATGGAAAGAAGAGAGTCCAGGCCTTTTAACGAAGGGCTCTCGATCGGCACGCCGAGCACGGGCAGAAGAGTGTGCGCTGCCACCACTCCGGCCAAATGGGCGGCCCCGCCTGCGGCCGCAATGATGACTTCGATTCCCCGGAGCTCGGCCTGCCCGGCGTACTCGGCGGTTTGCTGCGGTGTCCGGTGGGCCGACAGCACGCGACACTCGTGTGGGACGCCGAACCGGTCCAGCGTCTCGGCGGCGTGCTTCATGGTCTCCCAGTCGGACTTGCTTCCCATCATGATCGCCACAAGGGGCGCCACGGTCGGCTGAGGAGTTCGCGTCATAGGTGCAACTGATCACTCTAGCAAAGCGGCAAGCAAGACACGCGCACCGTTCCGTGGGCGAGAATCGAGCCGTGACTCGCACCCTCCGGGAATCCGCCTGCCGGCGGTGGCTCCGCTCGGTGGGATAAGAAAGGATTCACAAGTGTATCCGGCCAATTGACGCGGCGCATTGTTGGCATCCCCGGGGATCAGCTAGAATGAGACTTCGCGCGCAGTCTGAGGTCGCAAGAGAATCCGGGAAACCTGAGGGGCTGCACGCACGTCTCCTGTTTGGCCGAAAGTCGGAAGAGACCAGGAAAGCACCCGATGAGACTCATCAGGCTCTCCGGCGCAGCGTTCACCTGCGCCTGCGTTTGGGCGGCCTTGGCCGGTGCCCAGCAACCGGAGAAGCCGAAGCCTCCCAACCCCTTCGAACCGGTTCGGCCCGCCGAGGAAGCCCAGCCGCAGGCTCCGCGTCCCCAGCCCGGCCAGCAGCCGCCCTCACCGTTCGAGGCGCCCAAACCGGCGGCAGAAGCCCCGCCGCCCGCCAAAGTGGAGAACGTGATTGAAGCCATCGAGTTTCGCGGGGCGCGGCGCGTGCCGGCCGACACCCTGCGGGCCATGATCTTCTCCCGGCGGGGCGACAAGCTGGATGAGGACGTGCTCCGGCGGGACTTCATGGCGCTGTGGAACACGGGCCGGTTCGATGACATCCGCCTGGAAGTGGAGCCGGGCAAGACGGGGCAGATCGTGCGGTTCGTGCTGCAGGAGCGGCAGATGGTGCGCTCCATCAAATACGAGGGCATCAAGTCCGTGACGGTGTCCGAGATTCTGGACCGGTTCAAGGAGCGGCGCGTGGGCCTGACGGTGGAGTCCATGTACGAGCCCAACAAGGTGCAGCGGGCCAAGGTGGTGCTGCAGGAGTTTCTGGCGGAGCGCGGCCGCCAGTTTGCGGAAGTGGAGCCGGAGCTGCGGCGCATTCCGCCGGCCTCTTTGGAGGTGACCTTCCGGGTCAAAGAAGGGCCCAAGGTGAAGGTGGGCAAGATTGACATTGAAGGCAACCGGGCGTTTTCGGATCGCGCGGTGATCCGGGCCATGAAGAACCTGCGGCCCATCGGGATTCCGCGTTCGATCCTGTTTGAGAGTCTGTTTGCGAAGGCCTACGATCTGAGCAAGCTGGAAGAGGACAAGGACCGGGTGCGGAATTTCTATCAGGAGCGCGGCTATTTCACGGCCAAGGCTCTGGAGCACAAGGTGACGGTGCGGGACGTGGGGGGAGGGTGGTTCCGCGTGCCGCTGTTTTATCCCAACCGGCCGGGCAAGCGGGCGGATGTGAGGGTGCAGCTGGAGGAGGGGCGACGCTACCGTCTGAACCGGATCAACTTTGTGGGCATGAAGCTGTTCCGCACGCCGGAGCTGATCGGGCAGGACGTGTTTCAGATGCGGCCGGGCGACATTTTCTCCACGGCCAAGCTGCGCAAGGGTCTGGAGGAACTCCGCAAGCTGTACGGGCAGTTCGGCTACATTGACATGGTGCCGGAGCCGGATTTTGAGCTGCTGCCGAACTCGGACCGGCTCAACCTGGTGCTCAACATTGACGAAGGCAAGCAGTTCATCGTGCGGCGGATTGATTTTCAGGGCAACACGACGACGCGCGACAAGGTGATCCGGCGGGAACTGCTGCTGGATGAAGGGGACATGTTCAACACGCGGCTGTGGGAGCTGAGCATTTTGCGGCTGAACCAGCTGGGCTACTTTGAGATGCTCAAGCAGGAGGAGGCGGCCGACATCAAGCGGGACACACGCACCAACACGGTGGACATCACCCTGAAGGTGAAGGAGCGGGGCAAGAACTCGGTGGGGCTGCAAGGGGGCGTTTCGGGCATCGCCGGCAGCTTCATCGGATTCAATTATTCGACCAACAACTTCCTGGGGCTGGGGGAAACCTTAAGCCTGGACTCGCAGCTCGGGGATCGGATCCGGAGCGTCTCGTTCGGCTTCACCGAGCCTTACTTCCTGGACCGTCCGATCCAGCTCGGCTTCACCGTTTACACCCAGCGCTTCAACTTCGATCAGGGGCGGGAGGTTTCCCTGTTGTCGGGGCGCAACCTCATCCCCATTTTCGAAGCCTTGGGCAAGGACAACCTGCTCAACTACGTCTCCAACGGCCACGGCTTCACCGTATTTACCAGCTATCCGCTCCGCCGGACGTTTGCGCGCGTGGGCTTGACTTACGGCTATGATGTGTCCAACATCACCACGCTCACTTCGGCATCCCAGACGTATTTCCAGTACCTGAATTTCCAGGGCCTTGGAGGTCCCAACTCGCTCACCGGGATCCGCACGAGCAAAATCATTCCGTCTTATTCGTACAATACGGTCAATCATCCCCTTACGCCCACGGCGGGTAAGAGCCTGTTCATCGCCACGGAGTTCGCCGGTAGCATCCTGGGCGGCAACGTCAACATGATCCGGCCCACGATTTCCACGACGTACTTCCGTGGCGGCCTCAAGAAGGGTCATGTCATCGGCATGCGCTTGATGGGCAGCTTCGTGACGGGCTACGGCGGCAAACTGGCGCCTCCGTTCAGCCGCTTTTACATGGGCGGCGAGCAGGACGTCCGGGGCTTCGAAATCTGGGGCGTCAGCCCATGGGCCTTTGTTCCTGACGAAAGAGCTGTGGTGGTCCTCAACGATGACGGTTCGGCGCGTACCCAGAAAGTGATTCGGGATGGGCAAGAAGTTTTTGAGGCCGTGACCCAGCGCATTCCGGTCTACACACCGGTTTTTGTCGGCGGCGACACGCAGGCGGTCGGCAACATCGAGTACCGCATCCCCATCGCCGGCCCGGTGACGCTGGCGGCCTTCTTTGACGCGGGCCTCAACCGGGTCAGCTTCCCCGGTCAACTGCGGCTGAATGAGGGACGCCTGACGGAACTCAACTCTAAGTTTCCGCAAGCCGGCTTCGACGGCCGGGCGATCGTCGCCCGGGACACCCAGAGGATCCGGACCTCGACCGGGCTGGAACTCCAGGTCCTGATGCCCGTGGTGAACGCTCCCTTCCGGCTCTACTGGGCCTATAATCCCACCATCACGCGCACGTGGTTGCAGCCCCCCATCGTACTGGACCGCTCTGCGTTCCCCAACCAGGCCACGTTTTTGAAGGCCGTGACCGACTTCGGCACCCCCCTGCCGTTCTTCGAGCAGCGCCGCACGTTCCGCTTTACCATCGGCCGCACGTTCTGAGACGCGTTTCTGTATGATAAAGGGAAAGACCACATCTTCAGGAGTGTGTGCAGTGCACAGGGAAGTCACGAGCATGGGGATTTGCCTGTTGGCGGCCGCCTTGGCTTCGAACGCCCAGAGCCCGACGCAGTCGCCTGCCCCGACCAAAGTGGGCATCATCAACATCCAGCAGGCCATTCTCAGCACCAGGGACGGTCAAAAGGCCGCCGATGAGTTGCAGCAGCGCTACGAGCCCAAGCGCAAGGAACTGGAACAGAAACAAAACGAAATCAACGCGCTGCGGGATCAGCTCAGCAAGGGCAGCAACACCATGAGCGAGGAGGCGCGCCAGGCGCTGATCCGCCAGATTGACCAGAAGACACGGGCTTTGAACCGCGACACGGAAGACGCACAGGCTGACTTCGAGCAGGACCAGAACCGGATTCTCCAGGAGCTCGGCCAGCGGATGATGGTGGTGATCGGCAAGTACGCGCGGGACAATGGGTACGCGCTTATCCTTGACGTCAGCTCGCCCCAGACGCCGGTGCTTTACGCCGCCAACGGGATTGACATCACCTCCGACATCGTGGCGCTCTACGACAAAAATACGCCCACCGACGCGGCTCCGCCCAAACCGGCCGCGGCGGCTCCGCCCAAACCCGTCACTCCGCCCGCGACCAAGAAGTAAGCCCGGGACAGGCTTCACGCTCCCGGAGGGCGCACCCCGCACAACTGGGTACGCGCAACGGAATCCGTCGCGAGCTTTCTTGGTGCAACGCGGCCCGACCGGTGAGGTCGCGCGGTAGAATTCAGGGTATGCGCCGGGTCTTCATCCTTTTCGTTGTGCTGTTATTGTGTGCGGCAGGGGAGATTGCCGCAAAGCAGCCCTTTGATGTCCACGCTCTGCTGAAAGTGGCTCGCATCAGCGACCCCCAACTTTCGCCGGACGGCCGGCTCGTGGCCTTCACCGTCCAGCGCCCAGACGTCGAGAACAACACCCGTCCGACGCACATCTGGGTGGTCCCGCTCGACGGCGGCAGTCCCCGGCAGATTACCTTCGAAGGCACCCGCAATGAGCGGCCCCGCTGGTCTCCGGATTCCAAACGCATCGCGTTTGTTTCCGACCGCAGCGGCAACTCCCAGATCTGGCTCATGGATCCGGACGGCGGCAATCCCGTGCAAGTAACACGCCTGGCCACGGAGGCCGACGGTGTGTTGTTTTCGCCGGACGGAAGGAACCTGGTCTTCACGAGCGAAGTCTACCCGGAGTGCCCGGACGAAGCCTGTAACGAACAGAAGCTGGAGGCCGAGAAGCTGGCCAAGATCAGACCGCGCGTCTACACGACGCTGCTGTACCGGCACTGGAACCACTGGAAGACCGCGCGCCGCCGGCACATCCTCGTCGTTCCGGTCACCGGCGGGACGGCTCGCGATCTGACCCCGGGCCTGCGCGACGTCCCTCCGTTTTCGCTCGGCGGACCCGACGACTACGCCCTCTCGCCGGACGGAAAGGAACTCTGCTACGTGATGGTTTCTGACCCCGAGCCGGCCGTCAGCACGAACTCCGACCTGTACATCGTGCCGATCGAGGGCGGCCAGCCGCAGAAGATCACGCTGAACGTGGCTGCGGACAATTCTCCACTGTACTCACCCGACGGCAAATTCATCGCCTACCGCACGCAGGCACGGGCCGGTTACGAGAGCGACCGCTGGCGCCTGGCGGTGTTCGACCGCTCGAGCCGCCAGACGCGAATCCTGACCGAGGGGCTGGACCGCTGGATCGGCAGCTTCACCTGGGCGCCCGATTCCAGCCGAATCTTCTTTACCGTGGAAGACCGCGGCCGGCAGGTGATTCAGATGATTCCCACCTCCGGCGGCGGCGCGCGGATCATCGCCAGCGGGCCGAGCCAGCTCGATGATGTCCGGCTCACCCAAGACGGAAAGACGATGCTCTATACCGAACAGACGGCCTCGCGACCGATAGAGATCTACCGCGCCGCCTCCACCGGAGGCGCTGCGGTGCCCCTCACCCGCCTCAACGAGGACTTGCTGGCAGGCTACCAGCTCACCGCCGCCGAAGAATTCTGGGTGGACGGAGCCGAAGGAGCGCGCGTTCACAGCTTCCTCATCAAGCCTTACGGTTTCGAACCGGGTAAGAAATACCCGGTCCTGTTTCTGATTCACGGCGGTCCGCAGAGCGCCTGGGGCTACAGCTGGAGCTACCGCTGGAACGCGCAGGTCTTCGCCGCGGCCGGTTACGTCGTCGTCATGCCCAACCCGCGGGGCTCCACCGGTTACGGCCAGAAGTTCATTGACGAAATCAACTCGGACTGGGGCGGTAAGGTTTTTGAGGACATCATGGCGGTCGTCCGTCACGTGGCGGGCCAACCGTGGGCCGACCCCGAGCGGATGGGTGCTGCAGGCGCTTCTTACGGCGGCTACATGATGAACTGGCTCCTCGGCCACACCGACCGCTTCAAGGTTCTGGTCTCTCATGCCGGTGTCTTCGATCTGCGCAGCATGTTCGGCGAAACCGAGGAGCTTTGGTTTCCGCTTTGGGAATTCCGCGGGAGCCCGTGGAGCAACCCGGAACCTTATACGAAATGGTCTCCGAGCTACTATGTTCCCCAGTTCAAGACTCCCACGCTCGTCACTCATGGAGAACTGGACTACCGGGTACCCGTGGGCCAAGGCCTTCAGCTGTTCACTGCCCTCCAGCTGCAGAAAATTCCGTCCCGGCTCGTGTTGTTCCCGGATGAGGGGCACTGGATCCTGAAGCCCCAGAACAGCCGCTTTTGGTATGAACAGGTTCTCGAGTGGCTGGCCACTTGGCTGAAGTCCACCGCTTCTTCTTCACCGCAGGAGCCGAAATGAGCATTCGCTGGTCCACGATTTCATTGGCCGGCGGGCTGGCCGTCCTGGCTTCTGCGCAGCCCCGGCGGGCCGACGTTAACTACGATGAATCCAAAGTTCCGCGGTACGTCCTGCCGGATCCGCTGATCTGCGCCGACGGGACCCGTGTCACGACGCCCGCTCTGTGGCGGAACAAGCGCCGGCCGGAAATCCTGCGCCTGTTTGAAACCGAGGTCTATGGCCGCAGCCCGGGCCGCCCGGAACACTTCCGCTTTGAGACGGTTTCCGTCGAGCGCGGAGTCCTCGGGGGCAAAGCCATCCGCAAACAGGTGAAGTTGCAGTTTACACGGGACGCCCGAGGCCCAGAAATGCGCCTGCTGATCTACCTGCCTGCGGCCGCACGCGGGCCTGTTCCGGTTTTCGTAGGCCTCAACTTCGGCGGCAACCACACCGTCCATCCCGATCCGGGCATCGCGCTGGCGCCGGTGTGGACTCGGGCCGGCCCGGGCAAGGAGCTCGTGCTCCGCCTGCCCGAGGAAACATCGCGCGGCTCCGCCTCCGGCCGCTGGCCGGTCGAGCGGATCCTCGAACGGGGCTACGGCCTGGTCACCGCCCACTACGGAGACATTGACCCGGACTTCGACGACGGCTTTCAAAATGGCGTGCACCCGCTCTTTTACTCGCCCGGCCAGACGCGGCCGGCCGCCGACGAATGGGGTTCGATCGGCGCCTGGGCCTGGGGCCTGAGCCGGGTGATGGACTACCTGGAGACGGACCGGGATGCCGACGCGCGCCGCGTGGCTGTGATGGGCCACTCGCGTCTCGGAAAAACCGCGCTATGGGCCGGGGCGCAGGATGAGCGTTTCGCGCTTGTGATCTCCAACAACTCCGGCTGCGGCGGCGCGGCGCTGAGCCGCCGCCGTTTCGGCGAAACGGTCCGCCTCATCAACACGGCCTTCCCGCACTGGTTCTGCGCCAATTTCAAGCGGTACAACGACAACGAAGAGGCTTTACCCGTGGATCAGCATATGCTGCTTGCGCTGATCGCCCCTCGCCCCCTGTACGTCGCCAGCGCGGAAGAGGATCTGTGGGCCGACCCGCGTGGTGAATTCCTCGCGGCGCTGCACGCCGATCCGGTCTACCGTCTGCTCGGAACCGACGGTCTCGGCGTCCGCGAGATGCCGCCCGTAGAACAACCCGTGATGACCACCATCGGCTACCACATCCGGCGTGGCAAGCACGATGTGACCTCCTACGACTGGGAACGCTTTCTCGATTTCGCGGACAAACACTTGCGCAAGTGAAGGGGCCGCCGCTCCTGGGGCGCTTCAGGCCAGCCGGCGGCGGAGCAGATCGAGCGCCGTCTGGACGGCTATCGCGCGGACGCGCCCACGGTCGCCCAGGAAGCGGTAGCGGCGGGCCTCCGCACCCTCCGGGTGCGCCAGCCCGATGCAAACAGTCCCGACGGGGACCTCCGGCGTGCCTCCGGTGGGCCCGGCGACGCCGGTCACAGACAGCGCGAACGTCGAGCCCGTGCGTTCCCGAGCCCCGGCCGCCATCGCCTGCGCCACGGGCTCACTTACGGCGCCGTGTTGCTCGAGAATCGAGGCCGGCACTCCCAGGAGCCGGGTCTTGAGTGCATCCGTATATACGAGGAAGCCGCCGACGAAGTAATCTGAGCTGCCGGCTACGTCGGTGATCCGGGCTGCCAGCAGTCCGCTGGTGCAGCTTTCCGCCACGCTGAGCGTCGCGCCCCGCTCGCGCAGCCGCCGGCCCACCACGACTTCCAGGGGCTCGCCGTTACGCGAGTAGATTCTTTCACCGAGCAGCGCCTCGATCTGCCCGCCCAACTCCGCAAGCAGGCGGTCGGCTTCCTCGGGGGTTTCGCAGCGGGCGCGGAGGTGGATCTGGATGTCGCCCGGAGCCGCCAGCACGGTCGTGGAGGGATTCGCGTATTTGCGGTACACCGGCGAAATCAACTGGTCCAGGTCCGACTCCGGCATGCCTGCAACACGGTAGATCCGGGTCCGGATGACCTGGCGGGGAACCAATCGCTCCAGTCGCGGCAGGCAGTCGCGCACAAACATGGGCTGGAGCTCGGCCGGAGGGCCGGGCAGCAAAATCACGATGCGCCCGTTGTGCTCGATCCACAGTCCCGGCGCCGTTCCGTTGTCGTTCCGCCACGCCTCCGCGCCTTCGATGACATACGCCTGCCGCCGGTTGATCTCAGCCATTTGGCGGCCGGCGCGCCGGAAGCGCCCTTCAATCCACTCGAGGAGATCGGGCCGGAACACGAGCTTGCGATCGAGCGCCGCCGCCACGGCTTCGCGGGTCACGTCGTCTTCGGTCGGTCCCAGACCGCCGGTGAGGATCACGATCTCGCTGCGCGCCACCGCCGCCCGCACTGCCGCCGCCAGCCGCTCGCGGTCGTCCCCCACCACCGTCTTGAGCACGACCTCCACGCCCAGGTTGTTGAGGTGCTCGGTGAGGAACAGCGAGTTGGTGTCCACCCGCTGCGGCGTCAGCAACTCGGAGCCGACCGCGATAATCTCCGCGTTCATCTACAGGAGCGGCTTGCCCCGGATGCCGACATCCACGCGGTAGATCGCGTTATTGGTGGCCACGATCATGGCCCGCGACGGCGTAAAGGCTAGTCCCACGATATTGGGTCCGGAGAGAAACAGTTCGGCGCGCCGGTCCGGATCAATGCGCACCACGCCTTTGCGTCCCGCCAGCGACGCCGCCACGTACAGCCGCCCTTCGGCGTCGAAGGCGAGACCCTGCGGCCGACCGAGCCCGCGATAGAACACCTCGGTATCGCCCGCCGGCGAGATCCGGTAGACGCAGTCAAAGCTCGAGGTGGTCGGGCCTGTCACGTAAAGATAGCCGTCCGGACCGAACGCCAGGTGGTAGGCGGCAATCGAAGGCTCCAGGGTGGCGAACACGTAGATCTGCCGGTCGCGGCTGATCTTGAAGATCGTGCCGCTCCGATCGCCGACATAGAGGTTCTCGTCTTCGTCGAACGCCAGGCCCGTGGCGACGCCCATGCCCTCCACGTAAACCGTCATCTGGCCGCCCGGCGTGACCTGGTAGACGATCCCCTCGTAGCGGCTCGACACGTAGAGAAGTCCGTCGCGGTCGAACGCCAGTCCGGTGGCGTTCATGATGTCGGACAAGAACGGCTTGAGGCTGTAGTTGAGGTCGATGCGGTAGACGGAAACCGGGGTCTTCTGCCCGCGCGAGCCACTGAAGGTCGTGTAGATGTTGCCGTGGCGGTCAATGGCGGGATTGGCCACCGGGTGCACGCCGTCGGCCAGTTGCAGTCCGATCTCGCACAGGTACGTGGCCGTGCCTTCGTCGCCGTTGCGCAGTACCACCTCCCCCACCGCGGCGCCCTCGGGCACGCGAACGATCACCAGAGAATCCGAGCCGATGATGATCGGCGCCGGTACGTCTCCCACCGTCACTTTCGGCCGCTCCGACCTGGCCAGATGCTTGCCGCGGATCTGAAGCTCGCCGCCGGCAATGGCCGCCGGGGGCGATATGGTCTCGATCACCGGACGATCCGCTGCTTCTTTTCGGGTCCCCATATTCAATAAAGATTGAAACATCCTGCTCCAAATAACACAAGCGCCCCATACAGGCCGGCCACCACGTCGTCGGCCACGATGCCCCAACCGCCCGGCAGCCGCTCGGCGTGGCGCACGGGGAAGGGCTTCCAAACGTCAAACAGGCGGAACAGAACAAACGCCGCCACGCCCGCCTTCCAGCTCAGGGACGTGGCTCCGGCCAGCGTCAGCCACTGGCCCACCGCTTCGTCCACGACGACCTTGGGCGGGTCCCGGTGCCCGCAATCCTGAGCCGTCACGCCCGCAGCCCACACCGCCGGCAGAAACGCGATGGCAGCGAGAAGGGCGAAATGCACTCCTTTCCAGCCCGCGTATCCGGTGAGGGCGACTGCCAGCGCCATCGCTCCCAGTGAGCCGGCCGTGCCGGGCGCCACCGGAGCGTATCCCAAACCGGCCAGCGTCGCCACCGGCATGGCAAGGCCCCGGGCCGCGCTAGCCGGCATGTCCGTCCTTCTTGTTCTCGGATTCTTCTTCCGCGTCCGGGACCAGGGGCGTTGAGATCACGTACTTCTCGGAAGCCCAGTTGCCCAAGTCAATGAGCTTGCAGCGCTCGCTGCAGAACGGCATGAAAGGGTCCCCGAACCGGACCTCCTTCTTGCAAATCGGGCACTTCATCGGTGCAACCCGGCCGCCGAGCGGCCGTCCCGGCCGTGGAGCACGACCAGCGCCGGCATCCCATTGCGGCGCGCCTCCGGCTCGATATCGGCCGTCAGCGTGCCGATCACGTCGTAATCCAGCGTCCGCGTCACGCGCAGCTTGCGGAAACGCCCCGGCTCAGGCGGCGGTCCCTCGCAGTCGTTCACGATGCAGACGCCGTCAATCTCCGGCGCCTGCGTCGCCATACGCGCTTCCCACACCAGCTCGCTTTCGCGCGACGGCCCCTCGACCAGTACCGTGATCTCCCGGCCCGCCAGGCGGCGCAGATTCGCCCGCGAGATGCGCCGCTGAATCGCCAGCAGCCGTCGTTTGCGATGGTAGATGGTGCGCCGGTCCACCTTATCCGGCAGGCGGAAGCTCTCGCTGGTGTCTTCGTCGGAATAGGAGAACACGCCCATGCGGTCGAAACGCGCGGCTTCGACGAACTGGCACAATTCTTCAAAGTCCTGTTCCGTCTCACCGGGGAACCCTACGATAAAGCTGGTCCGGATTGCGACACCGGGGATCGTGCGCCGGATCCGCTCGATCAGCCGCAGGAAGTGTTCTCCGGATCCGCCGCGTTTCATGCGTTTCAAAACCGCGGCGCTGGCATGCTGGAAGGGGACGTCCAGGTACTTGACCAGCGCTTCGTGGGCCGCGATCGTGTCGAGGAGCCTTGTAGTCACGCGGTTCGGGTACGCGTAAAGAAACCGGATCCATTTGGGGTGATCCGTTTCGATCGCCGCCAGCCGCTCCAGCAGCACCGCCAAACCGTCCCGGAGGCCCAGGTCCTCTCCGTAGGAAGTGGTGTCCTGGCCGATCAGGTTAATCTCGCGAACTCCCTCCGCAAACAGCCGCGTGGCTTCGGCCATCACGGATTCGAAGCGGCGGCTGCGGAACCTGCCCCGGAACTGGGGAATCACGCAGAACGAACAGGGGTGGTCGCAGCCCTCGGCGATCTTGATATAGGCGTAGTGGCGCGGCGTGGCGCGCAGGCGCGGGGTGAATTCGTGATAGAGATACGGCTCCGCCGCCGGCGCCGGCTCGCGGCCCTCGCACACCGCCACGATGGATTCCAGTTCGTTGGTGCCCAAGACCGCGTCCACCTCCGGGATCGAGCGGCGGATTTCGTCGCGATAACGCTCGACCAGGCACCCTGCAACGATCAGCCGCCTGACGCGGCCCGCCTGCTTGTACTGCGCCATCTCGAGAATCGTGTCCACGGACTCCTGCTTTGCCGGATCAATGAAGCTGCAGGTGTTGATGACGATGGCGTCGGCTTCCTCCGGGCGGGACGTCAACTCGTGCCCGTGCGCCGCCAGGTGCCCCATCATGACTTCGGTGTCCACCAGATTTTTGGGGCACCCCAGGCTGACAAATCCCACTTTCAAGGCTGATCGTCTCGGGGAACGGGAGATGAGAGTTCTCTTTCAGGATAGCATGGGAACGACGACCGCGATGCCGAAATTCCGGGTCCGCAATCGCACGCGCGGTACGGTGCTGGCCACGGCGGTCGAAGTGGCCGCCACGAGCCGCCAGCGCCGCACGGGCCTGCTGAAACACGACTCCCTGGAACCCGGCCGGGGTCTGTGGATCGTGCCCTCCGAAGGCATCCACACCTTCGGGATGCGTTTTTCGATTGATGTGATCTTTCTGGATCGCCGGAAAAGAGTGGTGAAACTGCGGCCGCAGATGGCGCCGGGCCGCATCAGCGTCTGCCTGTGGGCCCACTCGGTGTTGGAACTTCCCGCGGGCGCCATCGCTGCGACCGGCACGCGCCTCGGGGACGAGCTCGAGTTCGAGGAAGCGAGCGACACGGAGCAGCAGTCCACGGCCAAGGGGTAAGCTCCTCCAGCGGCTACGCCGCCCTGGCTTCGTTGACGGGAGCTAAGAACCTGCGGCCCCGGTTGCGAACGGGTGCCGCGCCAGCCACGTTTCCCCGCCGTCCTGCGAGGCGAAGACGTTGTGCGGGCTGACCGCCCACAGGCGCCCGTTTTCCGCGATCACGCGGGTGAAGGCTTCCGAGACCGGCAGCGGCGCCGCTCGCCAGCTTTCGCCGCCGTCCCGGCTGATCAGGATCTCCTCGCCTGCGATCAGTCCCAGTCCCGCCGGGGTGAAGCACACCGAGCGCAGCAGTCCCGGCACGGGCGACACCAGGCGTTCCCAGCTACGCCCGCCGTCTCTGGTGCGGAGAATCAGACCCGGTGCTCCCACGATCCACCCGTTATTGGCATCTCGGAAATAGACGGCTTCGAAGTTGTAATACACGCCTGGAACTGCAGTCTGCTCCCAGAATTTGCCGCCGTCTTCCGTGCGGAGCACGGTGCCGGTCCAGCCGACCGCCCATCCGCGCCGCTCGTCCAGGAAAAACACGCCTTCCAGCGTGCTGGTCGTGAAGCTCGGCTGGCGCCGCCAGGTGCGCCCCCCGTCGCTGGAGTGGAGCACGACACCTTCGGCCCCGACAGCCCAGCCTGACTGGCCGGCGAAGGCGACGTCGTTCAGGGTCGTAGCGACAGGTGACGCCAGGCGCTGCCAGCTCCGTCCCCCGTTGTCGCTGGCCAGGAGCAGACCCCCGCCCCCGACCACGACGACCCGCTGCGCGTCCATGAGCGCCACGGCCCGCGCATCAATGCCTTCGGCCACACGTTGCGCCGACCAGCTCACGCCGCCATCGTCGGAGCGGATCAGAATGCCTTCCCTGCACAGCAGCACCACCGACCCGCCCGCAGAAGCCACGTCACGGATCCAGCATCCGGGCAGCTCCTGCCCGCCTGCAAGGCCGACACAGGCCGCCACCGCCGCTACAACCGCAACAATCCGAAGCATCGCCGCTCACCTGGGCTCGACCACCAGGAAGTGCGTGTTGCCTCCCCGGTTGATCAGCAGCAGGACCGGATCGGAGCCCGCCTGCCGCACGGCGCGCTCAAACGCCGCCACATTCGTCACCGGCCGGCGGTTGACTTCCTGGATCACATCCCCGCGGCGCAAGCCCGCCTCTGCGGCGGGGCTGTCCGGGCGAACGTTGGTGACGACCACGCCGAAGGTATCCCGTGGAAGTCCGAGCTGGCGCGCAATTGCAGGAGTCAGATCGTCTACGTCTACGCCCTCCAGGGCGCTGCCGCGGCGTGATTCGGCCCGCGTGCCTTCGCGCTCCCCGGGCGCCTCCCCGAGCGTCACCGGAATCGTGATCTCTTTACCGTCGCGAATCAGGCGCAGATTGACACGCGTGCCGGGCGCCGTACTGGCGATCTTGAGCTGGAGGTCGCGGTTGTCCTCGACCCGCTGGTCGTTCACGCCGATGATCACGTCGCCTTTCTGGATCCCGGCCTTGGCCGCCGGTCCGTCGGAAGTCACATCGCCCACCAGCGCGCCGCGCGCCTCTTTCAGCCCGAAGGCCTTGGCCACCTTCTGATCCACAGGCTGGATGATCACACCCAGATACCCGCGCACGACCCGCCCGCTCTTGACCAGTTGCTCCATCACCGGCCGGGCCATGTTGCTCGGGATGGCGAAGCCGATCCCGACGTTACCTCCCGACGGTGACACGATCGCGTCATTGATCCCCACCAGTTCTCCGCGAAGGTTCACCAGGGCACCGCCCGAGTTGCCTTTGTTGATGGCGGCGTCGGTCTGAATGAAATCCTCCAGTACATTCGGTTCCGGCGTGATGCCGCTGCGCCCTTTGGCACTCACGATGCCCATGGTCACGGTCTGGCCGATGCCGAAGGGGTTGCCGATCGCCAAAACGATGTCACCGACTTCGAGCTTGGAGGAATCACCCAGCGGCAGGAAGGGCAGTCCGCTCGAGTTCACCTTCAGCAGCGCCAGATCCGTCCGTGGATCGGTACCCACAATCTTGGCCTCCATCTCCCGCTTGTCCGCCAGCGCCACTTTGACGTCCGTCGCTCCGTGGATGACGTGGTTGGCCGTGAGAATATAGCCGTCCGCGCTGACGATCACGCCCGAGCCCAGACTCCGCTCCCGGTACTCCCGCGGCACGTCGAAGCGCCATCCGAACTGCTCGAAAAAGTCGCGGAAAAACGGATCGGAAAAGAACGGCGACGGCTCGCCGCGCGTCCGCACTACGCGCTCACTGTAAATGTTCACCACTGCCGGCAGCACTTTCTTGACCACGGGGGCAAAACTTTCCCCCAACGAGCCTGACGGCCGCTCGCTCGCGGCGACCTGAAACAGAGGCCCTGTGCTTGCCGCCGGAAGCAGCCCCTTTCGGGCCGCGGCCAGACTGGCCACGGCGCCGAAGGCTGCAGCAACCATCAACGCCGCTACTGCGGTCCATCGTTTGATCTCCATACGTGTCTCCATCATTGCCCTGACTCCTCTACTCCATTTAGTAGCGCCTTAATAGCGCCAGCCCTCTCTCGCCCGGACCCGGAAATCTTCACGCCGGTCGTTCACCACTTGAAACGCCTCCACCTTGATTTTGTGCAATCTGCCGTCGCGCGGCACCGTAGACTCATATACCAGACGGTACTGGGCGGCCAGCGATTGCATGATTCCGCGCATGGCGTCCCGGTAGGCCGTCTCAAAGCGCGGAAACCAGGCCTGCCCGCCGCTTTTGTCCGCCAGCATCCGGAGGAATGCCTCCGCCTGATACAGATTCATTCGCGCCGTGGTGCCTAAGTACGGTTCGTAAGACCCGCGCAGCATCGAACCGGCTCCCAGAGCATAGATCACTACGTTGGTCTGCTCGACCTTACGCCTGACTTCATCCAGCGTGTAGGCGCTGAAGTCATCGTAGCCGGAGCCGATGAAAATCAGCACGCGCCGGCCCGGAAGCCGCCCCATCTTGTCGAGCATCTCCCAAACCGCGTCGTAGGTATTGATGGCGTCCCACAACGGCTGGCCCAGTTCGGAAAACGCCTCCAGAATCCGGCCCCGCATCTTGGTGAAGTCCACCTCCACCTTGAGTTGGTTGGAAAACGTCGCCAAGGCGTACCAGTTGCCTTCCGGCGCTTCGCGGAAGAAGCCCTCGATGGATTGCGCGATGTCATTGAAATACGGCCAGGAGGCCTGGCTGTGCTCCACCAGCAGCGCAATCGTCGCCGGCGTCTCCGGCGGCTCCAGGCGGAAGGGCTTCGGCTGTCCGTCCTCGTACAGACGGAAATTTTTCTCCGTCAGTCCCGTCACCAGCCCGCCTCCTTTTTCCACGGTTACGTACAGAGAGACCGTTCGACCCTGTGGCGCGGCTCCACAAAGCAAACGCGCAGCCGCAAGGAGGCACCCAGCTTTTCTCAGGAGGCGGGAAGCGCGCATATCGCCTCGATCTTGTCCCCGGGCTTGTACTCGATCTTCTCCGGCGCCGGACAGCCCTGCTCGGGAGCCAGCAGGCTCGGGCGGCCTTTTTCTTCCTCTTCCGCCTCCGCGGTGACCTTGGCGAGCTCTTTCTTCATTTGTTCAAACGCGGCGCTCTGCCGGATCAATCCCTCCTTCTTCGGCAGGAACAGCATCTCGCGCCGGGTGTGGACCATGCGCTCGTAAAACGGCGGGTGCGTCCGGAACCAGCTCACCCCGTTCACATAACCCTCGCGGGTGGCCATCTTGTCGAAGAAACGGATGAAGCCGCTTGGGTCGTAGCCCGCGTTCCAGGCATACTGCACACCGAGCTGGTCCGCCTCCAGTTCGAAATCGCGGCTTACGCCGAGCAGGTCGAGGCTGAGCACGAGCCCGAGTCCGTAGAAGCCGTACTGCAGCGCGTAATATGTGCCGATTGTCGCCGCTCCGCCGGTGAGGATCACGGCGGCAACCTGTGCGGCTTGATAGATGAGATTCGCAATGGTCGCTTTCTTCATCAGCCGCTGGCCGTGTCGCGCCGCGGCATGGGCGATCTCGTGAGCGAGCACGCCCGCCAGCTGGGACTCGTCCTCGGCTGCCTCCAGGAGTCCTCGCTGCACGAACAGGAAACCGCCTGGAAGCGCGAATGCGTTAATTTCCTTGGAGTTGAGCACCGTGACCGTGACGGGGACCCGCAGGTCCGAGCGCGCTGCGATCTTCTTGGCGAGGTCCGCCACGTACTTCTGCACTGCTTCATTCTTGACCTCCGGCGGCATCAGACCCGTCTGGCGCATTTCCCGCACGGTGTCTTCACCCAGCTTTACATCCTGCTCCTGCCCCTTTCCCACCTCTCGGAATCCGATGTCCTTGACGTCTCCGTAGGGCCGGTTGTGATAGGCGCCGCTGGCGATTTCCTGCTGGATCTGCTTGAGTTGCGCCGGCCACTTCTCAATCAGGTCCAGTTTGGCCTGTCGGTTCTCAAACGCCACGGGAATGGCGTGGTTCGCCAGCACTTCGGCTTGGCTCTTCACCGCCCGCAGGTTCTGGATGCGGCAGTGCAGCTCCTTGCGTTCGGCATCGCCCAGCGTCGCCGTCCGCCGCTTGAGTTCCGCCTGGGCGCTCTGCAGGTTCTTCTCGTGTTCTTTGACACGATCCTTATACCTGCTCACACAGTACTCGCGCGAGCGGCGCAGATACTCGCGCATCTGCTGGATCTGAGCCGCTGTGAATTCGAGCCGGGGCGCCTCTTCAAACAGCTCCTCATAGGACTTGAGGAGCGCCTCCCGCAAGGGCTCGAAAACGGCCGGTTGCAGGGGCACCTTCGGAGTCACGGGTTGGCGGGGCTCGCAGGCCGCTGTCTGCAGCAGCAGCGCTGCGCAGATCAGGCACGCCAGACCGCTTCGCAGCCAGGGTAGTTCCGTGAATTTGAGCATGCTGGTGCTCCTTGGCTGATCTTAGGACAGGTCTCTGTAAGGGGCAAACCAAGGCACCCGGAAGCCGGGCCGGCCTCTCGTCAGTCACGACGTACGCCCGGCGCTCCGCGTTGCAGGGGTGCCGCTCGCGGCGGCTACGTCACCGCCGGCCCTGGGACGAAGGTTAGGATGAGAATGGAACTTCCTCTGATGCCCGGCCGAATCCTCGTGCGCGCTCCAAACTGGCTCGGTGATGCCGTCATGTCGCTGCCGGCGCTCCGTGCCCTGCGCTTCCGCCTCCCCGGAGCCCACATCGCTGTGCACGCCCGGCCCTCGGTCGCGGATCTTTATGCGCGCGAAGGCTTCGCCAGCGAGGTGCTGCTCTGCCGCGCCCGCCCCAACCTTTGGGACTGGCGCGGACGGCGGCAGGCGGCTGGCGAACTGGCCGCCCGAAGCTTCGACGCCGCTCTGTTGCTACCCAACTCCTTCGACTCGGCGCTTCTGGTCTGGATGGCCCGCATCCCGCGGCGCATCGGCTACCGGAGGGATCTCCGCGGTCCTCTCCTCACCGACCCGGTTCCCCCTCCGCGCCGCGGCGAGATACCGCCGCATCAGCAGCATTACTACCTGGAACTGGTCAAGCGGGCGAGTCTGGCCGAGCAATGGCCGTCTGACGGCGTGATCCTGCTGGATCGCATCGAGGAGGCCCGGCAAGCCGGACTGCGTCGCTGGGGCGAGCGCGGGGTCGAATCCCCCGTCATCGGCGTCAGTCCGGGAGCCGCGTTCGGCGGGGCCAAGCGGTGGCCTGCGGAACGGTTCGCCGAGGCTGCAGCCCGCCTGGCTAAGCTCACGGGTTGGACTGTGGCGATCTTCGGATCGGCACGGGAGCGTCCACTCGGGGAAACCGTGGCGCGGACGGCCGCGGGTCTGGGCGCGCGCGCCCTGAATCTGGCCGGCGCCACGAGCCTGGCCGAGTTCATCGAACTCGCGGCTGCCTGCCGGCTTTTCCTCACCAACGACTCCGGAGCCATGCACGTAGCCTCGGCGCTCGGCGTACCCACGGTGGCGGTGTTCGGGGCAACGGATCCGGAGGCGACCGGACCTGCCGGCCCCTCGGTGCGGGTGGTCCGTGAACCGGTCGGCTGCAGCCCCTGCCTGCTACGCGAGTGCCCCATTGATCACGGCTGCATGCGCGCCGTTTCCGCCGAACGGGTGGTGCAGGGGGCTTTGGAGCTGATTTCTTAAGCCACAGAAGAAAATGGATACCCGCACGAAGATCTTGAGCGCGCAACAGGCGGTTGCGACCGCCCAAAGCCTGCGGGAAGCGGGCCGCAAAGTGTGCGTCGTGACCGGCTATTTCGACCCGCTCCTGGCGGCACATGCTCGCCGTTTAGCCGCCTCGCGTGACCACGCGGATGCTTTGATGGCCGTCGTGTGCTCCCCGGAGCGCCCTATTCTTGCCGCCCGGGCCCGCGCCGAACTGGTGGCGGCCCTTGCCGTGGTAGACTACGTGGTGCTTGCCGAAGACGGCTTGGTTGAGGCGCTCCGAGGCGCAGGCGCCGCGGTCGAGCGCCACGAGGATCTGGACGAGCAAATCACCCGGGAATTGATCGCGCATGTTCAGCGCCGCCACCACGGCACCTAGCGCTGCACACCGGATCCTCGTAATCCGGCTGAGCGCGATGGGTGACATCATCCATACCCTGCCGGCTGCTGCTACGCTCAAACACAACTTCCCCCACCTGGAGCTCTGCTGGGCCGTCGAAGCCCGGTGGGCGGTGCTGCTGGAGGGCAACCCGTTTGTAGACCGCCTGCTGATTGTCGAACGCGGCATGCAGGGACTTTTGGGCACGCTGGCGAGACTGCGGGCTCACCGCTTTGATTGGGTGGTGGACTTCCAGGGCCTCGTCAAGTCTGCCGTGGTGGCCTCCGCCGTGCACGCCGACCGCATCTTCGGATTTCATCATTCCCAAGTTCGCGAACGGCTGGCCGCCCTGTTTTACTCCACCAAGGTGCGAGCCCGCTCGGCTCACGTCGTGGACCGCAACCTCGAGCTCGCTGCCGCTACCGGAGCTTCCACGATCGTGCATGCCTTCCCCCTTCCCGAAGGCCGTCCGGAAGGCGACCTGCCCTCCGGCGGCTTCGTCCTGGCAAGTCCCTTCGCCGGTTGGACGGCCAAACAATGGCCGCTGGAGCATTACGGCGCACTGGGCCGGTTGCTCCGTCAGGGGTTGGGGCTGCCGCTGGTTCTGAACGGACCGCCCGAGGCCAGACCGGCCCTGGAACAAGTCCCTTACGCGCGGTGCCACATCTCCGGCATCGCCGGACTCATCCATGCCACGCGGCGGGCCACAGCGATCGTGGGTGTCGACAGCGGCCCTATGCACCTGGCGGCGGCTCTCGGCAAACCGGGCGTTGCCATTTTCGGGCCCACCGATCCTGCTCGCAATGGCCCTTACAGCGACAGCTTTGCGGTTCTGCGCGGTTCGCAGGCATCCACTACTTACAAGCGCCGGGGCCGGATAGATGCCAGCATGCGAGAGGTAACGCCGGAGGCGGTCTTTGAGGCGCTGGCAGGGCGTCTGGCAGCACGAAGGCGGTCGGCCGGTTCCGGTAGTTGATGCTCCGGCCCCGGTTTCCCAAGCCGTACGCCGACCGGGTCGCTCGCCTGCGTGTGCCCGCGGGTTTCCTGCTGGCGGCGGCGTATCTATGGCTGGCGCAGCCGACGCCCGGCTCCTTGATAGCAGGACTGCCGCTTGCTGCGCTTGGCATCTCGTTGCGTGCCTGGGCTGCGGGACACCTTGCCAAGAATGAGCAGCTTGCCACTACCGGGCCGTACGCCTACGTTCGCAATCCGCTGTATCTGGGGACGCTGCTGACCGCGGCCGGTCTTGTGATCGCTGCGCGGAGCCTCACACTGGCGGTGCTATTCGCGGCGGTGTTCGCAGCCGTCTATCTGCCCGTCATTGAACTGGAAGAGCAGCACCTGCTCAAGCTGTTTCCCGCCTACGCCGCCTACGCCGAACGCGTCCCGATGCTATGGCCGCGCCTGCGGGCGCAGTCGCGCGCGGCACGCTTCCAGTGGAAGCTGTACCGCCGCAATCAGGAGTATCAGGCGCTTGCGGCGTTCGTGGCTGCCGTCGTCTTCCTGATCTGGAAAGCAGCCGGCAATCGCTAGCGGCCCTGCATCAGCGACCGGAGGTGCTCGAGTTTCCGCCACGCCGCTCCGGAGTCCACAGACTCGGCCGCAAGCTGCATTCCCTGGCCGAAGTCCTGCGCGACGCCCGCCGCCACCAGCGCCGCAGAGGCGTTCACCAGCACGATGTCGCGCTGCGGCCCCCGCATCCCGCAAAGCACCCTCCGGGCGATTTCGCAGTTCACCTCGCGGTCGCCGCCCCGCAGCTCCTCCGGCCGTGCCCGAGGTACGCCGAAATCTTCCGGCGTCACAAGGCTCTCACGCACCTGGCCGCTGGCGATCTCGAGCAGTAGCGTCGGTCCGGTCGTGGTGATTTCATCGAGCCCGTCAGAGCCGTGTACGACGAAGCCCCGCCGCAAGCCCAGAGCCGCCAGCGCCTCCGCCATCAGGCGCGCCGCTTTCTCGTTCGGGGCGCCCACCAGCTGCGCCGTGGCCCGCGCGGGATTGGCGAGAGGCCCGAGCAGGTTGAACACGGTTCGCGTCTTCAGCTCCAGTCGCGCCGGCTGTGCGTGCTTCATGGCCGGATGTAGTACGGGCGCAAAGAGGAACCCGATGCCCGCCTCACGGATGGCCCGGCCCATCTGCTCCGGTGCGGTGGCGAGCGGCACTCCCAGGCCTTCCAGAACATCCGCGCTGCCGCACCGGCCGGAGATAGAGCGGTTGCCGTGCTTGGCGACCCGCGCTCCTGCACCGGCCGCAACGAACGCCGCGATAGTGGAGATGTTGAAGGTACCCGCCCCGTCGCCGCCCGTGCCGCAGGTGTCGAGCAGCTCGGCACCGTCTTCGAGCCCCGCCTCCACCACAACCGCGTGTGCGCGCATGGCGCGCGCGAAGCCGACCAGTTCCTCGGCAGTTTCCCCCTTGAGCCGCAGGGCCGCCAGGAAGGCCGCAATCTGCGCCGTGGTCGCCTCTCCATGCAGGATGGCCGACATTGCCGCAGCGGCCTCCCCGGCGTCCAGATCCTGCCCGTCGAGCACGCGGTGGAGGAAGGGAAGAAGCGACATGCTATAGTGAAATCTTTGGCTTTTCTCGAATCCTAGCACGGCTTGCAGGCCCTGCGCCCGCAGGCTCGGCTGAAGCAGCATCCCGATGAAAATCCACGAATACCAGGCCAAGGCGCTCTTGGCCCGCTACGGCGTTCCCGTGCCTCGCGGCGAAGTGGCCTACACCGCCGAAGAAGTGGACATGATCGCCCGGCGGCTGGGTGGAAGTGTCGTCATCAAGGCCCAGATCCACGCCGGGGGCCGCGGCAAGGGCGGCGGAATCAAGGTCGCGCAGAGTCCCGCCGAGGCGGCGGAGCTCGCCAAGAAGATGCTCGGTATGAAGCTGGTCACCCACCAGACGGGACCTGAGGGCCGCATCGTGCAGCGTGTGCTCGTCGAGGAGACGCTCCCTGTGGCCCGGGAGCTTTATCTCGGCGTCGTACTCGACCGCGCTCAGGGTAAGGCCGTGTTCATGGCGTCGGCGGCCGGCGGCGTGGATATCGAGGAAGTGGCCGCGACCGCTCCGGAGAAAATTCTGAAGGAAACCATTGAACCCGGCTTCGGACTGGCGGCCTTTCAGGCGCGCAAGCTCTCCTACGGGATGGGGCTTGACGGCACTACGGCTTCGGCCGCCGGTGCAGCTATGATGGCGCTGGCACGGGCTTACGAAGAGCTGGACGCCTCCCTGGCCGAAATCAACCCTTTCGTAGTGACCACCGACGGGCGTGTCTTTGCTCTCGACGCCAAAATCAACCTGGATGACAACGCCCTCTACCGCCATAAGGACCTGCTCGAACTGCGCGACCTCAACGAAGAGGACCCGCTGGAGGTGGAAGCTTCCCGCCACGGGCTGAATTACATCAAGCTCGATGGCAACGTCGGCTGCATGGTCAACGGCGCCGGCCTGGCCATGGCCACCATGGACATCATCAAGTACGCCGGCGGCAGCCCCGCCAACTTCCTGGACGTGGGCGGCGGCGCCAGCGCCGAGCAGATCCAGAACGCCTTCCGCATCCTGCTCTCCGATCCGCACGTCAAGGCCGTGCTGATCAACATCTTCGGCGGGATCCTCCGTTGCGACCGTCTCGCTACGGGTGTGGTGGCCGCCGCCCGGGAGCTGAACATCCGTGTCCCGGTGGTCGTTCGCATGGAAGGAACCAATGTGGAGGAGGGGCGGCGCATTCTCACCGAATCCGGCCTGAACTTCACCGTAGCCGAGAACATGCGCGACGCGGCACAGAAAGTCGTGAGGCTGGCCCAATGAGCATCCTCGTGGATCAGAATACGCGCGTGCTGTTTCAGGGCTTCACCGGCCGCGAGGCCACGTTCCACGCACAGCAGTGCATCGAGTACGGAACCCGGGTGGTCGGCGGGGTGGTCCCGGGCAAAGGCGGCACGCGCCACTTGGACCTGCCCGTCTTTCACACCGTTCACGAAGCCGTGCAGGCCACGGGCGCCAACGCTTCGGCCATCTTTGTGCCACCCGCCTTCGCGGCCGACGCCATCATGGAAGCTGCCGATGCGGGACTCGAGCTCGTCGTCTGCATCACCGAAGGCATTCCGGCCCTGGATATGGTGAAAGTCTGGCGCTTTCTCGAGGGCCGCAAGACGCGCCTGATCGGCCCCAACTGTCCGGGCATTATCTCGCCCGGCAAGTGCAAGATCGGCATCATGCCCGGCCACATCCACAAGCCCGGACGTGTGGGGGTCGTCTCGCGCTCCGGCACCCTCACGTATGAAGCGGTGGACCAGTTAACGCGGCTCGGCATCGGGCAGTCAACCTGCATCGGCATCGGCGGCGACCCGATCATCGGCACCAGTTTCGTAGATGCGCTGGCCCTGTTCAACGAGGACCCGGAAACCGACGCGATCGTGTTGATCGGCGAAATCGGCGGCAACGCCGAGGAAATGGCGGCCGCATTTGTCAGGGAGCGCGTGCGCAAGCCGGTGGTGGGTTTCGTGGCCGGTCGCACCGCCCCCCCGGGGCGCCGCATGGGCCATGCCGGAGCGATCATTTCCGGGGGCACGGGACGCGCCGAGGACAAGATCCGAGCCATGCGCGAAGCCGGCATCCATGTCTGCGAGACGCCGGCCGTAATCGGGGAGACCGTGCGCAACCTGCTCCATTGAGGACTTCATGCTCGAACGAACCCTTTCCATCATCAAGCCGGATGCCGTGGCCGCGGGCCGCACCGGCAAGATCCTGGCCATGATCGAGGAGGCGGGTTTCCGCATTCTGGCCCTGCGCATGCTACGGCTGCGCCGCGAGCAAGCCGAGGCGTTCTATGATGTACACCGCGGCAAGCACTTCTACGAAAGCCTCGTTCGGTTCATGACGGAGGGTCCGGTGGTCGTGATCGCGCTCGAGCGGGCGGACGCCGTCGCACGCCTGCGGGACCTCATGGGCCCTACGGATCCGGCCAAGGCCGGCGAAGGAACGATCCGCAAGCTCTACGGCTCCAACATCGAACGCAACGCCATCCACGGCTCCGACGCCCCCGACACCGCCGAACGCGAACTCCGCTTCTTCTTCAGCACCTCCGAGTTGGTTTGAAAGTCGCCCGTGCGGCGGAACAGGCTCGCCCGGGTGCACCCGGGCGACTCCCTTCCGCCCGCCTGATTGCCGTGCCGGCTTCCCTGCGCGGCTGCCCCGGTAAGTTGCCGCCAGCTGAGGATACCCTGCGGGCCGATTAAAAGAAATGGGCGTGAAGCGCTGCGCTTCACGCCCCAGGGGAGGAGTGTGCGTTGCTCTTTAGAAACTCAGGCGCAAGCCGAAGCGGATCGTCCGCTGATCCTGGACGGCGCTGCGGATGCGCATGAAGTTGCCACTATTTACATTGGAATCTGGGTTGTTGAAGTGCGGCGTGTTACTCAGGTTAAAGGCCTCCGCTCGGAACTGAAGGTTATAGCGTTCGGTAATGGGAACGTCACGAAAGACGCTGAGGTCGAGATTGACGACGCCGGGCCCGCGTAGGATATTCCGACCCGTATTCCCGAAGCGCGCCTCAGTGACGGGAGCAAAAGCCGACCTCGGGAAAAATTCGTCCAGGCTACCGATTTTCTTGACCTTCGGTACGACTTGGTCAGCGGTCTGCGTGTTACCCGGAGCGTTGAGGTCTGCTCCCGAGGCAGTCACTGTGAACGGCCTTCCCTGGAATGAGGAGAAGATTCCATTCACCTGCCAGTCGCCCAAGATCCAGCGGGCGGCCCCGGTGTTGGCCCAGCGTTTGCCCTTTCCGAACGGCAACTCGTAGACGTAGCCGATCTGGAAAATGTGAGGGATGTTGAAGCCCGCCTGGGCGCGGTTGCGCCTGAGATGCGGCAGATAGTTGAACGCAAGGCCCGAGCGGCCGTCATCGTCCGTCATATTGATTGCTTTGGAGTAGGTGTAAGCGCCTTTGATGGTCAGTCCGTCCGCGGCCCGCCGGTTGATCGCCACCTGGAGCGCATGATAGTTGGCGCTGAACTGGCCGTTCCAGAAGAGCGTATCGGCGGTGCGGCCGAACCGGGAGAAGAATGGCCTGCCGCGGCTTCCGGTTCCCGGTGCGGCGGCATTCGCGTTCCAGTCCCCGAAGCTCTTGACCGTCTGCGTGCCCACATATCCCACGTCCACGATGAAGCCGGCCGGCACTTTTTGCTGGAGGAAGAAGTTCCAGGACTGTACATAGCCGCGCTTGAGCTCCTTACCGGCGATCGTTCGCATGAGCGCCGTGGGCGGGAGAGGGACGCGGCCTGAACTAACATCCGGCAGAGGGATCTCGGGAATGCCTTGCTCAATGCTATTGAACGGCGTGAAGGCGTTCGGCGCCTCGAAGTCCCGGGCGATAACCAGCGGAAAGGGATCCCGGAGCGGCCGCGCCAGCGGCATCGGGTTGTAGGTGATGCCGTAGCCGGTGCGAAGGACGGTACTCTCGGTGAGCCGATAGGCGATGCCGACGCGCGGGGCGAAGAGTTTCTTGTTCGTATCAATGCCGAGATCGCGCGGAAGCCCGCCCAGGCCGCCTAGCAGCACCTGGTTGGTGTCCTGGAGCCACTGCTCGATGCCACCCCGGCCGGCGCGGGTCAACATCGGGTACAACTCGTAGCGCACCCCGAGGTTTACGGTCAGTTTTCGGGTCACCTGCCAGCGGTCGCGGAAGTACCACCCGAGCTGCAAATCAAACCCGGTCATCTTCTCGAACTGGATGCTCTTTCCCAGGGAGTTCGGCAGCCCCAGCAGGAACGCGGCATAGCCATTGAACTGGTTCGTGGGTACTCCCCGTTGGCCCGTGACCGCCTGATTGAAGCGGATCGTGCCTCGCGGTCCGGCGCCCAGTTCCGGCTGCCAGTGGTTCAACCAATGCCGGACGCCGTCAAAACCCCAGCGCAGTTCGTGAGAGCCCTGGATCTTACTGAAGTTAGTAGTGAGGGTATAGCTCTGGTCGTTGCGGAAGATCGGACTCCACCCTTCGACGTTGCCGAGGCTGGTGTAGCCGCTAATGGTGAAGATCGGCAGACCGCTCTGCCGGATATCCGGTCCGTTGGTTCCGGGGATGCCGAACACTTCGGAACCGAAATTGGTGCCGAAATCCGGCCCCGTCACAACCTGCCCCATTCGCGTCCAGCCGATTGTAGCGTCCCAGAGGAAAGTGGGTGATAAGGTCCAGGTATGACCGATGGTGGCCACCTGCACCAGGGTGTCACCCGTGCCGCTACCGCCGTCGCACAGACAGGGACCTCCGGCCTGGCCGAGGCCGAACTGGCCGGTGACTTGAGCGTCCATAGCGCTGTACTTACCCCAGATCTGGTGGGTCGGTGTCCGATTCCAATTGATCTTCACGTCGTAGTTGTCCCGGTTCATCGCCTGGGTGGCCGAGTTGAAGAAATTCGAGGCCACTTCGCCGGAAATATTGGGAAGCGGAACCAGATCCTGAATCTTCCGGGTGATGGAGCTCTGGCGGCTCAACGGGATGACGTTGTTTGGGAACGGGGTCCGTCCCGAGCCATCGGGATTGCCGGTCGCCGGGTCGTAGATGGTCGTGTTAAAGCGACTGAAATCGCCGCGTCGCTGGTCTTCGGTAGGCACGGTGAATAAGGCGTTACGGTTCACGCGCTCCCGGGTACCCTCCCAACCGCCGAAGAAGAAAAGCTTGTTCTTCCGGATCGGACCACCGAAGGTGAATCCGTCGATATTGCGGATGCTCTTGGGCGTCTTCGGGTCGCGGAAGAAAAAGTTCTTCGCCCCCCATTTGCTGTTTTCGTGGAACGCGAAGGCGGAGCCGTGGAACTCGTTCGTCCCAGACTTGGTCGTGACGGTGATGGCCGCTCCTCCGGCCATTCCCTGCTCCGCATCGAAGCTGGCGGTGGAGATATTGACGGTTTCGATCGTTTCCGCGGGCGGTACGTACACCGTGTGGTGCGGCAGCCAGATGAAGACATTCGTCGCGCCATCCAGCCGGGTGTTGTTGTTGTTTCGGTTGACGCCGTTGATGTTTGTCGTCAGCGCCCGGGCCGGCGTGTCGGTGATGGCGTTCTGGAAGCGCGCCGGCGTCGCACCGGGCACAAGGTTGATCAGGGTTTGATAGTTGCGGTAGTTGGAAAGAGGCAGGTTTACCACCTCCGGGGCGACCAGTTCCGCGCGCACGTCGGATTTGTCGGTCTGCAGCGAAAGAGCCGCGGCTTCCACCGTCACCTGTTCCGTGACCGGGCCCACCTCCAGCTTGACATCCTCCCGCGTGACTACATTGATCGAAACGCGGACGCCGCTTCGGGTCATGGGCCGGAACCCCTTGGCGGTCACCTTCAGATCGTACGTCCCGGGCACCACGTTGGCGAACACATACCGCCCGCTGCTGTCTGTCGCTGTTTCCCGGCTCAAGCCGGTCTCCGAGCTGGTGATGCTCACGGCTGCGTCGGGGACGACCGCTCCTGTCTGATCTTCCACCGTGCCAACGAGCGACCCGTAAAGGACCTGGCCACTGGCTTGCCGGGGCATCCCGAGCACCAAGATCGTGGTCATCGAAACCACAGCAGCCAAAGGTGCCACGTAGCGCGTCTGTCTCCCCACGGTCTACCTCCTCTTTCCCGTATACGCATACGGACGTAGAATCCTGGCGGTAACGCTGAAGGACCGAAATATTACAGGCGACAACGTGTTAGTTCTAAACCCACGTTCTAGCGTGCAGCATGGAGGGAGGTCACGAGTCAAGTGGTTGTCTTAGATTTTACGGTCGTAACTCAAGCGAACCCAGAGCACTCATGGCAAGGCATTAATGATACAAGTGAAAAGGAACATTCCGCTTGACAGAGGTCACTCTTTCCCTGATTCCATAACCCGCACGCCCAAGAACTCGAATGCGCCCGGCAAGGAGGGCTGCAATGGCCGGAAGACATCGTGTCGATCGGGGAGCCGTGGTCGTGCCGCAGCCCGTTCACTGTGGGCACTGGTCACGATTTTGCCGGCATCGGCGCGGTCGGCGAATTTCAACCATGGAGCAAGCTCGGCGACGCCACACTCCCCCGTGGAGAGCGGAGGTTTTCGGAGGGAGCGGGAGACCGAAATTTCTGGCTACGCACGGTTGCGCCGGACGGCTCTCCTCTGTTCACTCCGCCGGCGCCGGGCACCTTTAGTCCGTCTCAGACCCGCAACACTCTCAACCACCCCGGTTTTCAAAACTGGAATGCCGCCGTGTTCAAGAACTTCGCCGTCCGCGAAGGGTACACGCTACGGTTCTGCGCCGAGTACTTCAATTTCCCCAACCACCCCAACCTCGGAGGCGTTACGACCAATCCTCGGAGGGCCACGTTCTGAAAGCCAACCAGCAAAATCAGCGAGCGCAATGTCCAGCCGACGTTGCGATACGATTTCTAGCGGCGAAATTCGACTCGCCGACAGTTTAGCACGATTTTACGACTGGAAACGACGACAGTGGTCGTCGTCTGTCAGGCTCCCCGCGGTGAGTACGGCTCAGTCGCGCTTTGTGCCGTCGGACTCTGGCTCCCGAGTCCTGGCAAGGTGCTTTCGTGGCACTATGCGGAGCTCGAAAATGCTGAAAAACCACTTGACTCGTGACCGTGCTCCGGGGTGAAACCTAAAAATGTGACGTAAACAGCTTCGCGGAATGCCTATGGCGGCTATTCATACGTCACCTCTTCGGAGTAAAAGGCGAACTTTAGTGGAGGAGGATTCTCGAGCCCGGATGGCGAGAAATGTCGAGAATGAGTTTCAAACTGACTCAGCTGACTGAAGAGTATAGCAAACAGAGGCGCAACCAACGGATGGCTCAAGCGGTGGCCCGTCTGAAGCATGTGTACGACTCACTCCGGCCTGAGTCGCGTGAGTTGCTGGACGAAATCGTAGCGCGCCTGAGACGCTGGTTTGCCCTAGGCGACGTTGAACGCTTGCGTGTCCAGTGCCGCCGCTTTGGGCGATCCTGCTTCTTGAGCTCTATACCCTTACACCAGGCTGTCCGTACCTTCCACGTGGTGAAAAGAATGCTGTCCGCTTCCATTGAGGATCGAGGCTGGCCCCCCGCCGCGACGGAGCGCCTCGGCTCCCTGATCGACGAACTCGTCTGTGACGTGGTCGGAGGGTATGAGGAAGCACTCACGGAAGCCGCGGAAAGGATGCCGATGGTCTGTCGTGTACTCCTGCCTGCGGCTATCGGCTATCCGGCCAGGAACGCTGCGTGAAATCGGGGCCAGGGCCACCCGGCTGCGAGACCTCATCCCAGGTGGATGAACGTGCCTTTCCAACACGTTGTGGGCTTCGGATTGGGTTCGGTGCGTGTGCCGGTGTTCCTGGGTGTCCTGTTGTTGGATGCCGCCCTTGGCGCCGCTCAGCAGGCGCCAGCGTCTGGGGTCGAGCGGCACACTCCCTTTGAGTCAGTGCGGTCGGCACCCGAACCGGCACAGACCAAAACGCCACAGGCCCAGCCCGGCCAGCAGCCGCCCTCACCGTTCGAGGCGCCCAAACCGGCGGCAGAAGCCCCGCCGCCCGCCAAAGTGGAGAACGTGATTGAAGCCATCGAGTTTCGCGGGGCGCGGCGCGTGCCGGCCGACACCCTGCGGGCCATGATCTTCTCCCGGCGGGGCGACAAGCTGGATGAGGACGTGCTCCGGCGGGACTTCATGGCGCTGTGGAACACGGGCCGGTTCGATGACATCCGCCTGGAAGTGGAGCCGGGCAAGACGGGGCAGATCGTGCGGTTCGTGCTGCAGGAGCGGCAGATGGTGCGCTCCATCAAATACGAGGGCATCAAGTCCGTGACGGTGTCCGAGATTCTGGACCGGTTCAAGGAGCGGCGCGTGGGCCTGACGGTGGAGTCCATGTACGAGCCCAACAAGGTGCAGCGGGCCAAGGTGGTGCTGCAGGAGTTTCTGGCGGAGCGCGGCCGCCAGTTTGCGGAAGTGGAGCCGGAGCTGCGGCGCATTCCGCCGGCCTCTTTGGAGGTGACCTTCCGGGTCAAAGAAGGGCCCAAGGTGAAGGTGGGCAAGATTGACATTGAAGGCAACCGGGCGTTTTCGGATCGCGCGGTGATCCGGGCCATGAAGAACCTGCGGCCCATCGGGATTCCGCGTTCGATCCTGTTTGAGAGTCTGTTTGCGAAGGCCTACGATCTGAGCAAGCTGGAAGAGGACAAGGACCGGGTGCGGAATTTCTATCAGGAGCGCGGCTATTTCACGGCCAAGGCTCTGGAGCACAAGGTGACGGTGCGGGACGTGGGGGGAGGGTGGTTCCGCGTGCCGCTGTTTTATCCCAACCGGCCGGGCAAGCGGGCGGATGTGAGGGTGCAGCTGGAGGAGGGGCGACGCTACCGTCTGAACCGGATCAACTTTGTGGGCATGAAGCTGTTCCGCACGCCGGAGCTGATCGGGCAGGACGTGTTTCAGATGCGGCCGGGCGACATTTTCTCCACGGCCAAGCTGCGCAAGGGTCTGGAGGAACTCCGCAAGCTGTACGGGCAGTTCGGCTACATTGACATGGTGCCGGAGCCGGATTTTGAGCTGCTGCCGAACTCGGACCGGCTCAACCTGGTGCTCAACATTGACGAAGGCAAGCAGTTCATCGTGCGGCGGATTGATTTTCAGGGCAACACGACGACGCGCGACAAGGTGATCCGGCGGGAACTGCTGCTGGATGAAGGGGACATGTTCAACACGCGGCTGTGGGAGCTGAGCATTTTGCGGCTGAACCAGCTGGGCTACTTTGAGATGCTCAAGCAGGAGGAGGCGGCCGACATCAAGCGGGACACACGCACCAACACGGTGGACATCACCCTGAAGGTGAAGGAGCGGGGCAAGAACTCGGTGGGGCTGCAAGGGGGCGTTTCGGGCATCGCCGGCAGCTTCATCGGATTCAATTATTCGACCAACAACTTCCTGGGGCTGGGGGAAACCTTAAGCCTGGACT
>JBBIJF010000008.1:0-154879 GCA_037446115.1 Acidobacteriota bacterium | reverse complement strand
CCGACCATCCGCCGAAGCCGACCACCACGGGATTTGAAACATTGCCGGGGGTGCCGGCATCCCCGTAGGAGAGCAGCCGGCCCTGCTGGTCCACCGCGTAGATGCGGTTGGCACCCGTGAGATCCCTGCCGGCGAAGACAAACTTGAAGGCCTGCCAGCCACCGAAGCCGACCACCATGGGGTCTGAAACATTGCCCGGACTGGCGGCATCGCCGAAGGAAAGCAGTCTGCCGGAAAGGCCCGGGTCCGGTCTGACGAAGATGGAGACGGCAAAGCCGCCGGCAAGCCCATCGTTGACGGTCACCCGCAGTCCCTCGTCCGGGTCGTCGAAGGTCTGCCCTCTGGTCAACGCGGGGCTGGTGCGCAGGCTGACCTTGTCGGTGTCGCTGACCTCGTAGACGAGCACGCCTTCAACGGGCACCCTGCCGTCGAAGGGATCAGTTCGAAGCCGCGCCTCGAGGAAGAAATGCCTGGACGAGCGGCGAGACGGAATCCGCACCGCCGCGACCCGGCCGGGCGGGGGCGGCTGCGCCAGTCCGATCGCGTGCAGGTTGACGTCCAATGCGCCCTCGGCATGCTCCGCGATGCCCTTGGGCAGCCAGCCGAACAACCTCTTGGTGCCGGCGGAGGCGTGCACGCTGTTACGCGCTCCTCCGCCATCCATCACGTCGTAGCCGGGCAAATTCGGGTGTTCGAACAGCTCGCACAGCAGGTGGAGCAGCTCCTGCCCCCACACGCCGATCGGCTGGCGATCCCGCAGGAGCGGATTCGTGAACATCGCCACTCTGGCCCATCCGGTGATGCCGTTCACTTCGGGGACATGGGCGAAGGCGTGTCCCCCGCGGTGCTGGCCCGATTCGTGAGGCAGGACTGCCAGCAGGTACTTATAACCGTGCCCCTCCGGCAGCGACCTCATCGCCGGGATGTTCACCTCAGCATCCGGCGCCCGCACCAAGGGAAAGACCTCCCCTTCGAGGATGGCTTTTCCGTAGGAGAGCGCCTGAAGGTAGTGTTGAAAGGACTGGTCCAGGCCCGTCCCCGGTTGGGGGTCGTAAAAGACGCGGCTGCGAACTTGGTATTCCCAGTCAGGCGGGGGTTCCTGGTCCACCTGAAGGTCAATCACGGGTACGATGGCGACGCGACGCGCCCCAACCCAGGGTATGATGCTCATCGATTCCTCTCCTCTGAGTGTGCCCCTCCACCTACCGAAAGGCCTTGCTAATTGTACGCCACTATTTGTGTTGAGGCGCGGCCAAAAGAGAGCGAAGTGTAGAAATCGCCGAAGTCCGGTACTAGTACGATCGTTTAAGGAGGAGGCTGCAACAGGGTGAATTCTCTCGTTTATTCAGTCACTTAGCCGAGCTCCCTTCAGCCGATTGCCGTCAGTAACCGAGGTACATCCCGGAAGGTTTTCAGTGTACAATGGTGTCGTCGCCTGTTTGGCGGCCGTTCCATTAAGGGACGCACTCCGAGCACACAGAAAGGGACGAGGATGCGCATCCGAACGCAGATCATCAACCTGATGCTCTGCCTGGGCCTCGCTCTTCCTGCCCTTTGGGCTCAGGAGCGCAAGACCGAGCAGCCGGCGCCGGCTCCCGCCGCAGCGCCTGGAGAAGACGAGAGTCTGCGGCGTGCCGTGGGGCTGCCCGTGGATCCCAAGTCGTACGTCATCGGACCGGACGACATCTTGATCATCCGCGTCTGGCGCGAGCCCGACCTTTCCGGGCCGGTCGGTGTGCGGCCGGACGGGAAGATTTCGCTGCCTCTGATCGGCGAGCTTCAGGCCGGCGGGACCACGCCGGAAAAGCTGGCGGAAAAGATCACGGAAGGTTTTTCCAAGTACCTGAACAAGCCGGAGGTGATGGTCCAAGTCGCTGCGGTCAACAGCAAGAAGTACTTCATCAGCGGCGAAGTGCAGCGGCCGGGTTCGTATCCTCTGGTTTCTCCCACCACGGTGCTTGCCGCCATCGCCATCGCGGGAGGCTTCCGCGACTACGCCGACCGCAAGAACATCATCATCCTACGTGGTCCGAAGCGCTTCAAGTTCAACTATAACGACGTGATCAAAGGCAAGCGCATGGAGCAGAACATGCTCCTGGAAAACGGGGATCACATCATCGTGCCCTGAAAGTTTCTATGAGCCCTAACCCTACGCAAGGACAGGCCGCGCCTGCCGCGGAAACCTATGCCGTAACCCGCCGCCCCCTGGATGTGGAGGACTACATTGACATTGTCCGGCGGCACAAAGGCTGGATCTTCGGGCCGGCCTTTGCAGGCCTGGTGATCTCGGTGGCGGTGGCGTTTTTCTGGCCCGACACCTACGTGTCGGAAGCACGCATCCGTGTGGTTCCTCCCCAAGTACCGGAGCGCTACGTGGCCACCAACGTCAGCACGCAAATGAGCGAGCGGGTGATGGCCCTGGCGCAGACGATCCTCAGTCGTGCCCGGCTGGCCGACCTGATCAACTCTTACGGGCTGTATCCCCGCGAGCGCAAGCGCCTGCCCATGGAGGACGTCATCGAAAAGATGCGGAAGGCCATCCGCGTGAGTCCGGTGTTCCCGCTGAATGATGCCTCCCCCGGCCGGGTCGGTTCGGTGGCGTTTCAGATCGAATTCGCTTACGAGGACCGCTACCAGGCGCAGCGGGTCGTGCGGGAGCTGGTGACGCGTTTCATTGATGAGAGCATCACGGGCCGGGCGAGCCAGTCGGTGATGACGACCGAGTTTTTGCGGGACAAACTGGCAGAGGCAAAAAAGGAACTGGATGCCATTGAGAGCCGGCTCACCGAGTACAAAATGCGCCATGCCGGACGGCTGCCGGATCAGCTGCAGATGAACCTGCAACAGCTGAGCGCCCTACAAACGCGGATGCAGGCGGTCAACAGCTCCATGAGCCGCGCCGGCCAGGAAAAGCTGCTTCTGGAAACGCAACTGCGATCACTGAAGGAACAATGGCAGGCCCTCGGTACGGCGGTGGAGCGGCCCGCGGAGGCGGCAGCCAAGAGCGAGCGGCTGGCGCAGCTGGAGCGGCAGATTCTCGGGCTCGAGACTCAGTTGTCGGGTCTGAAGGAGCAATACAAGGAGACGCATCCGGACGTGCGGCGACTCGAGGGGCAGCTGAATGTGTTGCGCCGCCAGCGTGATGCGCTGCTGGCCGAAGAGGAGCAGCAGCGCAAGCTGGCCCAGGCCGCGCCGCCCAAAAAGGAACCCCAGCGGCCTTCCCGGGAGGTGCAGGATCTGGACGCGGCCATCAAGCGCCTGGAGGTCATGATCCGGGCCAAAGACATGGAGATGGACCAGTACGTGAAGGAACAGGCGCGACTCGACGAGCTGATCAAGCAGTTCCAGCAGCGGATCGAGGCGACGCCGCTGAGCGAGCGCGAATACATCAACCTGGTCCGCGATTACAATCTGGCCAAACAGCGCTACGACGACCTGAGCGCCAAGTCCGCACAGTCGGAGATCGCCACGGATCTGGAGAATCGCAAGCAGGGAGAGACGCTGGAACTGTTGGACGCTGCGTCGTTGCCCACTACCCCCACACAGCCCAAGCGTCTGAAGATTATCGGCGCAGGTCTGTGCCTGGGCCTGTTCCTGGGCGTGAGCCTGGCAGCGGCCCGTGAGGTTAAGGACACATCTCTGAAAAACCTCAAGGACGTTCGGGCCTACACCAACCTTCCCGTGCTGGGAAGCATCCCGCTGCTGGAGAGCGACTTGGTGGTGCGCCGCCGCCGCCGCATGGCGTGGCTGGCATGGTCCACCGCCCTGATGCTCGGGTTCCTGGTCATGATCGGATCGGTGTATTACTATTACAGCAAGCAAGCTTAGTAGCAGAACCAAAAGAACGGAGACACATGAGCCGCGTACATGAGGCCCTGCGCCGGGCGGGTTGGAGTTTCAACGGCAACAAGACGAACCGGAAACGGTCGCGCACGGCGCCCGCAGCTTTGCAGGGGTTGCTGGAGGCGATCGAGGAGGTTCCATTCACACCGGCACCGGATTCCATCCTGATTGATCCGGGCCGTCCCCACGATGCGCATACCGAGGAGTTCCGCAGTCTGCGCACGCGCCTTAACCATTTGCAAAAGCTCCAACCCGTGCATTCTCTGGTCATCACCAGTCCGTGCCCCGGTGAAGGCAAGTCGTTCACAGCCGTCAACCTCGCACTGGTGGAAGCCCAACTGGAAAGCAACCCGACGCTCTTGGCGGATTTTGACTTCCGCAGGCCCGTACTCCACAGCGTGTTTCAGATCGACCGGGCCCCGGGCGCAACCGACTACCTGCGGGGCGAGGCCCCGCTGGCCTCGGTGATCAAGAAGATCGCCGGCATGAACTTGTATGTCATGCCGGCGGGCCAGCCCGTGAGCAATCCCCTGGAACTGCTCAACCTCGAGGAGGTGCGGACCCTGATCCTGCAGTTGCCGTCCGTCTTCAATTGGGTGGTGCTCGACAGTCCGCCGCTGCTGTTCACGGCGGACGCCAACTTGCTGGCCACCATGTGCGACGGCACGATTCTGGTAGTCCGCATCGGCTCCACCACGGTGGACTCGGTGGTGCGTGCGATGCAATCCCTTTGTGAGAACAACGTGCTCGGCGTTGTAGCTAACGGCGCCCGCGCCGGGGAACTTTATACAAAGTACACTTACTATTACTCAAGTTCGTATAACCAGGAGCCATCTTCCGAATCAGACTAAGGCTCTCCCGGCTCCTGCTTCGGTTCTCCGGATTCCAGCTATGTTCGCGCGCCGCCTGACCTTCTACGTGGAAGGATCGCAGGGAAAATCGCTCGTGCCCAAGGCCTGGCTCGACCGGTTCTTCATGCGCAACTTCACGGGGCACCGCACCCTTGACGAGACGCTGCCCGTGGCCGACGGCGTGGTCGAAGCCGGCTTCCGGGTGTCCCGTGAGGAGGCGGCGTCACGCCTGGAGGCTTGGTTGCGCGGCCAGAAGCTGCTCGGGCACGACGAGCACCTGCGGGTGGAGTGCACGCCGCCGGAATCCGCCTCGTCATCCTGACCTCGCCGCCCGTTGTGTTACCATCCCCTGTTAGGCGGCACACGGCTCCGCCTGATGAAGCAATCCTAAGGGAGTTCATTCCGTGAAAGTTTACCTTGGCGCCGACATCCGCAACGTGGCTTTGTTGGGACACGGTCATTGCGGCAAGACCTCGCTGGCGGCGGGCATTCTTTACCTCACCGGAGCGACCACCCGCCTGACGAGCGTGGATGAAGGCAACACACTGACCGACTTCGACCCGGAGGAGATCCAGCGGAAACTCACGATCTCCACCGCGGTGGCCTTCGCCGAGTGGAAAAAGCAGAAGGTCAACCTGCTGGACACGCCCGGGTTCAATCTGTTCCTGAACGACACGCAGGCAGCCCTGGTGGCTGCCGATGCGGCTCTGGTGCTGGTGGACGGCGTCTCCGGCGTGGAGGTGCAGACCGAAAAAGTCTGGAACTTTTGCAATCAGTTCAACCTGCCGCGCGCGCTGGTGGTGAACCGGCTCGATCGGGAGCTCTCCAGCTTTGAGCGCGCGCTGGACAGCATCCAGCAGAACTTCGGCCGTACAGCCATCCCGGTGCAGCTGCCCGTGGGAGCCGAGCGGGATTTCTCCGGCGTCGTGGATCTGGTCCACATGAAATGTTTTGTCTACGGCCCGGAGCCCACGGGGAGGGGCCACGAAACCGCCATTCCGGCGGAACTGGCCGAGCCGGCGGCGAAGGCCCACGAGGCGCTTGTGGAGATGATCGCGGAGGGCAACGATGCCCTGATGGAGGAGTTCTTCGAGAAAGGCACGCTTCCGGTCGAACATCTGGTGGAGGGGTTACGATCCGCAGTCCGCGAAGGGCGTCTGTTCCCGGTTTTGTGTGCCTCGGCGATCCGTAACATCCCGACCGATCTGCTTGTGGACTTCATCGTCGAGTACTTCCCCGCCCCGGTCGAACGCGGCCCGGTGAGCGGGACGGTGGCTGACGGCCAGACCGCCACACGGGCCATCTCGGACTCCGAACCGGTCTCGGCATTCGTCTTCAAGACGGTCGCGGACCCGTTCGCCGGACGGATTTCCTACTTCAAGGTCTTCTCCGGTGTCCTCAAAAACGACGCCACGGTGCTGAACACGCGCGCGGGCACATTGGAACGGCTCTCCCACATCGGCTGTCCGCTCGGCAAGGAAATCCGCCCCATAACCGAACTGCACGCCGGCGACATCGGCGCCGTGTCCAAGCTCAAAGACACGCTCACCGGCGACACGTTGTGCGACAAGAGCGCTCCCATTACGTATCCCAAGGTCAAGCTGCCGGAGCCTTCGATCGCCTTCGCCATCGAAGCAAAAACGCGCCAGGACGAAGACCGGATGGGAGCCGCCATCCAGCGGATTCTCGAAGAAGACCCCTCCCTGCGGTTCTACCGCGATCCGCAAACCAAAGAGTTTCTCCTGGCGGGAAGCGGCCAGCAGCACGTCGAGGTTGTCGTGAGCAAGCTGAAGAACCGCTACGGCGTGGATGTGACGCTCAAAGCCCCCAAGATTCCCTACCGGGAAACGATACGCGGCACGGCCGACGTGCAGGGCCGTCACAAGAAGCAGACCGGCGGCCACGGGCAGTTCGGCGACTGCCGCATCCGCATGGAACCGCTGCCCCGGGGGGCGAACTTCGAGTTCGTCAACCAGATCTTTGGCGGCGCAATTCCCAAGCAGTACATCCCCGCGGTGGAGAAGGGCATCCTGGAGGCGGCCGAACAGGGTTATCTGGCGGGTTATCCGGTGGTGGATTTCCGTGTCATCCTCTACGACGGCTCTTATCACGAGGTGGACTCTTCGGAATTGTCCTTCAAGCTGGCGGCGCGCAAGGCGTTTCGCGCCGCCATGGAGCAGGCCAAACCGGCCCTCTTGGAACCGATCATGAACGTGGAAGTGCAGGCCCCGGTGGAGTTTGCAGGGGACCTGATGGGGGACCTCAACGGCCGCCGGGGACGCATCACGGGGATGGAAACGCGGGGCAACACGCAGATCATCCGGGCGCAGGTACCGATGGCGGAGCTGCTCACCTATCAAAACGACCTGATCTCGATGACGCAGGGCCGGGCCTCCTTCACCATGGAGTTCTCCCACTACGACTTCGTCCCACAGGCCCAGGCGGAGAAAATCATCGCCGCGGCGAGGGCAGCCAAGGCGGGTGTCGAGGAGGAAGAGGAAGAGTAGAACCGCAGTACTACATCCGGCTTGCTAGGACCAGCCGACTGAAAGATACCTCGACAGGGGCAGTCCGGATCGCCTAAAAAGGGAGAGTGGTGGTCTAATGGTGTTCGCGTCCGACCGCAGGCGATCCGCGCGCTTTGCCCTGAGCTGCCAATGCCGCCTGCGATCCCCCTTCCAGGACTTCCCCGAGCTGGCGGCGGTGACGTTGAACATCAGCCGCACGGGATTGCTCGTCCGGTTGCTTTCACCCCTGCCGGCGCAGGACCCTCCGCAGCCGGGGCAGTTGGTGGAAGTGAATGTGGAGCTCCCGGAGCCCGCCAACCGGAAACGGTGTCTGCACTGTGAGGGCGTGATCGTACGCCTGGAGGGGCGGGAATCGCCGGCCTTGGCCGTGCGGGTCCGCCGCATGGAGTTCCGCGGGCGCACGTCCGTACCCGGTCGTGGCTTTCCCACGGAATTACCTCCGGAGCGGACCTCCTAGGGCACACCTGAGGACTTCCACCCGGTGGGTTAAACCAGTTCCGCCCGAAGGCCGATAGTTTATTGACCCATGTCACGTTTCGGCCCTGCCGGAGTCGCCGACTCCGCGCCTGAAAGCCTTCCGGCCCACAAGGACGAGCAGAGGCATTTGCAGGCGCAATTTCTTGCCAGTGTGAATCATGAGTTCCGTACACCCTTGAGCGGCATCCTCGGCATGGCCGAACTGTTGCTGGAAACGGAACTCACCGAGGAACAGCGCGAGTACCTGGATGCGATACGGCTGTGCGCCGACAACCTGGTCGCTCTTCTCAACCGCGTGCTGGACTACTGCGAGCTTGCCGAGGGTACGCTGCTTTTGGAGGAAGCCGAATTCGACCTGCCGAGCGAACTGGCGGCCGCTGCCGAGCCGTTTCGCGAGCGGGCGGCGGCCAAGGGCTTATCCTTCGAATGCGATCTGGATCCGGCGCTTCCCAAAATGGCTACGGGCGATCCGGTCCGGCTCCGCCAAGTCCTGGCCCAGTTACTCGACAACGCCCTGAAGTTCACCCACCGTGGCGGCATTGGTCTCCGGGCCCGCGTGGCGTGGCGGAGAAGGCAAAGAGCCGGAGTGGAGATCTCGGTGCGCGACACCGGTATCGGCATTCCCGAGGATAAGCTCCAGTCGATTTTTGATGCGTTCGGAGCGATGGATTTCGGATTTCGCCGCGGATACGCGGGACTGGGGCTGGGACTCGCCATTGCAGGAAAACTCGTACGGCTCATGGGAGGGACGATCCGCGTGGACAGCCGCGCCGGTCACGGCTCCGTGTTCACAGCGGAAATCCCCCTTGTGGTTCGTGAGCAAGACTCCTTTACGGAAGCAACAGACTCGGCGGGCCAAGCAGCCGGGCCCCGGATTCTGGTCGTAGAAGACGACCCGGTCGCACAGCGCATCGTTGCGCGGGTGCTGGAGCGGCGCTCCTACTCCGTGACCTGTGCCGCAAGCGGCATCGAGGCACTTCAGCTGGCGGCGGCGGCGCGGTTCGATCTGGTCCTGCTGGATCTGCAAATGCCTGAAATGGACGGCGTCGAAACGGCGGTCCGCCTGCGACGGATGGCGGGATACGAAAAGACTCCGCTGGTGGCCGTCACCGCGAACGCGACCGAAGAATACCGGCGCCGGTGCGCCGCTGCGGGCATGCAGGCCTTTCTAACCAAACCGGTCTCCGGAGGAGAACTCCTGGCCACAGTCGAAGGTTTCCTGCGGTAAGACGACTCTTTCGGCACGGGTAGGCTAAGGTGGGGGCATGCAAACGGACTTCCGCCTTTTCGGGCCCGTGCATCTGGCCATCCTGGCTGCGACTCCGCTGAGCGCGCTACTCGTTGCCCGCTGGGTTCGCCGGCGGCCCCAACTTGCCCGGCGCACCGCGAAGATCCTCGGCATTCTGTTAGCCGTGAACGAACTGATCTGGTACGCCTGGAGGTTGCACACCGAGGGAGTGCGCTTCCCGGAGGGTCTGCCGCTCCAACTCTGCGATCTGGCTCTGTGGATGACCGTCGTCGCTGCGGTGACGCTTAAGCCCTGGAGCTACGAACTGGCCTACTTTGCCGGACTGGGCGGCAGCACCATGGCCCTCATTACCCCGGCGTTGTGGGCACCCACGTGCTCCTATCCGAGCATCTATTTTTTCCTGGCCCACGGCGGAGTAGTAGCGAGCGTGCTTTTTCTAGCACTCGCCGGTCTGGCCCGGCCCCGACCGGGCTGCCTCCGGCGAGTGTTCCTGCTGCTGAACGGCTACACTGCACTGGTCGGCCTGTTCAATCTGACCTTCGGGACCAATTACATGTTCCTGTGCCGGAAGCCCCCGACGGCTTCGCTGCTGGACTACATGGGCCCGTGGCCGCTCTACATCGCGGTCGGTGAAGCCTTAGCTCTGGGCGTGTTCGCAATCCTGTACTTGCCGTTTGCACGCCGGCCTGTCTGGCCCCCGGCAGGCAGACTGTGATAACTTTGCTTCAGGCCTTCCGCTCCTGGAGCGAAGGGCGTTTGATCACTCAGCTGGAGGAGCTATGAACCGTCGCACATTTTTCTCCGCGGCTGGGGCGGCCGCGGGAAGCGCGTTGCTCGACTCGTTTCCGTATCCACTGTTTGCGGGCACTGCCAGGAAGCATGCAAGCGACCGGGTCAAACTGGGTCCTGCCGGGATCACGCTCAGCCGCCTGGCCATGGGAACGGGGACGAACGGCGTGGGAGGCAGTTCCAACCAGACGCGCAAGCTGGGCGTGCGCGGCCTGGCGGACCTGCTCCGCGCCGCCTACGATCAAGGCATCAACTTCTGGGATTCGGCGGATCAGTACGGCACGCATGCGCATCTGAAGGCGGCCCTGAAAGGCGTGCCTCGCGAAAAGGTCGTGATCCTGACGAAAACTCATGCTTCCACCGAAGCGGAGATGCGGGCGGATCTGGACCGGTTCCGCCGCGAGATCGGCACGGACTACATTGACATCCTGCTGTTGCACTGCATGATGGACGATGACTGGCCTCGGCGCAAACAGGGCGCCATGAACGTGATTTCCGAAGCTCGCGAAAAAGGCATCGTGCGAACCCACGGCGTCTCCTGCCACACCCTCGGCGCGCTCAAGACCGCAGCCCGGCACCCCTGGGTCCAAGTGGACCTGGCGCGCATCAATCCTGCCGGAGTGGCCATGGACGCCGACCCACAGACTGTGGTGGCGGTGTTGCGGGAGATGAAGGCCGCAGGCAAAGGCATCATCGGAATGAAGATCTTCGGGGCTGGCCGCCTGCGCAATCGTGCGGACGAGTGCTTGCAATACGTGCTCGCACTCGACTTCGTGGACTGCTTCACGATCGGCAGCGAAAGCCGTGCCGAGCTGGAGAGCCTCGTGGCCAAGATTCCCGCTGCGAGCGTGCGGGGTTAGAAGAACCGGAAAGGAGGACGAACGGATGACGCGACGCGATGTTTTGCGGACCCTGGCAGCCGCGCCAGTACTATGGAGCCCGGCACCGGCCTCCCAGACAGCCTCCGGCGGGCCGTTCACATTGCCCCCTCTGCCGTACGCCTTTGACGCGCTCGAGCCCTACATTGACGCCCAGACCATGCAGATCCACCACGACCGCCATCACGGCGCCTATGTGAACAACCTGAACGCGGCCGTCGCCAAGCACCCGTCGCTGGCAGGCAAGACCGTCGAAGAGCTGATGCGCAATCTGCAAGCCGTACCCGAGGATGTCCGAACGGCTGTACGCAACAATGGGGGCGGTCACATCAATCATTCGCTGTTCTGGGAGCTCATGAAAAAGAATCCCGGAGGGAAACCCGTCGGAGAGCTGGCCAAGGCAATTGACCGCAGGTTCGGCAGCTTCGCTTCCTTCCAGGATCAGTTCACCAAGGCGGCGTTGGGCGTTTTCGGCAGCGGCTGGGCCTGGTTGAGTCTGGATGCTTCCAAGGAGCTGCTCATCGAGACTTCTCCCAACCAGGACAACCCCTGGATGAAAGGTAACACGCCGGTCTTGGGCATTGACGTTTGGGAGCACGCCTATTACCTCAAGTATCAGAACCGCAGGGCGGATTACGTAGCAGCCTGGTGGAACGTCGTCAATTGGGATTTTGTTTCGGGGCGCTACCGCAAGCTAACGGCCGGCTAGTGCGTGGTTGCAGCAAGCCAGACCCGGTTCAAGGCATGAAGCGGCGCACCGCGCTTGTTCGGATTGGGGGTATCCTGGCGGCGCTCGGCGCCACGGCGTGCCGCCGGGAACAGAAACGGGTGATTGCGGTCATCCCGAAGGGCCGCGCCCACCTGTTCTGGCAGTCCGTTCATGCGGGAGCCGTCGCCGCGGCGAGAGAAGCCGGCGTGGAAATCCTCTGGAACGGCCCGCCTACAGAGACCGATTACAACATCCAGCTGCAGATCGCCGAAACCATGATCAACCGCCGTGTGGACGCTTTAGTACTTGCGCCCATTGACAAGAAGGCCATGGTGAACGTCGTCGAGCGTGCCGCCCGGCAGGGCATTCCCGTCGTGATCTTCGACTCCGGTATTGATACGGAGCAGTTCGTTTCTTACGTAGCCACCGACAACTACGGCGCCGGGCGAATGGCGGCGGAGCGTATGGGGGAGATCCTTCAGGGAAAGGGGAAAGTGGCGATGGTGGCCACCCAGCCCGGCTCGGCTTCCACCATGGAACGGGAAGCAGGATTTGAGGACACGATCCGGCAAAAATTTCCGGGGATCGCCATTGTGGACAAGCGATTCGGGATGTCCGACTACGCCAAGTCGCTCGCCGTGGCTGAAAACATGCTGACGGCCCATCCCGACCTTGACGGAATGTTTGCCTCCAACGAATCGAGCACCGTCGGTGCAGTGCAAGCCTTGAAAGGCCGGCGGAGCAAGGTCAAGCTGGTGGGATTCGACTGGAGTCCGACGCTCATCGAAGAGTTGCGGAGCGGGCTGGTGGATTCGCTTGTGGTGCAGCATCCCTTCAAGATGGGCTATGAATCGGTGATGGCGGCGGTGCGGAAGCTGCGGGGCGAGACGCCGCCGAAGGTGAACGCACTCCCGCCCCGCCTGATCACGCGCGACAATCTGGACGACCCCGACGTCCAGGCGCAGATCAATCCCGACCTGAAAAAATACCTCGGCAACTGAAGCCGGCTAGCCGCCGGCCTGACTGAGGATGTCCTGAATGCGGGAAAAGATCGAGCTGATGGACTGGGCCGCCGGCGGAAAGGCGGCGCCCCCCGCTACGGCCACGAAACCGGCCATCAAGGCGTACTCGACCAGATCCTGGCCGTCGTCCTCCGTCCAGAATGCCCACCGGGCTGCGCGTTGCCAAGTGCTGCCCATGACGTCCCTCCCGAATCAACTGTGAATACCTCTTCCAGTTTCCAAAACTTCGTTCGGGAGGCCAATCCGGTGTTCCGCCGAGTTCACAAAGGTGCAAAGCCCCGAGGGCTTCTACGGATTGGATTGTGCCGGATGACGGACCACAGTGAAATTTCTCAGGGTGAGGGTCTCGGCACCTGAGCTCGCCATACGCCCCAGCAGATCGATGACGAGCGGAGCAGCCAGAGAATCGGAGGCGTTCCCTGCTGCGGAAGCCAGGGAGGTCGAGACTCCCCAGCTCTGAGCGCTCCACGCCGCTCCCGCCGCATGCACGCCCGCTTCCGCCCGTCCCGTGAGGTAGGTCTCGGTGGCGGCGGCGCTGCGCGACAACAGGGTAGTGGTTCCCCAGCGCACCTCCACGGTGAAGCCCGTGCCGCTTCCCTCGTGGGAGTAATTGAAGTGAACCACTACGCGATCGCCGGCCTTGAGAAAGTTCGCCGGAACGGTGCAGCTTCCCAGTCGCGTGAGCGCGGCTGCACTCGTGCTTGCGCCCATGCTGCTGCAGATGACCTGCGGCAGGGCGTGGATCTGGCCCGCCTCAGCAGTTTTGCGAGCCTGGACCGCGGAGTTGTACCAGGCGTCCCCATCCACAACCGGCGCCGGATCCCCGGCCAGCCCGGTGTCCCGCCAGGCTGCTCGCCCCGCCGAGGTGGTCCCGGTAAAGGAAGCTCCCGAGAAGTTCCCGGACCCATCCAGTCGCGCCAGTTCTCCCCCGCTCGCATTCAGCCAGGTTTGCAGGGGGGTCGAACCCTGTCCTTGTCCGGCTCGTACGACGAGCGAGGTCAATCCGGTAGCCGCCAAGGCGTCATAGACGTACAGGGTCGCTCCGGCCAGGTTATTGCCGATCGAAAGACGCCGATTGCTGTTGTCCCAATAGAGCCGCGCGTTGTTTTGGCTCAGCAGGCCTGCGGAATCGACAAACGGAATCGAGCCGGCGCTGAAGCCTGTGAACAAGCACGTATTCCACACGGCGTCGAATCCGTTCGACATCAGGCAACGGTTGGCCGGTCCGATCGGCATGCGCGTCCACGTGGCAGGCGAGGAGCCGGTTGCCACCAGGATGTCGCCCCGCACGGGAGTGGCGGCCGCTGTGTCGCTGTGGCTGGCGCTCAGCAGCCCGTGAGGTACCGGGGGACGCGCGTTGCTCATCCGGGGATCCTGATCGGTCACGAACCGGTTCGTGGCCGAAGGCGTCCCGGATGTGCCGGCCAAGGCTGCCTTCTCCCCCGGCGTCGGGTCGTTGGCGTTCGAGTGGGTGGGATAGTTGAGCGCGAGCTTGGACTCGCGGATCCCGGCCACGTCGGAAATGTTAACATCCGAAATCACGCCGGCAGCAATCTGCGGGTTCGGGTAGGTACCCGTCAGGTGACCGCCCGCCTGGCCGGCCGGGTTGCCGGCATCGGCCAGACGGTAGGAAGCAAGCAGCGTGTCTCCAGGCTGGGGAATGGCCCCGGGAAGAAACGTGATGGTGTTGCCGCTGATCGTGTAGTCCAGGCCCTGCTGCTGCAGCAGTCCGTTGCGATACAAGGCCAGGCTCGAGGCGGGACTCGGAGTATTGGCCAACGTAAAGGTGTCGTTGGAGCCGTTGATCAGCCCCGCGGGCGGCTCGGCATCCACGAAGCCCGGGCCTGTGCTCCCCGAGGCGCCGCACGGTCCTGCCGTCCCGTCCACCCGGACACAGTCGGAAAGGTTGCCCACCACGGCTTCGAGTTCGCCCAGGTCGTTAATGACCGCGGTGCGGCTCGGCGCATAGCCTGGTCCTTTGACGGGCCGCGCTGCCAGTTCCTCAGGCAATCCGAGCACGTCGGACTGCTGGATCTGAGTTTGCGTTGCCGGCGGAAGCACGCCGCTGCCGGACGGGACCGGCCCGGCCACGCGCACATCTTTCAGCTTGAGTGGCACAGGACTGGGCGACACGGCCCAGCTTTCCTCGAACACGACACGCCCTTCGCTCAGGTAGCGGACCGAATAATAGGCTCCCGGCGAGGCGTTCGTCGTGGGCACCAGCTGCACCCGAAACAGCCCGTTAACCACGGGCACCGCAATGCTGCTGGTCGCGATCGTGGATCCGTCCGCAGCCTGGAACGTCTTCCACTGAATGACGGCGAGACCCTGGAACGGCTTGCCGTCGGCTTTGTACAGCACGTCCTCGATTGTCGTCAATGGCGGCGCCGCCAGAGCAGCGCCCGCAAACCAAAGGCAAAGCGCAACCGCGCGGGGTAGTGACATGGAAAGCATCTCCGGTGAAGGAAAGGGTAATGGCGGACTCGCCGAGGCGAGCCGGGCCGGCTTGGAACAGCCTCCGGCTCCAGTCTAGGCACGCCTTCGGGGAGTCGCCCATCGCGGGGAGCCTCCCGCACCACGGTTAACCGACAGATGCGTCGTGGCTTAGGTCGAAGCTGATTCGCGGAACCCGCTCGTGACTGATCGTTTGCGCAGCCGGCTACTTCAGCACTCCCTGCCGGGTGATGCATTCGGCATTGAGATACGGCCGCAGAGCTTCGGGAATCACCACGCTCCCGTCCTGCTGCTGGTAGTTCTCGACCACCGCCACCCAGGTCCGCCCGACGGCCAGACCGCTGCCGTTGAGTGTGTGGACATACTCCGCCTTTCCCTGCGCCGTCCGGAAACGAATCCCCGCCCTGCGGGCCTGAAAGGCCTCAAAGTTCGAACAGGAGGAGATCTCCTTGAAGGATCCCAAACCCGGAAGCCAAGCCTCGATGTCATAAGTTTTGGCCGAGGAAAAGCCCAGATCGCCCGTACAGAGGGCAACGGTACGGTAGGGAATTCCCAGCCGCTGCAGAACCTGTTCAGCATCGCGCGTGAGGGACTCCAGCTCGTCGTAACTTTGATCCGGCCGCGCGAACTTCACGAGCTCCACCTTCTGAAACTGGTGCTGGCGGATGATGCCTCGCACATCTTTCCCATAGGAGCCGGCCTCGCTGCGAAAGCACGGCGAATAGGCGCACAGCTTCACCGGCAACTCGTCTCCGTCCAGGGTCTCCTCCCGGAAAAGATTCGTCACGGGGACCTCGGCGGTGGGCACGAGCCAGAAATCATAGCCTTCGCACTTGAACAGGTCGCCGGCGAACTTCGGCAACTGGCCTGTGCCGTAAAGGCTCGCGGAGTTGACAAGGAAGGGCGGCAGCACTTCCGTATAGCCGTGCTCGCGAGTGTGCAGATCCAGCATGAAGTTGATCAGAGCTCGCTCGAGTCTCGCTCCCAGATCCCAATACACGGCGAAACGCGCCCCTGTGATTTTGGCCGCGCGCTCAAAGTCGAGAATGCCCAACTCCGGGCCGAGATCCCAATGCGCCTTCGGTTGAAAGTCGAACTCCCGCGGCCGGCCCCAGCGGCGAACCTCGACGTTGCCGCTTTCGTCAGCGCCGACGGGGACGGACTCATGGGGCAGGTTGGGAACGGCCGCCAGCTCGTCGCGAAACTGCTGATCGAGCCGCGTGGCCTCTTCTTCGAGAATCGCGATTCTGTCGGCGAGCTCGCGAACCTGTTGTTGCCGCTCGGTTGTATCCTGCCCGAGCTTGCGCAGTCTGGCGATCTCGGCGGTGGCGGCGTTGCGCTGCGCCCGGAGCCGTTCCGCCTCCGTAATTGCGGCGCGGCGCCGCGCATCGAGATCCCGGAACTTTCCTACGTCCAGGCCGAAGCCGCGGCTGGCCAGCCGCCGGGCGATTTCGTCGAGGTTCGCCCGAAAAAACGCGAGGTCGTACATACCTTTTCATGCTCCACTTTCCGCGCCGCCATGTGCAAGCCTCGACCTGTACGATAATTTCGCTGTTGTCCATGCGGCGAACGTCCTCTACCCTGAAGGCTGTCGCAGCCTTGTGTTGTCTGCTGGCGGCGTGCGGGCGGCAATCGTCCGAGCCTGAGCCTCTTTCTCCGGGCGAAGCCCATCGCAGCTTCCGCCTCAGCGAAGACTTTCACGTCGAGCTTTTTGCCGCCGAGCCGGACGTCGTGGATCCGGTAGACATTGCGTTCGACGAGAACGGCCGCGTCTATGTAGCGGAAATGCTCGATTATCCCGAGGATCCGCCTCCGGGGAAACCGCCGCGCTCCCGCATCAAGCTGCTGGAGGATGCCGACGGTGACGGGCGTTTCGAGCGCCGCGTGATTTTCGCACAAAAGGTGCTCCAAGTGAGCGGCATCTTGCCGTGGGCGGGCGGCCTGATCGTCACGAGCGCCCCGGACATTCTGTTTTTCAAAGACACCGACGGCGACGGCCGGGCAGACGTGCGCGAAGTGTGGTACACGGGCTTTCCCAAGGTGAATCCGGAGGGGCGCATCACGAATCCCCGCTTCGGCGTCGACAACTGGATTTACTGTGCCAATAACGGGGCCCCGGGGCGCATCACCGCGCCGGGCCGCCCCGACATCCCGCCGGTGATCGTCGGAGGAGCGGATTTTCGCTTCCATCCGCTTACCCGGCGGGCCGAGGCCGTCTCGGGCCCCGCACAGTTCGGCCTGACCATGGACGATTTCGGCAACCGGTTCATTACCCACAACACCGTCCATCTGCGCCATGTGGTCCTTGAAAACCGCTATCTGGCCCGGGCACCGCTTCTGGCACATCCTCCCGTGGCCCAGGACATCTCCGACCACGGGCGGCCCGCCGCGCCCATGTTTCCCCTGACCCAGCCACAGGCGTGGCGTCTGGAACGCACCCGCATCCGACAGCGCCGCTACCAGGAGCTCGGGTTGAACCGCGTCGAACACGCTTCCGGATACTTCACCGCAGCGGCGGGCAGTACGCTCTACACCGGAGACGCCTGGCCCGAGGAATACCGGGGCAACATCTACACCGGAGACGTCAGCGGCAACCTGATCCACCGGGACATCCTGCGCCCCGACGGAGTTACGTTTTCAGCCTCGCGGGCGCGCTCGGGCGTGGAATTTCTCGCCTCCACGGATGTCTGGTTCCGGCCCTGTAACTTCGCCAATGCGCCCGACGGAAACCTCTACGTCGCCGACATGTACCGGCTTTTTATTGAGACTCCGGAGTCTATCCCCGAATACCTCAAGAAGAACATGAACTTCTGGGCAGGAGACAACCGCGGCCGCATTTGGCGGATCGTGGCCAACCGGCCCCGGCGGCGCGGTAACCTCCGCCCGATGCTCGGCGCAGCCTCGGTCCAGGAACTGGTCCGGAACTTGGACAACAGCAACGGCTGGCACCGTGAGACCGCCCAGCGTTTGCTCGTCGAGCGCCAGGACCGCGCCGCAGTACCGCTGCTTGCCGCACTGGCACGTACCAGCGCCAGGCCTGAGGCTCGCGTGCGCGCTCTGTGGACTCTGGAGGGCCTCGGCGGAATGGAACCGTCGCTGGTCAGGGCCGCGCTCCGCGACCCACACCCCGGCGTGCGGGAGAATGCGGTGCGCCTCGCAGAGGCGTTTCTGCGCCGCGAACCGGCGATTGCAGACGCGCTGCTCAGCATGACTGCCGACCCGGCGCCGCGTGTCCGGCTCCAGGTTGCCCTGACCCTCGGGGAGCTACGAAGCGCCAAAGCGCTTCAGGCGCTGGCCGAGCTGGCCACACGTGAGGCCAATGATCCGTGGTTCCGCGCGGCCATTCTCAGCTCGGCAGCGCATTCCGCCTGGGAATTTCTCCAAGTCCTCCTCCGACACGGCCGGAACTGGCAGAATCCGGAGTTCCTCAACGGTCTGGGCTCTTTGATCGGCGCCTCCCGCAATGCGGTCGAGATCGCCGGCTTCCTCAGAACCGTACCCTCATTGCAACATCCCGAAGATGCGTTGAAAGGCCTGAGCCGTGGTCTGGAGACAGCGGGGACGGCGGCCTTGCGCGCACCCGCGGCGGTGAGTCATCTCCGCCGCCTCGCTGTCGATCGGCGCCCCGCGGTCCGGCAGGCGGCTTGGGAGGCAGCCCGGTTCTTCGAACTGGGTCCCATGCTTCCGGAGGCTCGCCATCTCGCTTTCGCCCAGGATCAGCCGCTTTCCTTGCGAGCCGCAGCCGTGCGCGCGCTGGGCGGTGTTCCGTACTCCTCCGCTGCACCTCTGCTCGACCGCATCCTCTCCCAATTTCCGCCCGTGGAGCTTCAGGTGGCGGCCGTAGACGCTCTGGCGGCGTTGGCTACCCCGGCGGCGGCGCAAGCACTGGTGGCGCATTGGAAGAAGCTCAGCCCGCAGGCCCGCACGCGGGTCATCGAATCGCTCGTGCGGCAGAGGTCGGGCGTGCGGGTCCTGCTGGACGCCCTTGAAGCCGGCCGCATCGAGGCCGCCGCCGTAGATGCGGCGATACGCGCCCGCCTTCTCGAAGATCCCGACCCGGACAACGCTGCCCGGGCCCGCCGTCACTTCCAGCACGATGCCGCGGCTCGCAGGAGGGTAGTGGAACGCTACCGGGATGTTCTCAGTCTCCGCGGTGACGCAAAGCGCGGCCGCATCCTTTTCGATGAGCACTGCGGGCGCTGTCACATGCACCAAGGGCGCGGAACAAGCGTTGGACCGGATCTATCCGGGGTCAGCAACAAGACGAAGGACGAACTGCTCACCTCGATCCTCGATCCGAGCTACGCCATCGAAGCCCGTTACGTCAACTACATTGTCACGACCAAGGATGGAAGGATCTATGACGGCATCCTGGTCCGCGAAACGGCCGCCGCCATCACGCTTCGCAGCGGCTCGGGCGAGTTCGATCACACGGTGCCCCGGGATCAAATCGCGGAAATGCGCGCCTCGGCGATCTCGCTGATGCCGGACGATTTCGACTCCTACCTCAGCCGCCAGGATCTGGCCGATATCCTCGCCTTCCTGCGCCCGTGAAACCGGGGCCGCCGGCCTAGCCTGATACAATACGCGGCGATGGACAGGCGACAGTTTCTCACGCTCTCCACGACTGGCCCAATGGCGCTCAGCCAAACGCGCGGAGCTCCGGTGCGGATCGCCGTGATCGGCATGGGAGGGCGCGGCAGCGAGCTGATGCGGCTGTTTGCCCGCATCCCCGGTGTTGAGATCGGCGCGGTGGTGGACCCCGACGGCAACCGTGCCGAAAAGGCGGCCCAATGGCTGCTGGAGAACACGGGCAGGCGGAGCCGCGTCGAATCCGACATGCGGCGCGTCTTCGAAGACACCTCCATCCATGCAGTGGTGATCGCCACGACCAACCACTGGCATGCCTTGGCGGCCATCTGGGCGATGCAGGCCGGAAAAGACGTCTACGTCGAGAAGCCGGTGTCACACAACTTTTTCGAGGGAGAGCAGATGGTAAAGGCCGCGCGGAAATACGGCCGCATCGTGCAGGGAGGAACGCAACGCCGCTCCATGGGACGCTTCCGCAAGGCCGTTCAACTGCTCCGCGACGGCGCCATCGGAGACGTCTACCTCGCCAAATGGTTTTTCCCGGGGCGCCGGGACTCGATCGGGTTCAAGCCCGCCGAACCGCCGCCTTCCTGGCTGAACTGGGACCTCTGGCTCGGTCCGGCCCCTGAGCAGCCCTACCACGGCAATCTCGTTCATTACAACTGGCACTGGTTTTGGGATTTTGGCAACGGAGAACTGGGGAATAACGGAATTCACCTGGTGGACATCTCCCGCTGGGGCATGAACAAGGAACTGCCGGTCAAGATTCACTCCTGGGGCGGCCGGTTTGGTTACAAAGATCAGGCGGAAACGCCGAACACACAAACCGTCACCTGGCAGTACGCGGACGGCACGGCGATCATCGGGGAAATCCGCGGCCTCTACACGGCCGAGCCGATGTCCTGGGATTTCTTCGGCACCAAGGGGCACATGCACATCTTTGCCGACGGGCGCTTCGAGATTACGCTCGGGCGAAGCAAGCAGCCTGAACCGCCGGTGGAACCCTTGCCGGACGTGAGTCATTACGCCAACTTCGTCGAGGCCGTGCGCCGCCGTGATCCCTCGCTGCTCCATGCCGAGATCCGCGAGACGCATCTGTCAACCGCGCTGTGTCATCTGGGCAATATCGCGTATCGGCTGGGCCGGGAAATCAAGTTCGATCCCGCCGCCGGCCGTTTCGTCGGCGACCCGGAAGCGGACAAACTGCTCGCACGCAGTTACCGCAGTCCTTACGTGGTCCCCGCCGTGGAATAGGCGCCTCGGTTGCCGGACAACTTCAGCCGACGGCAAACAGGTGGTGATACTTGGCGGGCAGCCGCGTGGGTTTCATGTCGCGCCCGCAAAAGACATGTTTGGTGTAACCCGTGGCCAGCCGGCGCCCGCATTCGGCGTGGCGAATCTCGTAATCGAAGCGCACCATGCGGGCGGAGGCCCGCTCCACCCACGTCTTGACGACAATCTCGTCGTCGTAGCGGGCCGGGGCAAGGTAGCGGCACTGTGCCTCCACCACCGCCAGCAGGATCCCGTCCTGCTCCTCCATATCGCGGTAGCGTAGCCCTGCCGCGCGGCAGTACTCCACACGGCCGAGCTCCATCCACACGAAAAAATTGGCGTAGTAGGCCACTCCCATCTGGTCCGTCTCCGCATAGCGGACGCGGAACCGCGTTTCCGTTGCGCGCATCAAACCAACGGATTATACCTTTTAAGACCGCGGGGCGACGGATGTTACGATGGAAGTGGCCGTGCGGATCAAGGTCTTATTTTTCGGGATGTTGAAGGACATCGTGGGCGCGGGGGAAGAGGAGCTGGAACTTTCCGAGCCCGCCCGCGTGGCGGACATTGTGGATTGTTACGCGCGGCGGTTCCCGAGGCTTGCCGAGATGCGTTCCAGTATCGTACCTGCGCGGAACCGCGAGTTCGCGCGGCTTTCCGAAGAGATCCGGGACGGCGACGAAATTGCACTGTTACCCCCCGTCAGCGGCGGCGCCGCACCCTACAGCCACGTCATTGAAGATCCGGCCGGCCACTTCTTCGCGCTGACGCGCGAGCCCATCCAGACGGCGGAGCTGGCACAGCGATTGACGCGGGACGAAGACGGCGCCGTGGTGGAGTTCCGCGGCGTCGTGCGGAACAACAGCCGCGGCCGCGCCACTGTCCGACTCGATTACGAGTGCTACGAGTCCATGGCCGTCGAGGTCATGGCGCGCATCGGGCGCCAGATCGCCGGCGAATATCCGATCGGCCGGATTGCCATGGTGCACCGGCTCGGCCGGCTGGAGATCGGAGAGACGAGTGTCGCCGTCCTTGTCGCTGCCCCGCACCGGGAGCCGGCTTTTGCAGCGGCTCTCGAAGCCATCAACCGCCTAAAACGACTGGTCCCCATCTGGAAGAAAGAGCACTTCGCCGACGGGGAAATCTGGGTGGAGGGCCAGTGGGATCCCGCCCTGCTGAGCAGCTGAAATGCGTCTGGTCCTGATCGCGGCGGCGTTCTTGGCTGCCGCCTCGCAACAGCCCGTCTTCCGGGTGGACGTTCGCCTGGTCCGCATCCTGGCCACCGTGAAGGACGCTGCCGGGGGACTGGTCGCCTCGCTCAACAAAGAAGATTTCACGGTGTACGACAACGGCGTGCCGCAGGAGCTGGCAGTGTTCGAGCGCCGCACCGAACTGCCGCTTTCGATCGCATTGCTGGTGGATACCAGTCTTTCGACCGCCAAGGAGCTGCGCTACGAGCTGGATTCTGTCGAGCGGTTCCTCGGTGCCCTCTTCTCGGAGGGAAGACTCGAGGACGCCCTAGCGCTGTACAGCTTCAATTACGAGATCACGCTGATTTCCGGGTTCACGCGCAACCGCGCCCGGCTTCGCGAGGGGTTGAAGCGGCTCCGCCCGGAGGGAGGTACGTCGCTATACGACGCCATCTACCTGGCGGCGCGCGATCTGGAGATGCGGGAAGGGCGCCGCGTGATGATCTTGGTAACCGACGGAGGGGACACAACGAGCAGCAAGACGTTCCACGATGCGCTGGAGGCCGCTCACCTTGCCGACGCCGTCATCTACGCCATCCTCGTCATGCCCATCACCTCGGATGCCGGCCGCAACATCGGCGGAGAAAACGCGCTCGAGGGGCTGGCCTCCGGTACCGGCGGCCGCGTCTTCCGGCCTCAGCTCGGACCCGCGCTCGACGAGGCCTTTGCTCAAATTCTCAGCGAACTGCGGACCCAGTACCTGCTGGCCTACTACCCGAAAAACGTGCCGCCTGCCAAGGACCGCTTCCACCGAGTGGAAGTCCGGGTTTCGAATCCCGATTTGCGAGTGCTGGCCCGGAGTGGCTATTATGAAGAATCCGAGCACGGCCCCAGCAGGCGGCGCTGAGGGCCGCGTGCCCTATGAGCAAGAACGACAAGAAGAAGAAACGGAAGGGGAAACCACCGGAGCAGACCTTCGAAGAACCGAAGTACCTGCGCTACCTGATTGACCACGAAATCCCGGTCAAGGTCCGGCTCCAGGACAACGAAGAGGTGCGGGGAGTCATCGAATTCTACGACTCCAGCTTTATCCGTCTGACGCGCCAAGACGGGCCGAATCTGTTCATCTATAAACACGACATCAAATACCTCCAGGAAGAAACCTAGCGAGTCGCTTCCGATGCCCTCCTTTCTTGAGGTGAGCAAGGAGATTGCTCGCGAAGCCGGCTCGCTGCTGCTTCATTTTTTCGAGCGGCGTGTCGGCTATGAGCTCAAAGGAGAGTCGGATCTCGTCACGGAAGCCGACCGCGCCTCCGAACAGCTGGTTGTCGAGCGCCTGCGCTCTTACTTCCCGTCCCACGGCATCGTTGCCGAAGAAGGAAGTATCCATCCGGGAACCTCGGAATACCGCTGGTATGTGGACCCGCTGGACGGCACGACGAATTTCGCACACGGCTTCCCGGTGTTCAACGTCACACTGGCGCTCGAACGTGCCGGCCAGTTGATTACGGGCGTGATCTACGACCCGCTCCGCCAGGAACTGTTCAGCGCCGAGCAGGGAGGCGGAGCCTACCTCAACAATCGGCGCATTCAGGTCTCCCGAACCGACCGACTGGAGGCGAGCCTGCTCGCCACCGGCTTTCCGAGCTGGAAGCGGCACCGCAACGTCAACGTGCATTTCTTTCACCAGGCGGCGATGGTGAGCCACGGAGTGCGCAGGGCAGGTTCGGCGGCCCTGGATTTGGCCTACGTCGCCTGCGGGCGCCTGGATGCGTACTGGGAGTTCGGCCTGAACCCGTGGGACATGGCGGCCGGTTTGTTGCTGGTGACCGAAGCCGGCGGGCGCGTCTCGGACATGCACGGCCGGCCGGCTGATCTGCGCGGCCCGCACGTCGTGGCCGACAACGGGCGCATCCACGAGGAGCTCCTCGCACTGTTTGCGGACATCTTCGCCGGCCGTTACCGCGTCCCTCTGCCCACGCTGTAATTCGAGGATCCGGCGCCGCGCGGTCCCGCCCCAGCGACAGACTGCCCTGTTGCAAGACCGGCCGCAGGGCCGCTCGGGCTGACCGCGCAGCGTCTCCTGTCCGTGCTGTACCCGCGTCTGGCTAATCCGGCCGCCCCAGAGGTGACTGCCACGGGCTAGAGTCCTCCTGCACGGGTATGCTAGTCTGAAAGATCTTATTTTCCAATGAGAACCGTAGATCTGATCCAGCGCAAGCGAGATGGCGAGGAGCTGTCGCCCGAGGAGATCGTCTACTTGGTCGACGGTTACACCAAGGGGGAAATCCCCGATTACCAGATGTCGGCGTTCCTGATGGCGGTGTTCTTTTCCGGCATGACGGACCGAGAGGTAACTGCCATGACGGAGTGTATGATCCGCAGCGGCGCCACGGTGGACCTGTCTTCGGTGCCCGGCGTCAAAGTGGACAAGCATTCGACCGGCGGCGTCGGCGATAAGACCAGTCTGATCGTGGCGCCCCTGGCTGCGGCTGCGGGCGTGATCGTGCCTATGGTTTCGGGCCGCGCCCTCGGCCACACAGGAGGAACGCTCGACAAGCTGGAGTCCATCCCCGGCTTCCGCACCGGTCTGACCATCGAGGAATTTCGCGCGCAGTTGCAGCGGATCGGCCTGTGCTTCATCGGCCAGACACCCGAAGTGGCCCCGGCGGACGGGAAACTTTATGCGCTCCGCGATGCCACGGCCACGGTGGAATCCATTCCGCTTATTGCCTCCTCGATCATGTCCAAAAAGCTGGCCATGGGCATTGACGCCCTCGTGCTGGACGTGAAGGTGGGCTCCGGCGCGTTCATGAAACGCCAGGTGGATGCGCGCCGCCTGGCCCAGATGATGGTGGGCATCGGCCGGCGCGCCGACAAACGCGTCCAGGCGCTGATCACGGACATGAACCAGCCCCTCGGTTACGCGGTGGGCAACGCCGTGGAGGTGATGGAGGTGTCGCAGACGCTGCAGAATGCGGGGCCGGCGGATCTGACGCGCCTTTCTCTCGAGCTGGCGGCGCGCATGATCTACCTTGCCAAGATCACGCCGACGCTGGAGGAGGCCAGAGATCTGGCACAGCGCAAACTGCTCGACGGCTCCGGCTACCGCAAGCTCAAGGAGGTCATCGCGGCGCAGGGCGGCAACCCACTCGTGCTCGACAAGTTCGAGCTGCTGCCCAACGCCAGCGGCGTGCATGAAATCACCTCCCCGCGCGCCGGTTTCGTCAGCGCCATTGATGCAGAAGACGTGGGACGTGCCTCCGCCATGCTCGGCGCCGGGCGCAACACCAAGGAGGACCAGATTGATCCGGCGGTAGGCGTGATTCTCGACGTCAAGGTGGGTGATCGCGTCGAGGCCGGCTCTGTGCTGTGCCGGCTGTATTACACCGGCACGGAGCGCCTGGAGGAAGCCGCCGCGGTCGTCGAAGGCGCTTTCCGCATCGCGTCCCATCCGCCGGAGGAACGCGAACTGATCCTCGAAGTCGTCAGCTAGGCGCGCGTCCATGGAGCGTTTCACGGGGCTGCTCGGCCTGGCCGTGATCCTGGGCGTAGCGTATGCCTTTTCGAGCAACCGCAAAGCCATCCGGCCTTCGCTGCTGCTCTGGGGCCTGGGGTTGCAGTTTGCCTTTGCGTTCGTGGTGCTCAAGACCGGTTTCGGGCGCGTGTTTCAGGCTGCCAGCGCAGGGGTTAACGCGCTGCTCGAGTACGCGGAGGCAGGCAGCCAGTTCGTGTTCGGCCCGCTCGGAGCCAAATCCGGGCCCATGGGGGTGGTTTTTGCCTTCCAGGTACTGCCCATCGTAATCTTCATCGCCTCCTTCTTCTCGATCCTGTATTACTTGGGCATCATGCAGGTTTTCGTGCGCGCCATGGCCTGGCTGATGCAGCGCGTCATGGGCGCTAGCGGCGCTGAGTCCACCAATGTGGCCGCCAGCATCTTCATGGGGCAGACCGAAGCGCCGCTGACGATCCGCCCGTTCATCCCGGGATTGACCCAGTCGGAATTGTTCACGGTGATGACGAGCGGCATGGCGCACGTCTCCGGTGCAGTGATGGCGGCATACGTCAAAATTGCGGGGGTAGAGATCAAACACCTGCTCACGGCGGTGATCATGACCGCACCGGCCACGATCCTGCTCGCCAAGATGCTCATGCCGGAAACGGAGCAGCCGGCCACCGCCGGAAAGGTCACAGTGAAAGTGGAAAAACCCGGCGTGAACCTTATTGACGCCGCGGCGCGCGGCGCCGGGGAAGGCCTGCACCTCGCACTCAATATCGCCGGCATGCTGATCGCGTTTCTGGCCCTGATTGCGCTGGTCAACGGCGTGCTCGGCTGGGCACACGGGCTGCCGGGAATGGGCTGGCTGCCGCCCTCGCTCGAGAAATGTTTCGGCGTGATCCTCGCGCCCGTAGCCTGGCTGCTCGGCGTGAGCTGGAAGGACGCTTCCGCGATCGGCAATCTGCTCGGAACCCGACTGGTGCTGAACGAATTCGTCGCCTTCCTCCAGCTCGGCCCCATGAAAGAACAGCTCGACCCCCGCTCTTTCACGATCGCGACCTACGCGCTGTGCGGGTTCGCCAATTTCAGCTCGATCGCCATCCAGATCGGCGGCATCGGAGGACTGGCGCCGAACCGCAAGCCGGATCTGGCCCGTCTGGGGCTGAAGGCGGTAGCGGCGGGAACCATGGCCAACTTCATGTCCGCCTGTATCGCGGGAGTACTGCTGTGAATGAGGCCGTGGAGTACCTGCGCCGGCGGGCGCCGCTGCGTCCGCTGATCGGGGTGATCCTGGGAAGCGGCTTGGGTGATCTGGCAAATGAACTCGACGATCGCGCGGAGATCCCGTACGCCGACATTCCCGGCTGGCCTCGCGCCACGGCCGAGGGGCACGCCGGCAAGCTCGTGTTCGGCAAGCTCGGCGCACGGGAAGTCGCCGTGATGGCGGGGCGCGTGCACCTGTACGAAGGCTATACGCCGGCAGAGGTCGTCTACCCGGTCCGCGTGCTGGGCAAACTCGGCGTCCGGGCCCTGGTGGTGACCAACGCGGCGGGCGGGATCAATCTCTCCTACCGTCGCGGCAGCCTGGTATTGATTTCCGACCACATCAATCTTCAAGGCGCCAATCCGCTGGTGGGACCGAACGATGACAGCCTGGGGCCGCGCTTCCCGGACATGTCGGAAGCCTACTCCCGCCGCTATCGCGAGATCGCCCACGAGGTGGCCGCGCAGCTCGGAATCGAACTTGCAGAGGGCGTCTACGCGGCGGTTCTCGGCCCAAGTTATGAGACTCCGGCGGAGATCCGCTACTTGCGTTCCATCGGCGCCGACCTTGTGGGCATGTCCACGGTCCCGGAGGTCATTGCGGCAAACCACATGGGGATGAAAGTCCTGGCGATTTCCTGCGTAACCAACATGGCCGCCGGCATCCTTCCTCAGCCACTGAGCCATGACGAGGTTCTCGAGACCGGCCGGAGGGTGGCCGAGACGATGCTGCGGTTCTTGAGAGCCTTGGTGCCGCGTCTGGAGGTGTGAATTGGATCCGCTGGTTGCGGCGGCCCGGCTCGCGCGGGAACGCGCTTACGCCCCTTTCTCCCGCTTCAAGGTGGGCGCTGCCGTCGAGGATGCCGAAGGGCGCATCTACACCGGATGCAACATTGAAAACGCCACCTACGGGCTGACCGTATGCGCCGAGCGGGTGGCGATCTTCAAGGCGGTCTCCGAAGGCGCCCGCGGGTTGCGGCGGATCGCAGTCGTGGCCGACACGGGCGTGCTCACGCCGCCCTGCGGCGCCTGCCGGCAAATCCTCTGGGAATTCTGCGGGGACGCAGAAGTGATCCTGGCCAATCTCCGGGGCGACACCGAAACTCTCCGCATGCGGGATCTCCTGCCGAGGCCCTTCGATGCGTCATTTCTCTAGCGTCCTGTGCCTGTGGCTTGTCTGTTACGAAGCCGCTGCGGCAGCCGAGCGGGCAGACTGGCTGTGGACGGGGCGGTATGTGATTACGATGGACGCCTCACGCCGTCTCATTGCCGACGGCGCCGTGGCCGTCCGTGGCGATCGGATCCTGGCCGTCGGAGAGCGTACCGAAATCGAGCGACAGTACGCCGCGCCGCGGCGCCTCGGCGGCCCGGACCGTTTGATCGCCCCCGGCCTCATCAACGGGCACACTCACGCAGCCATGACGCTGCTGCGAGGCGTGGCCGCGGACGTCCACCTTCGGGACTGGCTCGAGCGGTACATCTTTCCGGCGGAAGCCAAGCTCGTGACGGCGGAGTTCGTCGCATGGGGAACCCGGCTGGCCTGCCTGGAGATGGCGCTCGGCGGCATCACCACCTTCGCCGACATGTATTACTACGAGGACACCGTAGCCGAAGCCACAGTGGAAGCGGGCTTGCGAGGCGTCCTCGGCGAGACCATCGTCCGCTTCCGGGCACCGGACGCCAAAACGCCGGAAGAAGCTCTGGCCTTCACGGAGCGCTTCCTTCGCCGGTTCCGAGGCCATCCGCTCGTGGTTCCGGCGGTAGCACCGCACGCGCTTTATACGAACCGCGACGACACGCTCCGGGCGGCTCGGGAACTCGCCAACCGCCACCGCGTCCCTCTGCTGATCCACCTCGCCGAAACCCAACAGGAGCGTGAGGAAACCCTGGCGCGCCGCAAGGCAAGCCCGGTGGCGGTTCTCGACGCGCTCGGGGTCTTCCACGGCCGCACGGTGGCCGCGCACGTCGTATGGGCGGACGATTCCGACCTCCGCACGCTCAGGAGCCGCGGCGTCGGGCTCGTTCACTGCCCTTCCAGCAACATGAAACTGGCCAGCGGAATCGCACCCGTGGTACAGATGTTGCGGCTCGGCATCGCCGTCGGCCTGGGTACGGACGGTCCCGCCGGAAGCAATGACGATCTGAACTTGTTCGAAGAGCTGGATCTCGCGGCGAAACTCCAGAAGATCGCAACCGGCGATCCGCAGGCGCTTCCCGCCGCTCAGGCGCTCGAAATGGCCACAATCGGCGGAGCAAAAGCTCTGGGAATGGAAAACGAGATCGGATCCCTCGAGCCCGGCAAGCGTGCTGATCTCATTTCCATCCGACTTGACGCGGCCCACGCCGTGCCGCTCTATGATCCGGTCTCGCAACTTGTCTACGCACTGAAAGCCGCGGACGTTGAAGACGTCATGGTCAATGGCCGGCTGGTCGTACGAGGCAGGCGCATGTTAACCCTTGATGCCGCCGAGGTTCTCCGGAAGGCTTCCCAGTTTGCTCAAACAGTACGCCAGGCGGTGTCCCCGCTGCGGTAGCAGACTTCGAGCTGCCGCCTGAAGTGTGGGCGGTGTGGAGGTTTCGCGTATTCCTGCCAGCGCCCAGGAATACCCACGATATTCGGTAAGAATCTTCCGAGTTTGTTTCGGTCATGGGTGAGAATTTTTTTCGCCACGGAGAACAGTATTCTGTGAGTTTTCTTCAAAAGCAATGCAGAAGCGCAAAAAGACACTCCTTGCCTTGACGATCATGGCTTGGGCCGCCGCGCCGGCCGCCGCTTCGCCGATCCTGTTCACGGACCGGATTGCCTGGCAGAATGCTTTGACCAGTCTCACGGCGTTGATCACCTTCGAAGGTCTGGCTTCCCCCGGGGTTCCGGGCAATTACAGCACGGCAGCGGGACTGACGCTGAGCAGCGTACAGTTCCTCGGCCCGAAGACCGACGGCGGCTATTTTCTCTACACGCAGGATCCCGGCACAGCCTCCTATCTGAACTGGAACTCGGGCGATTTGCTGATGGGGGGACAAGCCTCCTGGGGCGCTTCCATCCTCGTGAATCTGCCCGCCGGCGTCACGGCGGTGGGAACCGACGTCATGACGCACAGCCCGTTTGCCGCGCCCGTGGTGCTCGCGCTTTCGACGGGAGACTCCTTTGTCATCACGACGCTCGATCACCCCAACCGCCGGTTTGTGGGCGTGACGTCCGGCGTCCCGATCAACTGGATCCGGCTAACTCCGCAAAGCGGCCAAATCATGGTGGACAACTTCGCCTACGGCGTGGCGACGCCGGAGCCTGACGCCCTGATCTTAGCCGCCACGGGGCTCTTCGGCTTGTGGGTGGCTCGCAGGTTGCGGCGCAGCTGAGCGGGGATCTTGCAGGGACGAAAACGGGCTATCTGTCAGTCAGCGCCGCAACACCGGGAAGTTCGAGGCCCGCGAGGAACTCCAGCGAGGCCCCGCCGCCGGTGGAGATGTGCGTGATTTTGTCGGCTACGCCGGCCGACTTCACTGCTCGTTCTGAGTCGCCGCCGCCCACTACGGAAAGGGCTCCCGAGGTTGCAACGGCCTGAGCTACGGCGACCGTCCCGCGATCAAACGGCGGTTTTTCGAAAACGCCCATCGGCCCGTTCCAGATAATGGTCTTCGCCTGAGCAATCTCCTTCAAATACAACTCGACCGTCTTCGGGCCGATGTCAAGCCCCATTTTGCCGGCAGGGATCTCTTCGGCCACTTCGTGTTCGGCGCCCTCTTTGATCTCGGCCGCAACCACGTGATCCACGGGCAGGAGGAGTTTGCCCTCGGCCGATGCCAGTAGTTGGCGAGCCAGCTCGATCTTGTCTTCTTCCACAAGTGAGTTACCGGCCGGCTTGCCCAGCGCCCGCAGAAAGGTATAAGCCATCGCGCCGCCAATCAGCATGCGATCTACAATCTTCAGCAGATTCTGGATGACTTCGATCTTATCGGAGACCTTGGCCCCACCCAGAATGGCCACGCAGGGCCGATCCGGATTGCGGGTGACCTTCGTGAGGTACTCGAGCTCCTTCTCCATGAGAAGCCCTGCGGCCGCCTTCGGAACGAAGCGGATCATGCCCACCGTCGAAGCGTGGGCGCGGTGCGCCGTACCGAAGGCGTCATTGACGTACCGATCGCAAAGTGAGGCCAGCTTTCGGGAAAACTCCGGGTCATTGGCCTCCTCTTCCGGATGGAATCGAAGATTCTCCAGCAACAGCACTTCGCCCGGTTTCGGCAGCATGGCCTCGACTTCGGGACCCACACAGTCCGGCGCCATCTGCACCGGCCGCCCGAGAAGCTCTTCCAGGCGCCGGGCCACGGGTTTCAGGCTCATCTCCGGATTCGGTTTCCCCTTCGGCCTGCCGAGGTGGCTGGCCAGGATCACCGCAGCTCCATGCTCGAGTGCGTACCGAATCGTCGGCAGCGAAGCACGGATTCGTTTGTCGGAGGTGATGGTCTGCCCCCCGTCGGCCAGCGGCACATTGAAATCCACACGGATGAAAACACGGTTGTTTTCCAGATCAAGATCGCGGATGGACAGCTTGTGCATAAAAAGGGCTCCCTTGCGATTTTACTTCTCCGACGGCGGCAGGCCGCTTAAGATGGGTCGCAAACCCGCGGCGCGCCACGCCTCGATCAGAGCTCCTGCCGCAGGACCGAACCGCGGCGCCACCACACGGTTACCCGCTTCCAGTTCCACCAGCATTCGGAAGCGCTCGCGCAGGCGGTCGCTGCGAAATGCTCCGCCCAGGTATGCGACAAGCGCCGTCTCGCCCGGTTCAAAAATCTGCCGGCGTACTGCGGAGGCCAGTGTCGCCAGATCCTGACCGGCTTTATCCAGAACGGCGCAAGCGACCGCGTCGTTTTCTTGCGCCGCCCGATCCACCAGGGGAGCCAGAGCCGCCACACGATCCCGGGGATAGTCCGCAGTATAGAAGCGATGTAACAGCTCTGCCGCCGAACACGCGCCTGTTTCGCCAAGCAGGAGCGCGTGCAAGGGGGTCGGCGGGCCCCAGCCTTCCTCGAACCGAAGCGCGGCGCGCAGGGCCTGCCGCACGAGGTCGAAGGCCGCTCCTTCATCGCCGAACACGTATCCCCAACCGCCCGCCCGGGCTGTCTTTCCGGCTGCGTTGCGGCCCAGGGCGATCGAGCCGGTCCCCGCGATGACCACGATACCGGCCTCGCCGCCGGTGGCTCCCGAGAGGGCGATGAAGGCGTCCGTCGTGACGATCAGCCGCTGAGCGCGAATGAGTTCCTTCACAAGGGCCTCTTTGTCCGCAGGGCCGCCGCTGAACCCCAGACAGGCCGCTTCAAAGCTCGTCCGGGAACAATCACACCCCGCCGCGCGGCAGGCCTGGGTCACCGAGTTCTGGATGGCAAGGATGAACTTTTCGCGGCCACCTTCGGCGCCCACGTGATTGCAGGGCCCGCCCCGGCCCGTGGCCAGCACGCGGCCGGTCTCATCGGCGATGAGCGCTGTGGTGCTGGACTGTCCGCCGTCTACACCGAGAAACAATCGCGACACAATTCCATCCTAGGCTTTGGCTCGCGCCGCAGGAGCTTGCCCCGGGACGAACCTCGCGCCACAGGGGCAATCGGGCGGCGGAGACCGCGCAGGAACCCCGTGATGGTGCGCCGCTGCTCGCTAACTACAGCGGATCTCCCGCGAGCCGTCCTCAAGCTCCCGCAGGCGGATTTCGATCCGCTCGGCAGGCCACAGCTGCGGGAACCGCTCGCCCCATTCCACCAACACAACGGCCGGGCGCAACAGCAGTTCTTCAAGTCCCAGCTCCTCGGCTTCGCGGGCGCTCTCGATCCGGAACAGGTCGATGTGGTAAACCTTGGTGCCCTCACCGTATTCCTGGATGAGGGTGAATGTGGGACTGGAGACGTTGTCGGGCTGCCCCGCGCCGAGACCCTTTACGATCCCCTTGGCCAGCGTGGTCTTCCCCGCCCCGAGCTCTCCGATCAACAACACGACTGCGCCGGGCCTCAACCCGCGCCCGATCTGTTCTCCTGCCGCAACCGTCTCCTCCTCAGAGCGAGTCCGAAACACGCGCGCACTCATCCATCGCCTCGGGCAGAAACTCAAGCAGATCCGTGGCGATCAGGGGCTTCTCGCCGTAGGCCGCCGCGCCCAGTTCACCGCAGCGTCCGTGGAGCCAGACAGCCGCGCCAACCGCCTGCTCGCGCCGATCGGGATGCTGGGCCAGCAGTCCCGCAATGAGTCCCGTCAGAATGTCTCCACTGCCCCCGGTAGCCATGGCCGGGCTGCCAGTGGGATTCACCCAGACCCGGCCGTCCGGAAACGCCGTCAACGTACGGTACCCCTTGAGCACCACCGTGACCCGGTGGGCCAGCGCAAAACCTCGGGCCGCGGCGAGGCGGTCCGCCTGCACTTCCGCCGCAGTCTTGCCCGTGAGCCGCCCCATCTCACCCGGGTGCGGAGTCAACACCGGCACCGCCGACGCAAAATCCACCGAGCAGCCCGCAAGAGCATTCAGGCCGTCTGCGTCTACGACAACAGGGGCTGTAACGGAGGCGGCCAGACGCCGCACCACAGCCACCGTTTCCGGATGAGTTCCTAATCCGGGTCCGAGTGCCACAACATCCTTGCCTTGGAGCAACCCTTCCAGGACCTCCACAGCGCCCGTTGCGATCGCTCCGTCTGCCGTCTCGGGCAGCGCTTCCGTCATCAACTCCGGTGCGTGCGAAGCGATTACCGGCACGGCGGAAGCCGCGGAAGCCACCGTGACCAAGCCCGCGCCTGCTCGGAGGGCCGCCAGACCACACATCGCCGCCGCCCCGGTCTTGCCACGCGAACCGCCGACGATGAGCACGTGCCCGAAGTCTCCCTTGTGCGCTGCCTGAGGCCGGGGCGCAAACAGAGCGCCGAAATCCCGGGGCTCGGCGAGCGAGAGAAAAATGGACTCATCCCCCTCATACAGCTCCGGCGGGCTCCCGATCGGTCGCACCACAAGCAGTCCCACGCGCTCGCACGCAGGCGGCATCACTTGGCCGACCTTGGGCGCCGTGAAGGTCACAGTGTAGGCCGCCCGCACTGTCTCCCCCAACAGAGCGCCGCTGTCGCTGTCGAGTCCCGAGGGGATGTCGAGCGCGACGATGCAGGCACGAGGAAAGCCGGTGTTGATTTCCCGGATGAACTCGAGCGCGCGGCCCGTGGCCGGACCCTTGAGTCCCGTCCCGAGCAGGGCATCCACGACGATCGTGGCGGATCGCATCTCGGCGCTGATTTCCTGCGAAACCGGACAGCCGCACGCCGCCAGCATGCGGAAATTCTCTGCCGCGTCGCCCCGGAGTTCCTCGGGCGCCGCGGCCAGCACCACGTCCAGCCGGCGCGGCCGCAGCCGCGTGTGGAGCTGGCGCGCCACCACGAAGCCGTCCCCGCCGTTGTTGCCTTTCCCACAAACAATGACGACGTGATGCTCAGCCAGAGGCGCAAAGGTTTCCGCAAGGAACTCCACAACCCGGTGACCGGCGTTCTCCATCAGAATCAGGCCCGGGATGCCCAGCTCGATCGTGCGCCGGTCCACGGCGCGCATCTGCTCGGCAGTGAGCACCTTCACGCACACACCTCCGCGCCGATCATAACGCGAAACGCCGGGAGCTCGTTGCCCGGAAGAGCAGGCTCAAGCGCAGCCGCGACCTGCGCCGAACCCGGCGGCCGATGGCGCTCGGCGTCAAAAATCAATCGAGGCCAAGATCTCCGACGGGCGCTTGTTGAGCGCTCGGCAGAGCGCCAGCAGGCTCTCGATGCTGGGCAAGTGCGCCCCGCGCTCGATCGAACTGATCTGCGAGACACTCAACTGCGTCGCCGCGGACAGATCCTTGAGCGACCAGTCACGCTCGACCCGCAGCATCTTGAGCCGCCGCCCGAGCCGGTCCCGCAGGCGCTCCTGCGCACTGCGTCCAAGTCCGTAGGCCTCCACGGCCGCGTCCAAGACCTGTCGCAGCTGCACCAGGGACAGAGGCTTGACCAAGTAGTCGAATGCGTTGAGCTTGAACGTGCTCCGTGCTTCGTCAAGCGAAGGGCGCGCGGTCGTGACGATGACGCACACGGCCGGATGTCGTGCCTTCAGTTGCTCGAGCGTCTTCAATCCTTGCGCGTTGTTCGCGGAGAGGTCCAGTAGCACGATGTCCGGAATTCGCTGCCCGCAGGATTGGAAGAAATCCTCCGGGTGCCCATAGGTGCGAACCGTAAGGTCGTCCTCATTGCGCAGGAGTTCCTCGATCTGCCGTCGGAATTCGTAGTTTTCGTCGAGCACGGCCACCTCAAGGGAAGCCGGGCCGACCTTCGCGCGCGCTGCGGCCGAGTATCTCATCCCATCACCTCCTCCGAGCCGGCGGCGAGCCGGGGCAAAGGCCTGCCTCGGGATCGCTGAGACACAGCCCGGGGCGTGGTTCGGCGTCCCTGCGGGCGGTGGATCTGGCGATGCCGAAGCAGCACGTTCCGGCCCCGCTGATACAAATACTCTAATACAAACCGTACGGCGGGCATAGAAAAATCTTTCGAAACGTCGTCGTGTGCCGATCTGTTCGGCGGGCCGTATGTTGCTGAATCCGTGAACGAACCGGCCTAACTTCTCGGCGGGATCCAGGCAAAGAATGGCGATCTTGACAATTCAGATATATCTGATTACACTGATCTATATGGAGAATCAAAATGTAGTCCTGCACAACACATCTGCCGGATGCTGTGGGGCTTTTCGCGTCGAGTCACTGATCGCGGTGGACGAACGCGGGCAGATGGTGCTGCCCAAAGAGATCCGCGAGAAGGCACACATTCAGCCCGGCGAAAAGCTCGCACTCGTCGCCTGCGAACAGAACGGGCACATCTGCTGCCTGATGTTGATCAAGGCCGACGAACTGGCCGAGATGGTTCGCGAGCGGCTGGGTCCGATTCTGCGGGCGGCCTTGAGTCCGGCAACCGCCCAGGAGAGCTGCTCATGAACCGGCGGGATATCAAACAGGCGGTGCAGGAGCGCTACGGAGCGATCGCGCGGGAGGGCAGCACGTGCTGCGGACCGGCATCATGCTGTCCGCCCTCCGGCCAAATCGGCTACACGGCGGAGGATCTGGCGCGCGCCCCGGACGGAAGCTCACTCGGCCTCGGCTGCGGAAACCCGCTCGGGTTAGAGGAGGTGCGGCCGGGCGAAGTGGTCCTGGATCTCGGATCCGGGCCCGGGCTGGACTGCTTTCTGGCGGCCGCTCGTGTGGGGCCTCAGGGCCGCGTCATCGGGGTGGACATGACGCCGGAGATGATCGAGCGCGCGCAGGCAAACGCGCGTCGGGGTGGATTCCACAATGTGGAATTCCGGCTGGGTGACATCGAGGATCTGCCCGTTCCCGACGACTCTGTGGACCTGGTGATCTCCAACTGCGTGATCAACCTGTCGCCCGACAAACCCCGTGTATTTCGCGAGGCCTTTCGCGTACTCCGTCCCGGGGGTCGGATCGTCGTAGCCGATATCGTCCTTGAGGGGGAGCTCCCGGAACCGCTGCGCCAATCCGTCGAGGCATACACGGGCTGTGTGGCCGGAGCACTGCACCGCGACGAATACCTTGCGGCGCTCCGCTCCGCGGGGTTTGAGTATGTGGAAGTCCTGAAGGAAACAGACTACTTCGGTCCAGCCCGGAGTATCACGGTCCGCGCACGCAAGCCTCAGAGTCCAGACAATGGCAGTTCCGGCAGCTCGGGGCCGCGCAGCGCTCACGAGGGCAGATAGCGGCTCAAAACGGGGAACAGGGCCTGGACGAACGCGGCGGCTGCTTTTCCAGCCTCCGCTTCCCCGCCCTCAGCAACGGGGACGACCACGCGGACCAGAGCCGTGTCCGTGCGATTGTAGCGGATCGCGTCCAGGACCAGCCGGACCTTGGCCTCATACTCGCTGGCGATCACGCGCCGGCGACTCTGATACCAGTACACCACGACGCTTTTCTCCAGGCCCCGCGCGACCACGTAGCGGTTGACCCGGATCGGTTCGCTCCGGCCGGCAACCGGTATCGCGATTACCTCCGAAGCTGTCGGTATCCAGCCGGAGCCGGGAAGACAATTTTTCGGCGAATGGGGCGCCTGCCCCGTGCGCTGGGACCGGAAGTAGGCCACAAACAGGCCGGCCACGCGCCCGCTGGCCGGTTCCATGTAGATCCGGCTAAGTACATCGTCGGCGCGCAGCATGTCGAGGATTTCCTTCTCGATCGTCCCTTCCTGCCGCAGCTGCCAGCTGTCAACCACTTCGGGAAACTCAGCCAGCGGACGCGCCACCGGAATTTCCTCGCTGCGGGAAAGCCCGTAAAACAGCGCCGCCTGAGCCAGCAGCACCACCGTCAGAACCTGCCCGGCACACCCGCCCGGTATCCACCCCGACCGATTAACGACGCCCATAAACCCAGCCGTAGACCGCGTTCACCGTCCCGTGGAAGACGGTCAGCATGATCAAAGCCAGCAGGAAAATGATCCATCCGGAGACGTCGTGAAAAAGGCCCTCGGCCAGCTCCGGACGCCACTCTCCCAAAAGCCCGGTAATTGCCACGCGCCCTGCGTTGGCCGCGACGGCGATGGGCACGGAGGCAGCAAGCAGCACTGGACGCATCCACGTTTTTTTGTCGAAGAAGGAAGCAAACACCAGCGAAAGGAAGGAGAGCGAAAGCAACGAACGCACGCCGCTGCATGCCTCCACCACGTTGAGGCTGCGCGAGGGAAGCTCGAGGATGTTACCCTCGCGGAGAACCGGCAGGCCCGTCAGGGAGAGCCATTCCTCTGCCAGACGACTCGCCAGAAGCTGCAGGGGGAAGGTGATCTGGTTATAGATGATCGCCGGGATGGGGATCATGAAACAAAGCAGAAACAGTGGAAACGCCACCAGGCGCAGGGCTGGCGCACCACCCACCAGAAGCACCGAGCCGGCCAGCGAGATCAGAAACGCGGTCCGCGCCAGGAATAGCTCCGCGCCGAGCGTGGCCACATAGAGCTGCAGCGCCCCCCAAACGACGACTGCCAGACCCCACCAGTTGGGCGCCGGATTCAGCGCCGCCAGTTCTCGGCGGCGGCGCCAGACCATGTAGCCTGCCACGACCGGAACAAAGACGCCGTGCCCCATGTCCGGATCTTCGATCCACTGGCGCGCGAGCTTGCCGAGCACGGGCGCGTAGCAGACCAGCAGGAGACCGCCGAACCACACCGCGGCGCGTCCGGCCGCTCGCAGGGGCCGGGCCTCGGACGCCGCAGGTGAGTCGCTGGTCGTTGCAGCCATGCGCGGGATGCCTTGACTACGACTTATGATAGCTACGGCGCAACGCGGCCGAGACTTTAGGCCTTGATGTCATCCCGCGTAAAATCCCACTCGACCAGCCGTTGCTGCTTGGCCGCCAGATTGATCATATGGGCGCAGGCGGCCGCATGGTGGCCGGCGGCGGCATCCTGCCAATAGGGCTTGCGCGTGCGGATGGATTCCAAAAAGTGCCCAAAGTGGGAAACCGTGGGGTCCCAACCTTGGGCGCGGTACTGTTCGATGCCCGGAACGACACGCGGCTTCCACGTGGCCGGCAGTTCGGCGGCCTGCACCTTCGGATCCCGGTAGTACGCTTCCTCGAGCGCCCGGGGCCAGCTCTCGACGATCCAGCGGTTGTCCTCAATAGCGTTTTCCGGGTAGAACGTCAGGCCGTCCCAGCCGATCGTCAGGCTCCCTTCCGTGCCCAGAATCTGGAAGCTCCCTTCGGCGGAGATCTGATTATTGAACGTGGAACTGAGGTTCACGACAAACCCTTCCGGGTACTCCAGGATGGCGTTCAGCGTGTCAGGAACCTCACGGCTTTCCTTCCAGCGATACAGCTGGCCCATGGCCACGGCCTTGGCCGCCATCTTGGCGTCCATCAGAAAGTGGATCGTGGTGCACAGATGTACGAACAAATCGGTGGCAATGCCTCCGGAGTAGTCTTCATAGCAGCGCCAGCGGAAGAACCGCTCCAAGCTGAACGGCCGCTTGGGAGCGGGCCCCAGGAACATCTCCCAGTCCACGGTCTGGGGCGAGGCGTCCGGGGGAATTGGATAAATCCAGGCGCCGGAGGCCGTGTTGCGGTTGTACGCGGCGCGGATGATCGTGATCTGCCCGAGCTTGCCCTGGCGGATGATTTCCTTGGCCTTGCGCTGGATCTCGCCGCTCATACCCTGGCTGCCGACCTGCACGATGCGCTCAGCCGCCCGTGCCGCCTTGATGATTTCTACTCCCTCCGAGGAGCGGTAGGTCATGGGCTTCTCGCAGTAAACGTCCTTGCCGGCCGCGATCGCATCGAGAATCATCCGGTGGTGCCAGTGATCGGGAGTCGCGATCACGACGGCGTCAATGGACTTGTCGGCCAGCAGGTCGGTGTAATGCTTGTAAGCTTTCGCGCGGCCCTTGGTGCGCTCAATCGCCCGCTCCACGCGGCCCTTGTAGGCGTCCACCACACCGACGATCTCGACACCGTCGTGCTTGAGCAGCGCCTCGATGAGTTCGTGGGCGCGTGCGCCGGTGCCGATGAAGCCAAACTGGATTCGGTCGTTGGCTGCAAAAGCCCTGGACGGGCGCGCCGCGGCTGCGGCGAGCGTGGCGCTGCCCTGAAGGAAACTCCGGCGGCTGAGGTCCATCCGTTTACCTCCCGTTGCCCCCCATTATAGTGCGGGCTTCCGGTCGTGGAAATCCGTGGCGTCCTCGAGCGCCGCCGCCACCCGGAATAGGAACGCTTCCTCGAACGGGCGGCCGATGATCTGGAGGCCGAGCGGCAGGCCCTGGCGATCGAACCCGCAAGGTAAAGACAAGGCCGGAAGGCCCAGCACGTTGACGGCGCGCACCAGACGGGTGGAGGCCAGCCGCACGTCTTCCTCGGCGCCGTCGAACTCCACGGTGCTCTGGCCGATCCGCGGCGCCGCCGAGGGCGTCGTCGGCGTCAGCAGGCAATCCGCCGCCCCGAAAACGCCCCGGAATTGGTTCCGCATCAACCGCCGCAGCCGCTGGGCGTTGATATAATCCGTCGCGGGAAGCAGCCGGCCCTGGTCGAGCAGCGCCCGCACGTCGGCGCCGAAGTCTTCACGGCGGTTCGCATAGCGTTCCATCAACGCCGCCGCCTCGGCTTGGACGATAATCCGGCCGACCGTGTTCATGGCGGCGATGTCGGGAACCCGCACGGGAACGATGTGCGCTCCAAGCGACTCCGCCAGGCGAGCCATGCGGTGTACGGCCGCAGCCGCCTCCGGATCCACCCGCTCGAAATAGAAATTCTCCGGCAATCCGATCCGCACGCCGGCCAGGCTCACCTCTCGGGGCGGCACATAGGGCTCGACGGGCCGGCGGCTGGACGTATCGTCGCGGGGATCGTGGCCTGCAATCGCCCACAGGGTGATGGCGGCATCCCGCACGCAGCGCGTGAGCGGACCCATGTGGTCGAGGGTGAAATCGAGCGGCATGACGCCGTAGCGGCTCACACGCCCGAAAGTGGGTTTCAGTCCCACCGTGCCGCAGAAGGCCGCCGGAATCCGGATCGAGCCGCCGGTGTCGCTTCCCATGGCCATGAACACCATGCCGGCGGCAACCGCGGCGCCTGAGCCGCCGCTGGAGCCGCCCGGGATTCGCTGAAGATCCCAGGGGTTGCGCACAGCGCCGAAATGAGGATTACTCGACGTGATACCGAAAGCCAGCTCGTGCATGTTGGTTTTGCCGATCAGCACCGCGCCTGCCGCTTCCAGCCGCTCCACGACCGCGGCATCGCGGTCCGGCACGTAGTCGGCAAAGATCCGGGAGCCGCACGTCGTGCGAATCCCCTTCGTACAAAACACATCCTTCAACGCCACCGGAATGCCGTGCAGAGGGCCGCGATCTTGCCCGCGGGCGAGCTCTTCATCCCGCTGGCGCGCCTGCTTCCGGGCGCGGTCCTCGAGCACCGTGATGAAGGCATTAAGCTCGGTCAGTCGCCGGGCGCGATCGAGAGCGGCTTCGGTGAGTTCCGCCGCTGAGACACGGCGCTCGCGCAGGCCGGCTGCGGCTTGCTGAATGGTCATGGGATCCCCTCGGTCTCGCACGAAAATATCACGGCCGGTTCAACCTCGAACGGAAGGGAGGCCGCCAGCGGGCGGAATGCCGCTTCCAGGGCATCGAGCACCGCAGTGATCCGATCCAGGTCCGCTTCCGGGATTCCAAGCTGCAGGCCCTCGGCAATGCGCTTCCAATCTCTGCATTTGACGCCGCCGGACATCGAGGCGTATTGTACCGTGCCGCGCTGCTGCGCCGCCGCCGGCGCTAGACTGATAGCATCAATGGTATGTCGGCTGCCCTGGAATCCGGCCTGGTCCGGCCCCTCACGGTCTTGAGTGAAGAGGAGAGGTTGTTCCAGGCTACGGTCCGCCAGTTCGCGCGCGAGCAGGTTGCGCCCCATGTGCGCCGCATGGACGAGGAGGGCGTGATGTCGTCCGAGCTGATCCGCCAGTTCTTCGACCTGGGCCTGATGGGGATCGAAATCCCGGAGGAGTACGGCGGGCAGGGCGGTACCTTTTTTCTGGCCGTGCTGGCGGTCGAAGAGATCGCCGCCGTGGACCCAGCCGCGGCCGTGGTCGTGGACGTACAGAATACGCTGGTCAACAACGCACTTCTGCGGTGGGGCAGCGAGGAGCAGAAACGGCGCTACCTGCCGCGGCTGGCCACCGGAACCGTCGGAGCCTACGCGCTTTCAGAAGCGGGCGCCGGCTCGGACGCCTTTGCGTTGACCACTCGAGCCATCGAACAAGACGATGCGTTCCTGATCACGGGGCGGAAGCTGTGGATCACCAACGCGGCCGAGGCCGGGCTTTTCGTCCTGTTCGCCAACGCCAATCCGGAGGCCGGCTACCGCGGGATCACCTGTTTCCTCGTCGAGCGCGATTTTCCGGGCTTTCAGGTCGGCAAGAAAGAAGACAAGCTGGGCATCCGCGCCTCCTCGACCTGCGAATTGATTCTCGAAAACTGCCGTGTGCCGAAAAGCAATGTGATGGGGGAGGTCGGCAAAGGATACAAGATTGCCATCGAGACGCTGAACGAAGGGCGCATCGCCATCGCGGCCCAGATGACCGGCTTGGCGCGGGCGGCCCTGGAACACGCCATCGCCTACGCGCGGCAGCGAAAACAGTTCGGCAAGCCCATTGCGGAGTTCCAGGCGGTCCAGTTTGACCTGGCCCGGATGGCCACCGAACTGGAAGCCGCGCGCCTGCTGACTTACAATGCCGCCCGCCTCCGGGATGCGGGGTTGCCCTTCGTGACGGAGGCCGCCATGGCCAAATACTACAGTTCCGAGATCGCCGAGCAGGTGGCTTCCAAAGCTGTGGAGATTTTCGGAGGAGTCGGCTTCACCAAGGATTACCCGGTCGAAAAACTCTACCGCGATGCCAAGATCGGCCGGATCTACGAGGGCACCAGTAACATGCAGCTGGCAACCATTGCGAGGCAGATTCTGGGGAAACCGGTCTAAAGGGGCCGGCGTCCGAATGGGAAGAGGGAGAGCAATGCACTACCGGGTACTGGGTCTGGCGCTGGCAGGACTCGCCGGCCTAAGCGGCGGCGACTCCAAGCCCGATCCGAGCGAGGCCGAAATCCAGGCCATCATCGAGAAGTTCGCCGCCAAGGAGGCGGAATTCGCCCGGGCACGCGAAAACTATACCTACCGCCAGACGTTTCGCATTCAGGAGCTGTCGGAAACGGGCCGCGTCATCGGCAAGCACGAAATGGTCTCCGACATTATCTTCTCTCCGGAGGGTAAACGCACGGAACGCGTCGTATACGCCCCGGTCTCGACGCTGAAGAATCTGATACTGACGCCGGAAGATGAACAGGACCTGCGCAACGTGCAGCCCTTCGTCCTCACCACCAATGAACTGCCGAAGTATCACATCCGTTATCTCGGGCGCCAGATGGTTGACGAGATCTCCTGTTACGTGTTTGCCGTCAAGCCGAAAAAGCTGGAGCCGGGGCAGCGGTACTTCCAAGGCCAGATCTGGGTGGACGACCGGGACCTGCAAATCGTAAAGACCTACGGACGCGGCGTGGGGTTGCTCAAGAAGAATTCCGACAATCAGTTCCCGAAATTTGAGACCTACCGCGAGCAGATTGACGGCAAGTACTGGTTTCCGACCTACACCCGGGCCGACGATGTGCTCGTATTTCAATCCGGCCTGCGGCAACCCATCCGCATGATCGTCCGGTACGAAGACTACAAGCAGTTCAAAGCCGAAGCCGAAGTCAAGTACGGCGAGCCGGTGGAGAGCAAGTCTCCGCCCAAACCGTAAAGGGCGCCGACCCCGCCCTCAAATCGCGAATTTTCCCCGTTCGGGCGCGAAAAGGAGCAGCCAGCCGTCAGAGTCTTCGCAACCCGTTGGTTTCCGTGCTGTAATATGAGGCTGCTGTGGTATGCCAAAGGCGGACTTGTTGTGGCGGAGGCGTCTGAAGGCGGTTCACCGGCGTTATCGGGAACTGCGGATGATCGCGCGGGGATTGATCTCCACCGATCACGCGATCCTGGCCCACTTGATCCCCATCCGCCGCTGCAATCTCTCCTGTGCCTACTGCAACGAGTACGATGATTACTCCCCGCCGGTGCCCATCGACACCCTGCGGCGCCGCGTGGATCTTCTGCGTGGCCTGGGAGTCGAGATAGTCACGATCAGCGGCGGCGAGCCCCTGCTCCACCCCGAGCTGGACGAGGTGATCCGGCACATTCGCAGGCGCGGAATGATCGCAGGCCTGATCACGAACGGCTTCCTGCTCACGGCGGAGCGAATCCGACAACTCAATCGCGCAGGACTCGACCATCTTCAGATCAGCATTGACAATGTCACCCCGGACGAGGTCTCCAAAAAGAGCCTGAAGACGCTGGACAAGAAGCTCCGCCTCCTGGCCGAATACGCGGAGTTTCACGTCAACATCAATTCGGTGGTGGGGGGCGGCATCCGCAATCCGGCCGATGCTCTCGTCATCGGGCGCCGCGCCGTCGAGCTGGGTTTCACCTCGACCGTGGGAATCATCCACGACGGCGGCGGGCAGCTGCGGCCCTTAAATGAGATCGAGCGGCAGGTTTATCTGGAGATGAAGAAGCTCGAAAAGCGCAGCTACGCCCAGATCAACTATTTTCAGGACGACATTGCACACGGGCGCCCGAGCCGGTGGCGCTGCCGGGCAGGCGCCCGCTATCTTTACATCTGCGAAGACGGCCTCGTGCATTACTGCTCGCAACAGCGGGGCTACCCCGCAAAACCGCTCGAACAGTACACCATCGAAGACATTCGGCGGGAGTTCGTTACCGAGAAGGGCTGCGCCCCCTACTGCACGGTCTCCTGCGTCCACCAGATCTCGTACATCGATTTCTGGAGGGCCCCCCAGACAGTCCGTCCCGCGCTCCCCGTGGGCGCGGGCGACTCGCGGCTTGTCAGGATTGAAACCGGGTCAAACTAGCGTCCGAAGCGCCTACCGGCTCTCCGGCGATAAAGACCGAGACCCGCAAGACCTAACCCGGTAAGCACTGCGGAGAAGGGCTCGGGCACCGGAGTGATCGGCCCGTACCGCAAGTTGTCAATCACATGGCCGTCGGCGCCATGATCCACGATCTCAAGCCGGTGCACAGGCCCGGTCAGACCCCCGAGGCTATTGGCGAACTCGGGAAGCAGATGGAGGGTTCCCAAATGAGTGCCGAGCACATCGTAGGCGTGAACGATCACGCGGGGTGACGGGTTCGCATTGGTGTCCCACAGATCGAGGAAGATCGTAGATCCGTCCACGAAGCCCCGATGGTTGGGATCTGAAGGTGAAACGAAGAAGATCGAGAGCACGGCGGGAGACCCTGAACAGGAAGAGGCAAGATAATGACAGGTGTTCACCATCAAATACTGCCCCGAAACCGTAGACCCTGCCGGGGGCAGGAACGGCCCGCCGATCAGCGCCGTGCCTCCACTGACGCTGAAAAGCACCCCAAAGGGCGCCAGTTGGGTCGAAAGCGGGTCGCCGAGGAGCAGGCCCGGTTCACCGAATGTGATCACGGAAGCTCCGGCACATCCTGCCCCGAGGAGCAGACAAACCATCAAGCCCAGCCGGTTCATGGGGCACCGCCGAAGATCTGGTCTCTCATAACTGAAGTTTAAAGAGGAACACTCGGGCGGACAAGAGCCGTTGGTTCTACAACTTCATTAGTTTGGTACTGCAAAGGCCGAGGTAGGGGAGTACTAGGAAAGACGCCTGCGCACCTGAGCCTCAATCCAGGCATAGGTCCGCGCCAGACCTTCCTCCAGTGAGACTTGGGGTTCCCAGTTCAGGACCTGGCGCAGCCGGGTGTTATCGGAGTTGCGGCCGCGCACCCCCATCGGACCCGGCACATGGCGCTTTACAATCGAAACGCCTGCAATCGCCGCGATCATGTCCGCCAGCTGGTTGATGGTGACCATGCGGTCCTGGCCCAGGTTCAGCGGGTCGGCAAAGTCCGAGCGCATCAGCCGGTGGATCCCCTCCACACAGTCGTCGATGTAGCAGAAGGATCGCGTCTGCTCGCCGTCGCCCCAGATTTCCACCTCCGGGTTGCCGGTGAGCTTGGCGACCGCAATTTTACGGCACAGGGCCGCAGGCGCCTTCTCCCGGCCGCCCTCCCAGGTGCCGTAGGGGCCGAAGATGTTGTGAAACCGCACGATCCGCGTTTCCAGGCCGTAATCCTGGCGATAGTGCAGGCACAGCCGCTCAGCGATGAGTTTCTCCCAGCCGTACGCATCCTGCGGCGACGCGGGATATGCATCCTCCTCCTTGAGCGGCGTCACGTCGGGCGCCGCCTGCCGGTACTCCGGATACACGCACGCCGAAGAAGTGAACAAGTACCGGCGGACCCCGTTCTGCCGAGCCGCCTCCAGCGTATGGAAGTTGATCAGTGCGTTGTTGTGGAGGATCTGTGCATGGTGGCACGAGATGAATCCCATTCCACCCATGTCCGCGGCCAAAGCATACACTTCGTCCACGCCACGCGTGGCCCGCAGGCAGTTCTCCCAGCGGCGCAGATCCAACAACTCAAATTCGTCCGCGGCGGTGGGGCAGAATTCGGGCAGCTTCAGATCCACCCCCCGCACCCAGTAGCCCCGGTCTTTGAGATGACGGACCAGGTGGTGCCCGATAAAGCCACCGGCCCCGGTTACGAGAACTCGAACCTGACTCATGGCAACGGATCAGCTCACCCGTGAACCCGCGACCGACGCGGCCCGCGGACCGCGCCCGAGCGTGACCCAAAGCGCGTGACCGTCAAACCGTTCCGGCGGAAGCAGCCGCCAGCAGTCGAGCACGACGGGCTGCCGGGTCCCGCAATTGAGGTGCTCGGGCCCCAGGTCTCGGAATTCCTCCCACGGGGTCGCGATCACAAGCACATCCGCTCCTCGGGCACATTCTGCCATGGAGGAACACAGTCGGACCCGGTCGTTCAGAATTCCGCGCGCCCCCTCCATCGCGGCCGGGTCGTAAGCGATGACGGGGACGCCGTGTTCGGCCAAACGCTGGGCGATCAGCATGCCCTGGGATTCCTCCGCCACGTTCGTATCCGGTTTGTAAGCCAGCCCCAGCACGCCCGCCGTGCCGCCGGGGGGCAGCAGCCGCAGGATCAGGTCCGTGACTCTGCGGACCTGACGCCGGTTGATCCGCTCGGTGGCCTCCGGTAGGGAAGGCTCCACACCGAGCGCCCGGGCCATTGCCGCAAACGCTGCGTTGTCACGAGGAAAGCACGGCCCGCCGTAGCCCAGCGCACCCTTGAGATACTTCGCGCCGATCCGGCTGTCCAGCCCGAGCGCCTGTGTCACAATGGCCGCATCGGCACCCGACAGCCGCTCGCACACTTCGGCCAGCAGGTTGGCATAGGAGATCTTTGTGGTCACGAACGTGTTGACGCAAAGCTTGGTCAGCTCCGCGTTGACGAAGTTCATCCGAGCCACCGCCGGCCGGTTTGTACACACGCTGCGGTACAACTCTTCCAGGATCCGGCCGGAGCGTGGATCCGACTCCCCGATCAGGACCATGTCCGGGTTCATGAAGTCCCGGACCACTGAACCCAGTGCGATGAATTCCGGGTTGTAGCACAGTCCGAAGTCCACACCGCACCGCTTGCCGGAGACCTCCTCGACGAGCGGCAGGACCCGACCTCCCGTATCCCCCGGCATTACAGTGCTGGTCACGGCCACGACCGGGAATCCGGTTGCGTTGCGCAGGACTCGCGCGGTGGCCCCGCAAGCTTCGAGTACCAGCTCAACAGAGAGCCTTCCGTCGGAACCCGATGGTGTGGGAGTCACGATGAAAACGACATCCGCTCCGGCAACCGCCTCTTCCGTGTCCGTCGTGGCGCGCAGCCGATGCCGGTTCCGCGCGATCAGCTCGTCCAAACCCGGTTCGGCCACCGGTGCCCGGCCTTGATTGACCGTCTCGACCACCGAGAGGTTCCGGTCAGCACCCGTCACCGCATGACCGCGCTCGGCCAGTACCGCTGCCATGACGGCGCCGAGTTTGCCCAAGCCCACGACCGCGATCTGCATTGGGTTTCCACCACCTCCTCAGCCTAGTCGCAGAAGATCGAACCAGTTGAACTCGCCGCCGCAGAACTCGAAGCTTAACACGACATCAAAGCGCGCGGGCGCCAGGATATACTCCAGCTTGTCCAGATCGCGCCATTCCATCCAGGGCGCGCCCCCGTCGGTCTTGGCTCCCCAGACGTGGAAGGGGAGACTTCCTTCGCGAAGCCACCGGCTCTTGGGATAAGCGAGCTCGATCCAGCGGCCTCCCGGGGGCAAGTGTTCCAGAAGCGCCTGCGCCTCGCGCCGGGCCACTTCCACCGGCACGGTGACGAGCGAACCGCACGCGAAAATGAAATCGTAATCTCCCGGCAGTTGGTCCAGCGCCCGCAGATCTGCCAGATAGCAGAACGCCTGTCCGCTGATGCCTCGCGCCCGGCAAACGCGCCGGACAAATTCTACATTGGATTCCACGATATCCACGAACGTGACATGCGCGCCATGCTCGGCGAAGTAGATCGTACTCGGCGCGAGCCCGCAGCCCAGGTCCAGGACCTTCCGTCCTCGGAAAAGTTCCCGGTAGAGCAACTCGTACCAGCCGCGATGGCCGAAGCGTTCTCCTGTGGCAGTCGAATCGTGAGCCGTCTGCCAGATTCTCACGAGCTCCTCATCCGACCGTCCGAGCACAGTGCGCGTGTCGAGCCGCTCGAAACGAGTAAAGGGCACTTCAGCCCATTTCGTGCGGAGCAGGTCGAAGGAATGTCGCAGCCAGGGATCGTGCGCGAGGTTGACGGGCCACCGGGCAACTCCTCGGATCCCTTGCCCGATCATCGGATGGGACCTTGTGGCGTACCGGCGCAACGATGCATCCTACGGCTCCGGCAGCAAGTCCTCGTCCGCCCGGACGGTTCCGTGGATGCGCTCCTGCTTCAGACGCCGTACGGTGGCAAACGCAGCCTGCGCCTTGCGGGTTTCGCCGAGCGCCTGGTAGGTTCGCGCCAGAAGCAGGTGAATGGCCGGCTGCTCGGGGGCCTCTTTGGCCGCAGTTTCCAGCAGGCGCAGCGCGGCCTTCAGATCACCCTCCCGAAACTCGATCTTGGCCAGGAAGTATTTCGGATCCGGATAATTCGCCCGGAGCTCAATCGCCCGGCGCAGCAGCCGGCGGGCGCGCCGGGAATCGCCGTTGCGATCCAGCAGTACGCCGAGCTGATAAGTAGATTCGGCGTCATCCGGAGCCAGCGCAAGCGCCTTCTCAAAATAGGAGATGGCGCTCTGGTCATCATGTACGCGAAGATGGAGCCGCCCGAGGGCGGCCAGCGCCGGGGCTAATCCAGGCTCGTGCGCGATCGCGTTCTCCAAAGCCCTCTGAGCCTCGTCGTACCGCCCCAAGCGGTAGTACAGGAGTCCTTCGAGCAGCAGGACGCGGGACCTGCTGCCGCCCTCCGACTCAAGCTGCTCCAGAAGCCGCCTGCCCTTCTCGGGATCTCCCCCGCGAATGTGCGCAACCGCCAAACCAAATCGGAGTGAGACGTCGCCCGGGCGGGAAAGGGCCGCCTGCTCGAGATGGGCAATCGCGCGCGCGTACTTGCCAGTCTCCACCAAGCACAAACCCAGCAGTTGTTGCGCGCGGGCGTCGCGAGGCTGTGCCTTTAAGAATGCCTCGAAGGGGGCAATGGCCTCGGCATGGCGCCCCGCTCGGAAGTACGCCACACCGAGATTGAAATAGACCTGCGTGAGGCCCGGCTTTAGGGCCAGAGCCCTGCGGTACGCCGAAATGGCCTCCTCAAACTTTTCCCGCCGCGCCAGAACCGCGGCCAGGTTGCTGTAGCCCTCGGCCGAAGCCGGGTTTTGTTTGAGGTACTCGCGGTAAATCGCCTCCGCCTCAAGCAGGTCGCCTCGCGCCAGAGCCCGCTGGCCGCTCGCCAGCAAATCCTCCTGCTGGGCGGCCAGCGGGACGAGAGCCGCCAGAGCCAGAGCCCATCGCACATCAGAAGTATATCTTGGCGGCTATCTGGATGATGCGCGGGTCACGGGCGCCGGTGACGGCTCCAAAACCGAAGCGTCCGCCTCCGCCGCCGAGAGCCGTCGGCAGGTTCGTGACCTGGCCTTGGGCATTGAAAATGATCCCTGTGTTAATCGCGTCGAACTGCGTGTGGTTCGGAGCGTTGAACATCTCGAGGCGGACCTGCACGAACCGCCGCTCGTCACGTGTGAACGGAAAGCTCTTGAACACCGAGATGTCCCAGTTGTGGATGCCGGGCCCGTAAATGTAACCGCGCAGCGCCGACTCCAGACCGAGACTCGGCTTTGTTGGTAAAGCGAACGCCGCCGCATCGATCCAGCGGTACTCGTTGCGCTGGCCGCGCGAGAGTTGGGCTTTCGTCCCGGTCAGGCGCACGCGCGGACCCCAGGTCTCATCACCGGTCAGCATCCGGTTTAGCACGGCGCCGCTCACGCCGGAGACTCCAAAACCGACGCTCAGCGGCGCTCCGGTAGTCATCGTGGTGATTCCGGAGATGGTCCAGTTGTTGAAGATGGCCCGGCCTAGCCAGTTATCGAGCGGGTTGCCGTTCTTGGCCAGCTTCGGCGTGTCGTAGATGTAGTTGAAGACCAGATAGTGGCGCCGGTCAAAGGTAAGCGGCGCGTAGTTCGCCATGCGTGCGTTGGTGGGGTGGAACCCGTCGCCGTCCGCGCTGGCCGTGCCCAGGGCTTTGGACCAGGTGTACGCCACGCCAAACTGGAGCCCCTGCGCCAGCCGGCGGTTCACCGCGACCTGCAGAGAGTTGTAATTCGACGTCGCACCGAACTGGGTGATGTTGATATCGCCATAGCCCCTGAAAGGCCGCGTAAAGTTAACCGGCAGCGTGGTCGTACCGTCGAACCTCGGCGTCGTGGTCGGATCCTGGTTCTGGGGCAGCCAGGCACTTCCGAAGCCCGGACGGTTCACGTTGTAGATGTTCAGCAGGTGGCGGGAAACCGAACCGACGTAAGCCACGTCCAGCATGATCTGGTGCGGCAGTTCCCGCTGGATGCTCACGTTCCAGTTGTAGGTGGTCGGGACGTGACCGTCTCGCGAAAAGCCGCGCAGGGTCTGGGGAAACAACACCCCCGGCGTGGAGGCCAGTGTGGCGAGATTTCCGTACCAGATCGTCGGGCTCAACGTGGAAGGCGGGTTGGGCAGCATGTCGAACACCGGATTTCCTTGGAAGCGGTCGTAGAAAACGCCGCTGCCGATGCGCAGCACCGTCTTGTCCATGAAACGCCACGCAATGCCCAGGCGCGGCGCGTAATGGATTCCGCGGCTGTCAATGAGCCCCCGCGGATAGTCGTTCACACCGGCCTGGGCAATCCCGTTCACATAGGCGCCGTCAATCAAGCGCCCCGTGCCGGGCACCAGCGCTCCAATAAAGGCCGCCGGGAAGAACTCTCCGGTGAGCGGATTGCGCGCTGCGATCTGCCCTTGCGGGTTCCGGGCGCGCTCGAACAGCAGCGCCACCCGGTTGGGATCCCACAGCGCCGGGTTGAACGAGGAGGTTTGCAGCGCCGCGTCGTACTGCGGCTGGATGATGTAGAAGCGGACCCCGGCATCCAGCGTCAGCGTGGGCGTGATCTTCCATACGTCGGAAATGTACCACTCGAAATTGGTATAGCGGTATTTCCCGTTGCGAACAATATTAGACTGCTGGACACGCTGAAAGTTCCCGAGCAGCGCGTTCGAGAAAGCCCAGTTGGTATCCCCCGGGTTGGCGGCGTCCCGATCAAACCAGATATTTCCATTGACGGAGGTAAAAGCCGTCTGGTCCTTGCGGCTGCGATGTACGTATACGCCGAACTTGATCTGGTGAGGACCGCGGACTTTGCTCAGGTTGTCGGTGAACTCAAACGTGTTGTTGACGTTCAAGAACGGAGTTCCGTTAAAACCCGTGAACGGAGCGTTCGGCACTCCCCCGAAGCGCCAGTTTTGCACCAAGCCCAGCGGATCCGCGTTGGGGAACGGCATCTGGTAGCTCAACCCGAGGTTCTTGCGGAAAAACGCGTCCGTCCTGGGAGTGATGTCGAGGCGGTTCCGGCTCGGCCCGAAAATAAATTCGTTGGTCAGCGTCGGGTCAATCACGGTCGTCAGGTTGGCAATGGCTGAGGCGCCCGGCTGCCCGAAGTGCATCGGACCGAACGGGATGTTGTAATCCGCGTTCCACTGCCCGTAGGGCATGATCTGGTCGTCCTTGTCGCGGATCACTCGGAAGAATGCACGCCACTTCTCGTTGATGTTCCAGTCAATCCGTCCGATCAATTGCCGTCGCGGATACGAACTGGAGACCTGGGTCTGGTAGTTAAAATCCGGGAAGCCGCTGACATTGGGCAGCGGATACCACTTGAGAATCTTCTGCCCGTCGGGATTGATCCGGCTCGGGGGGATGATGTTGTTGGGGAAGGGCTGGCCGGTGAGCGGATCGCGAATGACCACGGGCCGGCCGTCGGCCTCATGCGTGAGCCGGAAGTCGCCCTCCCGTTCCGCAGCCGTCGGTACGGTGACGCGGCGAGTGGCGTTCGGCACGAGCTGCTCCTGCCACTCCTGGCCCCAGAAAAAGAACAGCTTGTCCTTGTTCACGTTGAATTTTCCCGGGATGTAAACAGGGCCGCCGATATTGTAGCCCTGATAGTTGTAACGGTACAGACGCCGCGGCAGCCCGTCAATGTTATTGCGCCAGTTGTTGGCGTTGAGTCCCTCGTGGCGATGGAACCAGTAGCCCACACCGTGAAACTCGGTCGTGCCGCTCTTGGTCACGATGTTGATGGCCGCGCCCGCGGAACGGCCGAACTCGGCGGGCTGGCTGTTGGTGATGATCTTGAATTCCGCCACGGCGTCAATGTTCAGACTCGTGTGCTGCGTACCGTTGGAGCCGGTATCCATGTTCGCGGCGCCGTCCAGAGTCAGGTTGTTCTGGTTGCCCCGCTGGCCATTGGCGTAAATCGCTCCGATACCGCCCGGACCGGCGACCTGCCCGTTGAACAGGCTCACGATCCCCGGCACGGTCTTGATCAAGTCGAGGTAATTCCGCCCGTTCAGCGCCAGGTTGACGACCTGCGTGCCCGTGACGATACCGGAACGTTCCGCACTCTGCGTCTGCAGCTGTACAGCCGTGGCTTCCACGGTGATCGTTTCCGTCACCGCTCCCACCTCGAGCACGATGTCGGTCAGGGCAATCCGGTCGTTGGCGAACAACTTGATGTCCCGTTTCTCGAACTTCTTAAAACCCGGAGCCTCCACGGTCAGCGTGTAGGTGGCCGGCAGCAGCGGCGCAATAACAAATGAGCCGTCCGGTCCTGTGGCCAGCTCCCGGACGACCGTCCCCTGAAGTTCATTAATCAGGACCACCTTCGCGTTGGGCACCACCGCTCCCTGGCGATCTTTGACCACTCCGGTGATGAGACCGGACGTTTGCTGGGACAAGCCATGACCGGCCAAGAGCAACCCGATCAGCAGCCCCAGCAAGCCTGCAAAACGACTCCTTGGCGAATTCCTCACGTTCAGACCTCCTAATGGATTGCTGGGTCTATACTAATCCAAAGCAATTAGGTCGTCAAGGAAAATTTCGGTCTTTTTCCGGGGCGCCCGGCCCTCCGCTGACCGGCATCAAAAATTGGGGGAGGGCAAGAAATTTCGGGTATTCGCGCGCCTCGGGGCAGCCGTGTAGCTGTGGAGTCGCGACTTGCTTACCCAACGCAAGTTACCGGTGTAGACCAGCACTTGGCCACACTCCGCGGCGGACGGCCCCAAAAGCCTCCCTTAAGGCCTCAGTCCAAAACCGCTCTAAACAGCGGAGGTTGACCTGCGAGCCGATGAGGAGAGCCAACAGATACTTTCCGACAGATGGCGGCACGGGTTCGAAGAAGCCGTCCCGGGAGTCTAACAGCGAGCAGGCATAGCCGTAAATATGCCGGAACGGCACGTAGGAAAAATGTTTCCGTAGCACGTGGATGTTCCCTCGATAGACAGCGGCGCGGTGCCCAAGCGTCTTGGCCCCGAAGTGCATGCGGGAGACGGCCAGGAACTCCCTCAGCCTGAGAAGCTTGTACTTGCGCGCCACGCGGATCCAGAGGTCGTAATCCAGGCCGTAGTGTAGCTCCGGGTCGAGCATGCCCACTTCGGCAAACACCTCCCGGCGCAAAAAAGACGCCGGCTGGCAAATGAAGCACTCCTTTTGAAGCAGCTCCGGATCGAAGGGCCGCGTCGGGTAGGCTCGCAAGATCCTGCCGGATTCGTCCACGAGCCAACCCTCTCCGTAAACACCCGCATACTCCGGATGCGCCAGCATGTGCCGCACGGCCGTTTTGACCGCCCCCGGCAGGTAGGCGTCATCGGCGCACAGGAAGGCAAAGATCGTGCCGCAGGACCGCAGGAAGCCCCGGTTAATCGCATCCGATTGACCCCGGTCAGGAGCCGAGTACCAAACCAGTCTCCCTTCATACCTTCGAAGAATCTCGAGACTGCCGTCTGTGGATCCGCCGTCCATGACGATGTACTCGATGCGCGGATAATCCTGACTCAGGACGCTCTGGATGGCCTCTTCCAGATAGCGGGCTGCGTTCAAACAGGGCGTGACGACGGTGACCAGCGGCAGATCGCTCATCCGCCACCCCCTAGTGTGCTCGGCGCGCCTCCGGCAGAAAGGTCTCCGGCAGGCATTCCGTGGCCAGGCCCCAGTCCTCGAGGTTGAAAATCACCGGCCGGCCCAGGCGGTGCATCTCGGCCGCCCAGGCGGCGACCTCGTGATACGAAAGCCAAGGAATTCCGTTCCGCGCGAGCCTGTCAAAGAGCTGTTTCTCGCCCTCCGGCGTCCAACCCGAGCCGGTGGCGTGCTCGATGTGGTAAATGCACATGGGGTAAGGGAGCACCGCCTCCCGCGCCCCGCCGTAATGCGCCATGTAACAAAACACCGAGTCAACGTTCATCGAGTGCAGATCGAACTCCGGATAGCCGCGCAACTCCAGCCAGTGCCGGCGGGCGAGCAGCGTGAAGTCGCCGCAAGCATTCGTGTGAAGCACGTCCGGCTCGCCGCATGGCTCCGGCAGGGGCGGGCTTACCGGCGTTTCCGGCCGCGGTCCCAGAGCAATCGTCAAGCCGCCGCCTTCCAGACGCAGCCGAAGTTTGTCGATCACCCGGGCCGGGACCGGCAGTCCGATGCGCACGGACTCGGTTGCCCGGCGCAACTCGAACGGCAAGGAGGCCAGACGTCGGGTGACATGCCACATCCGCTTCACAAACCTCCCCGTTCGTTCCCACGAAATGCTTTTCGGGCTCGGAAGAAATGAGACTGCCGAACCCGTCGCGGCGGCTTTCGTCCAGCCGCAGCGAAACACCCGAAAATTCAGGACCCGCGTGTCGTATGGCACGCGCTGTCCGCCTCCTCTGACGCGCAGCCGCATGCGGCGGGCACCGGCGCCACGAAAAACCCCGTCCAACAGCAACTCGCCCCGGCACGGGATCTGCACCTCCCCGAGCGGTGCGCCGGACTCTTCCAGGATTTCCATCTGGAACGGCCGGAAGCCGACCCCTGGGCCCGGCTCCAGTTCCATGACCAATGTGGAACGCCGGCCGTCAGGAGGCGCCGCCTCAATTTCGGCCTCGCTGCCCGCCCAGCGGAACACAACTCCGGCGTGGCAGGCGGGGGCAAACCAGCCCTCCCCGAACACAATCCCGCTTCCCGGATCCGCCACATCCACGGCTTCCGGCCACGGCCTTCCATCCGGGGTGAGCCGCACCGTCCCGACCCGCGTGTGCCGCCGTAGCAGGTGAGTTCGACACCAGGCCAGGCGCTCCTCCACGGACGCCTCCAGCGGTACCTCCGCCATGACGTCCAGGCGATCCACGCGATACATCCGATCCGGCTCCAGGCAGCGGGCGGCAAGCCATCGGAACAGCTCATCGGAAAACAGGATGTCTACATTGGTGGCCAGCACGAACTCGCCCCGGGCGCGGCGGATTCCCACATTCTTGGCGATCATCTGATAAAGCGGCAGGACCGACGCATATCGGTACTTAGCGTGGACCCGCGCCGGCACCTCGATGATGCGCACCGAGACCGGACCGAAATCCGCCGGCCAGCGCAACGCCTCCGCCAGCCGCGGGCGGTCCGGCGGAGGATTCCACTCGACGAGCACGAGTTCCAACGCGAGTTCGTGTTGCCTGGCCTGGCCGATCAGGCCCTCGACGAAGGCCTGCATGCGGCCGAGCAAGTTGCCGCCGTGGTCGTCGTTACGGGCGGCCGCGACGACGGAAAGATATGGTCTGGTCTCAGACACGCGAATCCGAATCAGAGGCCGGCTGCGCCAGCCGGGCGGTGAGGCAGAGATGCCATCCGAAGCGTTGCTCCAGCCACCGGAAAGTCCAGGCCGGCAGCCAGCGGAAATACCATACTTTCCGATAGCGATACCGGACGTAGTCGGCTATGCGGTAGGGGAAAATGTGATCCACCTCCGCACGCACCACCTGGAAACCGCCGGCGGCGAGCCAGCGTTGGGCCTGGCCGCGCGTGTACGTGTGAGTAACCGGGCACCCGGTCTGCGCTTCGGAGTAGCGCGCCACGAGCTCCTCCAGCCGCCAGAAGCGCCCCTTACCGCGGCTCATCACAATCCAGAAAACCTTCCAAGACCGCCGGTGGTAGACCATCAACTTGAAAACGCTCTCGGGCGCCATGTAGCGCCGGATCTCGACGAGCGCCCGGTCCGGACGGGGCGTGTGATGGAGGACTCCGAAAGAATAAACCAGATCGTACGGCTCGACCGGCACGAAGTCACTCAGGCGTTCCGCGTCCGCGCGGAAGAAGCGGATCCGGTCGATCAAACCGTATACGCGGGCTCTTTGCTTGGCAAGGTCCAGTGATTTTTCCGACAGATCCACGGCCGTCACCCAGGCGCCGTGGCGCGCGAAGTTGATCGTGTCGGTGCCGATGCCGCAGCCGATCTCGAGTACCTTCTTGCCGCGCCAGCGAGGAAACTCCGCAAAGCGCGGGATGTGCGGCTCGACCCGGTACTTGCGCTCTTCGACTTCGTCGAAATATTCCCTGCTGCCCACCGGCTTGGCGGAGTGACGGATGTTGCAGGGCCGCGCATCCCAATAGCGGGCCACGATCTCGACCGGCACCTCCCGGAACGGGTCCTCGCGTTTGAAAATCACTGCGATCCCTCTAAGTACTGTAATGCGGACAGCCGCGCAGCGGGGTCCGGCCTTGGATCCTTCAAGTCCGCATCCGACCCATCAGGTACGCACCGACCAGCAAGAAGAGGAGATTCGGAGACCACGCCGCGACGGCCGGAGGCAATTGTCCGAGATTGCCGACCTGCTCGAAAAGCTGACTCAACGCCCAGTAGGCAACCGCGATGCCCAGGCTCGCGCCGACGCCCGCCAGCGCCCCGCGACTGCCCGTCAGGAACGCAAAGGGCACCGACACCACAGCCAGCACCAAGGCGGACAGCGGTTGAGAGAACTTTCGCTGGAGCTGAACCCTCAACCGCACCGTGTCGAAGCCGCCTTGTTCCAGATCAACGATGTAGGCAGCCAGTTCGTGGAAATTCATCTGGGAATCGGGTTTGGCCTCTTTCAGAAAATAGCCGGGCGGCTCGTCGAGCTCGGGGAACGTGGCCGCCTGGAAGACGCGAAAGTTCAGATCACGGACACCGCGGATATCCCGCACCCAGCCGTTCTCGAACACCCACGTGCCCACCGAAGCCGACCAGCGGGCACGTTCGGCGGCCAGATGACGCCGGAGCTGGAAGGTCTCCGGGTCCAGCTCATACACACTGACGCCGGCCATCACCGCCGCTTCCGGATCCAGGTACTTGTAGTGGTAGATGTGCGACCTGCGCCCGAAGATCCACTTGGTAAAGGGGCGCAGGTAGGTCTGCACGGGGCGCCCCTTGATTTCGTTGCGGATGGCGTCCTGACGGCGATTGGCTTGCGCCACGTAGTAGTAGTCGAAGGCGAAGAGTGCGGCGCTCACGGCGGCGGCAGCCAGCAAAACCGGCAAGGCGAGCCGGTGGACGCTCACACCGCAGGCCTTCCAAGCGATGAGCTCATTATGCTTGGCGAGCACCCCGAACGTCACCAGCGTCGCGACCATCACGCTCACCGGCGTCGCGTCGTTGATCAGTTTGGGTGTCAGGAAGAAGTGATATTCCGCCACGCGCGCCATGGGGATTTTGTTCCGCAGGATGTCTCCCAGCAGCTCGAAGAACGTATAGGCGTGGGTCATGACGACGAAGGCTGCCAGAAAAACCCCGAGATAGGTCACGAAACTGCTGAGGATGGATGTGTCGAGCAGCTGTGGCAGCAGCAGCAGACGCCCGCCCGTACCATTGGTGCACCGCCGGCGGATTCTCCAGCGGCGCAGGGCAAGGCCCACCGCGGCTTGGGCACGGCGAAGACGCTCCGCCAGGCCGGAGGCCCCCGGCTGTTCCAGCCCCACAAGCAGCACAAGGCCTGTGATGGCCAGTACGGTGTTGGGAGTCCACACCGCCGGGCCTGCCGGCAGACTTCCTTGTCGCGCCAGACCAATCAGACTGATCAGACCGAGGTAATAAAGAAAGGCCACCAAGACCGCCAGGGCGACCGAAGCCGCCTTCCCGGATTTCCGATTGGAAATTCCCAGCGGAATGCCCGCCAGCGCCAGTATCAGGCAGGCGGCGGGCAAAGCCAGGCGCTGATGCAGTTCCAGGCGGGCCTCCAAGGACTCGCGCGCCAGACGCCAGAGCGGGCCGGTGTCCGTCTCCCGGAACGGGCGAGCCCGCTGCTCACTCGGCGGACGGACGTGGAGCACTTGCTCGCCGCGGGGAAAGGAGCTGTGGTAGTAAGCCTCCGGCATCTTGCCGGGCTCGTGCGTGCTGCCGTCCAGCATGGAAAGCTGAATGCGGTTGTGGGCGACGTCGGAAATCGCGATCGCTTCACGCGCCACGGTGATGCGCGGGCCTTCTCCGGCCTCCCGGGGGCCTGTGCGCCGCTCGCCAGGGGGCCGCAGGTCGGCGAGGAAGATCTTGCGCCACCGCACGACCGGGCCCGAAACGACATCCGCGACATAAAGAATCGTGTCCGGGAACTGCTCTTGAAAAACGCGGGGACGGATCTCCGCAGTGACCTGCGCTGCCGCCAGACGGTTCAGAATCCGGTAGGTCTCGCGGATCGACCACGGGGCAAGCCACAAGGAGGCGGCCGCCGTGATCACCGTGGCAATTGCTGCAAAAAGCGCCACTGCCGTAGCGAGGCGCGCTCCAGGGATTCCGGATGCCCGCAGGGCTGTGACCTCACCATCCGTCGCCATCCGGCTCAGGGCGATCAGAATGCCGGCCAGCGTGCCGACCGGCACCGTGAAGGGCAACACCGACGGCAGAACCAGCAGGAGTAACTGAGCGGCGGTGCCGGGGCTCGCTGCGCCGCGCACCAGCGGCTCGAAGAGCTGCCCCGTCCGCTGCAAAAACAGCACGAACGTAAACAGCAGCGTCCCGAGCAACGCTCCGCTGAGGATTTCGCGGAATACGGCGCGTCCGATTAAACCCATCGCTGTCAGCGACGCAACGTCAGGGACGGCGGCGGCACGACCGGAGGCGTGGGAACCTGTTCCTGCGCCCGCTCAAGCTGGAGTTCTTCGAACACTACCGAAGGAGCGATAACGGTGCTTTCCGCTACGAACCCACTCGCCCCGCTCAAGGCGAAGGGTGCGCCGTTTTCCAGGTATTCGAACACGAAGGTCTCCACGGAGGCGGCCACAATATCCCGGAGCGCCCGGGCAGAGAACCCACGGAAGCGCAGCCCTCGCACGAGCTCCTCCCGCCCGTCCGGGTAAAGGCGATAGACCAGCAGCGGAAGACTGACCGGACGCCCTCCGTCACCGGCCTGAGCCGTGCGAGCCAAAAGCCGCCGCACTTCGTCCACCGACGCGGAAGAAGGATAGTCCATCTTGCGCACGATGATCCCGTAGGGCAGATTACGCGCGCGGAAGAGGGACACGAACTTTTTCTTCAGTTCCTCCAGCGGCGAGGCCTCCGCGGCCTGCACAAACAGGTTCCCGAACCAGGCAGTCTTGTGCCCGAAGCCTCCCGGCAGGCGTGCCCTCCCGTTGGAGGCCGAGAAACCCGCCACGGGCTGCCGCGTCAGCAGGAAGCTTCTGAGGATGCCGCGTTCGACCAATCGGACCGGGCTCGGGGGCACGCCCTCCAGGTCCGCCAGGTAATGGCCGAGCAGGGGCCGGCCGCGCCATTCCGCCTGCGTGGGATCGTCCACCACATCCATCCAATCCGGTAGCACCCGGGAACCCACGCGTCCCTCGAACTCACCGCTTTGAAACGGCAACGGACGGCCCGGCTCCCCCACGGGCCGCCGGCGCGCCGCAAGGTTCCGTCCAAGGATCTCGGCGAACATCTGTCCGGCCGCCTCACCTTCGAACAAGACCGGACCCGTGTACGGCTCGCCGACCGGCGCCTGCGAAAGCTCGGTCACGCGGAGGGCCAGCTTTCGTGCCGCCTCGCGCAACTCACTCTCCGCGGGCATCCCGTCGGGCTCCCGCGCCAGAAACGTAACAGCATCGCGCACGCTCATTCCGTCCCCGGCGAGCGCCATGGCGTGGAGGCGCAGGTGCACCAGCCGCTCCGGCACCCGGCACGTGGTCCCTTCCGTGTTCACGAAGTAATAGTCGCTCTGCACGATCTCGAAGTCCGCTCCCGAGCGGATCAAGTGCCGGAAGTCCGCGAACTCCGACGACACGCGCCGAACCACCGCAGCCCACTGCTCCTCATCCACGTGCATGCGAGGCGTTTCGTTCCGAATTTGAAAGGGCTCGGCCCGGTAAAAATCCGGCAGGTTTTCCGTCACGGTGACGTTCTTGAGGGCGGCCCGTTTGCGAGCAATCGCCTGGACCGCGGCTTTATAGGCCGCATCGCCGGCAAGCCAGAAGAAATGCCGCAGCGCCAGGTAGCTGTCTTCCAGGGGCGGACGGCCTGCGTCGCGCGCGCCAAAGGCAAAATCGCTGAACACGTAATTCGTATTGTCGAACTCGTAGCCGCCCACGCGCACCTGAACGGAGGGAAGGCGAAAGCGGTTGTTGCGCCGCGCCACCGTTCCGCCGAGCGTCGCCGACACGGCGAAGCTCTCGCCATCATGGAGCGCGAACTCAGCGTAATAGGGCCGTTCCAGGCCGGGCAGTTGCAACTGAAGCGTCCGCGTGACCTCGTCCTGCAGGGCGCGCAGGATCACATCCGGCTCCTGCGTCTGGCCTTGGCCCGATGCGAGGGCCAGCAGCGCGACTGCGGCAACGTGACCCGGCATCCTCATCGGAAGAGCCCCGATCCCAAATCCGGTCGCGGCAGCAACGGGGGCCGCTCCTGCGACGTTTCGCGCTTCTGAATCTCGATCTCGGAAACCAGAATTGCAGGAGCCACGGCAGCGACAGGCACCGAGCCGGATTCGGCGCCGCAAAACCCGTTGAAGATCTCCAGGCTGTCCCCGGTGGCCAGAATCTTGGAGAAACTGGCCAGCGGCGTGCCTACAATGTCCGCCCCGCGCACGAGTTCATCCGGCCGCCCGTCCGGATACACCCGGTAAACCAGAATCGGGATTACCGCAAACGCCTGCAAGCCCCGGCGCGCCGTCTGGGTAAACCCTCCGGTGACCTCTTCGAAATACAGCCCGTAAGGCTTGTTCTGCCGGCGGACTTCTTCCAGGAGCATTTCGCGAAGCTTCTTTTCCGGAACGCGACGCGAGGACTCTACGATCAGGTTGGACTGGCGCGAGACCACCTCGAAGCCGGGCTGGCGCCGTCCATGGCCGTTCGAGCGCTCAACGCCGCGCACGGGCGAGCGCGACATCAAGAAGGTTTTCAGAATGCCATTTTCGACCACGACCACCGGCCGCGCTTTGACCCCCTCATCGTCGTACAGATAGTAACCGTTCAGGTCTACGCCGTTCAGACTGCGCCGGGTGGGATCGAAAATCACCGAAAGGAATTCGGGCAGGACTTTCGTGCCGAGGCTTTTGGCGAAGGTCTGTCCTTCGCTTTCGTCTTTCTGCCGATGCCCTTCAATGCGGTGTCCAAAAATTTCGTGAAAGAAAACCCCCGCCGCGCGCCCGGAAAGGATAGCCGGACCGGCGAACGGCTCAGCCTCCGGCGCCCGCTCGAGCGCCGCCAGGTTCCGCGCCACACGCTCAATCGCTTCCATGACCGCCTTGTCGGGCGGCAACCGGTCGGGCGTTTCCGCTTCAAACGTTTCTCCGACACTCAGTTCCATGCCGTCCGGGGCGCGGCCGCGCGCAGAAATCACAATCCGCGCCAGTGCGCGGCCGTGTTGTAACCGGGTGCCCTCACTGGTTGTGTAGTATTTCGTCTCGCGCTGGGCGAAGACCGTAACGCTGGAAACCAGGATTTCCCGGCGCCTTCCCAGGGCCGCCGACCATTTCCGGACCCGGTCTTCCCAGAGTGCCGCCGGGAACTGCAGCGGCTCCCATCGCTCCACATACTTCTCCGGAGGCTCGATCGAGAAGTCCGGCGAGGGGTCCTCCTCCGCCGGCTTGACCTGCGTACTGGTTCGGATGCGGATGAGCCGCTGGACGGCCTCCCGGTAGGTGCGATCGGTTTCGAGCCACGCGATTTGCCGCACGGGCGCAGGCAGGTCTTCGAGAGGGATGGGGACAGCGGCGCTGAAGCGGGGACGATCCCCTGGGAGCCTGTGGTAGTTATCCAGCTGCGGCGTGCCTACCCGGACCGTCACATCCAGCAGACGCGAGCGGTTGGCCGACTTACCCTCGAGAAAACCCAGTGTGGCCGAAACCAACCGAGTTTCGGTGTCGGATACGGCGTACGCCAAAAAGTACGGCGCCGGGTCGCCTTTTTCCTTGAGGACCTTGAAATTCCTGTCAAGTTCTGCGGTCAGGATGTCGAGCAGCGGGCTGGTCTGGGCGCTGAGTACGCAGGCTGCTGCGCCGAGGGCCAAACTCCGCAGGATGCCGCGCACAGCATCAGCATAACACGGGGCTTATTTGAGGTCTCCTCACCGCCGCCGCGCTGCTCAATCCCGCGCCGACATGCTCCTCGGGTGCGGGCGCTGTGACACCAGTAAGACGGGGAGACTGTGCCCGCCGGATCTGTGCCGGTTTACCCTGCCACTGCTCTGCTCACGGTACACTCGCCACCACGCCGCCTGGGTCGGCGAGCAGACGCGCAGCGGGAACTACGGTGCCGCCGTGGCTGCGGGCGAAGGCCTCCGCACGCTCCCGGCTCGCGAACGCCAGGAAACTGGGCGAGCACCGGTCGTAGTGCTCTTCAAAAGGATGCTTGGAAGCGTCCACGAGCGGTTCGCGGCGCGTGCACAAATTGACGTCGCTTCCGCGTACGAGAAACGCCTCCTCCGGCCGAAGCGGTCGGAGGGACTCGAAATCCGTGAACTGGAAAATTCTCACAGGGCGTCGTGTCTGACGGTGAGCCGATCGCACACAGCCGGCACAACATAACGTCCTGCGGCGGCCCTCCACCTCCGCTTCGACGGCGGAAGCACGATGCACGGGCCGCAGGCACAGCGGACAGGTCCTGGGCCGGGCGGCATGCTCCGAACGAAACCATAACCACGCGGCCGCCGCAGCCAGCCCGAAACAACAGAGGATGGTCAGCCTCGAAGGCACAAAGCCCAACCTACCCTCATAATACGCCCGACGGCGAAGTTGTGTTATCCTACGATGTGGTGCGTCTGCGTGCGGTTGCAATGCTGCTTGCCTTCGCCGGTGTTGCAGGCTGGTTCGGCATGCAGTGTGCCGGCTGTACCACATTTGAAGCCTTTTCCGCCCACGCCTCCCGGTGTTGCCCGCAGCCGCCGAATCACTGCGGTGAGTCGCAGACGCCTCCGGATTGTTCCCGGCATTTCGCCGGCGGCGCCTACACGTTGCCGGACGCCGGCTCGCTGCGCGGCCTTCCCGCGCCGGAACCGGCTCTGAGTCCACTTCCAGTTAAAGCCGTGTTTCCGGCCGTGGCTGCAACGTTTCCTGTCGAGAAGCAGCTCACCGGGGCATCCCCACCTCAGCTTTACCTTCGTAACTCCGTGCTTCTGCTCTGATCCTCCGCGAAGTCAGTCTGCTGCATTTGTTCCGGCCGAACTGCGGCTTACCGTCGTGGTCGGTCAAAACGAATCGGAATCTGAAAAGGAGGATTGGAGATGAAGTCATATGTTGCTTACGTGGCTCTGGCCGGGTTATTGGCCGGCGGTGCTGTGGCGCTTCTGGGCCAGGCCAAAGGGAAGTCCGTCACGATCTCCGGCGAGATCGTGGACACTGCCTGCTACATCGGCCATGACAGCAAGGGCGCGGGGCACGCAAAGTGCGCCGCGATGTGCGCCAAAGCCGGCATTCCCCTGGCGCTGCTGGACAGCCAAAGCGGCCTGCTTTACCTGCCGGTGTCCCTCGATCACAAGAATCCAAACGAAAAACTCCTGCCCTTCGTGGAAAAGAAGGTCCAGGTCACCGGAACCGTGGTCGAGAAGGCAGGGATGCGGGGCATCGTGATCCGGCAGATTACCGAGGCCCGGTAGCATCGCGCATGGGGCAGGCTCGGCAGGAGTCTGCCCCGCCGTTTTCAGGAGGTGGCCGTGATCCGCACTTGCAAACTCTACTGCGCACTGGGTGTCGTGCCCGCGGTCCTGGCGGCCCAGCAAGAAGGTTTGCTGCTTGGCCCGCTGATTGACGAGGCGCTGCGAAGCAATCCGGAAATTCTCGCCGCCCAAAAGCGGTACGAAGCCGCGCGCCAGCGGCCTTCGCACGAAGCCAGCCTGCCGGATCCGATGCTCTCGCTGGGCTACACCAGCAACGGGAACCCGTTGCCGCTGGCGGGCCTCGGAGTACATCCGACCAGCAACGCGGGGGTGATGCTCACTCAGGAGCTGCCCTTCCCCGGAAAGCGAAAGCTGCGGGCAGAGATGGCCTCCCAAGAAGCCGAGGCCGCCTTTGAGGAGTACCAAGCAATCCAGCTCAATGTCCTTTCCCGGTTGAAGCAGGCCTATCACCGCCTGCACCACACCTATGAGGCTATCGCGGTGCTCGAGCGCAACCGCGAACTGCTCCGTAAGTTTCTCCGCATCGCAGAGGCTCGCTACTCCGTCGGACGCGCCGCCCAGCAGGATTTGTTCAAGGCCCACACGCAGCTGTCCATTCTGGAGACTCGGCTCGAAAGAATGGGGCAGGACAAACGCAGCGCGGAGGCCGAGATCAACTCCCTGCTGGGGCGCCATCCCGACACGCCGTTGCCTCGCCCGCCGCGGATCATCCCCGGCGAACTGCGGGTCGGCCTGGAAGATCTTTACGCGCGGGCGCGCGAAAACTCTCCGCTGCTGCGGCGTGAAGAAAAGATGGTCCGGCGTTCCGAACTGGCTTTGAATCTCGCACGCAAAGATTACTATCCCGACTATGCCCTGTCGGCCGGCTACTTCAACATGGGGCGGATGCCGGATATGTACCAGTTCCGCGTGGATTTCAAGCTTCCCGCGTATTTCTGGAGAAAGCAGCGCGCCGCGGTGGCCGAGCAGGCCCACAATCTCTCGCAGGCCCGGCGTAGCTTCGAAGCGGCGGATCAGGCCATCCACTTCCGCATCAAAGATAACTACCTCATGGCGCAGACCTCCTACCGCCTCATGAAAACCTACGCCGAGCTGGTGATTCCCCAAGCCAGTCTGGCGCTCGAGTCCTCCGTGGCGTCTTATGAAACGGGCGCGGTGGATTTCCTGACGGTGCTTTCCAACTTTATGACCATGGTGGAGTACGAGGAAAACTACCACCAGGAAATGCTCAGCTTCCATATCTCTCTGGTAAAGTTAGAGGAACTTACTGGAACGGAGCTGATTGACTGGGTCCGATAACAGGAGTGTTCCAATGAAAGTCGTCACGCTGTTTGGCATCCTGGTCCTGACCGCGGCGGCCTTCGTCGCCGGCTACGGCTGGGGCCGGTGGTACGGACCCCGCCCGCCGGCGGCAGCAGCGAATCGTACTGCCCCGGCAAGCCGCTATTACTGCCCCATGCACCCGTCCTACATATCCGAGCGGCCCGGTGACTGTCCCATCTGCGGCATGCGCCTGGTGCCTCTGGAGCAGCCCGGGCCGGCGGCCGCTTCGCAACCCGAACCGGGGGCCGAACTGCCGCCGAACGTTTTCCACGTTCCCATCGAGCGGCAGCAGCTTATCGGCGTGCGCTACGGGACTGCGGAGATCACTTCCGGGTTCCGCACGATTCGGGCTGTGGGCAAAGTGGACGTGGACGAGACTCGCATCGCCCGCATTCACTCCAAGGTGGACGGCTGGATCGAGGAAGTGTTCGTGGATTTCACCGGAAAGTTCGTCCAGAAAGGCCAGCCCTTGCTCGCCATCTACAGCCCCGAATTGCTGGCCACCCAGCAGGAGTATCTGCTGGCCCTGAAGGCGCGCCGTGTGATGACGCCTGGGGAACCGCCCGCACCGGCCACGCACACAACGCTCCGGGGCGCCCAACGCCAGATGGAGCGGTGGGAGATGGGCGAAAGCCTGATCGAGGCTGCAAGGCGCCGGCTGGAACTTTGGGACATGGGCCCCGCCCAGATTGAAGAGCTGGAACGCACGGGGAAACCACATCGCACCGTCACGCTCTACTCGCCCGTCTCCGGCTACGTCACGGCGCGCAACGCCTTCCCCCGGCAGCGGGTAATGCCGGACACGGAGCTCTACACCATCGTGGACCTGAGCCGGGTCTGGGTGATGGCCGACGTATTTGAATACGAGACCGCCGCCATTCGCCTCGGGCAGCCCGCCACGGTCTCGCTGGCCTACTACCCGGGCAAACGGTTTCCGGCCCGTGTCACCTACATCCAGCCTTCGGTAGATCCCACCACCCGTACGCTGAAAGTGCGCCTGGAGTTGGCCAACCCCGGGTTGCTTCTCAAGCCCGAGATGTTCGTGGACGTCGAGTTCCGCGTGGCCGAACCGCCGCGGCTCACCGTGCCGGTGGATGCCGTGCTCGATTCGGGCCTGACCAAGACGGTTTTCGTGGACCGCGGCAACGGGTATCTGGAGCCGCGGCATGTGGAGACCGGCGAGCTGCTGGGAGATCGCGTCGTCATCCTGAAAGGGCTCCAGCCGGGTGAACGCATCGTCACCTCCGGCACCTTCCTGATCGACTCGGAAAGCCGCCTGAAAGCCGCAGCGGCGGGTATGGCGCCTCACCAACACGCCGGCGCCCAGCCGGTCGCCCCCGCCAGCGCGCCGGCGCCCGAGCCCGGGAGTCACCGACATGATTGACCGGATCATCGAGTTCTCGGCGCACAACAAGTTCATCGTGTTTGTCGTGATCGGCGCCGCGGTTGTGGCGGGGCTCTGGGCCATGCAAAACGTGCCGCTCGACGCCATCCCGGATCTGAGCGAGACCCAGGTCATCGTCTATTCGCGCTGGGATCGCAGCCCGGACATCATCGAGGACCAGGTCACCTATCCCATCGTCACGGCCATGCTGGCTGCGCCGCGCGTGCGCACGGTGAGAGGTTTCTCCGACTTCGGTTACTCCTACGTCTACATCATCTTCGAGGAAGGAACCGACATCTACTGGGCGCGTTCGAGAACGCTCGAGTATCTCTCCGGCGTGCTCCCGCGCCTGCCCCAGGGAGTGCGCACCGAACTCGGGCCCGACGCCACCGGCCTTGGCTGGGTCTTCCAGTACGCGCTCGTCGACACCGCGGGCAAGCGCAGTCTGGCCGAACTGCGCTCGCTCCAGGACTGGTACCTCCGCTTTCACTTGCAGTCGGTACCCGGCGTGGCGGAGGTTGCGCCCCTCGGCGGCTTTGTGCGCCAGTACCAGGTCAACGTGGATCCGAACCGGCTGGCGGCGCTCAATATTCCCATCGCGCGAGTCGTGGAAGCGGTGCGGCAAGGCAACAATGACGTGGGCGGCCGCCTGGTGGAGTTCAGCGGGGCCGAGTACATGGTTCGCGGGCGCGGCTATGCGACATCGGCGGACGACATCGGCAACATCGTTCTGGCCTCCACCGCCAACGGCGTTCCCATCCGCGTGCGCGATGTGGGTCAGGTCGTCCTGGGCCCGGACATCCGCCGCGGTATCGCGGACCTGAACGGGCAGGGCGAGGTCGTTTCCGGCATCGTGGTGATGCGCCAGGGAGAGAACGCCCTGCGCGTCATCGAGCGCGTGAAGGCGAAACTCCGCGAAATCGAGCCCGGGCTCCCCGCCGGCGTCCGCGTCGTGACCACGTACGATCGCTCCGATCTGATCCTGCGCTCCATTGACACGCTCAAGCGCACCCTCCTCGAGGAACTGACCATCGTCTCTTTGGTGATCCTCATCTTCCTGTGGCATATCCCAAGCGCGATCATCCCCATCATCACCATTCCTGTGGCCATCGTGATTTCCTTCATCCCCATGCAGCAGATGGGCCTCACCTCCAACATCATGTCGCTGGGAGGAATCGCCATCGCCATCGGCGCCATGGTGGACGCGGCCATCGTCGTCGTGGAACAGACTCACAAGAAGCTGGAGGAGTGGGAGCGCAGCGGGCGTAAGGAAGATTACCACGAGGTGGTGATCTCGGCGGTCAAGGAGGTGGGCGGGCCGAGCTTCTTTGCCCTCCTGGTGATTGCCGTTTCCTTTCTGCCGGTGTTGACGCTCGAGGCCCAGGAAGGGCGCCTGTTCAAGCCCCTGGCTTATACCAAGAACCTGGCCATGATCGTCGCCGCGGTGCTGGCCATCACGCTGGATCCGGCCATGCGGCTGCTGTTCACCCACATGCGCAACTTCGACTTCCGGCCGCGCTGGCTCGCCCGGGCCGCCAACGCCGTCCTCGTCGGCAAGATCCACTCCGAAGAGAAGCATCCCATCAGCCGGCTGCTGATCCGCCTGTATGAGCCGGTCTGTAGATGGTCATTGCGCTGGAAGTGGTTCGTCATCGGGGGCGCCGTCGCTGCCGTGATCGCCACCATTCCCGTCTACCGCCGTCTCGGCTCGGAATTCATGCCCCCGCTCGATGAGGGCTCGCTGCTATACATGCCTTCCACGCTGCCCGGAATCTCCGTAACGGAGGCCCAACGGGTGCTCCAGGTGACGGACCGGATTCTCATGCAATTCCCCGAGGTCGACCGCGTGCTTGGGAAGGCCGGCCGCGCGGAGACCTCCACCGACCCGGCGCCCCTGTCCATGCTGGAAACCGTGGTGCTGCTCAAACCGCGCGATCAGTGGCGAAAAAAAGAGACCTGGTATTCTGCCTGGGCCCCGGAATGGGCCAAGCGCCTCCTCCGCCACATCACTCCCGACCACATCTCCACGGAAGAGCTCGTAGAGCAGATGAACCGGGCGCTTCAGATCCCGGGGGCCTCCAACGCCTGGACGATGCCGATCAAGAACCGCATCGACATGCTCACCACCGGCATCCGGACGCCCGTCGGCATCAAGATCTTCGGCTCGGACTTCCGCGAGATCGAACGCATCGGCGCGGAGATCGAGGCACTGCTGCCGCAGGTGGCCGGTACGCGCAGCGTCTTTGCCGAACGAACCAGCGGAGGCTACTTCCTCGACTTCCGGTGGAAACGGGAAGCCCTCGCCCGCTATGGCCTGACCATTGACGAAGCCCAGATGATCGTGATGAACGCCGTCGGCGGCGACCAGGTCACCACCACGGTCGAAGGACGGGAGCGCTACCCCGTCAACGTCCGTTACTTCCGCGACTTCCGCAGCAGCCTGGACCGCCTGGGCCGGGTGCTGGTTCCCGCCATGGACGGCAAGCTGCAGATCCCTGTTTCACAACTGGCCGAGATTCGGCTCGTGCCCGGGCCGTCGATGTACCGCGACGAAGACGGTATGCTGGCCGGCTATGTGTACGTCGACGTGGCGGGCAGAGATATCGGCGGCTATGTGGAAGAGGCCAAGCGGGTGGTCCGCGAAAAGGTCCGCCTGCCGCCCGGTTACTCGATCGCCTGGAGCGGACAGTACGAAGCCATGGAGCGCGTCAAACAACGGCTGCTGGTGGTCGTGCCCCTGACACTGTTCCTGATCCTGATGCTGCTGTATATGAATACGCGCTCCGTCGCCAAGACGATGATCATTCTGCTGGCCGTGCCGTTTTCCGCGGTGGGCGCCATTTGGCTGCTGTATCTGCTCGAGTACAACATGAGCATTGGAGTCTGGGTCGGCCTGATTGCGCTGCTGGGCGTGGATGCCGAAACCGGCGTCTTCATGCTGCTCTATCTGGACCTGGCTTACCAGCAGGCTCGCAAAGAGGGGCGGTTGCGGAGCCTGGGCGACTTCCAGGAGGCCGTGCTGCACGGAGCCGTCAAGCGCATCCGGCCGAAGTTCATGACGGTGGCCACGATGTTCATGGGACTGATCCCCATCATGTGGTCCACCGGCACGGGCGCCGACGTGATGAAACGCATCGCCGCGCCGATGATCGGCGGAATCTTTACCTCTTTTGTGCTGGAGCTGGTGGTCTACCCGGCCGTCTACGAGGTTTGGAAATGGCACTTCGAATTGAAAAAGCAGCTTGCATCCTCCTGAGCGTTACACTTGCCGCGGTCGCTCAGAATTTCGAATTTCCCGTACGGCACGATCACGCCTTCCGTGACCGCCCCGGCACACTGCGGATCACGAGCGACGGCGTCGCTTACGCGGAAACCACAGGCGGAAAACCGTCCAAGCACCGCTGGAACTGGAGCTGGACGGATATCCAGCAGCTTTACCTTTCCGAGCAACGCCTGACGATCCTGACCTACCAGGACAGTAAGTGGCGCCTCGGCGTGGATCGTGAATATACCTTTGCCGCGGCTCAAGGGCGCAGTTTCAGCGAAGTCTACGCCTTTCTCCGGCAACGGCTCGATCAACGCATGGTCGCGGCTCTGGCCGACGAAGATGTGCGACCGCTGTGGCAAGTTCCGGCGAAGCTCTTGGGCCGGCTGTGGGGCTCGGAAGGCGTTCTCATCGTGGGACCGGATCGGATCGTTTACAAAACCGCCAAGCCCGGCCTGTCGCGCACTTGGCGTGACCAGGACATCGAGAATCTCACCAGCTCGGGCCCGTTCGAGCTCACCATTACCACGTTCGAGCGATCCAAGTTTCATTACGGGAACCGGAGGGCGTTTAACTTTCAGTTGAAACAGCCACTGGACGAAGCGCGGTACAACAATCTGTGGCGGCGCTTGAACGCCTCGCGCGGACTGCGCTTGCTTGCGGGAACCCCGCCATAGCCCGCCGGGGAGGGGAGGCTGCCGGCGCCCTCTGGTGTTGACTCCGGCCGGAGCGCCGTGACAGAATGCACCCACTATGCCGGCCCCCGCACGCCGGAGTCGCTTCAAGAAATCCATCAACCTCTGGGCGTTTGCCTACCCCGCCAAGTGGAGCCTCGAGCAATGTTTTCGCCTGGCCCGAGAGGCAGGGTATGACGCCGTCGAACTCAACTTCGACCTCACCGGAGAATTCTCCGCCGAGACTTCCGAGGCCGACTTCCGCCGGATCGGGCGGCTGGCCCGCAGCTGCGGCGTGAGGATCAGCGGCATCTGTTCGTTTCTGTGGTTCCCTTACTCGCTGACCAGCAACGATCCGGCTCAGCGCAACAAGGGCCTCGAACTGGCGGGACGGATGATCGAGGCGGCCCGGTGGGTCGGAACCCCGAATCTGCTCGTGGTGGCAGGGTCCTGTTACATCCCCTGGCTCGAAGGTCTGGAGCCCGTGCCCCCCGAACTCTGCTGGCGGCGGGCGCAACAAGCCATCCGCAAGCTCCTGCCCGCGGCGGCCAGAGCGCGGGTGTCGCTGAATGTGGAAAACATTTTCGCCAATGGCTTCCTGATGAGCGCCGAAGAAATCAACCGCTTCGTCGACGGCTTCCGCAGCCCTTGGGTGGGCGTACATTTCGATACCGGCAACATCATGCAGTACCAGTTCCCGGAGCACTGGATTCCGGTGCTCGGCAAGCGCATCCGCAACGTCCACTTCAAGGAGTGGGACAAGCGCACGCGCGAGTTCCACCTGAACACCTTTCGCACGCTGCTGGACGGGACGACAAACTGGCCGGCGGTTGTCGAGGCCCTCGAGCAAACCGGCTACCGCGGCTACGTCACCTTCGAATACTTTCACCCGTTTGAGCACTATCCCGAGGCACTCATCTGTCAGTCCTCGCAAGCGCTCGACTGGATTCTCGGCCGGCGGCGCTAAGAGGAACTTCCGGTGATCGGATTCCGTAGGCACAGCAGGGAGGCGATATGTTTTGCCGGAATTGCGGCAAAGAGGTGGCCGAACAGGCGGTGATGTGTCTGGCGTGCGGCGTTCCGCCGCGTGCCGGCCGGAATTATTGTTATCGCTGCGGCGCGCCGACAGAAGCCGTTGCGCAGTACTGCACCCGATGCGGGGCACGCCTGGCGGCCACGGCGGCGGCCGCCGGCCCGAAATCGAGGCTGGCGGCGGGTCTGCTCGGAATCTTCGTCGGCGCCCTCGGCATTCACCGCTTCTATCTCGGCTACAACGCCATCGGGGCCGCACAACTCATTCTGGCTTTGCTCGGATTCCTGACTTGCGGCATCACTTCGATCGCCGCCGCAATCTGGGGACTGATCGAGGGTATCCTGATCCTGACGGGCTCGATCAACACCGACGCCGCGGGACAACCTCTGGCGGACTGAATCATGCGCGGGATCGCAGTGGCGGCGGCCGTGACGCCGCCGGCGCTTGTCACGGCTCTGGCCCTCCTGCCGCGCGCCGCGCTCGACCTTTTGCCCGACGTCTGCATGTTCCGCCGCTTGCTGGGTATCGAATGCTGGGGCTGCGGAATGACCCGTGCGGTGTGGCACTTACTGCGTGGCGACTGGGACACCGCGGCGGCGTATCACCCCTGGGCCCCCGCAGCGCTTGCGGCGGGCTGTTTGATGTCCGTGGTGGCGTTGATCGCCTGGCTCGCGGCGTCGGGGCGCCTGCCCCGTTCCGAGCTTCGGCGAGCCTGTCTCGGCCTGTGGCTTTGCCTGGGCGTGGCCACGCTCCCCGCCACTGTGGGTCTGGAAGCCCTGGGTACCGCTCGCTTGGCGCCGGCCCTCCGCGGTCCTCACCGCGCCGCTTGTCCGTTGTGCGGGTTCACACGCAGCTTTACGAGCGCCGCCCGAGGGCGGCTCGGTGCTGCGCTCGCCGCAAATCCCCTCGCGGCGGCCTTGTATTTGTGCCTCATCAGTAACCAGCTCGCGGCGCTGATCTGGCTGGCCCGTTTTCGCCGCCGCCACCGTAGCGGCGCACGTGGAGGTGTCGCATGCAAGTGCTCAGCATGATCTGGGGAATTCTGGCGATGCTTGGAATGATCGTCGCGTTCTTTCCCTGCCTGGGCTCCCTGAACTGGCTCAACATCCCTTTTTCGGCCGTCGGCCTCGTCGTCAGCGTCGTGGCTCTGGCGACCGCCAAAGGGCCCAACCGAGGCGGCTCGATCGTGGGTGTGGTCTGCTGCAGCTTCGCCGTCCTGATCGGCCTTATCCGGCTGGCCGCCGGTGGCGGGATTTTCTGACCGCCTCAAAACTGTAACCTCTCTGGCTGCCAGAGACTTATGCTAGAATTGTTAGGTGCAACTCCAGCCGATCTTATAGCGAAGATCAGGCGAAAGTACAGTCAGAGGAGCGTACCTTGCCCGATTCGGAACGACCCGGTTCTCCCGAAACCCCGCCACCTGGAACGCAGCTTCCGCTCGGCGGACCGCCGGAAAAGAATCTGATCCCGGTCAACATTGAAGACGAGATGCGCCGGTCGTATCTCGATTACGCGATGAGCGTAATCATCGGCCGGGCCCTGCCGGACATCCGTGACGGCCTCAAACCTGTGCACCGCCGGATCCTTTACGGCATGCACGAGATGGGCCTCACCGCCAACAAGCCCACGCGGAAGTGCGCCAAGATCGTCGGCGAAGTTCTGGGCAAGTACCACCCTCACGGGGACGCAGCCGTCTACGACGCTCTGGTGCGCATGGGTCAGCCGTTCACCATGCGCTACCCGCTGATCGAGGGGCAGGGCAACTTCGGCTCCATTGACGGAGATCCCCCGGCGGCCATGCGGTATACGGAGGCGCGCCTGTCGCGCATCGCAGCGACGCTGCTCGAAGACATTGACAAGGAGACGGTGGATTTCCGGCCCAACTACGACGAAAGCGAGGTGGAGCCGGAAGTGTTGCCGGCGCGCATCCCGAACCTCCTGGTGAACGGCGCCTCGGGCATCGCGGTGGGCATGGCGACCAACATCCCGCCGCACAACCTCACGGAAATCCTCGAGGCCACGATCGCGCTCATCCAAGACCCGGCCACTCCGCTCGAAAAGCTGATGGAACTGGTCCCCGGTCCGGACTTCCCGACCGGCGGATTCATTCTCGGGCGCCAGGGCATCCGGGACGCCTATGCACACGGCCGCGGCCAGCTGAAACTCCGCGCCCGTGCCGCCATCGAACACCTCGGCAAAGACCGGGACGCTATCGTCGTGACCGAGATTCCTTACCAGGTCAACAAGGCGCGCCTGATCGAACAGATCGCTGGGCTCGTCAATGACAAGAAGATCGAAGGCATTGCCGAGATTCGCGACGAGAGCGACCGCGAGGGGATGCGCATTGTGATCGAACTGAAGCGGGGCGAGGAGCCCAAGGTCGTGCTCAACAACCTGTACAAGCACACCCAGATGCAGATCGGTTTCGGCGTGATCATGCTCTCGATCGTCAACGGCCAGCCCCGCGAGCTGGGATTGATCGAAACGCTCAAGCGCTTCATTGATCACCGCGTCGAGGTGGTGCGGCGCCGCACCGAGTATCTGTTGCGCAAGGCGCGCGAGCGGGAGCACATCCTGCTCGGCTTCAAGAAAGCGCTCGAAAACCTGGATGCCGTCATCAAGCTGATCCGGGCTTCGAAAACACCGAAGGAGGCCCGCGAAGGCCTCATGGCGCGCTTCAGCTTCTCCGAAAAGCAGGCCCAGGCGATCATCGAACTGCAGCTGCAGCGCCTCACGGGCATGGAGCAGCAAAAGATCCTCGAAGAACTGGCCGACACCCAGCGGCGCATCGCCGAATACTTGGAGATCCTCGGCTCGGAAAAGGTCCTCCGCAACGTGATCATCAAGGAGCTGCGCGAAGTCCAGAAGGAGTTCGGCGATGAGCGGCGCACGCAGATCGTCGAAGATGCCGGCGACATCGCGCTCGAGGATCTGGTCCGCGAAGAGGACGTGGCTGTGACCGTAACGCGCGGCGGCTACGTGAAGCGTACTCCGGTCGACACCTACCGGCGGCAGTCCCGCGGCGGCAAGGGGCGCACCGGCATGACCATGCGCGCCGAGGACGTGGTGGAGCACCTCATCGTCGCCTCCACTCACGCCTATCTGCTCATCTTCACCGACCGGGGTCGCGTCTACTGGCTGAAGGTTTACCAGATCCCCGAAGCGGCCGGCGCAGCCAAGGGCAAACACATCAGCAGCCTGATCCACCTCCCGGACGGAGAAAAAGTCTGCGCCTTCCTACCGGTGCGCCAGTTCGAAGCCGGCCGCTACGTGGTGATGGTGACCCGCAAGGGCATCATCAAGAAATGCGAGCTCACCGAGTTCGACAACCCGATGTCGCGCGGCATCATCGCGATCTCGCTGGATTCGGGCGACGAGCTGATCGCCGCACGGATGTCCGGCGGAAGCGACTACCTGTTCCTGGCCTCGCGCGAAGGTAAGGCCATCCGCTTCCCCGAAAGCGACGTGCGGGCCATGGGCCGCCCGGCGCACGGAGTCCGGGCGATGACGCTCGAGGAGGGCGATTACCTCGTAGCAGCCGAGGTGGTGGGCAGGTCCGGGCTCATGCTGAGCATTGCCGAAAACGGCTACGGCAAACGCACTCCCCTCGAGGAATACCGGCTGCAATCCCGCGGCGGCAAGGGAGTCATCAACATCAAGGTCACTCCGCGAACGGGCAAAGTCGCCAGCGTGCTGGCCGTCGAAGAGGACTCCGACGTGATGATCATTACGGAAAGCGGAAAGATCATCCGCCTCGAAGCGGCTCAGATCCGGCAGTCCGGCCGCTCCGCCCAAGGCGTGCGCCTGGTGCGACTGGAGGAAGGCGACCGCGTGGCGGCCGCCTGCGTCGTGCGCGAAGACTCCGGCGAAAACGGAACGAACGGCCAGGGCGCTCTGATCCAGTAACACGCGGCGGGCCCGCGTCGGTCCGCAGCCTGTGCCCTCGGTGTGCCCGGCGCCAAGGGGCGGCCCCCGGGCCCGGTCCCCCGTTTCCAGCCGGCAAACCCCTTTCGATGCTGCCTGCAGCAGACGCCTTGCCTTGTCCGCTAGCGGAATGATATCATATCGATATCAGGAGGCGCCATGCAACAGGAACACGAATTACATCCTCGCTCCGGCTGGTTGTTTCTGCTCGGGGGAATCGCCCTTGAGATTCTCGCCGTTCTCGGCTTGATCGCCGCGTCCCGCGCCGGCTACGGTCCCGGTATCGTGGCGGCGGTGATCTACCTGAGCATCGGATGGGTGCTGTTTTTGGGACTGACCGTCGTCAACCCGAACGAAGCCCATGTGGTCACTCTGTTCGGCGTCTACAAGGGCAGCATCCGCCGCTCGGGGTTCTGGTGGTTGAACCCGCTCACCACGCGCCGGAGAATCTCGCTGCGCGTGCGCAACTTCGAGAGCGGCAAGCTCAAGGTCAACGACCGGGATGGTAACCCGATCGAGATCGCGGCGGTGGTGGTCTGGCGCGTCGTCGATACCTACGAAGCCCTTTTCAACGTGGACAATTACGAGAACTTCGTCCACGTGCAAAGCGAAGCCGCCGTACGCAACCTGGCCACGAGCTATCCTTACGACGCCCATGAAGGGGAGATCTCGTTGCGCCTGTCCGTGGGAGAAGTCACGGAGCAATTACGGCGGGAGGTTCAGGATCGGTTGGCCAAGGCCGGAGTGGAGGTGCTGGAAGCGCGGATCAGTCATCTGGCCTACGCCCCGGAGATCGCCGGCGCCATGCTGCGCCGCCAGCAGGCGGCTGCCGTGGTCGCCGCGCGGCAAAAGATCGTCGAGGGTGCGGTAGGAATGGTGGAAATGGCCCTGGAAGAACTGGGGCGGAAGCATGTCGTGGACCTGGACGAGGAACGTAAGGCGGCCATGGTGAGCAACCTCATGGTTGTCCTTTGCAGCGAACGCGATGTGCTGCCGGTGGTCAACACCGGCACGCTCTATCCGTAACCGGCCGGTGCGGGCAGCTCGTGGCACAGCGCAAGGCATTCCTGCTCCGCCTGGATCCCGTGGTACACGAAGCCCTGGAGCGGTGGGCCGCCGAGGAGTTGCGCAGCCTCAACGGCCAGATCGAGTATCTGCTTCGCCGGGCGCTCCAGGAGGCCGGACGCATGCCCAGGCATCGGAGCGGATCGTCGGACGGCGGCGAGGCATCCGGACAGCGGAAGGACCCGTCGTCGCGGCAAAGACGGTGAGTTCCGGCGCCAGGAAACCGCGGCCGTGACTCCCCCGGGTTGGCTCCGGGCATCGCGCCAACCCGGCGCGCGGCAGGCATCCATCCGAAGCCGGGCTTAACGGAAATCCCGCGACTCGACGCCGACCTCGACGGGCAGCATCGGTTCTATGCGCTCGGCCCGCACGTGGATCACCCCGTCCTGATTCTGGAGCGGGCCTTCCACCACAAGGTAGGGTTCGCTAACGATCGTCACACGGTGCCGGTCGAAAAAGTCCGGCGTGAGAATCACATTGGCCACTCCGGTTTCATCTTCGAGACTCAGAAAGACAAAACCCTTGGCCGTGCCGGGTCGCTGGCGGCAGATCACGCAACCGGCCGTGCGCACCCAGGCGCCGTTCGGAAGGAGCTTCAGCTCGGCCGCCGCGCGCACGCCCATCCTGCGCATCCGCTCACGGTGCAGCCGCATCGGATGCGGGCCGACGGTGACGTCGGTCGTGCGGAAGTCGGCCCGCAGGCGCTCGGGCAGCGTCATGCGCGCCAGCGGGGAAGGCACGCCGGCAAGGGAGGCCTCCGCATACAACTCCCCGGCCGGGCGCACCGCCCGCGCGGCCTCCCACAGCGCGGCCCGCCGGTGTGCCTCGTGCGCGGGAAGCAGCGAATTCAGCGCCCCGGCTTCAGCCAGCACCGCGACTTCGTCCTTGCGCAGGCGCGCGCGCCGGATCAGATCCTCGATATCCCGAAACGGGGCCCGGGCGCGCTCCGCCACGATCGTCGCCGCGGCCTCCGCGCGCAATCCTTTGACGTAGTTCAATCCCAGCCGCACGTACTTGTGGCCGTGCTCGTCTTCCTCGATGGTGCAGGCGACCTCCGAGCGCGCCACGTCCACGGGCCGGAAATGCACTCCGTGACGCTGCGCGTCTTTAATGAGTGTGGCCGGATGATAGAAGCCCATGGGCTGGCAGTTGAGCAGCGCCGCCACGAAGGCCGCCGGGTAGTGCACCTTGATCCAGGCGCTGGCATAAGCCAGCAGCGCGAAGCTGGCGGCATGCGACTCGGGAAATCCGTACAGCGCAAAGGATGTGATGGACTGCACGATTTTCTCCTGTGCTTCCGGATCAATGCCGTTGCGCTCCATGCCCTGCCGCAGCCTCGCTTCGATCTCCTTCATCCGTTTCTCGGAGCGCTTGAAGCCCATGGCGCGCCGCAGCTCCTCGGCCTCACCGCCGGTAAAGCCCGCCACCGTCATGGCCATGCGCAGCAACTGTTCCTGAAACAGCGGCACGCCCAGCGTGCGTCGCAGGACCGGCTCGAGCGACGGGTGCGGATAGCTGACCGGCTCCAGCCCCTGCCGCCGCCGCAGGTACGGATGCACCATCTTGCCCACGATCGGCCCGGGACGGATGATGGCCACCTCCACCACCAAGTCGTAAAACTTCTCCGGCTTCAGGCGCGGCAGACAGGACATCTGCGCGCGGCTCTCCACCTGAAACATGCCGATGGTGTCGGCCTTCTGCAAGGCTTCGTAGACCGCGGGATCGTCTTTGGGCAGACGCGCCAGATCCACTTCTTCGCCCCATGCCGCGCGGATCAGCCGGATGGATTCCTCCAGCGCCGCCATCATGCCCAGCCCGAGCAGATCCACTTTGATGATGCCCATGTCGGCGCAGTCTTCTTTGTCCCACTGGATGACGACGCGCCCGGGCATGGTGGCCGGCTCCAGCGGCACGACGGCGTCGAGAGCGTCTTCGCAAATCACCATGCCGCCCGAGTGCTGGCCCAGGTGCCGAGGCAGATCCTGCGCCGCCTGGTACAGCTCCAGAAACTTCCGCGCCAGCGGATCGCGCAGATCCAGACCGGCTTCGCGAAAGCAGCGCTCCGGCGTGTTCTCCGGATCGTCCCATTCGAAGCCCGCCGCCAGCGCACCCAGCCGCCCCAGCACTGCCTCCGGAAAGCCGAGCGCTTTGCCCAGGTCGCGCACGGCGGAGCGGTCGCGATAGGTGATCACGTTGGCCGTCATGGCGGCACCGCGGGGCCCGTAGCGCCGGTAGACGTACTGAATGACGCGCTCGCGCTGCTCGCCGCTCGGCAGGTCCAGATCAATGTCCGGCCACTCGCCGCGCTCCTCGGACAGGAACCGTTCGAACAGCAGATCCATGCCCACCGGATCCACGGCCGTGATGCCGAGGACATAGCAGACCGCGCTGTTGGCCGCCGATCCGCGCCCCTGCACCAGAATGCCCTGCTCCCGGCAGAAACGAACGATATCCCACACAATGAGGAAATAGCCCGCCAGGTCCAGCTTCTCGATCAGCGTCAGTTCGCGTTCCAACTGGCGGCGGGCACGCTCATCAGAGGGCCGGTAGCGTTCGCGCGCCCCGGCCTCCACCAGCCGCCGCAACAACGAATTCATCGTTTCCCCCGGCGGCACCGGATAGCGCGGGAACCGGTAGCCCAGATCCGCCAGCGTGAATGCGATCCGCGACGCCAGTTCCTCCGTATTGCGCACCGCCTCCGGAACATCGGCAAAGAGCCGGTCCATCTCGTGCGACGGCTTCAGGTACCGCTCCGAGTTCCTCTCCAGCAGCCGGCCGGCTTCGAAAACCGTGACCTTGTGCCGGACCGCCGTGAGGACGTCGAGCAGTTCGCGGCGCTCCGGACGGGCATAGCGCACGCCGTTGGTCGCCAGCAGCGGCAGCCGAAAGCCGGCGGCCAGTTCCATCAACGCCTGGTTGCGCGCTTCCTCGCCTCGCTCGTAATGGCGCTGGAGTTCGACGTAAATGTTGTGCCGGCCAAAGGCTGAAATCAGGCGCTCCAGGCAAGCGCGCGCCTCAGGCAACCCTTTTTGAAGCGCCAGCGCCAAGGGGCCTTCTTCACCGCCGGTGAGGCAGATCAGCCCGGCGGCATGCTGGGCCAGATCCTCCAGCGTCGCGGCGGCTTCGCCCTTCGGTGCGCGCAGTTTCATCCGCGTGATGAGCCGGCACAGGTTCTGATAGCCGGTGCGGTTTGCCGCCAGCAGCGGGTAGCGGCAACCTTCGGCCGAGGTCACCTCGGCGCCGATGATCGCCCGCAGGCCGGCCTTCTTGGCCGCCGCGTGGAAGCGAGGGGCCCCGTAGACGCCGTCGCGATCCAGCAGCGCGACGGCGGGAATTTCCAACTCCGCCGCCCGCTCGATCAGCTCCTCGGGCAGCGAGGAGCCTTCCAGAAAGCTGAAGGCCGATCGGGCATGAAATTCCGCATAGTAGGGCACAACTTTCGCTTTTTATTCGCCTAGTGGTATTGTGCCTCCTCTGGCCCGGATCTGTCAAGAACCCGCAGCGGAGTTCACCCGGGTCCCCTGCGGGAGACAGCCTGCTGGGGCCCGGGCCGCTTCTCGTAGAATGGAAAATTCCCCCAATGAGCGAGCGCATCTTGCCGGCGGCGCGAGTGTGCGGCACCCTGCGGTTGCCCGGCGACAAGTCCATCACGCACCGTTACGCGATTCTGGGCGCCCTCGCCGAAGGTGAAACGCGCATCCGAAATTACGCCACGGGTGCCGACTGCCGCTCGACGCTCCAGTGCCTGCGCGCCCTGGGTGTGCCGGTGGAGGCGCAGGGCGCCGAAGTCGTCATCCGGGGAAGGGGGCTCCACGGCTTGGAGCCGCCCGGGACCGTGCTGGATGCAGGCAACTCGGGCTCCACCATCCGGATGCTCGCCGGTGTGCTGGCCGGCCAGCCGTTCACCAGCCGCATCGGAGGAGATGATTCCCTGTCGCGCCGTCCCATGGACCGGATCCTCCGGCCGCTCGAGCTGATGGGGGCACGGGTCCAGGCCAGGGAAGGACGCTTTCCCCCGCTGGAAATCCGCGGAGCACCGTTGCGGGCCATCGAATACGAGCTGCCTGTCGCCAGCGCACAGGTCAAAAGCTGCATTCTGCTGGCCGGCCTGTACGCCGCCGGCAGGACGACGGTCATCGAGCCCGTACGCACGCGTGATCACACCGAAATCGCCCTCCGGCAATTCGGCGCCGAAGTCGAAGTCAGCGGCCGCCGCATCTCCGTCACCGGCGCCCCGCGACTGCAGGGCCGCCAGCTGGAGGTGCCGGGCGACCTGTCGTCTGCGGCGTTCTTTATCGCCGCCGCCCTGATCTTGCCCGGCTCGGAACTGATCCTCGAAGATGTGGGCCTCAACCCCACCCGTGCGGCGCTGCTCGATTTTCTGTGCGCCATGGGCGCGCGCATTCGGGTCGTGGACGTCCGCCAGCGGGCCGGCGAGCTGGTGGGCGACATTGAAGTGCGCAGCTCGTCTCTGCGCGGAGGAGTAATCGAAAAGGCCATGACGGCGGCCCTGATTGACGAAATCCCCGTCCTGGCGGTCCTGGGCGCCCTGAGTGAAGAAGGTTTAACGGTCCGCGACGCCGCCGAACTGCGCGTCAAAGAGAGCGACCGGATCGCCACCGTGTGCGAGAACCTCCGCCGCATGGGCGCTTCCGTGGAAATGGCGCCGGACGGCTTCCGCGTTGCCGGGCGCCAGCGGCTGCGCGGCGCCGCCTTGGATTCTTTCGGCGATCACCGGATCGCCATGGCCTTCACCGTCGCCGCACTGGCGGCCGAGGGAGAATCTCTCCTTGAGGGAGCCGGGGCGGCAGCGGTTTCGTTCCCGGAGTTTTTCCGCCTTCTCGAAAGCGTACGGCGCAATTGACCGGGCCGGTCGGGGCCGAGCACGAACTTAAAAAAAATTCGGCGGGAGTGTTGCACTTTCGCTCTGGGTGTGATATGTATGAGCCTCGGAATCAGAGGGTGCGTCCTCTGGAGAGGAGGCGGGATGCCGCTGGCGTTCATTGTCTGGGCGTTTGCCGTCGTCATCGTTTATGTCTTCCTGGCACGTCTGTGGTGGTTCCCCCCGCCCATCAACCAGCACGGCATTACCTATGACCAGCACTTCCTGAGCACCCTTTTGGTCACGGGCGTCATTTTCTTTCTGGCCCAGCTCGCTCTGGGCTACGTAATCATCCGCTACCGGGATCGCGGCAAGCCGGCCGTGTATTCCCACGGCAACAACAAGCTGGAGGCGCTCTGGACATCCGCGGCGGCTATCCTGTTCATCGGCGCGGTTCTGGCCAGCACGCGCGTCTTCGCCGGCGTTCATCTGGCGCGTCCTCCGGAGAACGCTCTGCGCGTCGAAGTGCTGGGCAAACAGTTCGCCTGGAGCTTCCGGTATCCGGGGCCCGACGGAAAATTCGGCCGTACGGACATCAAGCTGATCAATGACGCCGCCGGCAATCCGTTCGGGCTCGATGACACGGATCCGGCCGCCCGGGACGACATCGTCACTTCGTCGCTTCGCGTTCCGGCCGGCACCCCGGTTCGCCTGACGCTGAAGTCGCGCGACGTGATCCACAACTTCTTTGTGCGGGAATTGCGTCTGAAGCAGGATTTGGTGCCCGGTATGGAAATCCCGCTACACTTCCAGGCGGACAAGACCGGCGTCTATGAGATCCCCTGCTCGGAGCTGTGCGGGCTCGGGCACCACCAGATGCGCAGCACCCTGGAGGTGTTGACGCCGGAAGAGTTTCGCAAGTGGGAGCAGGCGCAACTGGAGCAGTTGCGTCAGCTCCAGCAGCCATAACATCTGCGCTTCCGGATGGGAGCGTTCCGGAAGCGCATCAAGAGGGGAGTTCGGATGTCATCTCCTGTCGTTCACCACGCGGTGCACGCGGCGCCGAGAGGTTTCCTGCGCAAGTATATCTTCAGCACCGATCACAAAGTCATCGGAAAGCAGTACTACCTGCTGGCTTTGTTTTCCGTCTTCGTGGGGATGCTGCTGTCGGTGCTGATGCGCTTCCACATGATCTACCCCGACGCCAAGGTTTCCTGGTTCGAGAAGCTGTGGCCCACGGGCGCGGCCGGGGGCATCATGACGCCGGAGCTGTACCTGTCCCTGATGACCATGCACGGGACCATTATGGTGTTTTTCGTCCTCACTACGGCACCCCAGAGCGGCTTCGGCAACTATTTCCTGCCGCTGCAGATCGGCGCCGAAGACATGGCCTTCCCGGTCATCAACATGCTTTCCTTCTGGACCACGTTTGCGGCCTTGGTGGTGTTGCTGGCGGCGTTTTTTGTTCCCGGCGGAGCCCCGCTGTCGGGGTGGACCGCCTACCCGCCGCTCAGCGCCGTCGGCGAGATCGCGGGCCCGGGACAGGGTACGGGACAGACGCTGTGGATTCTCAGCATTGCGCTGTTTTGCGGCGCCTCGCTGATGGGAGCCATCAACTTCATCGCCACCACCATTGACCTGCGCGCCAAAGGCATGACGCTGATGCGCATGCCCTTGACCTGCTGGGCTTGGTTCGTCACGGCCATCCTGAGCCTGCTGGGATTCGCCGTCCTGCTGGCGGCGGGTATCCTCCTGCTGCTCGATCGCGTCGCAGGCACGAGTTTCTTCCTGCCGGCCGGGCTCGTGGTCAACGACCAGATCCTGAACCATAAGGGCGGCTCCCCGCTGCTGTGGCAGCACCTGTTCTGGTTCTTCGGCCACCCGGAGGTCTACATCGCCATCCTTCCGGGCATGGGCCTGACTTCCACCGTGCTTTCCGTCTTCGCCCGCAAGCCGATCTTCGGCTACCGTGCGATGGTGTACGCCATCCTGGCCATCGGATTCCTGGGATTCCTCGTCTGGGGCCACCACATGTTCGTCAGCGGCATGAACCCGTACACCGGGATCGCCTTCTCGGTGCTCACCATGACCATCGGCGTGCCCTCCGCCATCAAGACGTTCAACTGGATCGGCACGCTGTGGGGAAGCCGCATCCGGTTCACCACGCCGATGCTGTTCGCGCTCGGCTTCGTCTCGCTGTTTGTCACCGGCGGCATCAGCGGCATCTTCCTCGGACAGCCGGCGCTCGATCTGTATCTGCATGACACCTACTTCGTCGTCGGCCATTTCCACATGATCATGGGCGTCGCCGCGATTTTCGGCATTTTCGCCGGCACCTACTACTGGTTCCCGAAAATGTACGGGCGCATGATGAACGAGACGCTCGGCAAAATCCACTTCTACCTGACCTTCATCGGCGTCTACGCCATCTTCACGCCCATGCACTTTGTGGGCGTGGCCGGCAATCCGCGGCGCTACGCGGACTTCAAGGAGTTTGAATTCTTAGGGCAGCTGATGCCGCTGCACACTTTCATGACGCATGCCGCCTTCTTTACCGCCGCCGTGCAGTTGATTTTCCTGTTCAACTTCTTCTGGAGCATGAAGAAGGGCGCCCGGGCACCGGTTAACCCCTGGGAGGCTACCACGCTGGAGTGGACGGTTCCATCCCCGCCGCCCCATGACAACTTCGGCGGCCGGCTCCCGGAGGTCTACCGCGGCGCTTACGAATACAGCGTCCCGGGCGCGGACAAAGACTACCTGATGCAAAACGAGCCGGTCGCGGCGGCAAAGACGCAGGAGTGAGGCATGGCGCGCGTCTCGCCCTCCGACGTGCTGCGCGGCACTCCCCCCGCCACGCCGGACTATGGTGACGGCGGGCGGCGCGGCGGACCCGCGCGGCGGGCCGGAATCACGGGGATCGTGTTGGCCTGCGCCGCCATCGTCATGCTGTTTGCGGCACTGACGAGCGCGATGATCGTGCGCCGCGGCCTCGGCGGAGACTGGCAGACCCTGACGCTGCCCGGCATCCTGTGGGTGAACACGGGCGTGCTGCTGGCCAGCAGCTTCGCCCTGGAGCGAGCCCGCCGGGCGCTGCGCCAGGGACGGCGCGAGGCATTCAATCACCTGTGGCTGGCCGGCACGGTTTTGGGGTTCCTGTTCCTGGCCGGCCAGTACGCGGCGTGGCGGCAGCTGGTGGCGGCCGGCGTTTATCTGGCCACCAACCCGAGCAGCTCTTTTTTCTACCTCTTCACGGTCGCCCATGCTTTGCACCTCGCCGGAGGATTGCTGGCTCTTATCTTCATCACGGTGTGCGCCTGGAGGCTCCGGCTCGGACCCGGACGACGCACGGCCGTAGACGTTTCCGCTTTTTACTGGCACTTTATGGACGGGTTATGGATCTACCTGCTCCTGCTTTTCCGATTCTGGGGGTGATTCGCTGATGGCAGAAGCCCGAACTGAAACCTGGACCGCGACATGGAGCGGCGGGGCCTCCCCCTTCGCCATGAACTCCAAGAAGCTGGGGATGTGGCTGTTCATCATCTCCGATGCGCTGACGTTTTCTGCGCTTCTGGTGGCGTACACGTATTTGCGCCTGGCCACCCCCAACTGGCCCACGCCGTTCCACTTCTCCCCGAGCATTCTCTTTGCTTCCCTGATGACGTTTGTGCTGCTCTCGAGCAGCCTCACCATGGTCATGGGCGTACACTCCATGAACCACGGCCGCCGCCGCAGCGCCGTCGGGTGGATTCTGGCCACCATGGCCGGGGGCGCCGCCTTCGTGCTGCTGCACGCCACCGAGTGGCGCCACCTCATTGTCGAGGAGGGCGTGACGCCGTTCGCCAATCCCTGGAACGAACCCCTGTTCGGCGCCACCTTCTTCGCTCTCACCGGTTTGCACATGACGCACGTCATCGTGGGCGTCATCTACCTCGGCGTGATCGCCATCGGCGTCGGGCGCGGCAAATTCAAGCCCGAGGACGTCGAAGTCAGCGGCCTGTACTGGCATTTCGTGGACCTGGTCTGGATGTTCATCTTCCCGTTGGTCTACCTGATGTCCGTCCACATTTAGGAGGCAACCGATGGAAACGCGCTCCGCAACCGCTGCGGCAGTCACGACAAAAACCTTCGTCTGGGTCTGGGTGGCGCTTCTCGCCATGACCGTGGTCGAAGTCTTGCTGGCTTACTTCCACGTGCCGCTTCTCATCATGCTCACCGCTCTGATGGGGCTCTCCGTCATCAAAGGCTCGCTGATCATTGCTTACTTCATGCACCTGAAGTTCGAGCGCTTCAGCCTGTTCCTGACTCTGTTCCCGATGCTTGTCTTTTGCATCTTGCTGCTGTTCATCTTCATGCCGGATTCCTTCCGCCTGATGGAGATGCGGCCGCGATGAAGACTGTCCGCGTCCTGACCGCCGCCGTCGTTTTCGCCGCCGGCCTGGGCGGCCAGTGTGTCATGTGCCAGCGCACGGCGGAAGCCCAGCAGGCCGAGCGAGCCCGCGTGCTGAACCGCGGCATCCTGGTGATGCTCGTTCCGCCGGTGGCGATCCTGGGCGGGGTGTTGCTTTTCGCAGCGCGTCGGGATCGGCGATTTCCGGATTGACGCCCGTACCTGCAGGCATGATCTTCGCTCCGCCCGTCACGTGTAGCACCGTGCACCTCACCTCATAAGTTGAGCGGTCATCGGCTATAATCGTCTTCGAACCATCCCTCCCCCGGGAAGGAACGTGTGATTCATGGATGAAAAAGAAGGCATCCGCATGGCAGCCGCCTCGCCGCGCGCCGCAGCCGCCGCCCCTGCCCGCTCCGACTCCGCTGAGCGCGCACGCATGCTGAACCTGACGCTCAGCCAGATTGAAAAACAGTTTGGCAAGGGCTCCATCCTCCGCCTCGGCGCCAGAGAGGCTATTGTGCCGGTGGCTGCGATTTCCACCGGCTCGCTTTCCCTCGACGCCGCTCTGGGCGTCGGCGGATTTCCTCGCGGGCGCATCTCAGAGATCTTCGGCCCCGAGTCGTCGGGTAAGACTACGGTCGCTTTGCAGGTCATCGCCGAGGCGCAAAAAGCAGGGGGAATGGCCGCGTTCATTGACGTCGAACACGCTCTTGACCCGATCTATGCCCGCAGGCTCGGTGTCGATGTGGACAACCTGCTCGTCTCCCAGCCCGATTACGCCGAGCAGGCACTCGAGATCACCAGCGCACTGATCACGTCCGGTGCGATTGACGTGCTGGTCATTGACTCCGTGGCCGCCCTGGTCCCGAAAGCCGAACTCGACGGCGAGATGGGCGATGCGCACATGGGGGTCCAAGCCCGCCTGATGTCGCAGGCCCTCAGGAAGCTGACCGGCGTGGTCTCCAAGTCGAACACCTGCCTGATCTTCATCAACCAGATCCGGGAAAAGATCGGTGTGATGTTTGGCAACCCCGAGACCACCACAGGAGGGCGGGCCCTCAAGTTCTACGCCACAATTCGGGCCGATATCCGGCGCGTGGCAGCCATCAAAGAGGGGGAAAACATCATCGGCAGCCGGACCAAGGTCAAAATCGTTAAAAACAAGCTGGCACCGCCCTTCCGGGAAGCCGAATTCGACATCATCTACGGAGAGGGAATCTCTCGTGAAGGCGACCTTCTGGATCTCGGTGTTCAGCACAACGTGCTCGAGAAAACCGGGTCCTGGTTCAGCTACAAGGGTGAGCGTATCGGTCAAGGGCGCGAGAACGCCCGGCAGTTCTTGAGGGAGCATCCCGAGATCCGGGACCGAATCGAGCTCGACCTTCGCCGGCTGCTCGGTCTGGCCCGCACGGAGGAGCCCTCCTCATCCGAACCCGCCTCTGGGGCCCGGCCCGCTCCAGCGGCCACGACCCGCCCGCGATAATGGCTGCTCTGGCGATCGCCTGGCTCCTGCTGATGGCCTTATTGGGCGGCGGAAACGACTCCGCGTACAGGGCAGAAGTGGAGAAGTGGCGTGCACAGCGGGAAAGCCGCCTCCGGGCAGACGACGGCTGGCTTACGCTGGTCGGTCTTTTCTGGTTGCGACCAGGGGAGAACCCGGCCGGCTCGGCGCCGGACAGCCGGATCCGTTTGCCGGAGGGAGCTCCCGCCCACGTCGGTACGTTCATCCTCGAAGGGGACAAAGTCCTGTTTCGTGCAAGCCCCGGCGTTTCGGTACGCTCGGCAGGTCGCCCCGTCACGACGTTGGAGATGCGGCCGGACGTTCCCGGCCCCGCCAGCGTCATATCCGCCGGCGATCTTTCGATGCTCGTCATCAGGCGCGGCCACCGTCTCGGCATCCGGGTGCGCGACAAGAACAGCAAGTTTCGCAAAGACTTCCGGGGTTGCAAGTGGTTTGCCGTGGATGAGGCCTACCGCATCGAGGCCAAGTTCATCCCCTACGATCCGCCTAAGCGCGTACCCATTCTCAACATTCTTGGCGACACTGAGCACCATCTGAGTCCGGGCTACGTCGAGTTCCGGATCGCCGGCCGCGACTGCCGGCTGGAACCGGTTCTCGACAACGGCCGGCTGTGGTTCATCTTCCGGGACCAGACGAGCGGCAAAGAGACTTACGGAGCCGGTCGGTTCCTCTACGCGGACCTTCCGCGCAATGGCAAGGTGATTTTGGACTTCAACAAGGCCTACAACCCTCCTTGCGCCTTCAATCCGTACACGACGTGTCCGCTCCCGCCGAAGCAGAACCGACTTTCTGTGCCCATTCGGGCAGGTGAGAAGGCGTACGAGCCGGGAGGGTAGGCCCGGATGCGGCCTTCCCCGCGAACGTGCTAGAATTTGAGCGTTAACCGGCGCCGTCCCAAACAGGTGCCGACAGGGTTTCTCGTCACGACGCGCTCCCAGGCAACCCTGCTAACTAACTGAAAGGGAAGAGGTTGGACATTGAAACGGTTTGCCCTGAGAGCAGCTGTTCTTATCGGAGGCTTGCTGGCAGGTTATTCGCCGGTCAGTCCCGGGCAGCAGTTCCGTCCCCCTCGTTACAGAGAAGATCCCAGGCTACTGGTTCTAAAGGACTTCTTCGACGACCGAGGGTCGCCGATCGGACATCTGGCCAAGGACTTTCTGCTGGCAGCCGACCACCACGACCTCGACTGGCGTTTGCTCCCCGCTATCGCCGTCATCGAGTCCGGAGGCGGAAAGCAATATCGCAACAACAACCTGTTCGGATGGGACTCGGGAGAGGAAGAATTCCCCACGCTAGGGGCGGGCATCCACGTGGTAGCCGAACGACTCGCAAACTCCAACCTGTACCGCAACAAGGACTTGGATGAGATGCTGGAGACCTACAATCCGGTGGATGACTACCCCGCGCGGGTCAAAAGGGTCATGGCCCGCATTTGTCCTACGCCGGCTTTTCCGAGCCGCTGCCTCGACTGATCCGCCCCGATCACTCGAGAAGCCGGACGCCGAAGTACAGCCCGCCAAAAACCACTACCGAAATCACGACGACGGCCACCCAGCGCAGGATCCGCTCCGTCCGGGTGGTCTCCGCCTCCTCGTCGTGCTTGATGTGTTCGTCAAGGCTTTCAAACATGCCTGCCGTCCTCCTTCCAAAGGACGCAGCCATCTTCCGCTTAATGCTACCCTGATTTTACTCCTAAAACCGGGAGAGGGAACCCCGAAAACGACAGGAATCTTCGCCTGTATGCTCGGGGGAGCTTAAAGCCCCATCCGCTCCAGCTTGCGGTACAGCGTTTTACGCTCGATCCCCAGGATCCGTGCAGCCCGGCTCTTGTTGCCCCCGGTAGCTGCCAGCACTTTGCGGATCTGCTCCATTTCCGCCTCAGCCAGCGTCTCCCCCGGATGCTCCCGGGGCTGAGTCTGCTCGATAGCTTCGCGCACCGCTCGCTGATCAATGCGGCCATCGGGAGCCAGAATCGTGAGCCGTTCCATCAGGTGCTGGAGCTGGCGGACGTTGCCCGGCCACGTGTATTCTTCGAGTGCCTTCAGCCCGGACTCCGTCAGACGCGCGCGCTGATTGTAGCGCTGGTTGTACTTCTTGACGAAGTAGTGCGCCAACAGCGGCACGTCCCCGCGCCGGTCCCGCAGCGGCGGCAGGAGGATGCGTACGACATTGATCCGGAACCACAGGTCCTCCCGGAACTTCCCCTGCTCGACCATCTTCTGCAGGTCGCGGTTGGTGGCGGCGATCACACGCACATCCACCGGTTTGCCACGCGGGGCCCCAAGCGGGCGGATCTCGCGCTCTTGCAGAAAACGGAGCAACTTCAACTGGAAATTCAGCTCGATATCGCCAATTTCGTCGAGAAACACCGTGCCGCGGTTGGCGGCCTCGAACACGCCCATGCGGTCGCGATCCGCTCCTGTGTAGGCGCCGCGAAGCGCGCCGAAGAGCTCGCTTTCCAGAAGGGCGGGGGCGATCGAGGCACAGTCCACAGGCACGAAAGGCTGACCCGCCCGCGGGCTGTTGCGATGGATCATCCGGGCCACCAGTTCCTTGCCGGTCCCCGTCTCCCCCTCCAGCAACACCGTGGCGTCGGTCGGAGCCACACGGGAGATGATCTTGTAAATCTCCACCATTTGCGGTGAGCTGCCGATCATCTCTGACTCCGGCGGATCCTCCACTTCGGCTTCCTCCTCTTCCTCCTTCCGGCCTGTGCGCAAGTCCTGGGCCCGTTTGATGGTCTCGAGCAGCACGTCCAGATCGAAGGGCTTGGCGATGTAGTCGAAGGCCCCGCCCCGCGTCGCCGCCATGACCGTCTCCATGCTGCCGCGCGCCGTCATGAGAATCACGGCGCACTGGGGGTCTTTCGAACGCGCGGCCTCCAGCACGTCCAGCCCCGTGCGCTCGTCCAGGTAAATGTCGGTGATAACGATGGGGTAGCTGTTGTCCTGTAACCGCCGCAGGGCCTCTTCGGTGGATGCAGCGGCGTCCACCTGGTAGCCTTCCAGCTCCAGGAACGTAACGACGGTGCTACGGACTCCGGCGTCGTCTTCGACAACCAACAACTTCTGCACGGTCAATTCCTCACTGCCGTTGCGTGGTCAGAGAAACGTTCGCCGGTAAGACTAGTGTAAAGCAGGAGCCCTTGCCCGGCGCACTGGTCACCTCGATCCGCCCGCCGTGATGGGCGATGATCTGTTCGACGATGGACAGGCCGATGCCGGCGCCGCTCTCTCCCGACGCAATGGCTCTGCGCGTCCGATAAAACTTCTGAAAGATGTTGCGCAGTTCCTGCTCATCCATGCCGATCCCCTGATCCCGGACGGCCAGGCGGAACCAGTCCCGCTCCCGCTTGCCGCTGACGGAAACTTCGGTTTCCGGCGGCGAGTACTTGACGGCGTTGGTGAGCAGGTTGTAAAGGGCGTACTCCATCAGCTCGCGGTCCCCGGTGAGTGTTTCCTCATCCAGTTCGCCGATCCGGAGGCGGATGCGCTTGCGCTCGGCAAGCGGCCTGGCGCGCTCAACGCAGGTCCCCACCAGTTCGGACGCCGCGAACGGCTCGCGCCGCAACTCCATCTGCCCCGCCGACAGCCGCTCCACATTCAGGAACGTTTCCACCATCCGCGCCAGGCGCCGCGACTCGGTGCGGATCAGATCCGCAATTTGCCGGCGCTTGTCATCGCTCAGGTCGTAGCGGCTCATCAGCTCGCTGGATCCCTGAATGGTCGTCAGCGGAGTGCGCATTTCATGGGTGACAAAGTGTACGGCCTGCTGATACCGGCTCTTTTCCGCTTCAGCGCGATGCAACTGGCGGCGGACCGCGAAATGTTGATAGCTGGCCGCCGCACCGGTCGAAAGCCAGGCCGCGGCCACAGGCAGCGAAAACGAGAGGACGGCGTCGCGGGTGAAGGCCACGAGCGGCAGGCCGTGGGCCGCCACCAGGAGTACGAGGGCGCACGCGTAGGCGGGCCAGCCGGAAAGCAACGCGAAAATCACGGCCGCTGCCAGCGCCAGGGCGGCACACAGACCCAGCGTCGCCGCCTCCGAGACCGGCTGCAAGAATCTCCCCTGTGCCAGCGTCTCGAAGGCGTTCAAGTGAATCTCGACTCCCGGCATGGGGAGCGAGGAGCTGTAGGGCGTCACCAGGCGGTCACGCGCCGCCGATTGCGCCGTGACGCCCACAAAGACCACTTTTCCGCCAAAGATGGCAGCCAGCTTAGGGTTCCGGCGCAGCTCCAGAATCGAAGCGCGCGGCACCGGCGTGTTCCCATCGGCCCCGGGCCGGAGATAGCGAATCGCCACCGCCCGTGCCTCCTCCCGCCGAGCGGGAATCACCACGCCGCCCACGCGGACCTCCTCGGGTGCCTCCACTACCGGACCCCCGCCGCGGCTCACGCGGAATGCCTCCAGCGCCAGCGCCCAGCGGCGCTCGCGCCCTGCAACCTTTTCCAGCGGAATTTTGCGGTTGACTCCGTCCAATTCGTCGGGAGCGGCGTGCGCATGACCGACCGTCGCAGCCCACCGCCGGAACCGCGGAAGCGGATCCTGCCAACCCCGGCCGTCGGGAAACATCTCTGCGGCAAGGACCAGGTTCGGCGTGCGCGACAAGGCGGCCTCCAGCCGCGCGTCCGCCTCCGGATCGCCGGAATCGGCGAGCGTCAGGTCCACCACTACGGCACGGGGGTGGGCGGCGGCCACGCGCTCGAGCCCTTCGGCCACGATCTCGCGGAGGCGTCGCAATCCTCCCAGCGACACGAGCGTTTCTTCGTCTATGGCCAATAAGGCCGACTGGGGCTTCCAGGGTCTCGGCGGAAAGAGCCGGAACATCCAGTCGTAGGCGTCCAAATCCACCTGCCGTGCAAAGGCCGTGTAACCGGCCAGAAGCGCCACGACCAACGTGCCGCACACCGCCAGCAGATAGCCGGCCGCCTGCCTACGGGGAAGCCGCATGGGAAGCCCGGGTCGCAAGCACGCGTTCGATCTCGTCCGCTTCGCGCGGCAGCGACGCGCTCAACACTTCGGCGCCGGTGTCGGTCACCAGCAGGACATCCTCGATGCGGATGCCGATCCCCTCCTCCGGAATATACAGGCCCGGCTCGATGGTGATCACCATGCCCGCCTCGAGCGGTCCGGCCATGAGCAACCTGCCGGCGTCGTGCACCTGAAGCCCCACGTGGTGGCCGATGCCATGCGTAAAGTACTTGCCCAGCGGGTTGCCGTGACGGTCTTTGCCGTGGCGGTCAAAGTAGTCCCGCGCCAGATCCGTAAGACTGTCCGGCTCGCCTCTCCTCAGGTTCACGCCCGGCTTGACGGCGGCGATCACCGCCTTCTGGGCTCCCAGAACCAGTTCGTACAGCTCGCGCTGGCGAGGCGTGAACTTTCCGCTGACGGGAACCGTCCGCGTGATATCCGCAGCGTAGCCCGCGCATTCGGCGGCGGCGTCAATCAAGAGCAAGTCACCGGACTCCATGCGGCGGAATAGACCGGCGTAGTGCAGCACGAGCGCGTTCGGTCCCGAGCCGACGATGGGAGTGTAGGCCGGCCGTTCACAACCTCGCTCGAGAAACCCTCCCACCAGAGCGGCGGCCGCCTGGTACTCGAACAGACCCGGTTTGAGCCGCCGCCACGCCTCCCGGTGTGCCTCCACGCTCACCTGGACGCTGCGCCGGATGAGCTCGATTTCGCGCGGGGACTTCTTCAATCGCAACCGGCCGATGGCCTCGGTGGCGTCCCCGAATTCCCGGAGCGGAAGCATGGCGCGAAGCTTGTCGGCGCCCGCCGTACCCTGAAGGACGTACACCTTGCGGTACGACTCCAGTGTGCGGAACAGGAGGCTTTCGAAACTGCGTACGGGCAGAACCTCCTCAAAGCCGGTCACGGTGCGCGCATCCTCGTCCTCTGCCGCCGCTCTCCGCCCGGTATAGCGCTCGCGTTCCGGGCTCCGGTCGGGCAAAAAGAGGACCTCACGTGCCGGTGCCCCTCCTGCCCTGGGAGCCAGGAGCAGGACCGCTCCCGGCTCCTGCCAGCCCGTCAGGTACAAAAAATTCGGCTCCTGAACGAAGCCGCTGCGCAGATCTTCCGCCTCGCGTTCCGCCTTGCCGAACAAGACGGTCACCCCGTCGGGAAGGGCCTTGAGCAGTGCCGCGCGCCGCGCGCGATATTCCTCGTGAGGGATGGGGCTCGACCAACCTCCCCCCGTCAGGACCAGACACAGAACCGCCACCAGCCGCATTGTTTCCAAGTATATCGGCTCGGAGCGTCTGCTACACTTTTGCCGTGTCCTGGTTCTGGGCGATTTTCCTGCCCGCAATGCTGCTGGCGCTCGCCGGATTGCGCGGGGAGCGCCGCCGGGCGCGTTTCTACCGCGAAGCCCTTGTCCGGACGGACGCCGATACGTGGCTGCCGCCGGTGACGCTGATTGTGCCGGTCAAGGGCCCTGAAGAAGGCCTGCGCGAAAACCTCGCGTCGCTCGCCGGACAGGATTACCCCGACTACGAACTCATCGTCGCAGCACGTAGCGCGGAAGACATTCCCGAAGGCGTCGTCCCGCCTGGCGCCCGCGTCGTGCTCGCGGGCGAGCGCTGCGGCAACACCGGTGAGAAGATCCAGAATCTGCTGGCAGGCATTGACGCATCCCGGCCGCAAAGCCAGGTGCTGGCGTTTGCCGATTCCGACGGTCGTGCCGGCCGCGGCTGGCTCCGGGCGCTCGTGCGGCCCTTGGCGGACCCTGGCGTCGGAGCCAGCACGGGCTACCGCTGGTACCTGCCCGAGCCCGCAGATTTCTGGTCGCTCCTGCGCAGCGTCTGGAACGCCGTCATCGCAGGACGCTTCGGCCCGGAACAAACCCACTTTGCCTGGGGGGGCGCCATGGCCATCCGCCGCGAGGTCTTCGACCGTTGCCGGGTGCGGGATTTCTGGCACGGAGCCGTAAGCGATGACTACCGGCTGAGCGAAGCCGTGCGCAAAGCAGGGCTCCGGATCCAGTTCAGTCCAGGGGCGCTCGTGGTCTCGCCCGGCCATACGACGGCCCGCGAGTTCTGGAGCTGGACGCGGCGGCAGCTGCTGATCACACGATTCTATCGCCCGCGCCTGTGGTGGCTGGCGCTCGTCTCTCACGCCCTCTATGCCGCGGTTGATGTCGCCTGCATCATCAAAGCGTTCTCCGGGGGGCTGCTGGGCGAGTACGGCTTGGTCGTGCTTTGGGGGATCGGCATGGCCAAGGGAGCACACCGCGCCGCCCTGGCACGCCAGGCGCTACCGGACTGGAGCGCATGGTTCAAGCGACACGAGTGGGTGCACGCCTGGTGGACTCCCCTTTCGACGTGGGCATGGTTGATCTCGCTGGCTGCCTCGGCCTTCTCCGACACAATCGAATGGCGCGGGCGAACCTACCGGCTATCGCGATGCCCGGCCCCCTGAGCCCTGCTCACCGCACCGGCCAATGTACGGACTCGGTGCGCGCCGTCGCGAACAGCTCCTCCATTTCCGCCACCAGCTCCGGGTGGCGGGTTGCAACGTCACGGCTCTCTTGCGGATCCTCGCCGAGGTGATAGAGCTCCGTCTTGCCGGACTTGCCCGCCCGCACCGCCTTCCACGGACCCTTTCTCACCGCCTGACTGAAGCCCCGCTCGTGAAACTCCCAGTACAGATACTCGTGCTCTCGCTGCGGGCGGCCCAGAAGTTCGGCGACGACGGAAATCCCGTCAATTCCTCGCCGCGCCGGGACCCCGGCGAGTTCGGCCGCCGTCGGCAGGAAGTCCCAAAAAGCCCACACATAGTCGCTCACACGTCCCGGCTGGATCTTCCCGGGCCACCGTACGATCATGGGAACCCGAATGCCGCCTTCATACAAATCCCGTTTGATGCCGCGCAGCGGACCGTTACTGTCGAAAAATTCCGGATCATGTCCGCCCTCCTTGTGCGGCCCGTTATCGCTCGAGAAAAAGACGATCGTATCCTCGTCCACTCCGCTGTCGCGGAGTTGCGCCAGAATCGCACCCACGTCGCGGTCCATCCGCGTGATCATGGCGGCAAAATTTCTCTCCGGTTGCGGCCAGTTCATACTCGAGTACGGCGCATCATCAGGCACTTCCATGCCGTTGCCCGTATCCCGCCCCCGCTCGTTGTTCGCATGCGGAATGGTGTAGCACACGTGGAGGAAAAACGGCCGGTCCTTATGGCGCCGGATGAAATCTATGGAGCGCTGCGTGAACAGGTCGTGGGCATACTCGGTGCGCCTGGCGCCGAAGTTGCCGCGCAGCAGGTACTCCCGGTTGCCCTCCAGCAGGTGCTCCGGATAGTAGTTATGGGCGTGCGTCTGGCTGAAGTAACCGAACCATTCGTCGAAGCCTTTGACGGTCGGATACCCGGTGGTGCCCAGCCCTCCGAGGGACCACTTCCCGAACAGTCCCGTAGCGTAGCCGGCGTATTTCAACAGCTCCGTGACCGTGTAATCCTCGGGCCGCAGGGGCAAGTCGGGGTAACGGTTGCCCCGAACCCAGGCGTGGCCCATGTGCAGGCCGGTCATGAGGGCGCACCGCGAGGGGGCGCAGACCGTGCTGCCGGCGTACGCCTGAGTAAACCGTATGCCCTCAGAGGCCATCCGATCCAGGTGTGGGGTCTGGATCCGCTTCTGGCCGTAACATCCCAGGTCGCCGTAACCCAGATCGTCCGCCAGGATGAAGACGATGTTGGGCGGGCGCGGCCGGCGCTGAGCAGGCGCAGCGGCGCCGGCCACCGCCCCTAGAAACGCTCTTCTGCTGAGCCGGGTCATTCTGCGTCACATGGTAGTACACTGGCGGGCATGCGGCTGCAAGTTGCGCTGCTGGCGGCCTCGGTGGGCTTTGCCGCTCAGGAGCCGCAACCGCCTTTTTACGAGGCGAAACTGATCTTCCCGCTCGAGCACTGGCACAATCACGCCTCCTCCATCGTCGAACTGCCCAGCGGCGACCTGCTGGCTTGCTGGTATCACGGCTCCGGCGAACGGACCGCCGACGACGTGCGCATCCTGGCGTCGCGCCGGCCCCGCAGCTCCGACCGCTGGGAGGCTCCCTTTACTCTGGCCGACACTCCCGGCTTTCCTGACTGCAATCCCACGCTGTTTGTGGATTCCCGCCGGCGGCTGTGGCTGCTCTGGCCGGTGATTCTGGCCAACCAGTGGCATACGGCTTTGATGAAGTATCGGATTGCGGGCGAATACTCCGGCCGCGGCGCCCCGCAGTGGCAGTGGAGCGACAACCTCTTGTTCATCCCCCGAAACTTTGCCGCCAGGGTGCGGGAAGTGGTGGAGCCGGAATGGAGGGCAGCTCGGGCGGGACGGCTGGCCGACTATCTGAAAACCATTCTGGACCGCGCGGGGGACAAGTACTTTTCTCGTCTCGGTTGGATGACGCGCGCACATCCCCTCGAGCTGCCGTCCGGCCGCATTCTCGTCCCCCTGTACTCGGACGGTTACGACTTTTCCATCATCGCCTTCACGGATGACGGCGGCCTGAGCTGGTCGTCGAGCGAGCCCCTGGTCAGCCACGGAGGAGTCCAGCCGGCGCTGGTGCGCCGCTCCGACGGCACGCTGGTGGCGTATATGCGCGACAACGGCCTGCCGCCCAAGCGCGTGCTGATCAGCACTTCGCGCGATGACGGCGTGACGTGGTCGCCGGTCACGGATACGGAGATCCCGAACCCGGGCTCGGCACTCGAAGTGATCCGCCTGCGGGACGGCCTGTGGGCCATGGTGCACAACGACACCGAGCGCGGCCGCCATTCGCTGGCCGTAGCCTTATCCGACGACGAAGGCCGCAGCTGGAAGTGGCGCCGCCACCTGGAGCGGGACACTCGAGAAAAAGGCGCGGGGTCTTTCCACTATCCCTCGATCATTCAGACACGGGATGGTATGCTGCACGTGACTTATAGTTATTTCCTGAACCACCTGCCCGAAGGCGCTCCGCGCAAGGCGATCAAACACGCCCGGTTCAATGTGGCCTGGGTCAAACAGGGAGGACCATAGCAGCCCGCCCGGGCAGTTGAGCAGTCTTGGCAACCGAATCGCACGTTCGGAGCCGGAACGGTGCCCCGCGCGCCGGGCGGCCCGAGTTCAGCGCACCTCGAAGCCGTACTCCCGCAGCAGTTCTTCGGTCGTGCCCGCGGCGTACAGGCGCACCCAGTAGCGACCCGGTCGGAGCGGCGGCGCCACCGCCTTGACGCGATTGTCTTCGGCGGCCACCGCCCACCGCTCGAGTGGGGTGCCGTTGCCATCCACCAGCTCCAGCGTAAAATTCCCCGCCACTTCCACACCGGTCAGATCCGCTTCCAGGCGCAACGGCCGTCCGGCAGGGGCGCGACCCATCGCGGGATCTTCACCCCGGACGGAGATCAAGGCCACAGCCACCGGCGGCAGATCCGAGCGCGTCCGGTTGAACCAGGAGCTGCCCCACCACACCATCGCCAGCAGCGCCAGCGCACTCGCTGTGGCCCAAACCGGCTTCGGAGTCCACCGCAGCGCTCCGAGGCGCTCCCACCCACGCCGCCACCACGGTGCGGGCTGCTCGGCCAGCTTCGCCGCCGCAGTGCGTACGGCCTCGACATACGCTTCCGTCTCCGCCAACCGGTCCTGGCAGCTTTCGCAGATCAGCACGTGCTCCTCCACAACCACCACACGGGATTCGCAGAGCCTGCCAAGCGCATAGAGCTCCAGCTCGTCGTCCTCGATGTGATTCTCCTCTGGGAACTGCACAACCGCATCCTTTCCGGCCGGGGGTCCAAGCAGACCTCCCGCCTTTCTATCACCCTCGGAGAGGTAGTGGCATCAGCGCCGGATTTTTCTCAGCAAAATCGCCCCGGCACGGTGCGGTCCCGGGTCCGGACCACGCTTTGAGACAATACAGTTCGAGGGGTGCGATGCGGTCGCGCGGCGTGCCGGTTCTGATCTTCGGCTTCGGGACGCTGGTGGTCCTGATCGCGCTCACGGGAATCGGAACTTACCGCCGGGGCCAACAGATCCAGGCCGAGGTGGCCTCGCTCTACGAACTGGACCGCAACGTCACGGCGTCACTGCACGAGCTGGAGGCCGATATTCACCTTTCCGGCATCTTCGTCCGCGACTATCTGCTTGACCCCTCGCACCTGACCGCTGATCTGCACCGCCGCGAATTGCTGGCAATCCGCCGGCGCACCGAACAGCGCCTGCGCGATCTTGGCACGACGGTGGGAAGAGAGGATCCGGCCGCCCTAAGCCGCTTGCTGTTCGAAGTGGATTCCTATTGGGACTCGCTGGAACCGGTTTTCGCCTGGACTCCCCAGCAGAAGATGAGCCTGGGCTCCATTTTTCTGCGGCGTCAGGTCTTGCCCCGCCGGGACGCCGTGTTAGCCTTGGCCGGACACATCCAGAAGCTCACCCAGGCCAGTCTGACGCGGCAGCGGCAGCGGCTGCGTCGTAGCGAAGCAGAGTTCCGCCGCTACTTGTGGGCCATGCTGGGGATCACGGTGTCCCTGGGCCTTTTGGTGGCCGCCCTGAGCATCCTGCGCATTCACACCCTTGAGCGACAGGCCCGCCAGCAGCAGAGGCGCACCGCACAGGCCGAACAGGAACTCCGGCGCCTGTCGCAGCAACTCGTGCAAGCCCAGGAGTCCGAACGCAAGTCACTCTCCCGGGAGCTGCATGACCAGGTCGGGCAGATGCTGACGGCCCTGCGCATGGAGCTTGGCAGCCTCGGCGCACTCCGCGACTCCCCACCGGACTTTGAGCGTCATCTGCGAGAGGCCAAGGCACTGGCCGAGCAGACCCTGGCGGCGGTCCGCGATCTGGCCACCGGCCTTCGCCCCGCAATGCTCGACGATTTAGGACTCGGCCCGGCCCTGGAATGGCAGGGGCGCGACTTTGCGCGCCGGAGCGGGATCCCTGTGACGGTGGAAATTGACGGATCCCTCGACGGGCTTCCCGAGAGCCACCGGACGTGCCTGTTCCGCGTCGTTCAGGAAGCGCTGACCAACTGTGCGCGCCACGCCCGGGCGCGAAGCATTCGCGTGGCGGTGCATGGCGGGCCGGAGAAGCTGTCGCTCATGATCCAGGATGACGGCGTGGGACTTGCGGGCGACGCCGGGGGTCGCGGGCTGGGTCTGCTGGGCATCGAGGAGCGCGTGCGCGAACTCGGCGGCTCCGTCACCATCCGCTCTCAGCCCCAACGCGGCACGCTTTTGCAGGTCGAGATCCCCGCCCCTCAGGAAGCCGCCTCATGAGCAAGATCCGTATCTTGCTGGCCGACGACCACAGCATCGTGCGCCGGGGCCTGCAGTACCTGCTCGAGCGCTCCCCGGATCTGGAGGTCGTCGGAGAGGCTGCCGACGGCCGTGAAGCCGTAAAACTTGCCACGGAGCTTTCCCCCGATGTGGTCGTCATGGATATCGCCATGCCGCAGCTCAACGGCATCGAGGCGACCGCCCAGATCGTCAAGCGGAGTCCGAAAACGGGCGTGGTCATCCTGAGCATGTACTCGGACGAAGAATACATCCTGCGCGCACTCACCGCCGGCGCCAAGGGATATTTGCTGAAGGATTCCGCCGAAAGCGATCTGCTGAGGGCCGTGGAAGCCGTCGCGCAAGGCAAGACGTTCTTCAGCCCCGCCATCGCACAGGCGCTGCTGGAAGACTATGTCCGGATGTTACAGCAGCGGGGCCTGAAAGACTCTTACGATCTGCTCACGGACCGGGAAAAGGAGATCCTGCAGCTTCTGGCCGAAGGTAAATCCAACAAGGAAGTGGCCGCGCTACTCAACCTGAGTGTGTATACGGTGGAAACCCACCGCGCCAACCTCATGCAGAAGCTCAACCTCCACAACACGGCGGAGCTGGTTCTTTACGCCGTCCGCAAGAAGATCGTAGCCGGCTGAGGCGACCCCCGGGACCCACTACCTGTGCGTTTTGTACTGATAGGGCGCCCTGAGATTCGGCAGGCGCTCCAGCTTCTTCAGATGGTCCCAGGAAGCGGGCTGGGACTGCTTGATCGTGATCCTGGCAGGCGGCGCCGGTTCCCTCATGGCCAGAACGTCCGCCTTGGGCGGCGCCGGATTCCCGCTCCGCCCCTTAACGGCCACAGGCTTGGTCACTTTGACGCGAGGACCCAGCAAGTGTGCGCTGCGCGAATGAGTCGGAAAAGAATCCTCCTCCTCCCACGTCAGAACCAGGTTTTTCTTGTGCTTCTCCGGGTTGCGCATGGTAGCCACCTCTCGATCCTTTGCGCTCTGCCTCGATTGTAGGGCAAGCCCGGGCGGGCTGCAAGGCAAAAATCGGGATCCGGTTACTTGTAGCTCCAGAGAAGCTCTACTTCGATGCCGCCGATCGCCTGCGTGTCCATGTAAGCGAACCGGCCGGAACCGGGTTTGTCTTTCTCACCCCAGGCGCCCCCCTGCGACATGGGAAAGCCCAGCGACGTCCACTCGGCGATCTCCCGGTCCATGTCCGCCACCTGAAAGGCGATATGGTGCAGACCCTCGCCGTGGCGGTCAAAATACTCGTGATACGTGCTCGGCCCCTGCAGCGGATGGACCCACTCATAGACAACCTTGCCGTGTCGCTGCCAGCCGAGCGCCATCCGGAAGACACCCGGCTTGCCCCGGTAGGTAAGGTCGCGTGTTTGTGGATGGGTCACCTCCATCGGCGGGAATCCCAGCTTCTCCCAATAACGTGAAACCGCTTCGAGATTTCTCACCACAAAAGCGAACTGGGAAATCCTGCGGCCGGAGGTGGAATCCGGCACGGCCAGCGGAGAGCGCTGCACATCGCCCGGAATATGGACGAGTCCCAGACTGTATTTACCCCCGGCTTCCGTATCCAGAAACACGTACCGGACGGGACCGGCGTCACTGGCAATGAGGCCCTCTTGCAGGATGCCGACGCCGAGCCCCTTTAACCGCGCCAGTTCCTGCTCCAGCGCTTCCGCGGTCGGGACGCGATGCACGAGGCTGAACACCCCGTTTCCGTGACGAGCCAGGAACTCGCCATAGGCGTTGTCAACGCTGCGAGGCTGGATCCAGTGCACGGGCACGTCGCCGATGCGGCCGCAGGCCACGCGCAGCCGGGCCGTGACGCGCTTGCCGCGGTATTCCACATCCAGGTCCGCATCTACCGGATCTTCAAGATCCCGAAATCCGAGCTTTCGCCACCCCGCCAGGGTCTTGTCCACATCCGAAACCACCCAGACCATGCGGTCTACGACCCTGTAGAATTCGGGCAGCTGTGCCGGGAGCGGTGCGGCGCCGAGCCAGGCCCACACCACGAAGAACGTGAAGAGGTTGCGCATGGATCCGTGCTCTTCAGTTTTCCGGCGCCGGGCCCGTGGACTCCCGCACGACCAGCTCCGGATCGATCAGAATCTCCCGCTCGGAATTCATCGCGCTGCTCTGCCCTTGCACCAGGATTTCAAAGGCCATTTCTCCGATTCTGCGGCGCGGAATGTTCACCGTAGTCAGCGCCGGACAAGTGAACTCGGAAATGCCGATATTGTCGAATCCGGTGACCGAGACGTCTCCCGGAATGGACAGCCCCCGCTCGCGCAGCTCCCGAATCACCCCCAGGGCCATGAAATCGTTGACGCAGAGAATCGCCGTGGGCTCGAATCCGGATGCCAGCAACTGGTGAGCCGCCTGCCGCCCTCCGCCCGGGCTGTCGGTGCTGACGGCGGTCGTGTAGCGGACCTCGCCGCAGTAGCGGCCCATCGTATCCAGGAATGCGCGCAGGCGCTCGTGGAGAGGATCCAGGCCGGCGTGGTGTCCCACGAAGGCCATCCGCCGGTGCCCCAGCGAGTACAGATACTCCACCGTGCGCTGCATGCCCTTCTCGTACCGCACCTTGATGTTGGTGATGTTCCGCGCAGGATGGCCTACGTCGTAGAAGACTACCGGGATGTTGCTGGCGCTAAGCTCTTCGATCAGCGAGGGCTCCATCTCGGAGACGATCACCGCCAGCCCCGCCACCCGGCGGCCCAGCATGGAACGCACGGCTGCGACAAGCCGCGTGGGCCGGTAATCCGTGTGCTCTACGACGACTTCGTAATTGTGCTGAAAGGCTACGGACTCGAGGCTGCAAAAAATGTCGAGGAAAAAGGGATTCTGAATGTTGGAGACGATCATCCCGAGCGTCCGGCTTTTGCCGCCCGCCAGGGAGCGCGCGTGCAGGTTGGGATGGTAGCGCAGCTCGCGACAGGCTTCCAGCACCTTGCGGCGCGTGGATTCCTTCACCACTCCTGCGTTGTTGAGCACCCGTGAAACGGTGGCGGTCGAGACGCCCGCGCGCCGGGCAACTTCTTCTAAGGTCACAGCTTCGAAACCTCTTCCGTGCAGGACAGATGCGAGCCCACGGCAAATGACCCGCGACGTCACATTCTACACCACCGGCGTAGGTTGTGAGAAATGGCTATTGACAGCCGGAGGCTTGCCGCGCATACTGGAATTGTCGTAAGCGCTTGCACATGCGGAGCTCCCAGCTCCGCATCGGCGCGGGTGGGACGCTCCGCAAAGGGAGGTTGGTCTTATGTCTCGCCCGCAAATTTTCCCCCTTCGCCGGCTGCTCGTAGTTCTTCTCGTAAGCGTCGCGCCAGCCCAGCAGGACCGCGGCACGTTCACCGGAACCGTCACCGACCCGACGGGCTCGGTGATCCCCAACGTCGCCATCACCATTCAGAACGTGGACACCAACGCCGTCTGGGAATCGCGGACCAACGAAGTGGGCCAGTACACCGTACCCAATCTTCCCGTCGGCCGTTATCGCATCACCTTCGAGGCTCAGGGATTCAAGCGCCTCGTGCGCGAGGGTCTCTCGCTCAGCACGGCCCAGGTGGCGCGCGTAGATGCGCGGCTGGAGCTGGGAGCTACGGTTGAGTCCATCGAAGTCACCGCGTCCGTTCCGTTGCTGCAAACCGAAACGCCCGAGGTCGGTACAGTCCTCGAACAGCGCCGGGTGATTGACCTTCCGCTGACTTTCAGCGGAGGCCGCTATCCGGAAGATTTCGCCTACCGCCTCACGCCCGGCGTGGAAGGGAACAACTGGACCAGCCGCATCAACGGCGGACCCGCGTTCTCCAAGGAGGTCTTGCTCGACGGCGCTTCCGCCACCATTTACATCGGCGGCCATTTCGGCGAGTCGAGCGTATCCCTGGAGGCCCTTGAAGAGTTCAAGGTCCAGACCAGCGGGCTAAGTGCCGAATACGGGCGCACCGCCGGCGGCATTTTCAACTTCGTTATGAAGTCCGGTACCAACGAGATCCATGGCAGCGCCATGGGCCAGCTGCGCAACGAGTGGATGGACGCCAACACCTTCACCAACAACTTCTACGGGCGCCCCAAACAGCGCGATCGCCGACACAACTACGCCTTCTCCTTCGGCGGCCCGGTCTACCTGCCGGGCGTGTACAACGGCAAGGACAAAACCTTTTTCTACGTCGCCTACGAGAAGTACGCCGAGGTCAACCGCGGTTTCGGCAGCCCGAACCGCACTGTGCCGCTGCTGGAGTGGTACGACGGCGACATGAGCCGCTACCTCACCACCCAGGTCATCGGCAAGGACGCGCTCGGGCGCGACGTGCTCCGCGGTGCGATCTACGATCCGGCCACCACGCAAACAGTCGGCGGCACCATCGTCCGCGACCCCTTCCCGGGCAACATCATCCCCAAGTCGCGGATTTCGCGCGTCTCGCAGAAGGTCGCCGAAATCATGAAGAAATGGTATCCGCCGCTGGTCCGGGAACCCGACGGGCGGTTCGCCATGATCAACAACAGCTTCTTCCCGGTCTTCAACACCGCCAGCTTCGACCAGAAGCAGTTCTCCGTCAAGGCGGATCAGAATCTCTCGAACCGGCAGAAGCTGTCAGGGATGTTCGCCTGGGTGACGCGACCTCGCGTGCTGCTCGATCAGGGCGGCGTATGGAGCGATCAGGATCCGGACGGCGGGCCGCTTTCCAAAGCGCGCCTCCAGACGGTGGAGACCTACATGGCCCGCGTCGCACACGATTACACCTTCAGTCCAACGTTGCTCAATCACTTTATCGTGGCCTTCAACCGCCAGCTCAATCCCAGCATCTCCAAGCATGTGGACGAGCCCGGCGGACAGATTCTGGGCATCTCCGGAATCGGCCAGAACTCCAACTTTCCCGAGATCAACTGGAGCGGCGGCGATCGCGTCAACCTCGCCAATATCGGTTACAACAAGAACGACATGATCGCTGCAAACTCCTACCAGCTGGCCAACACCGTTTCCTGGATCAAAGGCCGGCACACGGTGAAATTCGGGATTGACGTCCGGCGTTTTTACTTGAGCTATCGCGACATTTCCGGCCCGGCCAGCTTCAATTTCAACCGCGACCAAACAGGGCTTCCCGGATTTCCGCAGACCGGTCACCCCTTCGCCAGCTTCTTGCTTGGCGAAGTGCATAGCGCCAGTGTCCCGGTGGGGACCCCGACCACTTCCGAGATCCGGACCTGGGCCTGGTTTGTCCACGACGATTTCAAGTTGCGCCGCAATCTGACGTTGAACCTGGGCCTGCGCTGGGACTATCAGCCCGTGCAGACCGAGCGCTTCGACCGCCTGTTCACGTTCACGCCGGATGCGATGGATCCACAGTCAGGTCTGCCGGGCGCGATCGTCTACGCCGGCAAAGGACCGGGCCGCAACGGCAAGCGCGGTTTCGTGGACAACGAGTACAACGACTTCGGACCCCGCGTGGGGCTCGCCTGGCAGGTGCGAGACAAGATCGCCTTCCGGGCCGGCTACGGCATCTACTTCAATGCCCGCGTCCCGAACGACTGGACCGGCGACCCCTGGGGCGGGGTAACCTGGTTCGGCTTCGGCTGGGGGAAGTCCAACACAGTGACCAACCCGGGGAATCTGCGAGCGGCCTTTAACTGGGACAACGGCTACCCGGGCGTCGTCAAGCAAAACACGCTGGACCCCTCCGCGGCCAATTACCTCTGGGGCGCCGTTTCGTGGGATCCGGATGCCGGACGCGTGGGCTACACACAGCAGTGGAACGCCAACCTGCAGTTTGAGCTGCCCGGGCAAATGGTGTTCGATATGGGCTACGTGGGATCGCAGTCCACAGGCATTGTGGCGAACCAGCTCCGACAGATTCTCCAGCTGGATCCCAAGGTGCTGGTGCTCGGCGACATCCTCGGCCAGTGGATCGATCGCGACGAAGCGATTCCCCCAGCGGCCAAGGCGCTGGGCGCCCGTTACCCATTCAAGACGCCGGGCACCTGGATGCCGGTCCAGCAAACGCTCCAGCCGTTCCCCCAGGTGCCTTACTGGAGCACAATTCTTTCGTGGGGTTCCCCGCTCGGCTTTTCCACGTATAACTCCTTGCAGGTATCGCTGAATAAGCGCTACTCCCACGGCCTGAACTGGATCGCCAATTACACCTTCTCCAAGAGCCTCGATAACCTCGAGTCGGCCTTTAACACCTGGATGAACTACGGCCGCCCGATGGATTACTACAACCTCAAGCTGGAGAAGACAGTGTCCCCGTTCGACCGTGCCCACGTGGTCAAGGCGGGCCTGAGCTGGGAGCTGCCCTTCGGCAAGGGCAAACGCTTCGGGGCAGCCTGGAACCCGGCGCTGGATGCCTTGCTCGGCGGCTGGACGCTCCAGTTCATCGGCAACTGGTCCAGCGGCGAGCCGCTCGGCTTCAGCGGAACCGCGACGCCGAACGCCAACTTCGCCACCAACCGGGCTTTGATCGTGAATCCGAACAACGAGCCGCTCGGCGTCGCCTTCGACCCGAAGCGCTTCGATCTGTCCCTGGTCTCCACGCCCGGGACGGCGGCCCACAAGAAGGTCAATACGGCCATCATCAAGGATCCGCCGCGCTACGTGCGGGGCAACGCCAGTTACCGCTTCTCGCAGATCCGCGGTTTCGCTTTCTACAGCGAGGACTTCGGCCTTCGCAAGAACTTCTCCGTCAAAGAGCGCTTCAAGATCCAGATCCGGGGCGAGTGGCTGAACGCCTTCAACCGGCATCGCTTCACCGACATTGACACGAACCCGGCCAGCCCGTTGTTCGGGCAGGTCGTGGGTGTGGGCGGCTTGCCGCGCCAGACGCAGGTCGGCATCCGGCTGGACTTCTGAGACGCACTTCCGGGACGGCCCCGATCCCCCGGGGCCGTTCCCGCCCTCGCGCGAATCGTGTTACGGGTTCTTTCGTGTGCATTCGCCCCTGCGGTGCTGGTTGCAGGGATCACGTATTACGTGGACTGCCAGTCCGGATCCGACGCGGCTGCCGGCACGTCACCGGCCACCGCCTGGGGTACACTCGAAAAAGTCGCCGCCACAACCTTCGCACCCGGCGATTCCATTCTGCTGCGGCGCGGCACGCGCTGCCGGGGCATGTTGTGGCCGAAAGGCTCGGGAGTCGAGGGGCGTCCCATCCGCCTGGGCGCCTGGGGTTCGGGCCCGCTGCCCGTTGTTGAGGCGGACGGCCGCGAAGCCGCCATCAAGTTGCTCGATCAGCACCACTGGCACATCGAGAACGTGCACACCCGGGGCGGCAATCCCTACGGCGTGCTCGTCAGCGGCACCGCCGGAACGCTGCGTCACTTCCGGCTGAAGAACCTGCTGGTCGAAGAAGTGAGCGGTCAGGTCAAGACCAAGTCCTCAGGTCTGGTCACCATCCTGGCGCCGGAAACGCTCCGTATCGAAGATGTCGTCATAGACGGCGTCACCGCCCGCACAACCACGCAATGGGCGGGCATCCTGGTGCGCGGCGGATCGCGACAAAGCCGGATTCGCGACGTCGTGATCCGCGACTGCATCGCCCATGACGTCTACGGCGACGGCATCGTCCTGTTCCAGGTCGAAAACGGCGTGATCGAAAAAAGCGCAGCCTGGCTGACCGGTCTCAATCCCTCCGCCGAAACCGGCACGCCCAACGGCATCTGGACCTGGCGCTGCCGGAGCTGCGCCGTCCGCTTTACCGAGGGTTTCTTCACGGACTCCCCTGGGGTGGACGGCGGTGTCTATGACATCGACTGGGGCAACGATGACAACGTCGTGGAATACAACTACGCCCACGACGCCCAAGGCTACTGCGCCTCGGTGTTCGCCGCTCAAGGCGAGCTTACGAGCAACAGCATTGTGCGTTACAACGTCTGCGTGAACAACGGCCGCAGCCCGAAGCTGGCGCGGCGCCAGGGCGACTTTTACATCTCCACCTGGGAGGGCGGAGCCCTGGACGGCGTTCTCGTCCACAACAACACCTTCTACTGGACGCCACCGGTCAACGCTCCTGCCGTTCAGATGGATCGGGCCGAGTTCCGCGGCCGGCGGCCGAACGTCTTCCGCCAAAACGTCGTCGTTTCCACCGTGCCGCGGCTGGTTCACACGAGCCGTGACCTGCGCTTCGAGGGGAACGTGTACTGGTATGCCGGCGATGGTCAGCCGGTCTGGGAGTACGGCGGCGCTGCTTTTGAGGGAATCGAGGCCTGGCGCCGGGCGGCCGCGACCGATGACGTCCTTGCCGATCCACGTTGGAGTGCGATGCTCGAGCCGCTGCCCGGCTCGCCGTTACTCGACGCCGCCGCGAGGCTGCGTGCCGGAGCCTTGGAGCCGGCGGGAAGGAGGCGCCCCCCGGAGCGAAACCGCCTCGCCCTGGGCGGCCGCAGCAAGGACCGGTGGCTCGTGCTGATTTTCTCGGGCAAAGAACCGGAGCCCTGCCGCAGTCAACTGGTCTTCGTGCAGGCAGCCCTGGCTCAGTACGGAAGCAAGCGTCTGGAGGCGGTGTTGGTCTGGGAAGATGATCCGCAGTCCGCTGCCGAGCTGCCCTACGATTGGAATCTTGGCCGGATACGCTTGCAACACGACCCGGCGTTGCGGCAGGCCTCAGGGATCTCGACCGGCAAAGCCCTGGCCACGCTCCTCATAGACCCCGCGGGACGTATTGCCGCGCACTGGGAAGGCTTGCCGCGTCCGGCCGAATTCGGTCTCGCCCTGCGGTATCATCTTGGACCGCCGCCCGGCGCCGGAGCCCCGCACCCGCTGTGGCCGGCCAAGTAAGCCGGAGCTTGGAGGTTTTAACAATGCACGGGAAGACAGTGGCCTTTTCCATCTTTCTTGCCGGGACGCCCCTGCTCGCCCAGCCGCGCCCGTTCGACACGCTCCTGTACGGAGTCTCCTACTACCACGAGTACATGCCCTACGAACGGCTGGAAGAGGACGTCCGGCTCATGGAGAGTGCCGGCATCAATGTGGTTCGGCTCGGCGAGTCCACCTGGACGAACTGGGAGCCGCGTGACGGCGAATTTGAATTTGATTGGATGGAGCGGATCCTCAATCGCCTGCACAAAGCCGGGATCAAAGTCATCCTCGGAACACCCACCTATTCCATCCCGCCCTGGCTTTACCGAAAGCACCCGGAAATCCTGGTGAACCATCTCACGGAAGCACCTCCGCTGGTGGTGCGAACGCAGCCCACCTACCCGGGCTCGGCGCCGGGGGGCGCCTACGGGCCGCGGCAAAACATGGACCTCACGCATCCGGTGTACCGCTACTACGCCGAGCGGATCATCCGGCAGATCGTGTCGCGCTTCAAAGATCACCCCGCCGTCATCGGCTACCAGATTGACAACGAAACGCATCCTAACCCCTCGGGCGCCGCGCACATGCATGCAGACTTTGTCAACTACCTGAGGCGCAAATTCAAAACCACTGCCACACTGAACCGCCTCTGGGGCCTCGCCTATTGGGGGCAGCTCGTCAATGACTGGGACGAGTTCCCTCCCCGCGCCGGCATCCTCAACCCGGGCTACAAGCTCGAGTGGGAACGTTTCCAGCGCCAGACGGTGACCGATTTCCTGGCCTGGCAGGCGGCGATCGTGCGCCGGCACAAACGGCCGGATCAGTTCATCACGCACAACTTTGTCGGCGGCGTACGTACGGACGTGGATCAGCCCGCCATCGCCCGCCACCTGGATATTGCGGCCGTCAATCCCTATCACGCCGTCCAGGACGAGCTCGACGGAGCAGCCATCAGCCTTTCTGGAGACCTGTGCCGTTCGCTCAAGAGCCAAAGCTACCTGGTCACCGAGACGAACGCCCAGACCATTGGCTGGGATTCCCGTACACAGTTCCCTCCCTACGACGGCCAGCTGCGCTTGAGCGCCTTCGCTCACTTTGCGACGGGAGCCAATATGGTCGCCTACTGGCACTGGCACTCACTGCACTACGGGCAGGAAACCTACTGGAAAGGAGTGCTTTCCCACGACCTCGAACCGAACCGGGTCTACCGTGAGGTCTCGCGCATCGCCGGTGAACTCAAACGACTGGGCCCCCGGCTGGTAGACCTGAGAAAACACAACCTCGTCGCCATCCTCGCCAGTGTGGATTCCTATCACGCTCTCCGTTTCATGCCGTTTGACGACCGCGTCAACTACATGACCGTCCTCCAGCAGATGTACCGGGCCCTTTATCGGCTCAACGTCGAGGTGGATTTCGTTTTCCCCGAGACGCAGGATCTCGGCCGTTACAAAGTGCTGGTGGTGCCGCCGCTTTATGTGGCCTCCGATGAATTGCTCGGCAGGCTGGCGGCGTATGTCAAAGACGGCGGGCACTTGGTGCTGTCTTTCAAGAGCGGTTTTGCCAATGAGTACTCCACCGTACGCTGGACACGCGCGCCGGGACCGCTCCGGGAACCGGCCGGCTTTTCCTATCAGGAGTTCTCGAGCGTGGCGCAGCCGCTCGCGCTGAAAGGCGACCCCTACGGCGCCGGGGAGCACAACCGCGTCTCGGTCTGGGCCGAAATGATCATCCCGGAGAGCGCCCAGCCACTTGCCTGGTATGATCATCCGTTCTTTGGAAAGTATCCCGCGCTCACCCGCAACCGCTTCGGAAAAGGAACGCTGACCTACCAGGGAACGTTCCTCTCCGACGAACTGCAGCAGAAAGTGCTGGCGGAGGTCCTGCTGCTCGCCGGGCTCACCGGCCCCGATCAGCAGCTACCGCCGCCCGTGCGGGTCAAGCACGGTGTGAACCGGGCTGGCCGCACCCTGCACTTTTATCTGAATTTTTCAGGCCAGTCCCAGTCCTTGACGTATCCGTACCGCGAAGGGCGCGAGCTGCTCACGGATCGTCCGGTTTCCCGCGGAGCAGCCCTCACGCTCGGCCCTTGGGACCTTGCCATAGTGGAAGAACATTAGGACGGAGCTGACAACGCTGCTGAAAGGGCTTACAATCAAACCTTATGCCAAGACGAATGACTTTCGGCCTCATCGTGGGCAACCGCGGCTTTTTCCCCGATCATCTGGCCAAGGCCGGCCGCGAGGAGATGATCCGGGTACTGGAAACAGCGGGCATGGGCGTCGTTTGCCCGGGCCCGGAAGACACAAAGTTCGGCGCCGTCGAAACCCGTGCGGAAGCCAAAAAGTGCGCCGAACTGTTCCGCAAACACCGTGATGAAATTGACGGCGTCATCGTCTCCCTGCCCAACTTCGGAGACGAACGGGCGATCGCCGAAACCCTGCGTCTGGCGGACCTGAAGGTGCCCGTGCTGGTGCAGGCCACGCCGGATACGGCCGGGCGCATGACGATTCGCGACCGCCGGGACAGTTTCTGCGGCAAGATGTCGGTGTGCAACAACCTGACGCAGTACGGCATCCCATACTCGCTCACCAGATTGCACACCGTAGCGCCCGATTCCGAAGCGTTTCGCAAGGACCTGGAGTGGTTCGCCGGCGTCTGCCGCGTGGTGAACGGCCTGCGCAAGGTGCGCATCGGTTCGATCGGCGCGCGCCCGGCGGCCTTCAATACAGTGCGCTACAGCGAGAAGATCCTCGAAGCCTACGGCATTGACGTCGAGACCGTGGATCTGTCGGAGATTCTCGGCCGCATCCAGCGCATGAAGGACAACGACGAGGCGGCCCAGCAGAAACTGGCGGCCATCCGCGGATACGTCTCCACGCAGGGCATCCCGGAGGAGTCGCTGCTCAAGATGGCCAAGCTGGCGGCCGTCATCGAACGGTGGATGAAGGAAACGGACGTCACCATCAGCGCCGTGCAGTGCTGGACCGCCATTGAAGAGTACTTCGGAGTCGTTCCCTGTACGGTCATGAGCATGATGAGTAATCAGCTCATGCCGAGCGCTTGCGAAGTGGACGTGTGCGGCACGGTGGCCATGTACGCTCTGGCCCTCGCCTCCCAGACCCCGAGCGCCTTGCTCGACTGGAACAACAACTATGGCGACGACCCTGACAAAGCCGTCTGCTTCCATTGCAGCAATTTGCCGAAGCACTTTTTCGAGGATTTCCGTATGGACTTCCAGGAAATCATCGCCGGTACGGTGGGCAAGGAACGGACGTTCGGGACCGTGGTCGGCCGCGTGAAGCCCGGGCCCATGACTTACCTGCGGGTTTCGACCAACGACCGCAAGGGCGTGATCTCGGCCTACGTCGGCGAGGGCCGCTTTACCGAAGACCCGCTGGAGACCTTCGGCGGCGCGGGCGTCGTGGAGATTCCGCGCCTGCAGGAGTTGCTCCGCTACATCTGTGAGAACGGCTTCGAGCACCACGTGGCGGCGAATCTCTCCCACGTGGCTTCGATGGTTTACGAGGCGGGCAGACGGTATCTCGGCTGGGAAATTTACTGGCACCAATAGCCGCCGTCTCCGGTCCGGATTTTCTCTGAGCGAATCGTCTACAAAGTGAGGTCGCAAGATGGCTGTCGTTGCAGGCGTGGATTTCGGCACCTTGAGCGTGCGGGTTTCGATCGTGGACAGCCGCCGCGGGCGGCTCGGATCCGCGACGGCCGAGTATCCGCTGTTCCGAAAAAAAGAAGATCCGGATCATGCCACCCAGCGCCACGAGGACCATATGCGGGCGCTGGCGGAGGCCATGCGCAAGGCCCTGGAGGCTGCGGGCACGGACGGCCGCAGCGTGGAGGCCATCGCACTCGACACCACCGGCTCCACAGTGGTGCCGGTGGGCGAAGGGCTCGAGCCGCTGGACGAATACTACCTGTGGTGTGACCACCGCGCCAAGAAAGAGGCGGCTCTCATCACCGAGGTCGCCCATCGGGAAAAGCTCCCGCACATTGAATGGTGCGGCGGGGTCTACTCCTCCGAATGGGGCTTTTCCAAGCTCCTGCACTGGCTGCGCCACAACCCCGACAAACGCGGGCGCATGGTGACCGCCCTCGAACACTGCGACATGGTGGCGGCCGTGCTGTGCGGCATCCGCGATCTCGCCCAGGTGCCTCGCAGCATCTGCGCCATGGGCCACAAGTGGATGTGGAACGAGAGCCTCGGCGGACTCCCCCCGGACGACTTTCTCATCAAGGTGGACCCGCTGCTCGCCGGCGTCCGAGCCAGGCTCACGGGTCGCTATGGGACCTCGGATCAGATCGCCGGCCGCCTCTGCGAGGAGTGGGCCGGAAAGCTCGGTCTGCGCGCGGGTATCCCGATCCCCATCGGCGCCTTCGACGCCCACTGGGATGCGATCGGAGCCGGTATCCGCGAAGGAGACGTGGTCAACGTGGTCGGCACCTCCACCTGCATCATGGCCATCGCGCGCCAGGTGGGCTTGATCCCCGGCGTCTGCGGAATCGTGAAAGGCTCGATCCACCCCGGCTACTACGGTATCGAAGCGGGACTGTCCGCCACGGGCGACATCTTCGACGCCATTGCCCGCCGCGCCGGAACCACCGTGGCGAGCCTGTCGGACGGCCTGGAGCGCTACCGCGCAGGCCAGACCGGTCTGCTCCGCCTCACCTGGGACAATGGCGATCGTACCGTCCTCGTCAATGCCGAGCTCGGCGGCGTGACCCTCGGCTGGAATCTGACGCACAGCGCCCAGGACGAGCTGTTCGCTGCCATCGAAGGAACCGCCTTCCACACCCGCGTCATCCTGGAACGGATGGCCGAGCACGGCGTGCCGATTCGGCGTGTGATCAACGGCGGAGGCATCCCCCCGAAAAACGAAACCCTGAACCGGGTTTACGCCAACGTGTTCAACAAGCCGGTGCTTGTCCCCGAAAGCGAGGTGACCAGTCTGGGTTCAGCGATCTTCGCCTTCCTGGCCGCCGGCGCGTTTTCCACCATCGAAGAAGCTCAGGATGCCTTGTGCCCGCGCTACCGCACCGTGGAACCCGATCCGCAGGAGAACGCGGTCTACGAGCGACTGTATCCGCTCTACCGGAAGCTGTATTTCGGTCTCGGGCGCCGCGGGGCCGAAGCCGTGCCTGCCGGCGACGTGCTGCCTGCGCTGCGGGAGATCGCCGCGCAAGTGCGGGCAGCGTGAGGCCGGTCGAAAGCCGCAAGAACCGCCACGGGCCCGCCGCGAACCGGATCCGCCGGGAACCCGATTCCGCCCGGGTCAATTCATCGGCCGCCGCGACAGCAGCACTCCGGCCGCCACCACGACCACACAGCCGATCACGTTGTACCAGAGGAAGGAAACGCCCGTGAGCCGCCACGTGAGCAGGATCGCCGCCTCGCCCATCAGCACCCCCGCAAAGGCTGCGTTCGCCGTCACGCGCGGGAAATAGAAGGCCAGGATGAAGACCCCAAGCATGCCCCCGTAGAAAAACGAGCCCACCATGTTAACCGCCTCGATCAGCGCCCCCAGACTGGCGCCGAACTCCGCTGTCAGGACGGCGTAGGCGCCCCAGAACAGGGTGGCCAGTTTGGCTGCCTTCAGGTAGTGGCTGTCAGGAGCCTGGCGGCGGATATGGCGCCGGTACAGATCCACGACAGTGACCGTCGCCAGAGAGTTGATCTCGGCGGAAATGGACGACATCGCCGCAGCGAAGATCGCCGCCATGATCAGACCCACCACCCCTGCCGGCATGTAGCGCGTCACGAACGTGAGAAAGATATAGTTGGTATCGTTCACGCCGGAAATTCCGCGGCTTTCTGCAAACCGTGCAGCCTGGCTACGGGCCTCTTCAAAGAGCCGGTGTGCTTCGCGGTACTCGCGCACGCGCTCCGCACGCGCCGCCACGTCGCCGTTCCGGCGCGCCTCGAGGAGTTGTGCGGCCGCTTCCTTGCGCCGGGCGAACGCGGCTTCGTAGCGGCGCTCAACCTCTTCAAATCCGCGCTCGTGCCGCATCCGTTCGAGCGTCACCGGCTGGAACAGCAGCGGCGGCTTCTCGAAGGTGTAAAACGCAAAAACGATGGCCCCGGTGAACAGGATGAAAAACTGCATGGGGACTTTCGCCACGGCGTTGAACAGCAGACTCAGCCGGCTCTGGGCGATGGATTTCCCGGTCAGATAGCGTTGCACTTGCGACTGGTCGCAGCCGAAGTACGACAAAGCCAGAAACATGCCCCCGATCAGGCCGCTCCACAGGTTGTAACGGTCGTTCCAGTCGAAGCGGGTGGTGACGGCGTTCAGACGGCCGGCGGCGCCCGCCACAGTGAGCGCATCCCCAAAGGAGACCTGGTCGGGCAACAGAAAAACGGCGGTCGCCAGAGCGGCGACGATTCCTGCCGTCATAATCAGCATCTGTTGAAAGTCCGTCCACGTCACCGCCTTGATGCCGCCGAGTGTCGTGTACAGCACGACCAGAGAACCCATCACCACCGTCGTGAGCCGGTCCGGCCACCCGAGGATCACCGTAAGCACCACCGCCGGGGCGTACAGAGCCACTCCCACTGCCAGCCCGCGTTGGATGAGAAAGATCAGACTCACCAGCACGCGCGTCTTCGCGTCGAACCGCCGCTCCAGGTACTCGTAGGCTGTGTAGACGCCCGCCCGGTGAAAAATCGGCACGGCCGTGGCCGAAAGCACGATCATGGCCAGGGGCAGGCCGAAATAAAACTGAACGAATCTCATGCCGTCCACGTAGGCCTGCCCCGTCGTGGAGATGAACGTGATGGCGCTGGCCTGCGTCGCCATGATGGACAGGGCCATGGCGTACCACGGCATCGTCTTTCCCGCCAGCAGGTACTTGCCGACCGTGTCGCTGCCGCGTCCCCGCCACAAGCCGTAAGAGACCACGGCCACCAGCGAACCGCCGAGCACCAGCCAGTCCAGCAGCCTCATGGCGCAAACGCCTCGCTGAAGAGATAGAACAAGACGATCAACACCGCCAGCCACGCCAGCACTGCCGCGTACAAGCGGCGCCACGTGCCCAGGATGGGAGGCTTCTCGTCGGAGGCGAGCTCCGGGCGCTCCACGTCCAGGCGGTTCATGGAAGCACCTTGGCCGCGCTGAGAAAATTCGCGAAGATGCGGTAGGCGCCGGGCACGCCCGCCGGCAACTGGCGGAACCATGAATAGGCCGTGAACACGTAAGCTCCTTTCCCGTATCGCGCCACCAGCGTGCCGCCGGCGAGCGGACTTTCTCCCGGATCATGCGACTCGAACAGCGGCTGGTAGCGCGGATCCCACTCGGAGGCAAAGTACAGCCCGCGCTCTTGTATCCATCCCTCGAAATCCGCCGCTGTGATGCGGTTCGGAGCTCGCAGCAACGGATGGTCGGGGTCCGGAAAACGGACCGGTGCTTCTTCCACCGAAACGCGGGCCCGCCCGATCCGCAGCGGATAAGGCCCGATCCGCTCCAGGCCCGCCGCCTGGCCTCCGAAAGGAAGCACGTTGTACTGCACGAGGAGCGTGCCGCCGCGCTCCATGTAGGCCAGCAGGCGGTGGAAGTTGGCTCGCAGGTCCGCTCGCACATTGAAGGCGCGCACGCCCGTAACGATGACGTCGAAGCCGTCCAGATCCCCGCGCGCCAGATCCGCGCTTTCAAGCAGGGTCACTTCACAGCCAAGCTGGCGCAGCGCCGCGGGCACTTCATCGCCCGCGCCCATGACGTAGCCCACCTTCCGCGCCAGCGTCCGGATGTCCTCACGCACGATCCGGGCGCGCGCCGGGACCGACACCGTTTGCGGCTCAATGTGCGGGTAGCGGATGGTAACCGCGCCGGAAGCAACCTCGCGGCTTCCCACGATCGCCACAGCGCGAAGGCTCCCCGACGAAGCCGCAACCGGGGGCGACAGCTTGAACCGCAGCGCCACTTGCTCTCCGGAGTTTTCGAGGTCAAAGGCCGCCGCTTCCGGTTCGGCGCGCCAACCGGAGGGCACTTCCATCCGGAGCAGTCCCCGCACGCCGGAGGTGTGGCTCCACACCATCGCATCAATCTCTTTGGGCCCGGCCTCCGGAAACACGAGCGCCGCGGTCTCCAGCCGCACCGACACCGGGGGCACGATCTCGAGCGGCCGCACCAGTTCACCGACTGCTCGATCCACGTAACGGTGGGCCACCGGACGCACCAGCTCGATGGTCTGCTCCCCGAAGCGCAGGCGGAAGCGGGCCCGGAGCACGGGTTCGGGGTCCGGCCGGTTGACCAGTTCAGGATCGGCCAGCGAATAGACGGCTCCGCCGGCCGGCTGCCGCAACCAGAATGGTTGTGAGTAGGGCTGATCTTCCGGCAAGGCGACCGATGCCGTGTGTCGCACCGGCTCGTTGTACACGAGCGGCCGGCTCAGCTTCAGCTCCGGCGCTTCGCCAACTCCCTCCAGACTCACCGCTTCGAGGGTGACCGGAAACGATGAGCGGTTGACGGCCGCGAGCTCGACTCGGAATCTCTCTCCCGGGACAACTTGAAATCGCTCGGCGGAGGCATCGAGCCACAAACCGGCCGCCAGGCCCAGGGCTTCGTCGAGTTCGGCCAGCTTGCGCTTCGCCCAAGGATCGGCGATGCTCTCGATGAGCGGCCGTGCCTTGAGCAACCACGGGATCAGCTTTTCCGGGGCACGTGCATCGAACGCGCGAGCGGCTTCGGCCAGAATGGCTGCCACCGGCGCACCTCCCGGCAGCCGCTTCCAGCTCGTGTCCACGCCGTCGAAAAGGTCCGATCTGGCCGGCTCGCCCGCCACGTGGACCAGGTAGTTTTTCACTGAACCTCTGCGCTCGGGCGAACCGAAGCCCTGGCTGCGATGCATGCTACGGCTCATGCCCGCGATCTCGGCGTAGGAGTAACCCAGCACCGGGTCGTACTCGCCGGGATCCACCACGACATAGCCTCCCGTTTCTTGTGCCAGTTTTTGCTGCTGTTCGCTCCAGAAAAACACGTTCCAGACCAGCCGCCTGGCGCGCCAAGGTTGGACACGGGAAAGCTGCTCGGGAAACCGCGACGGATCGCCTGCCGCCAGAAAAGCCTCTTTGCCGAGCAGCGCGGAGGCCTGATGATGGCCGTGGCCGTCCCGCGGCGTCCCGCTGAAAACCAGCACGATCACATCCGGCCGGAATCGCCGGATGGCGAGCACGATGTCGCCCAAAATCGTCTCGCGTCCCCACTTGGCCAGGGTTTCCTCGGCGGATTTGGAGAAGCCGAAGTCAATCGCGCGGGTGAAGAATTGTTCCGCCCCGTCAATGCGGCGGGCTGCCAGCAACTCCTGCGTGCGAATCACGCCCAGCAGTTCCCCCTGCTCGGGTCCGATGAGGTTCTGCCCGCCTTCTCCCCGGGTGAGCGAAAGATAGGCGGTCGTGATCTTTCGCCCGCGGGCCAGATAGGCCAACAGGTTCGTATTCTCGTCATCCGGATGGGCGGCGATCATCAAGGCGCTGCCTAGTGTTCGGAGTTTCTCCAAGGCCAACCAGACGCGGACCGACCCTGACAAATCGCGCTGGGCTGCGGCCGGAAGCGCCGCAACGACGCCGGCGAGCACGAGCGCCCACAGCCTTGCTCCCCGCGCAGGCGTCCAGCCCTCCGGAGGGCTGGCGGAGGGCGCGCCGCACGGGACCAGGATTGTGTCTCCGCGGGTCTGTGCGGCACAAGACCTGAAAAGCCGCCGGCCAAGCCAGTACTGCACGGCCATCCTCCTCGCGTACCTGCTCATAGCGATGCGCTCCCAGTCCTCGAAAAGCACCGGAATTTTCTAGCGTACCTCGCCCGCGCCGGCCGGCTTGGCCCGCGCGCGTTTCCTTCCCCGGAAGGGGGCCGTCAGCGCCCGTCCTCAAGGCGCTCGAGCAGCTCGGTCAAACGCGGGGCGACTTCCTTGCGCGCCCCGAAACGGAGGGCGTAATACAGGTCCGTGAACTCGGCTACGGCGCTGCGCAGGGTCAGGGGCGGCAACGTCTGCACGAACTCCTGCGGTGTGAGCCATGCGGGCCTTTCGAAACCCCGGCGCCGCAGCGCCTCGAGCAGCCGTCCGTAGAGTAACGTGGCATCGGAGGCGCTGGCCTGTCCCTGCCGCGCACGCCGGACCCGTCGCCACGCGCTCCACCGCCGGCCAAGGCGCGGGCCGATGAAAATCGCAACCAGCACACCGCTCGCGACGAGGGCGGCGCCCGGCCCGTACCGGCGAATCCACTCTCCCCCGGTGACGCGCCACCGAGCCGCACGCACGCCCGCCCGCTCCAGCCAGCGTTCACCGAAGCTGCGGCCGGAATCCCCCATCAGCACTGCCAGCAACAACTGCCGTTCACGGTCATAGCCCACCACCCACTCCTGCCAGAACATCTCGGCCGCATCCAGATAGAAACCAAGGCGGGCCCAGACCGAAGTGCTCCGACGGGCCGGCGCAGGCGGCGTGGGATCAAATGTGAGCCATCCGCGACCCGGGATCCACGCTTCCACCCAGCTATGGGCGTCTGAAGAGCGCACGACGTACCAGCCGCTGACGGGATTGTAAGATGCGGCATGAAATCCGGTAATCACACGGGACGGAATCCCGAGGGTACGCAACATCACGGCCATGGCGGACGCAAAGTACTCACAATGACCTTTGCGCCGCTCGAACAGGAAGTGGGCGAGCGGATCGCCGGTTTCCTCCGCCGGCAGCTCCAGCGTGTAGCCGTAGCGGGTTGCGAGGAAACCCTCGAGGGCCCGTGCCTTGGCTTCGTCCCCTCCGGCGCCCTGTGTCACCCTCTGCGCCAAGGCGGGCACGCGCGGGTCGAGCGGCGGCAGTTGCAGGTAGTCCTGCAACTCGGATGGGCGCAGCGGGAACCCAGACGGCCCGGGATCGCCCAGAAAGCTGTGCACGGCGTAACGCATGGCCGAGGGCATCCCAGGCGCCACCCGCAGCGTTCCGCCGGCATTACGCCACAGGCCCGGTGCGTCCATCCACAAGACTTCCGGCACACCCGCCACAAAGACCACCCCGGAAACCGCCGGTAGCAGGTGAACCTCGTAGAGGACCCGAGCACCCCGGCGGCGCCGCTCCGCATCCGTCGCCAGAAGAGCTCGCCCGCCGTCGAGCGGCAGGAAGCCTCCGGCGACCGGGGGCGTGAACCACCGCCGGCCGTCAAATCGCACCAACGCGGCTCCGCGCCAGCGCACGTGCGCCGGCAGAATGCCTTGGTGAACGCGGACCCGCATGACGGGCGTCGAACGCTGCAAGATCTCTCCGATTTGCCCCAGCCGCACGTCTTCAGAAAAGCCGGCTAGTACGGTCCGTTCCGTGACCAGGCGCCGGAGAGCTGCCCCGGCGGTGCGCGGCAACACGAGGAAGAAGCATGCCGTCAGCATGAGGATCGCGCCGCCCGCGATCAGGCTCAGCAGCGACAGATGCAGGGGCAGCCGTCGAGCCGCCCGGCGCGCCACCACCCAGCCTTCACCCGCCGAGCGGAGGATCTCCCCACCGGCAAACGACGCCACCCCAAAGAGCACGAACAGCGCCAGGTACAGGAAGAAGTTCACGCTGGCCGAAACCACCGCCGCGAGAAACAGCTCGAGCAGCGCAAGAATCTTCACGAAGACAAAATCCCGGCCCCGCGAAGCGGCCAGCAGTTGCACGGCCGCAAGCAGCGGAATCAGGTGGACGAGAGCGTGAACGACGTCCCGCGTCCCGTAGAACCGGTCCCAGACTGCCCAGGCAAACACCGCCACCGCCGCCGCGCTTGCTCCGGCAGCCGGCACCCGAAAGCGAACGACGCCGGCCGCGCGCAGCGACGCGGCAACCAGTGCCGCGACGACGAGAGCGATGCCGGTGGTGGAAAGTTGCCCGGATGTGGCCAGGGCGGCAAAGCCCGTTGCGGCCAGGCCCACTACGGAGTACTCGAAGAAGCGGCGCGCTGCGCGATGCAGCTCAACCGGACCGGCTGGCATCTTCTCTCTCTTCAATTTTCCTCGACGCACGGGTGCATCGCCGCGGCTCCGCCGCACCTATATGTTACATTGGAATCCTGAGTTCTTCCCGCGCCGCCGGCGCGAACGATGACTTCAGACAACGGCTCCACAGCAGGGGAAAAATTTCAGCGCCTGGTCGAAATCATGGCCCGGCTTCGCGCACCCGACGGGTGTCCCTGGGACCGCCAGCAGACCTTCGATACCATCAAGACCTATCTGCTCGAGGAAACTTACGAGGTGCTGGAAGCCATTGACAACCGCAACTGGCAACAACTCGCCGAAGAGCTGGGCGACCTGGTGCTTCAGGCCGTATTCTTCGCCCAGATGGCGGCCGAGCAGAACCTGTTCCGGATCGAGGACAGCCTGGATGCGATCAACGACAAGCTCGTCCGCCGCCACCCGCATGTGTTCGGAGACGCGCGCGCGGAAACCGCGGCAGAAGTCAAACGGCGCTGGGACGAAATCAAGGCGGCCGAGAAAAACGAACGGGGCGCGGCGGAGGGTTCGATTCTGTCGGGAATCCCCCGGGCGTTGCCCGCACTGGCGGAGGCGCAGCAGATCAGTGTCCGCGCCGGCCGGGCCGGCTTTGACTGGAACCACGCCGACGAAGTGCGCCGCAAGGTGGAAGAGGAGTTGCGCGAACTGGACGAGGCCCGCAAGAGCAACTCGGTCGAGCGGGCCGAGCAGGAAATCGGCGACCTCCTGTTTGCCGTCGTGAATCTGGCGCGGTTTCTGCATGTGGACGCCGAGCAGGCCCTGCGCCGTGCCAACGCACGTTTTCGCGCCCGCTTCGGCTACATCGAAGAAAAGCTCCGGGAGCGTGGCAAGCCCTTGCCGGAAGCGACCCTGGATGAGATGGAAGCGCTGTGGCAGGAAGCCAAGCAGGCCCGATGATCGAGGTCCGGCCCCTTCAGGCCCTGGACGAATTTCGCGAGGCCGTCGAACTGCAGCGGACGATCTGGGGCTTCCAGGAGCACGAGCTGCTCCCGGTGCGCCTGTTTGTCGTCGCCACCAAAGTGGGCGGTCAGGCCTTCGGCGCCTTCGACGGGCCGCGTATGGTCGGCTTCTGCCTGGCGATTCCCGGCCTGAAGCCCGGAGGCAAGCCTTATCTGCACAGCCACATGCTGGGCGTGCTGCCCGACTACAGCAACCGGGGCATCGGGAGGCTGCTCAAACTCGAGCAGCGGCGCGACGCGCTGCATCGCGGGCTGGAACTCATCGAGTGGACTTTCGACCCGCTGGAGTTGAAAAACGCCTACTTCAATATTGAGCGTCTCGGAGCGGTCGTGCGCCGCTACGTGCTCAACCAATACGGCACCACCACCAGCCCCTTGCACGGCGGCCTGCCGACGGATCGGTGCGTGGCGGAATGGTGGATCGCCAGCGAGCGGGTCCAACGCCTTCTCGAGGGAAGCCCGCTTCGGCGCCCGGCGCCGCAAGCGCGCATCCGCGTGCCGGCGGACATCGCGGTGCTGCGCCGGCAGGATCCCGCCCGGGCACGCGCGATCCAAAAGGCGGTGAGCGACGCTTTTCTGCAACATCTCGGCCGCGGCCTCGCCGTGTTCGGTTTCGAGCGCTCCGAGGCCGCCGGAGAATACCTTCTGGCTCCATGGCCCTTCGAGTAGAATGCCGCGTGCCGCAGCTTTCCATCCGGCCTCGGAAGGGGAGAGTGCATCCGCCATGGCCTTCCGTCTAGACCGCGTCGTGTTGCGGCGGCTTCAAATGCCGCTCCTGCATTTCTTCGAGACCAGCTTCGGCCGTACCACCGAGCGGCAGATCCTGCTGGTGGAGGCCGTCTCGGACGGCGTCTCCGGTTGGGGGGAGGTGACCGCCGGAGAGCACCCCTTCTACAACGAGGAGTGGACCGATTCGGCTTGGCTGATCCTCCGCGACTATGCCGCCCCGGCGCTCGTCGGTAGAACGATTCCCTCGGCGGCCGAAGCTGGCGCCCTGTTTCCGCGCATCCGAGGCCACCGCATGGCCCTCGGCGGGCTGGAGGCTGCACTGTGGGACCTGGAGGCGCGCCTGTGCGGCGAGCCCCTTTGGAAGCGCATCGGCGGCGGAGCGCGCCGGGAAATCCCCTGCGGGGTCTCCATCGGGATCCAGGAATCCGTCGCGCAGTTGCTCGACAGAATCGCGGCCGAACTCGAGGCCGGCTACCAGCGCATCAAGATCAAGATCAAGCCGGGCTGGGATGTGGAGGTGGTGCGGCAGGTCCGGGAGCGGTTTCCCCGGATCAAGCTCATGGCGGACGCCAATTCGGCCTATACGCTGGCCGACGCCGCCCACTTGAAGCAGCTCGATGCCTACTACCTGATGATGATCGAGCAGCCGCTGGCCCACGACGACATCCTGGATCATGCCGCGCTGCAATCCCAGCTCGAGACTCCCATTTGTTTGGACGAGTCCGTCCGCTCGGCCCGGCACGCCGAACAGGCGATCCGGGCGGGCGCATGCCGCATCCTCAACATCAAGCTCGGGCGCGTGGGGGGCTTTGCCGAAGCGCGACGCGTACACGACGTCGCGCAGCGTGCGGGCGTGCCCGTCTGGTGCGGCGGGATGCTCGAGTCCGGCGTAGGCCGCGCGCACAACATCGCCCTCTCGACGCTCCCCAACTTCGTCCTCCCCGGCGACGTCTCCGCCAGCAGGCGCTACTGGCAGCGCGACATCATTCAGCCCCCGGTGGAGGTCACGCCGCGCGGAACCATTGCGATTCGCGACGACCCCGGCTTTGGCTACGCGCTCGACCTGGACTACCTCTCCCACCTCATGGTTCAGCAGGAGGCGATTCGTTGAGCAGCCAAACCGCCGGCGTCAGTCGGGCGGAGGAACGCCCTGCGCCTGTTCCATCCGTACGCTCGAGGCGCCCGCCTGCCGGCCGTCTATACGCGCTCATCCTGCTGATGGTCTTTCTCTGGGCCGCCAATTTCCTCATCGGCAAAGTCGCCCTGCGCGAGTTCCCGGCGTTGCTGCTGGCCGGAATGCGGACTTCGCTTGCGGCCTTGCTGATCCTGCCGCTGTATTTGTGGAAGCGCGGCCGGACCGGGTCACGCATTGCGCGGCAAGATCGCGCCAGGCTCGTGCTGCTCGGGGTCCTGGGCGTCACGCTGAACCAGGTCTTCTTCGTCGGCGGCCTGGCTCTGACCAGCGCATCGCATTCTTCGGTGCTGATGAGCCTGACGCCGGTCCTTGTGCTCTTGCTTGCGGCCGCAACCGGGCAGGAGCGGATCACACTCCAGAAGGCAGCGGGAATGGCCGCGGCCCTGGCCGGTGCAGTCACGCTGAGCGGGGCGCCCTCCAACAGTTCCGGAGCCTCGGTGTTGGGGGACCTGCTCATCTTCCTTGCGGCCTTGGCCTTTGCCGCTTTCACTGTGGCGGGCAAGCGGCCTTCCGCCTCCTACGGCAGCATCACCGTCAATACCTTCGCCTACGTCGGCGGGGCGCTGATGCTTGCCCCCCTGACCCTCTGGTACGCATTCCGCTTCGATTTTGCCGCCGTCACCGCGGCCGCCTGGGCGAGCTTCGTCTACATGGCCGTGTTTCCGTCGCTCGTGTGCTATCTGATTTTTTCCTATGCACTGGCATGGCTTCCCGGATCCCGGCTGACCGCTTTCGGCTATCTTCAGCCTTTTCTTGCCACCGCGGGAGCCGCGTTGCTGCTGGGCGAACCGATTACGGCCGGACTTGTGGCCGGGGGCGTGCTCGTTCTGGCCGGCGTCTACCTCGCTGAGCGCGCATGAGGTCGGGGTTCCTCCGGCTGCTGCAATCCAACCGCAATTACCGTTACACCTGGATGGGCCAGGTGGTCAGCGAGATCGGCGACCACTTCAACAACATCGCCGTTTTCAGCCTGGCCGTGGAACGCACGGGCTCCGGTCTCGTCGTCACCGGGATCATGCTGGCGCGCGGTCTGGCTGTGATTCTGGCGGGGCCGCTGGCCGGCGTGCTGCTGGACCGCATGGATCGCAAGCGGCTCATGATTGCGAGCGACCTCGTTCGGGCGGGGCTGGCTTCGCTCTTCATTCTTACGGTGCAGTATCCCGAGCCATGGCTGCTCTATGTGTTGAGCGGGCTGCTGATGTTCGCTTCCCCCTTCTTCACGAGCGGGCGCGCCGCGCTGTTGCCCACCATTGCCAGTCGCGAAGAACTCCACACCGCCAACGCGCTGACGCAGACCACGCAGTGGACCACGCTGACGATCGGCACGATGACCGCCGGGGTGAGTGCCGCGACATTGGGATACCGCTGGGCCTTCGTCCTCAACGCTTGTTCGTTCCTCTTCTCCGCCTGCTGCATCGCCCGGCTCCGGGCGCCCCAGGGTCATTTCCGCGCCCGCGGCGCCGCGCTTACCGAAGCCGAGGTCGTACGTCCCTGGCACGAATACGGCGAGGGGCTGCGGTACATGCGCTCCCACCCGCTGATTTTCGGCATCGCCTTGCTCCACGTGGGCTGGGCCAGCGGAGGAGGCGCAGCTCAGATCCTCTTTTCCCTGTTTGGAGAGATTGTGTTCCGGCGCGGCGCGGCCGGGATCGGCATCATCTGGAGCTTTGCGGGTCTGGGTCTGCTTGCCGGCGGCGCCATCGGCCACCGGCTCGGCAGGCGCATCCGGTTTGAAACTTACAAGCGAACCATCGCCGTCTGCTATCTGATCCACGGCGGAGCATACGTCTTGTTCAGCGTGATGGAGCGGTTCTGGGCCGCCCTGCTGTTCATCGCGCTCTCGCGGGCGGCCGTGGGCGTCACGTCGGTGCTCAACTATTCCCAGCTGCTGCGCCACGTTGCCGACGCCTTCCGCGGCCGCGTTTTTTCCACGATCGAGTCGCTGACATGGGCCACCATGATGGCTTCCATGCTCGGGGCGGGACTGGCATCCACCTCCGCCGATCCGCGCACTATCGGGGTATGCTCGGGCCTGCTGAGTTCCTCTACCGCGCTATTCTGGCTCTGGGCCGACCGCACGGGCCGGCTGCCGGAGCCGCCGGCTGCGGGCGTCGAACCGGAGGAGGTCGAGGTCCACGGAGAGCCGACCGTGTGAGCGGGCGGTGAATCGGCAACAAGCGCATATGGGAAACCCACTCGAAGGCAAAGTCATCCTGGTCACCGGAGCGGCCCGGCGGATCGGCCGCGCCATCGCGCTGCGACTGGCGCAGGAGCGCGCCCGTGTGGTGATTCACTATCACACCTCCGAAGCGGAAGCCCGGCGGACCGCAGCCGACTGCGGGGGCGCCCTGCTCGTCCGAGCCAACCTGGAAAGCGTGGCCGAGATCGAACGCATGTTCGCCGAGGTGGAGCGTGCCGCCGGCGGCCTGTACGGCCTCGTCAACAACGCCGCCCGCTTCACACGCCGCGACCCTATGGACATCACGGAGGCGGATTGGGATTTCATCCATAGCGTCAACCTCAAGGCGGTCTTTTTCTGCTGCCGTGAAGCGGCGCGCCTGATGCGCAAAGGGGACGGCGGCCGCATCGTCAACATCAGTTCGCTCGGCGGCGTGCGCCCGTGGGCCGAACATGCCCACTACTGCGCCTCCAAAGCCGGCGTCATCATGCTCACCCGCGCGCTGGCCAAGGCCTTCGCACCTCGCATCACCGTGAACTCCGTCGCCCCGGGAGTGGTGCCCTTCGAGGACATTGACGAGCGGGGGCTCGCCATGATCCGCCGCACGCCTGCCGGGCGCGGCGCCAAGCCCGAAGAGGTCGCCGACGCGGTGGCTTACTTTCTGAAAGCTTCCGACTTCGTCACCGGCCAGCTGATGGTCGTGGCGGGCGGACTCGAGCTGGTCTAGGCACCGGCGGCCGGCATCGCCTATACTCCGATTGGGAGCCGTCCATGCCGCTACTGAGGGAACACGACCGTATGGCGCTGTCGGATCTTTTCGCCGAAAAGCTTACGGGGCCCGTAAAGCTGGTGATGTATACTCAGCGCCAGTCGCCCATCTGGGTGCCGGGCATGCCCGCCTGCGAGTTCTGCGAACAAACCGAACAGCTCGTGCGCGAGGTGGCGGAGCTCTCCGACAAGCTCAGCGTGGAAGTCTACGACTTTGTCCGAGACGAAGCCGGCGCCCGCTCCCAGGGTATTGATAAAATCCCCGCCATCGCCGTGATCGGGGCGCGCGATTACGGCATCCGCTTCTACGGCATCCCGAGCGGCTACGAATTCGCCACGCTGGTGGAGGCCATCGTGGACGTCTCGCGAGGAGTCACCGACCTCAAGCCGGAGGTTAAAGAGCAACTCGCCCGGCTGGACCGGGACGTGCACATCCAGGTCTTCGCCACGCCCACCTGCCCCTACTGCCCACGGGCCGTGCGCACCGCACACCAGATGGCCGTCGAGAGCGATCACATTCGCGCCGACGCGGTCGAGATCACTGAGTTCCCCCAACTTGCCAGCCGCTACCTGGTGCGCGGCGTCCCCAAGGTCATTCTCAACGACTCAGCGGCCTTCGAAGGTGCGGTGTCTCCGGAAGTCTTCGCAGCCCATGTGCTTCGGGCCGCAGGGATCGGCCAAACGGCGTAACCACCAGAGTCCGGCGCATTGCCGGCCGTTCAAAAATCTTCGCCCGCCCCGGACTCGAGCAGCGCACGTCGCTGCATCATCTGGTAGATGTGATGCGCCTCGTGATAGGCCATATATTCGACCTGAAACGTAACGTCGTAACGGGGAAATTCCGGATGGCGCCCCTTGCGCTGCCACTGCGGCGGAGCCAGCTGCCGCAGTCGCCCGAGCAGCCGTTCCCGCCCCAGTAGGAACTGCCCCAAAGCATGCGCCGTCGGCCGCGCCGCCAGGGGAGAAAATTCGCGATCTTCGTCCGGCTCGTACGGCTCAATCTCCGGTTCATCTTCGGCCAGCATCGCCTCGATGCGCTCCTCGAAGACCTGCTGGACCCGATGGAGGTGGCAGACCAGCTCCTTGAGAGACCACTGGCTCGGCGTCAGCCGCCGCGCGAGCACTTCCTCGGGAAGGCCCGTGGCCAGACGCCGCACGTCCAGCGCCTGGTCCCTCAGCCGGACCAGCAACCTGAGATGCGGCTCGCTGCGTTCCTGGGCCTGGGATGAAGCCATCGCTCCGATTGTATCCCCGCAAAGAGCGGCCCGTTGGTACAAACCTGGCGCCGGCCGAATGAAGAACTGCCGGTGACAGCCATCCCCGGTGATTTTTCTGCTTATTTTTCAACCGGGAGCGGGACAGACCATCCGGGCTGTTTCTGCCGGCCCTTTATCCTGGAGGCGGATCAGGGAATCCGGCCCAGCCTGATTCAACCTGCGCGATAACACCTCGTTTTCAAACCTGCCGGACCATCCCGCCAGCTCCCAAGCGGAGCTATCTCCACTGATGCAGCCGGATTCCCTCTTCTACCAGCGCGGCAGAATGCGGCGCCAGCCCGGGTCCACGCGCCGCTGCATCTCGGCCTCGTCATCTCGTTTGCGGTAAAGGATCTTGTGGAAGCGCTCGACGCCGCGGGCCAGCTGATCGTAATCGAGCTCCACACCCAGACCCGGCCTGTCCGGAATCCTCACCTCACCGTTGATGATGGGGATGCGCCCGCCCTGGACCACTTCGTCCGCGGCATGTTGCCACGGGTAGTGTGTGTCGCAGGCGTAGGTCAGATGCGGAGATGCCGCTGCGGCGTGGGCCATCGCCATCAGGCTCACCCCCAAATGGCTGTTCGAATGCATCGAGACGCCCATGCCGAGGGCATGGCAGAGATAGGAGAGATGCTGCACGTGCCGGATGCCGCCCCAGTAGTGCGGGTCCGACAGTACGATCTGCACCGCATCGAGGCGGTGCGCCTCAGCCACCTGCTCGAAACAGGTCACGGCCACGTTGCTCGCCAGAGGCGTCGGCACGTCCGCAGCGACCAGGCGCCGCCGCACTTCCGCCATGCCCTCGAGCGTCGCCGTCGGATCTTCGAGATAACCCCCGCCGCTCAGCTCCTGCCGAAGCGCCTTTCCCACGCGGACCGAGGTCTCGACCGACCAGGCGCAGTTGGGATCGATCCGCAAGGGCACGGCCGGACCGAACTCCTCCCGCAAGGCCCGTACCGTGGCGATCTCCTCATCCGGTTCGAGCACGCCGCCCTTCAGCTTGATCTCACGAAAACCGTACCGCGCCACCATCTGACGCGCCTCGCGGACCATCGCCCGGGGATCCAGCACCTCGCCGTACTCGTCTTCGCGGCGGTCCGCGCCCTCTCCGCCTCCGCCGGCGTGCTTATAGAACAGGTAGGCCGAAAACGGCACCGAGGACCGGGCGCGCCCGCCCAGCAGGTCGCAAACCGGTCTGCCCAGCGCCTTGCCGATCAGATCCAGGCAGGCCATTTCGATGGCAGCGAAGCTCCGGGCGTGGCGGTCGAGAAGATTCTCGCCGGGGACGAGCCAGGTTTGTGTCCGGCCGCCGGGCACTGCGGCACGCTCGGCGGCGGCCTCCGCCGACAGCTCCAGCCACAGCCGCACCAGCTGGAAGGGATCGGAGCCCACCACCCGGTCTCGCAGCGCCTCCAGCGAGGCCAGCGGCCCCTCGCCGCCGTAGGTTTCGCTGATGCCCTCCGGTCCGTCCGTGGACCGGAGAACCACGATCGTCCGCAGGGCATAAGGCGCATGCAGGCCGTAGGAGCTGCGCAAAGGCGGGTCCGCGATCGCGATCGGGTAGAGGCGGAAATCGGCGATGCGCATCGCGGAGGCGGCGCTACTTGCGAGCGCCGCGCTGGGGGTTCTTCAATCGGGACTGGCGGAGCTTTTTCCGGTTCCGTTTGGGTTTGTGAATGATAAACGTCCCGCTGCCGTGATATTCGGCCCGATAGGTCTTGTCCTCTGTCGTTTCCGGCGTCAAGTGTGCTTACTCCTCAACAGAAGGGATACCGATCCTAATTTTAGCAAAGACCCGCCATTACTCCCGTATGACCGTCACTTTCACGAAGCCTTCTTCGACGGTGGGAGGCACCAGCTTGGCCGCCATGCGGTCCAGCGCCTCGTCGGGCACGACGCGATCGCGGCGCCGGTTCCGCTCGCGGCACACCTCGACAGGAACATCAAAGAAGAGGGCCTCGACGGCGCACCCATAGAGCTGGCCGAGCCGGATGTAGGGCCGGCGTTCCCAGGGTGTCAAGTGCGTGGCGTCCACATAGGTCACCGGCCGTCCGATCTCGAGGCGGTGCCGCAGTAAGTACCGCAGAACGGCAAAGACGCGGCGGTGAATGGTCTGGTCGGTGGGGTCATCGGCCAGCAACACCCGCACCGCGTCCGAAGACAGCGCCGTCACTCCCTGCCGCTCGAGGTAAGTGGACTTGCCCGAACCCGGAAGGCCCACCAGGACCACGATCCGGGGGCGTGCGTCAGACGAGGTAACGTCCGGCATCGAGCAAACGCAGGGCGATGCGCCGGCGCAGTTCCACCAGGTTGACCGGTTCGGCGCGGCTCAGCCGCCGCAGGGCCGCCAGGGCCACCCGCAGCGAATCCCCTTCGGCGCACGCCGCCAGAGCCGTCCGCGCCGCAGCGTCGGCCTGCTCCATCGCCTCTCGCGCAAAGACCGCGCACAGGTCCGCGGCGTGCTCGCCGCGGCCCCGGGCAAGCAGTTTGCGCGCCCGCAGCCATACCGACTCGAGGGCGAAGGCCTGCATCGAGATATCCGTGATCGCCGCAAGCACTTCCTGCTGCTCTTCCAGCCGGTCCAGGTAGCGCTGCCAGGCGGCGCCCATGACCAGCAGCGCCATCTTTTTCACGTTCGCCGCCAGACGGCCTTCCTCTTCCAGAGGTTCGCCGCGGCTCTCGGAAGGCGCGGGCGGAGTGAGCAGTTCCGCCTGAAGCTTCCGCACCGCCTCGGCGAGCGGCAACTGACCGCGCTGTGCCCGCTTGAGCAACATGCCGGTCGCCAGCAGCCGGTTGATTTCGTTGGTGCCTTCGAAGATGCGGTTGATGCGCGCATCGCGATAGGCACGCTCCACCAGGTAATCCTGATGATAGCCGTAGCCTCCGTGGATCTGCACGCCCTCATCAGCCACGTAGTCGAGCATCTCGGAGGCGAAGATCTTTACATACGAGCACTCCGGAGCAAACTCCTCGACCGCCCTCATCATCACTTGGGCCGCATCCGGCTGCTCCCAGGAGAATCCCGCCAGTTGCGCCTCGATCATGCCCGCCACGCGGTAGCTCATCGTTTCGGCGGCGAAAATCCGTACCGCCATCTCCGCCAGCTTGTGGCGGATCAGCCCGAACTCGCCGATGGACTTGCCGAACGCCTTCCGCTCCCGGGAATAGCGCAGCGAGGCAGCCAGCACCTCTTTAGCGCCGCCCACGGCAAAGGGTCCGAGCTTCAGCCGCCCCAGGTTCAGGATGTTGAAGGCGATGATGTGCCCGCGGCCGATCTCGCCCAGAACATTGCCGGCGGGCACGGGGACGTGATCCAGGTACAGCGCCGTGGTCGAGCTGCCTTTGATCCCCATCTTTTTCTCCTCGGCGCCGGAGGTGACCCCGCCGAAGGCCCGCTCCACCAGGAACGCGGTAAACTTCTCGCCGTCCACCTTGGCAAAGACGGTGAACAGATCGGCCGCGCCGCCGTTGGTGATCCACATCTTCTGGCCGTTGAGTACGTAGTGGGAGCCGTCCGGACTCAACTCCGCGCGGGTCTTCGCCGCCAAAGCGTCGGAGCCGGCATGGGGCTCCGTCAGGCAGTACGCGCCGACCATCTCGGCGCGCGCCAGCCGGGGCAGGTACTTCTGTTTTTGCTCCTCGGTGCCGAAAAGCAAAACCGGCAGCGTGCCGATCCCGCTGTGTGCGCCGTGCCAGGCAGCGTAAGAACCGTCCCGCGCCAGGTGTTCGGCCACGATCATGGCCGAGATCAAATCCATCTCCATACCGCCGTAGCGTTCCGGCACGGTCACGGCGGTGAGCCCGAGTTCGGCGGATTTGCGCAACAACTCCGGGCCGACGCCCGGCTCCTGGTGCTGGAGGGCTTCCAGCCGCGGCGCCACCTCGCGCTCCCAGAATTCGTCGGTGGTGCGCGCGATGGCCAGATGTTCCTCGCTAAAGTCCTCCGGCGTGAAGATCTCCTCAGGCGACCGCGTTTCGATCAGGAACGCCCCGCCCCGGGTCTTCGCCAAGGGAAGAGCCGTCGCAGCCATGGGTACCCCCTTTCAGAGCCGCTCGAAGATGCCCGCAGCGCCCTGCCCTCCGCCCACGCACATGGTGACCATGCCGTAACGGACCCGGCGCCGTTCCATTTCCCGCAGCAGCGTAGCGGTGAGCTTGGCGCCCGTGCAGCCCAGCGGATGGCCCAGCGCGATGGCGCCGCCGTTGACATTGACGCGCTCCACATCGAGCCCCGCCAGGCGGATCACGGCCAGCGCCTGCACGGCGAAGGCTTCGTTGAGCTCGATCAGGCCGATGTCGTCCAGTTTCAGCCCCGCCAGGGCCAGCGCCTTCGGGATGGCCACCACGGGGCCGATGCCCATGATCTCCGGCGGCACGCCTCCGGCCGCATAGCAGACGAAGCGCGCCCGCGCCCGGAGCCCCAGTTCCCGCGCCTTCCGCTCCGACATGACCAGGGCGGCGGCGGCGCCGTCACTCGTCTGGGAGGAGTTTCCCGCGGTCACCGTACCTTGAACATCGAAGACGGGCTTGAGCTTGGCCAGAGCTTCCAGAGAGGTGTCCGCGCGGGGCCCTTCGTCTTTGCGAAACACCGTGGTCACGGTTTTCGGGCGGCCGTCATCGAGTGTAGTGACGCGCACCTCGAACGGCACAATCTCGTCGTCGAATTTGCCTTCGGCCTGCGCACGCAGCGCGTTCTGGTGGCTGCGCAGCGCAAACGCATCCTGCTCTTCACGCGAGATGCCGTACTTGCGCTGGAGCCGCTCCGCCGTCAGTCCCATCGCGAGGTAGATCTCGGGCCGGTGATCCACCAGCCACGGGTTCGGAGAAAAGTGATGCCCTGCGCGCGGAAGCAGGCTCATGGATTCACTGCCCCCGGCGATGACGATCTGGGCGGCGCCGGCGCGAATCCGCTCTGCGGCCAGGGCAATGGCCTGGAGCCCGGAAGCGCAGAACCGGTTGATGGTCATCCCAGGAACCAGGTCGGGCAGCCCGGCAAGCAGCGCCACGTTCCGGGCCATGTTCATGCCGGATTCCGCCTCCGGGAAGGCGCAGCCCAGAATCACGTCGTCCACGTCGTCGCGAGGGACCTGAGGGTAGCGCTCGAGCAGCGCTCGCACCACCGCCGCCGCCATATCGTCGGGGCGGCTGTAACGCAGCGAACCGCGCGGCGCCTTGCCCACCGCAGTCCGCAGACAGTCCACGATTACGGCTTCTGGCATGGCGTTTCTCAGTTCCGCAGAGGCTTTCCCGTCTTGAGCATATGTTGCATCCGCTCCTGGGTTTTCGGATTCCCGCACAGGCTCAGGAAGGCTTCGCGTTCCAGGTCGAGCAGGTACTGCTCGGAAACGGTCTGCGCGCCGCTCAAACGCCCCCCGCTGAGGACCAGCGCAAGCTTGTCGGCGATCACGAGGTCGTACTCGCTGATCTGGTGCGCCTGGTGCGCCATCCAGGCGCCGAGTTTGAGGGCCGCATAGCCGCTTTCGCCCGCCACACGGATTTCCCTTTGTGGAACGGGCGGCGCGTAGCCGGGGGCCAGCGCCAAAGCTAACGCCTTGGCGTCCGCCAGAAGGCGGTCGGGATTCATGGACACGCCGTCCCCTTCGCGCAAGAACCCAAGCTGTCGCGCCTCTTCGGCACTGCCCGACACCTTGGCCAGGCCGATCAGTTCGAAGGCCTTCCGTGCGTCGCCGAGCCGCAGAAGCATCTCTTTGCATCCGCCACCGGCCGGAATCAGTCCTACGCCCGTCTCGACAAGTCCCATATACAGCTCCGCGGACGCCTGCGCGCGGGCGCAGTGCAGGACGATCTCGCAACCCCCGCCGAGCGTCCGCCCGAAGGGAGCGGCGACCACGGGCCTCGGGCTGTACTTGAGGGCCAGGTTCGCGCGCTGGAAGCGGCGCACCGCCAGATCCAGATCCTCCCAATCACCCTCCTGGACCGCCATCAGAATGAGCATCAGGTTGGCGCCGGCGCTGAACAGCTCGCCCTGATTGGCGATGACCATGGCCTGGAAGTTGCGCTCAGCCTCCTCGAGCCCCGCATGAATCAGAGCGATCTGATCCTCCCCGATGGTGTTCATCTTGCTGTGGAACTCCAGGCACAGCACGCCGTCGCCCAGGTCCACGAGCGAAGCCCCGGCGTTTTTTCGGATGACGCCGCGGGCCCGCTTGAGGGCCGCAAGCTCAATCACGCCGGGACGATCTTCGAGGAGCTTGTAGGAGCCCTCACAGAGATCAAAGTACTCCGTGTGCGGCTGACCCTCGCCATCCGCCGCGCGGTAAAAGGATTTGGCGCCGGCGGCGAGCATCTTTTCGACCAGCGGCGGCAGCGTCAGTCCCTCGTTGCGAATCCGCTCGGCGGTCTCCTCAAAGCCCAGGGCATCCCACAGCTCGAACGGGCCAAGCCGGTGGGCGTAGCCCCAGCGCATGGCGCGGTCAATCTCGACGATGCGGTCCGAGATTTCGGGAACCCGCTCGGCGGCGTACAGAAGCACGTCCCGGAACAGTTTCCAGAGGAATGAGCCGGCGCGGTCGGCGCTGCGCACCAGAAACCACAAACGCGCCGGCAGATCTTCGATATTGCGTGCCGCCTCCACGGTCTCGAAATCGGGCTTGCGCACCGGGTGGTACTCGAGCGTCTTCCAGTCAATGACCTGGATTTCGCGTCCGGCGCCCGTCTCCACGCGTTTGTAAAAGCCCTGTCCGGTCTTTTCGCCCAGCCAGCCGCGCTCCAACATCCGGGACAGAAACTCCGGAGGCAGCAGCCGCTCCCGCCACGGATCGTGAGGCACCAGCTCGTACAGGTTGCGCGCGACGAACGCCCACACGTCCAGGCCGACGATATCCAGCAGGCGGAAGCTTGCAGTGTTGGGCAACCCGATCAGAGGACCCGTGAGCGCATCCACCTCTTCGATGGTGTAGTCGTCCTCGATCATGATCTTCTGCACGGTTGCCCCAAAGAAGCTGCCGATGCGATTGGCGATGAAATTCGGCGTGTCCTTGCACAGGACTACGCCCTTGCCGAGACGGCGGTCGCAGAAATCGGAGATGAAATGGAGCACTGCCGGCTCGGTTTCCGGGCCCGGGATCACCTCGACCAGATGCAGATAGCGCGGCGGGTTGAAGAAGTGCGTGCCCAGGAAATTGCGGCGGAAGTCGGAAGGGAATCCCTCGGAGATCCGGGCCAGGGGGATCCCGCTCGTGTTGGTGGAGAGAATCGCGTCCGGGCGCCGGCAGACCTCCACCTTGCGCCAGATCTCCCGCTTGACCTCCAGGTTCTCGACCACGGCTTCGATGATCCAGTCCGCCTCGCGGACCTTGCCCAGATCGTCTTCGAAGTTGCCCGGCGTGATCAGAGCGGTACGAGCTTCGGTGAAAAACGCTCCCGGCCGCTGTTTGAGCGCATTCTCGATGCCCCGGCGCGCGGCGGCGTTGCGGTCCGGTTCACCCGGAATCACTACGTCCAACAGCAGCGACGGGATACCGGCATTGGCCAAATGGGCAGCGATCCGGGCACCCATGGTCCCGGCTCCCAGCACAGCGACGCGGCGGATCATCCCCCTCAGTCTCGTATTTCGCCTGTCGAACGCGCAACTCGATGGCATGAGTTGGCCCGCCGTGCACCTTCCCGTGGGCGGCCCGGCCCCCGACCCCATGCCCGGCTGCCGGACACCTCCAGCCCCCGGGGGACGACTCTACCTGGGCATTAGCTCCAGCACGGCGGCGGTCATGGCTCTGACGCCGGTCTCGATGGTGGGATGCAACGCCGGCCAGAACAGAGGCGAATGAAGGGAGGGTTTCGGCTGAGCCATGCGAGGCGGGTCAATCACACCCAGGCGGAACATCACGATCGGAATCCTGGGCTCGACGCGGCCGTAACGCGAAAAATCTTCGCCGCCCATCTCCGGGTCGCGTTCGACGACATTGTCCTCACCCAGCTCCCGCTTCCAGACCGGCACCAGACGGCGGACCAGAGCGGGGTCGTTGTACGTGGCTGGAGTGTATTCCTCACTGATCAGCTTCACCGTGGGTTCGCGATCAGGCGGAACACCCGCGGCCCGGGCCGTCTCCACCGTGATGCGGCGGATCGAACTCAGGATCCGCTCCCGCGTCTCCTCGGAAAAGGAGCGCACCGTCAGCTGAAGATCCACTTGGTCGGGAATGATGTTGTGCTTGGTTCCGCCGTGGATGGAGCCTACGGTGACCACGGCCGGATCCAGCGGGCGGATCTCGCGGCTGACGATCGTCTGCAAGCCCAGGATAACCTGGGCGGCCAGAACGATCGGATCTTTGGTGAGGTGCGGGTAAGCGCCATGGCCGCCGACGCCGTGAATCGTGATGTCCACCGAGTCCACATTCGCAAAGACAAACCCTTCGCGATAGCCGATCTTGCCGGCTTCCAGTGCGGCGTCCACATGCAGGGCCAGGGCGTAGTCGGGCCGCGGAAAGCGCGAGAAAAGGCCGTCCCTGAGCATGGCGGCGGCGCCGGAGCCGCGCTCTTCGGCGGGCTGGCCGATCATCACCAGAGTGCCGCGCCAGCGGTCCTTCATACGCGCGAGCAGGCGGGCCGTGCCGACAAACACGGTCATGTGCATGTCGTGACCGCAGGCGTGCATCACGCCCACTTCGCGGCCTTGGGCGTCCCGCGTGCGTACGGTGCTGGCGTAGGGCAGACCGGTTTTCTCGGTGACCGGGAGTGCGTCGAGGTCCGTGCGCACCATGACGGTAGGGCCCGTGCCGTTACGCAATACGCCCACCACGCCATGGCCGCCCACGCCGGTGGTCACCTCGAAACCGGCCGCCTGCAATTCCGCCGCGATCCGCCGGGCCGTCTCCCTCTCCTCGAGCGACAGTTCCGGATTGCGGTGCAGGTGGACGTAAAGCGCTTCGAGCCCGGCGGACTCAGCCGCCACCAGCGCCTCGGGCACGCGCGGCGACTGCGCCAGAATCGCCCACGCACTCCACAGCGCGGCCGCAGCCCCTGCGCACTTCATGTCTTCAGCCCGTGCGGAACCAGAGGAAGCGAACGCAGGCGCACGCCGGTCGCGTCGAAAATCGCGTTCCCGGCGGCGGGGGCGATCCCCACGATCGGCGTTTCGCCGCCCCCCGCAGGCGGAAGGTCTTTACGATCCAGCAGGACCACCTCGATCTGGGGAAGATCCGAGAAGCGCGGGACTCGATAGGCGGAAAAGCGCGGGTTGAGGATTCGGCCATCCTCGAACTCGACGGCTTCAAACAACGCGCCCCCCAGCCCCATAATGATCGAGCCTTCCACCTGATTGCGCAGGTGGTCCGGGTTGACCACGGCGCCGCACTCGAAGGCCTCCACGACGCGCACCACCCGTACGGAGCCGGTCGCGCGATCCACCGCCACTTCGGCGCACGTAGCGACATAGCCTCCCTTCTCGAACCCGGCCGCCAGCCCATAGCCCACGCCCGGATCCTTCTTGCGGCGGCTCCAGCCGAACTTCTCCGCCGCCGCCTCCAGTACCGCCCGCAAGCGGGGATCCTTGGCGTTCCTTAAGCGGAACTCCAGCGGATCCATCCCCACCAGTGCGGCCAGCTCGTCCATATGCGTCTCGCGGGCGAAGTGGTTTGCCGTGGCGGCCAAGGCGCGATAGGAGCCCTGGCGAAGCGGGGAGCGCGCCGGATGAAACTCGATTCTCTGATGCTCGATCGAGTACGGGGTGCGAATGGCGGCCGGGCCGGAGTTGTAATTGTGAAACTCCCAGGCCGTGACGGTCCCGTCGCGGCGCACGCCGCTGGTGACCTCGATGAGGCCGGCGGGACGGAAGTAGGCCCAGGTGAACTCCTCCTCGCGCGTCCAGACGACTTTAACGGGGCGCCCGGCAGCCCGCGCCAGGCGCGCCGCCTCGATGGCGGCGTCCCCCGTGTGCTTGCCTCCGTAGCCGGAGCCGGTGTCCGGCACCAGAACGCGGACCTGGGACTCCGGCAGTCCGAAGGCCTGAGCCAGTTCGCTCCGCACGCCGAAGGGCCGCTGCGTGCCGGTCCACACCGTGAGCTTTCCCTCCTCCCACTGCGCCACCGCAGCGCGAGGCTCGAGCGGTGCATGAGCGATGTAGGCCACGGTGTAGGTCTGCCGGAGCTGGTGATCTGCCGCTGCGAGACCCTGCTCGATGCTGCCGGCTTCATGGCGGGGGGCGCCGCCGAAGCCCTGCGTCTCGGCGGGGTTTTTCTTGAGGTACTCGAAAAGCTCGCCTGCTCCTGGCTGTGGCGTCAGCTTCCATTCGGCGCGAATGGCCGCCACAGCCTGCGAGGCTGTGAACTCGTCGGGAGCCGCTGCGCCGACAAAATTGCCCTCGCGCACGACGATGACCCCCGGCATGCGCTGGGCCTCGCTGAGGTCGGCCGACACGAGCGAGGCGCCGAACGCCGGCGGGCGCAACACCTTGCCGTAGAGCATTCCCGGCAGCCGGAGATCCGAGGGAAACTGGTGGCGGCCCGTAACAAAGGCGGCGCCGTCCACCTTGGGCCGCGAGGCTCCCAGCACGGACCAGCGCCCGGCGGGAGTCAGGGGTGCGGCGTCACTGATTTCTTTCAAAATCCGCTTGCCCTGAGTCAGCTCGCCGAACGAGGCCGTCTGAGCCGCGCCGGGGCCCTTCACCATGCCGTCTCCGATCACGATGCGCTCGCGCGAGCAGCCCCAGCGCTCGGCCGCCAGATCCGTCAAAACTTCGCGCATCGCGGCGGCCGCCCGGCGGAGCTGGGGCGCCATGAACGGCGTGGTCCGGCTGCCGAAGGTGCCCATATCAAAAGGCGTGCGGTCGGTGTCGCCCATGACGAGCCGGATGCGCTCGATCGGGGCGCGCAGCTCCTCGGCAACGGCCTGCGCAAGAGAGGTGCGGATATTCTGCCCCACCTCGACTTTGCCCGTGAAAACCGTAATCGCGCTGTCCTCACCGATGTGAAGCCACGCGGCGATTTCGCGCGGAGTTTGCTGCGCGCCGGAACGCGCTCCCGGTGCCTGTTGCAGGCCCTCGGCCGGCTCCACCGTCAGCACCACCACAACCCCGCCCAGAGCGCGGAAGAAATCCCGCCGGTCCATCAAAGTCTCCGAGGCTGCTCGGCCCGGCGCCATCATGCTGACCTCCTCATCCTGGCGGCGGCGCTGCGGATGGCGGCGATGATCCGGGGATAGACGCCGCAGCGGCAGATATTGCCGTCCATGAACCGCACGATTTCGGCCACTCCCGGATCGGGATTGCGCGAAAGCAGGGCTACCGCCGAAAGGATCATGCCCGGAGTGCAGTACCCACATTGCAAAGCGCCCGCCTCGAGAAACGCCTCTTGTACGGGGTGAAGCCCGCCGGCGGGCGCCAGCCCTTCAATCGTGGTGACGGCACGCCCCGCCACCGCGCGCAGCGGCGTCACGCAGGAACGCACCGCGCGGCCGTCCAGCAACACCGTGCAGGCGCCGCACTGACCTTCGCCGCAGCCGTACTTGGCGCCCGTGAGCCCCAGCTCATCCCGCAGCACGTTGAGAAGCGGACGTTCCGCTGGCGCGCTGGTCCGGTAGGTTTTCCCGTTGACCTGCAACTCAATCATAGAGGGACTCTCCTTCGGTCCGACGATTGCAGGGAACCTTCTGACGTATCATAACAACATGTGTTCTCCTAAGACGATTGCAGGCTTCTTCCTGTTACTCGGTCTGGCGGCCGCGTGCGCGGCGGCAGATGTCTCCGGAAAGTGGACCGGGACGGCGGAGGTGAAGCTGCCCGACGGTGAGGTCCGCACCTACCCTCTGCATCTGGAGATCACCCGCAGCGGTGAGCGGATCACAGGCACGATCGGCCGGGAGCCGGAGGAAAAGCTCCCCTTGGAAAAAGCGAAGCTGGAGGGCAACCGGCTGTCGTTCGAGGTGGTTCCCCCGGACGCGGGCGCGCCCGTGGCGTTTGAGCTGGAAGTGGCCGAGGGCCGCCTGGAAGGAAAGCTGAGAGGCGAAACGGACGGCGGACCCCTCTCCGGCAAGGTCACCCTCGCCCGAAGCGCCGGCTGAGGCCGGGCACGGGCGCTCCGGCCCGGCGGCAAACCGGGGAGGGAGGCCGCGTACCCCTGGAGCGGCGCACACCTCCCCCTCCGGGTGGCTACGCCCGTCCCCCCGGTAAGACCCGTCGGATAGCAGGGCTCCGCCTCTTCAGACTTTCTGCGGTTCCCGAACCTCGCGCCCGACGCGCTCTTTCATCGGCACAAAGTGCCTGAGGCCGTGGCCGACGTAGATCTGTCGCGGACGGGCGATCTTCTGCTCCGGATCTTCCAGCATCTCCTGCCACTGGGCCAGCCAGCCCACGGTCCGCGGAATGGCAAACAGAACCGTGAACATGTCCGGCGTGAAGCCCATGGCCTGGTAGATAATCCCGGAGTAAAAGTCTACGTTGGGATACAGCTTCCGCGACACAAAGTACTCGTCCTGCAAGGCGATGCGCTCCAACTCCAGCGCAATGTCCAGCTTGGGGTTGCGTCCGGTGACCTTGAAGACTTCGTCGGCGGTTTGTTTGATGATGCGCGCCCGCGGATCGTAGTTCTTGTAGATGCGGTGGCCGAACCCCATCAGCCGCACGTGCCCGGCCTTGACCTTCTCGATGTAAGCGGGCACGTTGTCCACGGAGCCGATTTCGTCGAGCATGCGCAGCACGGCCTCGTTGGCGCCCCCGTGCAGCGGGCCGGACAGCGCCGCCGCAGCCGCCGCCGTAGCCACGAACGGATCGGCATGAGCGCTGCCGACGGATCGCATGGCGTTGGCGCTACAGTTTTGCTCGTGATCCGCGTGCAGGATGAACAGGATATCCAGCGCCCGGGCCAGGACCGGATTGGGCTCATACTTGGGCTCGGCCGGCATCTTCCAAAGCATGCTCATGAAATTCTCGGTGTAGTTGAGGGAGTTGTCCGGATACACGTAGGGCAGACCGAGGCTGTGCCGGTAGGCGTAGGCGGCGATCGTCGGCACCTTACCCACGAGGCGCAGGATCTGAAGCTGCCGGGAGCGGCGGTCGTGAATGTTCCTGGCGTCCGGATAAAAAGTGGACAGCGCGGCGATCGTGCTGACGAACATCCCCATCGGATGGGCATCGTGGTGGAAGCCGTCCATGAACTTCTTGATGTTCTCGTGGATCATCGTGTGGTGGGTAACCTTGTCCACCCACTCTTTGAGTTCGCTCTCGGTGGGCAGTTCCCCGAACAGGATCAGATAAGCAACCTCGAGGAAGGTGCAATTCTCCGCCAGTTCCTCGATCGGGTAGCCCCGGTAGCGCAGGATCCCTTTTTCGCCGTCAATGAAAGTGATGGCGCTCTGACAGGAGGCCGTGTTCATGAACGCCGGGTCATAGCTCATGACCCCGAAGTCGTCGGGACCGGTCTTGATCTGGCGCAAATCCATGGCACGGACCGCGCCCTTGAACAACGGTACGGTATAAGACTTTCCCGTCCGGTTGTCGGTAATGGTCAGGGTTTCCTCAGGCATGCTGGCTTCTCCGTATGACGCTCGCTACGATTGCGGGTGCCGGACCGGCTCGCGCCGGCTCACCGCCGGAACACGCGCCCCGGGAGAACCGGATGCCGCCGGCAGGGAAAGGGCAAAGGCAGGGGGTCGAGGAGGGGCGCCGGCACGCCGAGCGGTAACAGGCCCAGGTACGGCAATGCCGGCCGTGTGCGGCCATTCCAGCCTCCTCGGGGCGGATGTTCCGCCCTTCCCATTGTGCACTCCGAGTGCCAGATCACAGCGCAGCACGGCACGGAACTTAGACGCAGGCGCGGTTGGCGGCGGGGGATTTGCCCCATGGCTGTGCGCAAAATAGGATGATTGAGTCTGATTATCCGGCTTGTTATAGTGGTGGCGGCGGCGCGTCCCCGCCCTGGCGGACCGGCCGCGAGCATGAGCTACAATCCGGTGGACGGGGCACGTGCCCCGAATCAGCTGTGACACCCAAATTGCAACGAGGAAAGCGATGGAATCATACAACGGCATTCCTGTACCGTCCGACGGCGCACCGATCGAGGTGCGGGACGGCAAATTTCTGGTTCCCGACAACCCCATCCTTCCCTTCATCGAAGGCGACGGCACCGGCCCGGACATCTGGCGGGCGGCCCGCATGGTCTTCGACGCCGCAGTTGAGCGGGCTTACGGCGGGCGCCGCCGCGTCGTCTGGTACGAAGTCTTCGCCGGAGAGAAGGCCTACCACCGCTTTCAGACCTGGCTGCCGGAGGATACCCTGGCGGCCATCCAGCGCTTCCGCATCGCCATCAAAGGTCCTCTGACGACGCCGGTCGGCGGGGGCATCCGGAGTCTGAATGTGGCCTTGCGGCAGCTGCTGACCCTGTACGTGTGCATGCGCCCGGTGCGCTACTATCCGGGTGTGCCCTCCCCGATGAAGCATCCGGAACTGCTGGACGTGGTCATCTTTCGCGAGAACACCGAAGACGTCTATGCGGGCATCGAATGGCGCCAGGGTACGCCGGAGGCACGCAAGGTGATCGAGTGGCTCAACCGGGAGATGGGCTGCAAGATCCGCGAAGATTCGGGCGTCGGCGTCAAGCCGATCAGCGTCACCGGTTCCAAGCGCCTGATCCGCCGGGCGATCCGCTATGCGATCGAAAACGGCCGTCGCAGCGTCACTCTCGTGCACAAGGGCAACATCATGAAGTTCACCGAGGGGGCCTTCCGGGACTGGGGCTACGAGCTGGCCAAAGAGGAATTTCCGGAGGTGTGCATCACTGAGGCGGAGGCCGGGGGCGCGCTGGCGGTTCCCGGTAAGGTGATCCTCAAAGACCGCATCGCCGACTCCATGTTCCAGCAGGTGCTGCTACGGCCGGATGAGTATGACGTCATCGCCACGCCCAACCTGAACGGCGACTACCTGTCCGACGCCTGCGCGGCCCAGGTAGGGGGCCTCGGCATGGCGCCCGGAGGTAATATCGGCGACGAACATGCGGTCTTCGAGGCCACGCACGGTACGGCGCCCAAGTACGCCGGCCAGGATGTGGTGAACCCCTCCAGCCTGATTCTCTCCGGCTCCCTGATGTTTCGCTTCATGGGCTGGAAGGAAGCCTCGGACCTCATCGAGGCCGGGATCGCGGAAACCATCCGGCAGAAGCGCGTCACCTACGATTTGCACCGTCTCATGGAAGGCGCCACCAAGCTCAAGACCAGTGAGTTCGGGGCCGCCATCGTCGAGAATATGAGCGCCGTGGCCGCGGCGTAAGAGCCGGCCCGGCGCATCTGTAGAAGCAGGAGGCTATCATGCGCAAGAAAGTCACCGTTGTGGGGGCGGGCAACGTCGGCGCCAGCTGTGCCGTCCGGCTCGCCGACCAGGAACTGGCCGACGTGGTGCTCGTGGACGTGGTGGAAGGGATTCCCCAGGGCAAGGCCCTCGACATCATGCAGTCCGGGCCGGTTCAAGGCGTGGATGTGCGGCTGGTGGGCGCCAACGACTATGAGCCGACGGCCAACTCCGATATCGTGATCGTCACGGCAGGCTTCCCGCGCAAGCCCGGCATGAGCCGCGATGATCTGCTGTGGGCCAACTACGACATCGTCAAGGCGACCGTGGAGCAGGCGGTCAAGTATTCGCCCAACGCGATCCTGATCATCGTGACCAACCCGCTGGACGCCATGTGCCACGTGGCGCTTAAAGTGAGCGGCTTCTCGAAGAACCGCGTCATCGGGATGGCGGGAATCCTCGACACGGCCCGTTTCCGCACCTTCATCGCCGAGGCGCTGGATGTGTCCTTCGAAGATGTCTTCACGCTGGTGCTGGGCGGCCACGGGGACACCATGGTGCCCCTGGTTCGCTACTCGAGCGTGGGCGGAATCCCGCTGGCGGACCTGCTCGATGCCGGTACGATCGAAGCTCTCGTGAAGCGCACCCGGGACGGCGGCGCTGAGATCGTGCGCTACCTCAAGACCGGAAGCGCCTACTATGCGCCCTCGGCCGCGGCCGTGCAGATGGCGGAGGCGATCCTTAAGGACAAAAAACGCGTCCTGCCGTGCTCCGCCTACCTGGAGGGCGAATACGGGATCCGGGACCTGTTCGTGGGGGTCCCCGTCAAGCTCGGCGCCCGGGGGATCGAGAAGATTTATGAGATCAAACTCACCGGCGAGGAGCTCTCCGCGCTGCACAAAAGCGCCGCCGCCGTCAAGGAACTCGTGGATGTGATGGCGCCCAAGCTGGCGGAATTGGAAGCCGCCCGCGCGGCCGGATAAAAGCCGCGGCTTACGCAGCCGCCTGGCCGCGCAAACGCGCCAGCAGGGCTTCGACCATCTCCAGACGCCGCCGCAGTTCTTCGCGAAGCGCGCTGGTGCGCGTGTGGTGAATCTCGGCAGGCAGTTCGCCCCGCTCCCGCTCCAGCAGCTCGACGACCAGCGCCCACTCGGCGTCGCTCAGCACCGGTTGCGGCTTGACCGCCGTGCTCATCCTGTTGCCTCCCGCTAGACAATCTACCAAGTTTCCCCGCCCGGGAGTTTGTGCTATTGTGGGTCGAATTTGCCGGATCGGCAAGGAGGGCTCCATGGCGACAGCCAGAATCGGAAAGCGGGCGGTGGCGGAACTGCGGAAGCTGCTGCGCGAGACCCCGCATGAGGTGCTGGGGCATATCGAATCGCCCGCCATCTGCTGCCGGGTGGGCACGGTGGCCATCGTGAAAGTGGATCTGGTCTCCAACCCGCCTCCGAAGACCAAGCAGCCAGCCAAGTGAGCGCGGCCGGCAGTTGATGCCGCTCTACCTCGAAGCGGACGTCCGCCTCTTTATCGGGCCGGCGGGGCCGAGTCTCGCCCGCGAGGGCGTGCCCGTCATCCACGTGCTCGGAGTCGGCGAAGCTGTGGCGCTGGCCTGCCTGGCCGCCACCGGATCGCAGCAGGAAGCCGAGCGCGTTTGCACGGCGTGTCTCCCGGAGGGAAGCCGGTGGGTGGCACGGGTGGTGGATCGTTACTGGACCTACCTGGGCGGCGGCGCGCCGCGGCCGCTGGATCTCGGCTGGATCGGCCGGCTGGCCCGCACGCGGCCTCTTTTCCCGATCCTGCCTCAGTCCAACATCAAGCGCGAAGCGGCGCCCGCGGCCGTGACCTGGATGGTGACACTCGGCTGCAACCGGCACTGTCCTTACTGCTTCTACGAGGTGTTTGCACACGGCCCCGATGCCGGAACGCCCCCGGACGCCACGTTCCCGCTGGAGGCGGCTTGCCGCATGGTCCGCGAGATGGCGGAAGTCGGCGCGGCAGACCTTTATCTGACCGGCGGGGAGCCCTTACTGCGAGCGGACTTGAGCGAGGTCATTGCCGAAGCTGCGCGCGTGCGAGTCCGAACCCATCTGGTGACCAAGTTTGCCATCCGACGCGGAATGGCTCGCCGGCTGGCGGCCGCAGGCCTGAGTCGCATCACGTACTCCCTCGATGATGCGCGCCCGGCGTACGCCGCCCGCCTTGCAGGCGCGCCGGGATACCTCGCAGAGGCCGAGGAGGCCCTGCGCGCACTCCTGGAGGCCGGGCTGGCGCCTGAAGTAAACGCGGTCGTGACCGCCTGGAACACAGACGGACTGGAACGGCTCGCGGCGCGTCTGGTCGAGCTCGGCGTGCCGCAGCTGAAGCTCAGCCGTTTCAGTATGCCCTTCCCCGCCCGGCCGGTGGCTTCAAGACTGTCCACCGGCACGGCGATCCCCGAACTGGCCGAACGGCTGCGCCAGCGCTGGGGTCACCGCCTGGCCGTGGTCGTGGATCTGGCTTCGGCCACGGACGGAACCGAGGGCGTCCGCTGCGGCCAGTATTCGGTGTGCGAGGTCGGCGTGCGAGCTCTCGACGTTCTCCCGGACGGATCCGTCACTCGCTGCCGGTATTTGCCCGCAAGGAGGGAGCTGATCGTCGGGTCGCTTTTGACCTCCACGCTGCTGGAGATCTGGAACGGAGCGGCTCTGGCCCGCCTGACGCGCCCGTCCCGGCAGGCATATCACGGCCAGCCGTGCCGGGACTGCGACGCCTTCGAAGGGTGTCATTCGCGCGGCCGATGTTATGTGTCTTCGCTGATGGCTTCCGGAGCCCTGTATGCCCCAGACCGCTTCTGCACGCGCTGAGATGAGACCGGCGCTGGCCAAGACATTCCGCCTTGCCGTGCGAAACCGCCGCGCCTACATCGAACGGGTTGCCGACGGCCAGCCCGTGGCCGCGCTGTGGCCTGCCGAAGCGGCGGCGCTGGCCTTGATGAACGGTCGCCGCCGATGGATGGATCTGGAGCGGGAGCTGCAAGAGGCGATCGGAGAGCAGGGAGCGGCGCTGTTGCGTTCGCTGCGGAGCCGGCTGGGACCCGTTCTGACCGGCGGAGGCGGTGCGGCCGCTTCGCCTCCGGGCGTGCGGCCCTCCGAGCTGTTGCCGCCCGACCCCGCGGAAGGAATCCGTCCGTTGCCGGGACCGCGCGTGCTCCACTGGAGCGTCACGCGCTATTGTCCGCGCCGGTGCGCCTACTGCTATGCCGAGCCGCTGCATGGTACGGCCGCTCCGGACGCCACGCTGGCGCGCGAACGGTTGCGCTCGATTTTCACAGAGGCGGCCGGCCTGGGCGCGGAGTATCTCCTGGCCGGCGGCTCGGAACCCTTTCTGCGCGGAGACCTGCCGGAAGCGCTCGGGGACGCACAGCAGTCCGGTCTGACACCGCTGGTGACCACCAAGCACCCGATGACGGAGGCGCTCGCCCGGCGGCTGGCCGATGCCGGCGTCCGCCACATTTCACTTTCCGTGGATTCGATGGACCCGGAAGAGAACCGCCTGCTCGTGGGAAGCGCGGGTTATCCCGAGCAGGTGCGCGCCACCGCTGCGCGCCTGCGGCGTGCGGGCGTGGCGTTTTCCATCCAGAGCGTGCTCACGGCGCGGAACTTGCATTCGCTCGAAGCAGTGGCCGCTTTTGCCGCGCGCTCCGGAGCGCTCGCCATGCAGGTGGTTCCCTTCGAACCGGTCCGCCTGCCCATCGCCGGATTGCGCAACCACGACATGGAGCTTCCTCCGCAGACCTCCGTGGACGAAATCGTGGAGCATCTCCAGCGGAAATATCCCGGCTGCCGCGTGGAACGGTTCGAGTTTCTGGGTTCCGGCGCAAGGGCCGACTACCACTGCGATGTGGGCCTGACCAAGATGTTCTTTCTCCCCGACGGCGTGGTCCACCGCTGCTACAAGCTGACGGCGGACGTGCGGCTGCAAGGTCTGGATCTCAAGCAGGTGTCCGTGGCGCGGGCCTGGCATGATCCCGCATTCCGCGAGGTCCTGTTTCCGCGAGCCGGCCAGTACCAGGGCACGGCCTGCGGCCAGTGCGGCCGCTTCCGCTCCTGTCACAACGACGGCCGCTGCATCTATACCGCACTGGTCCGTCACGGCCGCTACGCCGCGCCGGACCGCGACTGCGGCGGCCCGTTTCCCGACCCGGCGGAAGGCCCCTCTCGGCTCATTCCCGTGGGAGCCCTCGGCATGCCCGCGCCGTGACTGCCGGCGGTGCGATACTGGCGGCGATGGGAACCTTGGCGGCCCGGCCGTTGCGTTTTCCCGGGCGGTACTTCCTCCAGAACCTGGTGGAGCGGCGGACCCTGCTGGCGCAACTGGTCCGGCGGGATTTTGAGAAGCGCTTCGTTGGCTCCGCCGCGGGCTGGGTCTGGGGCGTGATCCACCCGCTGGTGCTGTTGTTGAGCTGGACTTTCGTGTTCGACTGGTGCCTCAAGGTCCGCCTCGGCGCCCGCGAAGTGACCCAGAACTACACCATCTTCCTGTTCTGCGGCTTTCTCCCGTGGCTGCTGCTGCAGGACACGGTGCAGCGTTCGGCAACGTCCCTGCTCGAAAACGCCACGCTCATCACGAAGACCGTCTTTCCGTCCGAGATCGTGCCGCTGTCGGTTTTTCTGTCCTCGCTGATTCACCACCTGATCGGCGTCGCGCTGGCGGTTGCCGCCATCGCCGTCTGGCTCAATCACTTCGGGCCGGTGATTCTCATGCTGCCCGTGTACATGGTGCTCGTGGGCCTGCTGGCGGTGGGCATCGGCTGGGTGGTGGCGGCCCTGCAGGTCTACGTGCGCGACACGGCGCAGGTGCTGGTGGTCGTGCTCACGCTGTGGTTCTGGACGACGCCCATCTTCATTCCCGAAGAGCAGTATCCGGCCCAGCTCCGGTTCCTGATCGCGGCCAACCCGATGGCCTACGTCGTGCGCGGCTACCGCGAAGCGCTGTTATCTTACCGTTTGCCTGAGCCGCAGCAGCTTGCCATCGTGGCGATCTACGCCGTTGCGGCGTTCTTCCTCGGCGGCCTGTTCTTCCGCAGGCTCAAGCGCGGCTTTGCCGACGTGCTATAGAGAGGGCGCTCCGGATGGCCACTCTGTACGCCGGCACTTCCGGCTTCGCTTACGCGCAGTGGAAGCCGGACTTCTATCCTGACCGGCTGCCGGCAAGCCGGTTTCTCGACCACTACGCCGCACGGCTGAACAGCGTCGAGATCAATTACACCTTCCGGCGCATGCCGTCCGGATCCACGCTGGAGAAGTGGGTCGAGATGACGCCCGCAGATTTCCGCTTCGCCGTGAAGGCCCATCAGCGCATTACGCACGTGGCGCGGCTCCGGGACGCAGCCAGCACAACGGAGATTTTTCTGCGCGCCATTGATCCGCTGCGGTCCGCGCGGCGGTTGGGGCCTGTGCTGTTCCAGCTGCCTCCGAACCTGAGTGCGGATGTGGCGCTGCTCGCCGAATTCCTGGCGCAGCTTCCGAATGATTTGCGCTATGCTTTCGAATTCCGGCACACGTCGTGGCTTGCTGACGAGGTCTACGAGTTGCTGCGCCGGCATAACGTTTCGCTCTGCCTGGCCGAGGCGGAGCGGCTCCAGATACCGGAAGTGATCACGGCGGATTTTGTTTACTACCGCCTGCGGATGCCGTCGTACTCCCCGGCGGAACTGGACCGGGTCTGGTCCCGGTGTCAAGACCTGCTGGGTGTGGGCAAGGACGTCTTCCTGTACTTCAAGCACGAAGAGACGCCGCAGGGAGCGCTCTACGCCGAGGAGTTGTTGCAGCGGTGGAACAGGAGCGGCGGCCGGAGATGAGGCGGGGAGGCTGGACCGAAGACTGGCTGGCGGTGACGCTGGCCCTTGTGCTGTTCGGGCTGGCGCTGGCCTCCGCGGCCGGAGCGGACCTGCTCGGCTGGGTGGTCACCGCCCGGCTCTGGAAGGACCTTTCGGCGTCCTTGGCGCCGGTTTCCGCCCGGTACGCAGCATGGCCGGGCTGGGCCAGTTTGCTGGCGACCTACGCATTTCTGCTCGTGGTCCTCAGTGCAGGCGCCGCGCTGCTCGGTGCAGGGGTGCGGCGCTTTGCAGCGGCCTTTACGGTTGTCTTCTGGGCGGCTTACCTGTGCTGGATCGCGGGGCACTGGGCCTACATCGCGGCGACGCCGGACCGCACGGCGGCCCTGGGGATCGCCTGGTCACTGAACCTGACGCCCGAGGCGGGCTTTATCCTCGCGCTCGCCGCAGGGCTCCTGGTGGGCAATCTGAAGCCCTCATGGACGGAGCGGCTCCGGGAAGCCGTGCGGCCGGAGCTGTACGTCAAGACCGCCGTCGTGCTGCTGGGCGGTGCGCTTGGTGTCACGGCCGCCGAGCAGGCCCGGCTGGCGGCATCGTTAATGTTTCAGGGCATCTGCGCCATTCTGGTCGCGTACTTGATCTTCTGGTCCGTCGTCTACTATGTGGCCCGGCAGTGGTTCGGCTTCAGCCGGGAGTGGGCCGCGCCCCTGGCTTCCGGAATCTCGATTTGCGGCGTCTCTGCCGCCATCGCCACCGGGGCGGCCATCCGGGCCCGGCCGGTCGTCCCGGTCATGGTCTCCTCGCTTGTGGTCGTCTTCGCCGTCGTCGAGCTGCTCGTGCTGCCCTTTCTGGCCCAGACGTTTCTCTACCAGGAGCCGATGGTAGCCGGCGCCTGGATGGGACTGGCAGTGAAGACCGACGGCGCGGCCGTGGCCAGCGGAGCGATCGCAGATGCGCTGATTCGCGCCAAAGCTGCGGCCGTCGCAGGTGCCCGCTACCAGCCGGACTGGATCACGGCGGCCTGCGCCACCGTCAAGGTCTTCATTGATGCCTTCATCGGCGTGTGGGCCTTTCTGCTGGCCTGGATCTGGACCACGCGCATTGAGGCACGGCCCGGCCACACCGTGTCTCCGCGAGCCGTCTGGGAGCGGTTTCCCAAGTTCGTCCTGGGATACGCCGCCACCTTCGTGCTGGTCCTCGGCCTGGTCTCGGCCCTGCCGCCGCTCGTCCCCCGCGTGAAGGCCGCTATGGCCGAGGCCGGCGTGTTTCGCGGCATCTTTTTCGTGCTGACATTTTTCACGATCGGGATGGTCTCCAACTTCCGAAAACTGCGGGCGGAAGGAATCGGACGGCTCGCTCTGGTCTATGTGGTTTGTTTGTTCGGCTTCATCATCTGGGTTGCGCTGGCCATCGCCTGGATCTTCTTCGCAGGGGTACGGCCGCCGCTGGTGACATCATGAAGGATCCGGCAAACCTCGCAGAGGAACTCGAGCGGGCACAAAAGGAACCGTTGCTCCCCGCTGAGAAAGCGCTGATCCGCTGGAGCCTCGGGCTGGGCCTGGCCCTCACCGCCTTGCTGGCCTGGCTGAGCCGCGCGGTAGCTTCCTAGACCGCACTCAGGCTACATTGAAAGTTCAGCCGATTGGAACGACGCCTATGAGCAAACTTGTGCCGCCGCACGGCGCTTCGGAATTGAAGCCTCTTTTGCTTGAAGGCAAGGAGCGCGAGGAGGAACGGAACAAGGCCCGGCATCTGAAGAAGGTGCCCATGACAAGCCGGGAGACGAGCGACCTGATCATGATGGGCATCGGGGCGTTCACGCCGCTTGAAGGCTTCATGGGCTACGACGACTGGCGCAGCGTTTGCGACGACATGGCCCTCGCCTCACGCAACGGCCTGTTTTGGCCCATCCCGATCACGCTTTCGGCGGACGAAGACCTGGCCGGCTCCATCGCGCAGGGCGAAGAGGTGGCTTTGTGGGACACCGAGACGGGAACCATCATGGGCACCATGCAGGTAATGGAGAAGTACCGGATTGACAAGCACCACGAATGCAAGCAGGTGTTCCGGACGACCGACACGGCTCATCCCGGCGTCCGCAAGGTGATGGAGCAGGGGCCTGTGAATCTGGCCGGGCCGGTCAAGGTGCTCTCGGAATCGTACTATCCGGAAACGTTCCGGGGTATCTACCAGCGACCGGCCGAAGCACGGCGCATCTTCGAAGAGCGCGGCTGGACGACGGTGGCGGCGCTGCAACTGCGCAATCCGATGCACAATTCGCACGCCTATCTGGCCTGGATCGCCATCGAGGTCTGCGACGGCGTCTACATTCACCAGTTGGTCGGCAAGCTGAAGCCGGGCGACATTCCGGCGGAGGTGCGGGTGCGGGCCATTGATGCTCTGGTGAACAAATACTTCCGCAAGGACCGCGTCGTGCAAGGCGGCTATCCCATGGAGATGCGCTATGCCGGGCCGCGCGAGGCCCTGCTGCACGCCGTCTTCCGGCAAAACTACGGCTGCTCGCACCTGATCGTCGGCCGCGATCATGCGGGAGTGGGCGATTACTACGGCCCGTTCGACGCGCAGCGCATCTTCAACGAAATTCCGCCCGATGCGCTGGTGCTCCGGCCCCTGTGCATGGACTGGACGTTTTACTGCTACGAGTGCGGCAGCATGGCCTCCATGAAGACCTGCCCCCACGAGAGCATGGCGGTCATTGACGACAACGGCGAGTACCGGGGCGGAGCTCGCCTCATCCTGTCGGGCACGCTGCTCCGCAAGCTGATGAGCGAGGGCAAGCCCGTTCCTAAAGAATTCTCCAAACCGGAGGTCATCGCGATCCTGAAGGAGTACTACGACAGCCTCGAGCAGAAGGTCGAGGTCCGGTTGCACGGCCACGCCACCGGGCAGACGCAGGTGCCGCGGTAGGTCCGCTTCTCGAAAGCCTCACCAGTCCACGACGCTGCCGTCGTCGGCGTCGTAGGTTTCCGGGTTGCGCCAGTCGTGGCCGATCTTGTCCGCTAAGGCGTCTTCGTCGAGTTCGATTCCCAGACCCGGACCGGTGGGCAGATCCACATAGCCGTTCCGCACGACGAAGGGCTTTTTGAGATATCCCTCCCCCAGGCTGACTTGTTCCTGGCACAGGAAATTCGGAATCGAAGCCGCAAGCTGGATCCCGGCGGCCAGCGAGATGGGACCCAGGGGGTTGTGCGGGGCGATGGCGGCGTAATATGCCTCCGCCATGCCGGCGATGAGGCGGACTTCGGTGATGCCCCCGGCGTGACAAAGGTCCGGCTGGAGGATCGTGGCGGCGCGTTTTTCCAACACTTCGCGGAAACCCCACTTGGTGAAGACCCGCTCGCCGGTGGCGATGGGCAAATGCGTTCCGCGGGCAATCTCGGCCATGACGTCGTGGTTCTGCGCCTGACACGGCTCTTCGACGAACATCGGCTGATAGGGTTCGAGCGCTTTGATCAGCAGCTTGGCCGTGGCCGGGCTGATGGCGCCGTGGAAGTCAATGGCGATGTCCACATCGTCGCCGGCGATCTTGCGTAACTCTGCGAACTTTTCGGCGGCGTAGTGAACCTGCGCGGGGGTCTCGACGTAGCGTGCCGGGCGTTTCTTGGCCGGCCCCGTTTTAAAGGCCGTGAAGCCGCGGGCCAGTCCTTCTTTGAGGCGTTCCGGCGTGCCGGCGTGGGCGTAGACGCGGACGCGGTTGCGCGTCGGCCCGCCCAGCAGTTCGTAAACCGGCACGCCGAGAGCTTTGCCTTTGATATCCCACAGCGCGATGTCAATACCGCTGAGTGCGCTCGTCAGGACGGGACCGCCGCGATAGAAGGCGTGGCGGTAAATGGCCTGCCAGTGGTGGACCACCTGCCGGGGATCTTTGCCGATCAGGTACGGTTCGATTTCCCGCACCGCTTCCATGCATGTGCGGGCGCGCCCCTCCAGGATCGGTTCGCCCAGTCCGACAATGCCGGCGTTGGTGTGCACTTTCAAGAACAGCCAGCGCGGCTTGACCAGAAACGTTTCCAGGCGGGTAATCTGCAGTTTGTCCCTGGGCTGGATCGGCGCATCTTTGCCCGCAGCCTGCTGGACCGCAGCTTCGGCACGTTCAAACGCTCTCCAACCCAGGCCGGCGAACAGGCCGGCCACCACCGAGCGCCGGCCAAGGGTAGCAGGCGTGGTCTTCATGGAAAGTTCTCCTGATGAGTTACTCTACCGCGCTACGGTCCGGCCGCGCCCCGCAAGGGTCCCTCCGACCCAAGCCTCTGCCAGGACACCTCCGGGATAAAGCCGCGGCCTACGACAACGTAATGACTCGGACGTCAAAAGCCTCCAGAACCCGGTGGATGGGTGTGGCGATGGAGTAGCGCCCCTTTCGGTCCGTCGCCGAAAAACTCAGGGCGACGGCGTAACCGGAATCGGTGACCCACACGGATCCGGAATCTCCCGGCAGCGCCGCCGGACCCGGCAGCCCTTCGATCAGTAACTGCCCGGTAAACCAGCAGCGGCCGCCGGTGTAATCCACGAACCCGGACCAATCGGTGGACAGAATCCGGCCTGAGATGAGCCCGGTGGAACGTCCTGCCTTGTAGACGGTCCATCCGGGCCGCACGACGGCGCAGTGACCGCGCAGCGGACCGAAGCCCGGATAGGCAGCATCGAAAGCGACGCCCGGGGCCAGTTCCACCAGAGCGGCGTCGGAGACGCTCGGGCCCCGGCGGGCCGGAGCAAGCACGGAGGTGATTTTCCCGATCCCATCCTCCGGCAACAGGCCCCCGTCGGGACCCGCGGGCTGGAGCACCGGAATCCCGTGCAGCTTCAGCGCGCGGCTGACCACATGGCAGGCAGTAAGCACCTGCGCGCGAAACGGCCCCTGGGCGGGCGCCGTCAGCAGGCCGGCGGTGCCCACCGTTTTTGACGTGCCAAGGCTGTAGCCCGCCTGCACCGGCCGCCGCCGCCCTCGGAACGCCGACGGCAGGATCGGCCCGCGCCCGGCCGCCGCAAAAAAGCGGCCCGACGAGAGTACCCGCGTGCGGAGGCGGCGCCCGCCAATCTCCAGCGCAGGCGGCACCTCGAGCGCTCCCTCCGCACACACAAACACCGTGTCGGCTCCGGGCGCAAGCCCGACGAAGCCCGCCTGCTGGACCCAGTCCCCCTTCACTACTACGCGGTCACGGTGAGGTTCAAAAGGCTCACGTTGACGCTGAGGGCGATTCCCTCGACACACGCCACCTTGTTCACCGCAAGTCCACGGTTGCGGACGCTGGCCGAGGCGCCGCTGGAGACCACCGAGGAAGTCGTACCCCCCTGATCCTGCGTCGGCCTTCCGGCCTCTGCCCCCATCGCGAAGCGCACGGTCACCGGAGGCGCGGCATCGGTGACGAAATGCTGCGACCGCTCTTCGTGGACCGTGCCGGTCTCGCCGGCCACCCGCTCGATCTGGCCGCCGGGCTCGGCTTCCGCCCCGGTGGGCACAGCCCCGGGCGTGCGCTTGATATCACCCTCGATCCGCAGCGAGCCGTCCGGCTGCCGCGAGACCGTGACGACGAACCCGTGGATGTCTTTCAACTGCTCCCGGATCTGCTCGCCGATCTTCTCCGGAAGTTCCCGCAGCGAGTTCGAGATGCCCGTCGCCACGCCTCCGCTCGGCGGACCGGCATCGGGCCGAGTCTCTTCGACCGGCGGCGCCGGCCTGCCGGAAACCACATCTTCCGGGCCAGGGCCGCCTCCCGCCCCGGAGGAAGGCGCAGCCGGCATGCCCAGAATGGCGCGCTCCTGCTCCGGGGTGATCCCTTGGTAGCTGCTTGCAAACTCCAGAGTCCCTCCGCGGATTTGTGTTTGATCCTGGTCGGCCGGCGCGAACGCCTTATTCACCATGACCGCGTCGTAGTTCATCACCGAATCGACCTTTTGGGGTTGACCGTTTTCGTCCACACCTTCGATGTGAACGTTGAGTTGGAAAGGAGTGGACGGCCCTGGGGCCGCCGCTTCGTTTTCGGGCATGTGCCCTCCGTGCCGGGCAGTCTATCGTTGTCCCGGTGGCTATGTCAAACCACCAGGCTCGCAAGGCAAGGAGGAAAGAACTTCCCTTCAGGGTTCGAAACGGTAGCGAAGCGGAATTTCGACCGTGATGGGCAGACTCACGTCCGTGGCCGAGAGGACCTTGACGCCGCCGGCTTGCGGTGACAGCTCCGGGGATCCCAGCACCAAGACCAGTCGTCTGTCCCCCGGCTCACTCCCGATCACGACGGGCTCACCTTCGGGAATGAGGCGCCGTTCCCCTTTGCGCACGGCACCGCGAAACAGCGGGCGGCGGACCCCGCCTTCCTCGAGGATCACCGTAAGAATCCCGTCGGCGGGAGGGAGAACCGCGACCCGGATCCCGTCACCCGCATGCAACACCGTCCCGAGGCTAGTCGGGCCTTCTTCGCCTCCGGGGACGCGGCGGTAGAGCATCACTCCCAGCGCTTCCGGCAGCGCGGTCTGCTCGCCAGTCCGTGCCGGTACCGGCGTCGCGACGAGAGCCGCAGGAGGCGGCGCCGCGGGCGGCGGCAGCACCGCCGGAG
>JBBIJF010000007.1:0-167826 GCA_037446115.1 Acidobacteriota bacterium | reverse complement strand
CCCCAGCTCCGGGCGGCTCCTGCTGTGCTACAATCTCGCTGAACCCACACGGGCCCGTAGCTCAGTTGGTTAGAGCGCTACCTTGACACGGTAGAGGTCTGGCGTTCGAGTCGCCACGGGCCCACCACGGTTTTCAAACCGCCAAGGCTTGTTCGGGCCGTTTCCTTCGCGGCGTTCACCGCCCTTCGGGTGCTCGTGGAGGCCATGACATGCGCCTTTTTTGTTTCGCGTCGGCCTCGCCGGTCACGATCGCCTTCTTTCCATCGAATCGAATTGCTTTCTGGTCAGCCTGCTTTCCCGGCCTAAGCACTACTGTCAACCGGCCGGAATGATATAATGAGCCCCATCTCCGTGGGGCTGGGGATGGAGAGGGGCCGTACACTTTCCAACGCTTCCCCGAATTTGGAGATACAACGCTCACTGGAACAAGAGAGGCAAACATGAAATTCACTGTCAAGCGGACACTGCCCCTGCTCGGACTGCTCGCCCTCAGCCTCCGGGCGCAGCCCGCAGTGCAAGTGATTGCCAGCGGCCTTGACAATCCGCGAGGCTTGGCCTTTGGGCCCGAAGGCGCCCTGTATGTCGCCGAAGCCGGCCGGGGCGGTGCGGGACCGTGCATCACCGGTCCCGAGGGCCCGGTTTGCTATGGCGCGACCGGTGCGCTGACACGTCTGTGGCGCGGTGGCATCGAGCGAGTCCTCACCGGCCTGCCATCGCTTGCTGACCCAAACGATGGCAGCGGCGCCGTCGGACCCCATGACCTCTCGTTCCTCGGTCGCGGTGGCGCTTATATCGCAGTCGGCTTGGGCGCTGACCCCAAAGTACGTCAGGACCTGCCGGCCGGAGCTACGTTTGGCCATCTGCTCAAGGTGTCAGCTGGAGGCCAATGGAAATCCGTCGCCGACGTCGCCGCGCACGAGGCCGCCACCAATCCCGACGGCGGGCAAGTGGACAGCAATCCCTACGCGGTGCACGCCCTGCCCGGCGGCTATCTCGTCGCGGATGCGGGCGCGAACGCTCTGCTCCACGTAGCTGCGAATGGTCAGGTTTCTACCGTGGCCGTCTTCCCGGTGCGCCTAGTTACCCCGCCGTTTCCCGGCCCGCCGAATCCCTTCCCTATGCAGGCCGTTCCCACTGCGGTCACCGTCGGCCCTGACGGCGCTATTTACGTCGGCGAGTTGACCGGCTTCCCCTTCCCGGTGGGTGGCGCCCGCGTCTACCGTCTGGCGCCCGGACAGCCGCCAGAAGTTTACGTGCAGGGCCTGACGAACATCATCGACATCGCCTTTGACGGCGCGGGTAACCTGTACGTGCTGGAGATTGCCAAGGATTCCCTCCTCGCGCCGCCGTTCGGCGCTCTCAAGCGGGTCAGCGCGGGCGGCGGCTCGATCGAGACGATCCTCGACACGGGACTGTTCCTGCCTACAGGACTGGCTATCGGCGCCGACGGCGCCATTTATATCTCCAATTGCGGTGCGTGCGCGGCCGGCCAGGGCCAGGTGCTGCGGGTCATGCCCTAGGATCGTTCCCGGGCAGGTGAGGCGGGTGCTCCGTGCCGAGGTCGCACCTGCCTGACCTTGGCGCCGTTCCGTAGAACAGCAGGCGATAGCCGTATCAGCCGCGGGGAGTTGAGGGCGCCTGGGTGGATGGTGAGTGCTGGGCCGCCCGGACTGCAGCCCCGCGGCGGTGCGCGCCGTTCGCGACAAGACCAGTATCGACAATACGACCTACGTGCCCGAACCTCCAGAAGTGCCGCTCGACGAAGGCCACGCCCGACCCCTGCGGAGCTTCACCCCAGGCCGGCTGGGGAGTTGTGGCCCTAGGCTTTACTGGCGGTGTCCTGCCCCAGCCGAGCCCGTAGCCCACTCGGGTTAGAGCGTTGCCTTGACACGGCGAGGTGTCGCATTCGAGTCGCCACGGGCCCTCCACACCTCTGGTGGCCCGCAACGCTCTACTCCACCCACCCAGGTAGATCTGTTGAGTTGAGCGACTCACCCCCTTGTCGGAGCGCTGGCCGGCTGGCGCAGAATCTTCTCCATCGGCCTGCCCTTGGCCAGTTCGTCAATCAGCTTGTCCAGATAGCGGATCTCTCGCATCAGCGGATCCGCGATTTCTTCCACGCGGACGCCGCACACCACCCCTTTGATCAGCCCGCGGTGGGGATTCATGGCCGGGGCCTCGGCAAAGAATGTCTCGAAATCCGTTTGCCGCTCCATCTGGCGCCGCAATCCGGCCTGATCGTAGCCGGTCAGCCAACAAATGATCTGATCTACTTCCTGTTGCGTACGACCTTTGCGTTCCGCTTTTTGCACGTACATCGGATAGACTTTCGCGAAAGGGGTCGAGAAGATGCGATGTTTCGCCACAGGGATCCTCCTGGCTGCACGGCCGCGCCGAGTTCCACATTATTGTAACCGACCGACCTGGCAGTGGCCTCGGCGGATGGTGCGAGCCGCAGTGCAAAAACAGTGATTTGAACTCCGGCAGCATGATCGGCTACCGCTCAGAACCCGTCCAGGGCCTGAATGCCTCGCCCTTCCGTGCACACGTAGGTCCGCCCGGCGCGCAGGTTCTTGTACTCCTCCGTCCGCCCGCTCGGCCAGCGGATCATCACCCGGTCCACACGGTCACGCCGGCCCAGCCCGAACGTCACCGGCAACTCCGACTGCGACAAATAGCTTGAGCCGCTTTTCACCATCCGCGAGCTGGTCTCCTCGCCGTACTCGATCCGTACGGTGGCCCCGATGGCGTCCCGGTTCGATTTCGTCCCCACCAGCCGGAACCGGATGGCGTGATGGTGGTTGCGCCGGTCGTTCCGGTACAGATACGCCGGACCGTTGTTGGTCGTGATGAGGACGTCCAGATCCCCGTCGCGGTCGAAGTCTCCAAAGGCCGCTCCCCGGCCCACCTTGGGCTGCGCGAACCCGCCGCCCACCTCCGGCGCCACGTCGTGAAATCCCTCTTTGCCCCGGTTCAGAAACAGATGCGGGGGCTGCGCATAGGTCACATCCCGGCGCACCGCTCGCACGCCTTCGTCAATGTGCCCGTTCACCACGAGCAGATCGAGAAACCCGTCCAGGTCCACGTCGAAAAAGAAGCAGCCAAAGCCCAGACTGCGCCGCGTGATGCGGCCCACGTTGGTCCGCGGCGCTTCGTCAATGTAAATGCCGCGCCGGCTGCCGCGGTACATGCCCAGCATCTCGTTGTCAAAGTTCGTCACCACCAGCGTGGGCAGGCCCGAATTGTCGTAGTCGCCCACGTCCACGCCCATGCCGGCCCGCGCCTTGCCGTCTTCGCTGAAGGCCACGCCTACTTTCACTGCCACGTCCTGGAACGTGCCGTCGCCGTTGTTGCGGTACAGCTTGTTCGGTTGCGTGTCGTTGGCCACGAACAGGTCCACCCAGCCGTTGTCGTCATCGTCGAGCATGGCCACACCCAGCGATTTCGAGCTGCTGTCGAAAATGCCGCTGCGGGCCGTGACGTCTTCGAAGGTGCCGTCCCCGCGGTTGCGGAACAGCCAGCACGTGGCGCCTCGGTACGCCTCCGGCGTGCAGTAAGACTTGTTCTTACCGTCCATACTGCAGAACACGTCCAGCTCGGGCGACCACTTCACGTAGTTGCACACGAACAGGTCCAGAAAGCCGTCGCGGTCGTAGTCGAACCAGAGCGCGGAGCTGCTGAAGCCTTCCCGGCCCGCCAGGCCGGCCTTCCGCGTCACGTCCACAAAAGTCCCCTTGCCCGTGTTCTGAAACAGGCGGCTCTGGCCCACGCACGAGATGAAAATGTCGGTGAAGCCGTCGTTGTTGAAGTCGCCCGCTGCCACGCCCATCCCGTACATCTCGATGTCGAGCCCGGCCTGGCGCGTCACGTCGCGAAACGTCCCGTCCCGGTTGTTGCGGTAGAGGCGCAGCGTGGTCCGGCGGCGCTTGTGGCCGGGCCAGTCCATCCCGTTCACCAGAAGGATGTCCTGCCAGCCGTCATTGTCGTAATCCAGGAATGCGCAGCCGGAGCCGAGCGTTTCCGGCAGGTATTTCCGGCCAAAAGCGCCGCTGTTGTGCACAAAGCGGATGCCGGCCTGCGCCGTCACATCCGTGAAGGAAAATCCGGGGCCCGGGCCGGCGCGCAGCAGGGCCGCGCCGCCCAGCAGAAATTCCCTGCGAGTCACGGCGGGCTGACGAGTCCTTTGCGGATGGCGTAGAGCACGAGCTCGGCCGTGCGGTGAATGTTGAGCGCCTCCATCAAATTGGCCCGGTGCACCGCCACGGTGTTAGGACTGAGATTGAGGATCGCCGCGATCTCCTTGTTGGAATGTCCCTGCGCGATGAGCTGGAGGATCTGCTTTTCGCGCGGCGTGAGGCGGCTGAAGTTGTCGTCCGGACCGGGAGGCGATTTCAGCAGGCCCGGTCCGAGCACCTGCTTGCCGGCGGCGACGTCGCGCACTGCGCTCACCAGGTCAATGTCCATGGCGTTCTTGAGCACGTATCCCCGGGCGCCTGCATCGAGCGCGTTGCGCACGTAGTTGTCTTCCGAGTACATGCTCAAAATCAAGATGGCGGTCTCAGGCAGATGCCGGAGGATTTCGCGCGTGGCCTGAATGCCGTCCAGCTCCGGCATGGCAAAGTCCATCACGATCACGCGGGGGGCCAGCTCCTTGGCCAACCGAACTGCTTCGAGTCCCGTGGCCGCTTCCCCCACCACGCGAATGTCCGGTTCGTCCTCCAGAATTCTGCGGAAACCTTGCCGGACCAGGACGTGATCGTCGGCCAGTAACACCGTAAGGATTTCAGTTTCCATTGCGGGATGACTCCGTCAGCGGAACACTCAGGCGGACCAGTGTTCCGCCCTGCGGCGGCCGTGCAAACTCGATGGCGCCGTGCAGCAGTTCGGCGCGCTCGCGCATGGCCACCAATCCGATGCCGCGTCTTGCCGGGGCGCCGTCGGGCATTCCCACCCCGTGGTCTTCCACCTCCAGGGTGAGCCGGTCCGGGGAAAACTGAAGCCGCACCCAGGCCTCGGAGGCGCGGGAGTGCCGCGCCAGATTGTTGAGCGCCTCCTGCAAGACCCGGTACACGTGAATACCCACCCGGTCGTCCACGGCCGGGCAAACACCCTTTTTCTCATATCGTACCTTGATTCCGGTCTGCTTCTCGAAGACCGGAAGGTACCAGTCCACGGCCTTCTCCAGACCTCCGTCGTCGAGCACGGTCGGGTGCAGCATCTGCGACAGGCTGCGGGTTTTGTCAATCGCCGACTGCACCACTTCGCGGACTTCATGCAACTGCTCGCGCAGAGGCGAATCCGCCGGCAGAGTGCGGGTTTCGGCCCGGCGCAGGAGCGCTCCCACTGCCGTGAGGATCTGTCCGAACTCATCATGCAGTTCGCGCGAGATGGAGCGCAGCACCTGCTCCTGCACCGTGATCAGCTTCCGGGAAAGGTCCCGGCGTTCCGCCGACAGTGTCTCCAGCCGGTCCAGGATGCGGCGGTTGGAATAAATCAGGTACAGGCTCGTCAGGGCCACCGCGATGAGGACTGCGGCAAGGAACACATAGACGTTGCGTTCCACGCGGCGGTAGATGGCCTGGATCTGTGCGGCGGCCTGCTCTTCGGCTTCATTGTTGGAGACCAGCAGCCGGGCCACGGTCGCGGCAATAGCCGCCTGCTGGGCCTGAAGCGGGCCGCGGATTAACCGGCGGGCCTCCTCAGTCTGGCCCTGCGCCGCCAGCGCAAACATTTCGTCCGCCGAGCGCCAGAATTGCGCGATGGAGTTCGCCAGGTATTGCTGCCGCTCGGGCTCGCGCAGAGCCGGAGCCAGCTTGGCCTCCAGCCGCAGTGCGTCTTCCAGATCCACCCGGATCCGTTGGAATTGGGCTTTCCAGGCCACCAGAGGATACGGTTCGGTGTTGTCGAGCATATCCCGCATGGCGAGCGCCAGGGCGTTCAGGTCGTTCTGGATCCGGAGCAGCTGCAGGCTGTCGCGCCGGTTGCGGTCCACCGTCTGCGTCTGCAAGTCGCGCAAGCCGGCGATCTGTCGCAGTGCGTACCAGGAAAACACGGCGACCGCCGCCAGCGTGAAGGCCAGACCGGCCAGCAGCCGCGCGGTGGGAGATGCCAGGGGCTTGCGCATGGCGCCCAGTCAAAGGATACACGAATCCGTAATCCCGGCGGAACGGGCTCGAGCCGCCGACTGGAGGGCAGCTAACGCTTGTCGTAGACTTCCGTCCACCGCAGTTCGCCGGGCGGGCCCTTGCGGCGGATTTCGCGGCGCAGCGTCTTGCCGTCAACCGAGATCGAGGTGCGGGTCACTTCTTCCCATTGCCCGTCGTCGGAGCGGAAGACGCTTTCGGTGGTGCGGGCGTTCACCCGCCGGATCCGGATCTTTCCGGAGCCGAACGAGCGCGTGATGGGGTACTCTTTGCCGTCAATGGCGCCTTGGAAACTGAACGTGCGGGTGTCTTCTCCGGCCGCGTACACGATCGTGCCGGTGTACCGAATGGCGGGCTCGCGGTGTTCGATGGTTACGGTGATGGCAAGCGGCTTCTGCACTTGGCCCCAGCTGGACTTGTCGAGGTTGAGGTCCCAAGTGCCGCTGAGGTCGGCCACCTGCGCCAGGCAGGTGCTGAGACAGAACGCGATGCAGCCTGCAAGCTTTCGCGTGGTGCCGCCCATGGCGACGTCCCTCCCGCAGCCAGTGTAGCGCCGGCCCGGTCCGGCCGGGAGCGCGGTTTCCTATGCTGGAGAAAGAACCCCATGGCAACGCCGAAGACCGCCCCCGCGGATCGCAGCGCGGGTAAGCAAACCCGCCGGCAAGAACTGACGGTCGTGCTTGTGGCCGCCGCCATCTTTGTATTGGCCACGGTGCCCTCTCCGCCGCATCTGATGGACGACGTGGACGCGGTGCAGGCGCAGATTGCCCGCACCATGCTCGAATCCGGAGACTGGGTCACGGCGCGGCTGAACGGAGTGGCCTACCTGGAAAAGCCGCCGCTCAAGTACTGGATGATCGCCGCCTCGTTCATGATCTTCGGCGTGCACGACTGGGCGGCGCGGCTTCCCATCGGCCTCGCGGCAGTGGCTCTGGCCTGGCTGACGGTCCGCTTCGGGCGCTGGGCCTTCGGGGCGCAGGCGGGCTTCTACGCCGGTCTGGCGCTCGCCACGTGTGTGGGGTTGTTCCTCTTTACCCGCGTGCTGTTTCCCGATGTACTGCTCGCGCTGGCCGTCACCGCCACGTTGTGGGGCGCGGCGCGCGCCCTCGAGCCGGACGAACCCCGTCCGCGGCGTTGGGCTTGGCTCGCCGCCGCCTCAACCGGGGCAGGCATTCTGCTCAAAGGCCTCATTGCCGTGGTGGCTCCTACCGGAGCGCTGCTGGCCTACCTGCTGGTTACGGGGCGCTGGTTGGACCGCGCGGCCTGGAGACGGCTGCACCTCGGTTCCGGGGCTGCCATTGCACTGGCCATTGCCGCTCCGTGGCACGTGCTCGCCACGTTGCGCAACCCTCCTTATCTGGACTTCGCCCTGGAAAGCCGCCCCGGAACATATCGCGGATTCTTCTGGTTCTATTTCTTCAACGAGCATCTGCTGCGGTTTCTGGGACGGCGCTATCCGGTGGACTACAACACGGTGCCGCGCATCCGGTTCTGGCTCCTGCATCTGGTGTGGCTGTTTCCCTGGAGTGTGTTTTTCCCGGCGGCCGCCCGCCTGAGCTACCGGCCCGTTGACCGTCCCGGGCGCGTACGGCTGTTGGCTGTGTGCTGGATTGGGTTTCTTCTGATCTTTTTCACCTTTTCGACGACGCAGGAGTACTACACGATGCCGGCCTACCCGGCACTGGCCCTGCTGGCCGGATGCGCCATGGCGGAAGGCGGCGCCTGGGTCCGGCGGGGACTGAAAGCTGCTTCCGTCGTGGCCGCAGCCGGAGCGGCGGCCACGGTCCTGATCCTGCTTGCCGTTCGCGGCGTGCCCACTCCGGGTGATATCGCCGAGGCGCTGCGGAAGGCGCCGAACGTCTACGAGGTCTACACACTTTCCTTGGGACACATGCAGGATCTCACCCTGCGGTCGTTCGCCTACCTGCGCGGTCCGCTGGTGCTGGCCGGGATCGGTTTGGCCGCCGGGGCGGTAGGCGCATGGTGGTTGCGCCCGAGGCGTGCCTTTTTCGCGCTGGCCCTGATGATGGTGGTTTTCGGCCATGCCGCACGCCTGGCGCTGATCCGCTTCGATCCATATCTCGGCTCCAAACCCCTGGCTGATGCGCTCCTTCGCGCTCCCCAAGGTCGCCTCATCGTGGATGATCAGTACTATGCGTTCTCATCGGTGTTTTTCTACACCAATCGCCGTGCACTGTTGTTGAACGGACGTGTAACCAATCTGGAGTACGGCTCTTACGCGCCCGACGCCCCGGACGTCTTTATTGACGACGCGGAGTTTCGCGAGCTGTGGCGCCGGCCGGAACGCTACTACCTGGTGGCCGGCCGTGAGGCATGGACGCGGCTGGAACGGCTCGTCGGTCCCGCGGCGCTCTACGTTGTGGCTCAGGCCGGCGGCAAACTGTTGCTGACCAACCGTCCGTTGTAGGGCGCCGGCGAGGGCTCAGGTCCGGGCCGCAGCCAGCGCCGTGGCAAACGAAGGCGCGCTCCGCGGTTCGCGGTAGCGCTGGAAGCGATAGCCGGTTCCGAAAATGGTCTCAATGTAGCGGTCTCCGTAAGGTCCCAACTTCTTGCGGAGACGGCGAATGTGCACATCGAGCGTGCGCGTCCGGATCTCCTTGCCGTAACCCCAGACTCGAAGCAACAGAACCTCGCGCGGCACGATCTCTCCCTCGTTGGCGACCAGCATGGCCAGCAGCTCGTACTCCTTGCGCGTCAGCACCATGGGGATGGAATCCAGAAGCGCAACGCCGCGCTCAAAGTCCAGCTCCAAATGTTCGTCCTGATAAGGCGCTGCTCGGTGAACGCTCGGTTCTGTCATGGATGGTCTTTCGCACCCCTAGACAGCATGTTAGGGGGTGGCGTCTGGGAGGTCGTTTTCGACTTGTAAAAGTTTTGTAAATCGCTGAGTGGCTACTCGACCGGGTGCGGCCCTGAGTTGCGGACCTCTGGCTCGCGGCTGCCGCGGACCTGAGCGCGGACCCGGAACCAGACGGCGCGGACGGCATCGGGCATGCGGAAATGGAAGGAGGTTTCCTGGCCGTCTTCCAGAACTTCGTCTTCGAGCGGCCCCTTTCGAGTGGTTACCACGCGGGAATCAGGGGAAAGGAAATCAAAGACCAGCACCACGGCTTGGAGGGGCCTGCCGCTGCCGTTGCGGACGCGCCCGTCCACCAGGATCTGATTCTCCACCCTGCGGGCGGTCACTTCGGTGATCTCGAGCTCGAGCACAGGGGGCTGCTTGCGGCCTTCCGCCGTGGCGAAACACAATGAGGCGAGTGAGAGAGCCAGTACGCCGCGCACCCTCATCACCGAGTCAGTGTAGCAGGAGGATTTGCATATGATCAGCCGGAGAAGGTGGATTCTGACCGCGACGGGCCTTCCCGCCGCCGGGGCGTTCCAAGCCAGGCCCCGGAACGTCGTGGTTGCCAGCGCCAACGGACTGCGCGCTTGTACCAGGGCCATGGAGCTTCTGGCGGCCGGTGCCGACACGCTCGACGCAGTGATTGCCGGGGTCAATATCAACGAAGAAGACCCGGAGGACAACTCCGTAGGCTATGGAGGTTTGCCGAACGAGGACGGCGTCGTGGAGCTCGATGCCAGCGTCATGCACGGTCCCACGCGACGTTTCGGCGCGGTGGCGTCGCTGCGGAACATCAAGACCCCGTCCAAGGTGGCGCGACTCGTAATGGAGCAGACCGACCATGTCATGCTCGTCGGCGAAGGGGCCCTGCGCTTCGCCAAGGCCTTCGGCTTCCGGGAAGAGAATTTGCTGACGGAGAAATCGCGCCTGGCCTGGCTTGTCTGGAAGCAGTCGCTTCGGGACCGCTCGGGACACAACAACTGGACAGACGGTCTGGATGCCCCGCCGGGCAAGCCTGCGGCGCGGCTGCGGGAACTGTTTCCGGGCGTAGAGGACTCCGTGCTGGCCTGGGCCTGGGAGGTGGCGCTGGACCCGCCGACCGGGACGATCAACTGCCTGGCTCTGAACGAACGGGGAGAGATGTCCGGAGTCACCACGACGAGCGGCCTGGCTTGGAAAATCGCAGGACGCGTAGGGGACTCGCCCCTGCCGGGCGCCGGTTTGTGGGTGGACCAGGATGTGGGCGCCGCCGGCTCGACGGGTCGCGGAGAGGAGAACATCCGCGTAGTGGGGGCGCACACCATCGTCGAAAACATGCGGCACGGCATGAGCCCGAAAGAAGCCTGTCTGGATGCGCTGCGCCGCGTGGCGCGCAACTTTGGCAACGACACAGCGCGCCTCGCCAGGTTTGATCTGGCCTTTTACGCGCTGCGTAAGGATGGCGCCTACGGCGCGGCATCGCTCTGGAACGGCAGATTCCGCGAGGGCAAGCTCGTGCCCGCGCGTTTTGCTGTCAACGAAGGCCAAGGCAGCCGGCTGGAGGTGTGCGCGTGGCTTCTCGAGCGGAAGTAGCCGTCGGCTGGCTTAGATCTCGCGGACGGTGAAGGCCACCAGGGCCAGTGTGAGCCCGATCAGGATGGTGACCGCGGTCCAGGCAATGGCGTTGTACGTGCGCGAATTGGTCCACTCCTGCATCAGGCTCCTGCGGTTGACCAGCAGCACCATGAAGATGAGCACGACCGGAAGCAGTGCGCCGTTGATGACCTGAGACAGTAGGATCATTTTCACCAAAGGAAAGCCGGGCAGCAGCACCGTGCCCGCGCCGAAGACGATGAGCAGGGTGAAGAGCCAGTAAAACACGGGCGCCTCGCGGAAGCGGCGGTTGACCCCCGATTCAAAGCCCAGTCCCTCGCAAACGGTGTAGGAGGTGGACAGGGGCAGAATACAGGCGGCAAACAGCGAGGCATTGAACAGTCCGGCACAGAACAGCAGGTAGGCGTACTCTCCGAACGGTTTGAGGCCGAGCGCGGCGTCGGTGGCGTCGCGGATGTCGCGCGGCCCCTGCGTCCAGATGGCCCCGGCGCAGGCGACGATGATGAAGAACGCGATCACCGTCATGGCGATGCAACCGACGATGACTTCGATGCGCGACTCGGCGTACTCCCGCGCCGTGACGCCTTTTTCGACGACGGCCGCCTGCAGGTAGAACTGCATCCACGGGGCAATGGAGGTGCCGACCAGTCCGACGACGATCGTGATGTAATCCGGGTCCAGCATCATGACCGGACGCACGCTGTAGAGCGCCGCTTCGGTCCAGTTGGGCTCGACGAGGATCCCGGAAATGATGTAACAGATGTAGAACGAGCATGCGACCAGAAAGACCTTCTCGACGCTGTGGTATGTGCCCTTGACGACGAGGAACCAGACCGCGATGGCACTGAGGGGCACCGAAAGGTAGCGGCTGATGTGGAACAATTCCAGAGAGCTGGCCACGCCGGCGAAATTCGCCATGATGTTGGTCAGGTTGGTCAGCACCAGAGCCGTCATGACAAAGAACGTGGTGCGGAGACCGAATTCCTCGCGGATGAGATCGGAGAGCCCCTTGCCGGTGACGGCGCCCATCCGCGCGCACATCTCCTGGGTGACGATCAACAGAACAGTGATGGGGATCAGCGTCCACAGGGGAAGGTAACCGAAGCGGGCGCCGGCCTGGGAATAGGTGTAGATCCCGCCGGCGTCATTGTCCACCATCGCCGTGATGAAGCCGGGGCCGATGACGGAAAAGAAGACGGCGATATGATGGCGCAGGCGCTTCAGCATTCGGCAAGTCGCTCATCGTTTTCTCAGTACGGAAATCACGTCGTCGGCCGTAATGACGCCGGCGAGCCTGCCTTCCTCATCGAGGACGGGCAGGGATAACAGGTTGTACTTGTCGAACAGCTCCGTGACGCGATCCTGGCTCTCGCGCACGGAGACCTGTGCGGCCGGCTCAGCGGCAAGCTGACGGAGTCGGATCTCCGGTGAGGCGATGAAGAGCCGGGCCAGCGGTACGACGCCCGTCAGGCGGCCTTCCGGATCCACCAGAAACAGGACATTGATGGTTTCCAGCAGTTCTTCGTTTCCCTTGAGCGCGGTCAGGGCGTCGGCTACGGTGGCCTGTTCGTGCAGGGCCACGTATTCGGTGGTCATGAGGCCGCCCGCAGTGTCTTCGGGAAATTCGAGGAGTTCCTGAACTTCGGTCTTGGGTTCGGCCTCCATCTCTTCCAGGATTTCCTCGGAGGTCTCTTCTTCCAACTCCGCGAGTACGTCGGCGGCCTGATCCGGGGCCATCTCTTCGATAATCTCGGCGGCCTTTTCGGCCTCCAGAGATTCGAGAATGCGGGCCTGGATCTCGGGCTCGACTTCGGAAAGGGCTTCGGCGGCCACTTCGCTGTCCAGGGTCTCGATAATGGCTTCGCGGTCTTCGGGACTGAGCTCCTCGACGATGTCGGCCAGGTCGGCCGGGTGCATCTTGGCCAGAAGCTCGTGGGAAATGTTCAGCCGGAGGCGGCGCTGCGGATCCGCCTCAACGATGTTGCAGAACTGCCAGGGGATGGAGTTAGGAGGGATCGGCGACTGGAGCCGGCGGATCCAACGGGGCGGCAGCACGCCCTGGAGCAGGCGCCGGAGAATGCTGCGCAGCCCGATGTCCACCTCCCAGATCCGCAGCACATCGTGGCCGCTTTCCTGGGCGATCAGAAATGTGACGTCGGTGACGCGAACCACTTTACGGCCCTGCACATCAATGATCTGCTGATCCAGCAGATCGCGCACGAGCCGGAGCATGTACTCATCGTCGTGATAGGGAGTGAGCAGCTCGTCTCGGAGGTAGAGTCCGTCGAGGGAGATCGAGCGAACCTGATCGTGGCGGATGGTCAGCCAGGCCCAGCCTCCCCCTACCAGGTAGCGGTCTACCCGGACGGGGTCGATCAGGGGAACCAGGGCGGCGTCCTTGATGCGGCCGATGCGCCGGCCCTTCAGGTCAAAGACCTTCAGCCCGACGAGCTCGGTCAGGTAGAGGATGTTCTCCGCCATCGAAAAGCGTCCGTGCCTTCCGAGCGCCCTGCGCCTAGGCCACGGGCGTTCTTCGAACTAGCGGCCGGCTGCGCTGCGCTCTACATGATGCAATCCAATTCCCACTATGCCGCAGGCGGCAGGTCAATCGCAAGAATTTTACGGCCAGATGCGCCGGAAGCAGGCCGGCGCGCTCGGGCGCGTCGCCTCTTACGAGAAGTTCGGCAGAGCCGCTCAGGGCTGGTTCCGGGCGCTCGAGAGCTGGGATCGCAGCCTCCGCTGGTTTCAGTTGACAGTGACTTGCAGATCGGGTTCAATGATCCTTGAGCACAAAGAAGGAAGATCGCAACCGTGTTGCGAAAATCGCCGGTTCAGGGTCCAGCGCGCGGGCGCGGGAGGGCCGGAACGCGCGTTGTAGAGGACAGATCCCAAACCCAAGGGCGCTCGTGACGATGCAAAGGTGCCCAACGACCCAGGGAGTAGACAAAGGCGTTTCGACTTCGCCTGGAGGTTCGGTTTGACCGAGTAAGGTGAGGAGCGGATCCCCGCGGATCGTGATTGGGGACGGAGCCGCGGAGATCCGGCGACCGACAACCCGGACGGCTGGCGGTCCGCCGCTTCATTCTACGACCCGCCGGCCGGGGGTTTCAAGGAGACACGTCGGCTGGTGAGGCACGTCCAGAGTTTTTTCCGAAGTACGAAGTTTTCCGGCTCGATTCCAACGATTCCTCGAGGAGGGTTTCATGCGGACATACTCGTTCCGTCGAAGTCTGTGGGTAGCGGTACTGGCGGTGCAATATGTGGCATTTGCCGTGGCAGCGGGCCGAACAGGGGCGCCCGACGGAGGTGTGGTGCGGGGCTGGGTCCGTGACCCGGCGGGACTGCCGATCCGTGGGGCAAAAGTATGTCTCGTCGCAGCGGCCGGGGATGCGCGGCGGCAGTTGACCACCGGCGCGGAAGGCAGCTTCGAGTTTGAAGGTGTCGCACCCGGCAATTACGCGCTTGAGGTCGAAGCGGAACGTTTCCAGACCTACCGCACAGAGCTGGATGTGCGCCGCGGCGGGCTCCGTGTCGTGGACATCCGGCTGGCGATCGCTTCGATGCATACCGCGATCACGGTGCGCGAGCAAGCCGATGATCTGCGGCGCCGTGTCGAGTGGGACTACGAAGCCAGCAAGAGCGTCACATTGCTCGCAGGCGAGATTTTGACGAGCAACAATCCGGTTTCCAACTACGACGCCCTGCGGTACCTGCCCGGGGTGATGAACGCCGACTACGGGGGACGAGACCGGTTCTCCACTCCCACTCACATCCGGGGCGCGGCGGCTTGGGGGCGTGTGGAGACGCTGGACGACTATCCGGCAGTTGACATCACGCCGGTCTTTGCGGAAGACGGTGGCTATACGGCCAGTTTTTCTTCGGTGGTGCCGAGCATCGCCGTGCAGGATCTGATGCTTTCTACCGGAGGGCTTGGGGTGAGCTATGGCCAGGCGTCCGGCGGCGTGGTGCGGAGTTTCCTCAAGCGAGGTGCGCCCGGCAAGCCGCACGGGAACCTGCGGGTTGAGGGAGTGGGGATCGGGGAGGCCGTAGTGATGGGTGACCTTGCCGGGGGGCTTCGGAAGTTGGACTACTACGTCTCGGGCCAGGCCGTCCGCGGTGAATACGGCAACGCCTACGACACGTATGCCCGCCCCATCCAGGATCTGCGGCTAGCCTCCGGCCTTGCGAAGGTGGGCTACAACCGCTCGCCCAAGGAGCGCTTTGAAGTGCTGTTCCTGGGAGGCGATGAGAATCACGGTTATTTCCAAAACCAGTTTCTGGCTGCCCAAAACCGCCAGATCCGACGCGATTTTCATACGGAGAAAAGCAACTATTTTCTCGCCGGGCGTTATGACCGCCGTGCCGGGGAGCGTCTGTTGTTCGGAGCGGGGCTGACCCACAGCCGTTTCCACGAGAACCGGATCGAAGACAGGGCGGACGGAACGCCTGTGGGCCTTTCACGGCGCAACCGCCCGCAACAGGCCACGACGGCGTTCGGCAACATGAGCTGGCAGACGTGGCCGGGGCGTTCTGTTTCTTATACGGGCGAGACCGGTGGACTGCTGCACTGGGACCAATTTTCTGACATCACCGGGGCTCCGATCCGTTTCTCGTTCGGGGAGCAAGCGGCGTATTTGAGAAACTCGCTGGTTTGGGACCGCGGGCTGACCTGGAATGGCGGTGTTCGCCTCAGCCGCATTGACAACGGGTTCCGGAACTTTCGCCAAAACGCCTATGATGTCGGGCTGAGCTACCGGCTGCCGACGCGCACCTCGCTGCGGGCCTCGTACTCGACCGGCTACAAGCTCAACAAAGCTTTTTACCTGTGGTGGGGCGGTGGGAGCTTTATCCGGCGGGCGCCGGCGGAGGGCCTGCGGCCTTCCACCACACGTACCTGGGAGGTGGGGGCGGAGCAGGCGATGGCGCGGGGCGGTGTGTCGGGACGTGTGCGCGTATCCTACTTCAAAACCGACGAACTGGGTCTGTTTAACTTCGGAGACTCCGGCACGGGCGTTCCGTTTACCGACGACGCCCGTATCAAGGGATTCGAACTGTGGACGGAGTGGCGCTGGCACCGGAGCCGGCCCTTTGCAAGCTTCACCTATTTAGAAAACTACCGTACGAGCAGCACGAACCCGGCGGCACGAAACATTGATGTACGCTTTGTCAGTGTTCCGAACAAGGCGGCGGCGGCCGGGTCCCATTTTGACCTGACGAAACGGCTTAGTCTGGTGGTCCTCGGCTATTATGACGGGGGCGCCCTGGTGGAACAGATCGTGAACGACAACGTCGTCGTGACACGTTTTTCCAGTTACGTGAAGGTCAATGTGATGGCTTCCTACATGCTTCGCGAACGATTCAGGTTTCTGTTACGGGCCGAGAATCTCTTGAACCGCAGGGATCTGGGCTATAGCCGGAACATCTTCCAGATGGACGGCGGCAGTGCGCACGTGGCGGGAGTGCAACGGGATCCGGGGCTGGTTGTGGCCGGGGGCGTGGCGATCCGTTTTTGAAGAGACTCACCAGGCGGTCATCGCCTCGGCGAAAAGGCGAGTCAGGTCCTCAGCGGAGGCAGGGCGCGGTGCAAGTTTGGTGACGCGATGCTGCGGGAGCGTGCCCTCAACAAGGGCGGGGATGTCGGAGCGGGTGTAGCCCAGGGCGCGGAGGCCGTTGGGGAGGCGCAAGCGCTGGATGAGAGCGGTGATCCGGTCGGCGAGGATGGGACCGGCATCGGAAGGGCGGGCGCGCGAGACGTCTGCACCCAGGATCTCAGCCGCGCGCAGATGACGCTCGGGGCATGCGGGCGCCGTAAAGCGGAACACGGCCGGAGCATTGAGGATCACGGAAATGCCGTGGGGTACCAGCGGATGATCCACGGGGTACCCCGCGGGCCGGAAGCTCCGCACCATGCCGGAGACGGGATAAGACATCCCGTGGGGCAAGTGGACGCCTGCGTTCCCGAAACCCATTCCGGCGTAGGCGGCGGCGAGAAGCATCCGGCCGCGGGCTTCAGTATCGGAAGGGTCCTCGACGGCGCGGACAAGGTAGCGGGCCGCGATGCGCAAGGCCTCGAGCGCCCAGACGTCGCTGATCGGGTTGGAACCCTGATAGGCAGGTCGGAGGGCGGGACGCTCCGGACGCGGGCGCTGATCATAGGGCATGGCCGTGTAAGATTCGATGGCGTGACTGAGTACATCGAGGCCGGTGGCGGCGGCGACTTCCGGGGGTAAGGTACGAATATTTTCCGGGTCCAGCAGAGCCAGAGCAGGCTTGAGGCGACGGTGAGCGATTCCAGTTTTGGCGCGGAGCGCCGTGTAGTCGAAGATCGCCACTCCGGTGGTTTCGCTCCCGGTGCCCGCTGTGGTGGGAATGGCGATGAGGGGTTTGAGCGGGCCGGGCGGTGGAAGTCCTTTGCCGATGGGCGGGTTCACGTAATCGAGAAAATCCTCCGGCGGGTAGGTGGAATACAGGTCGGCGGCCTTGGCCGTGTCCATGGTGGAGCCTCCGCCGACGGCAACGAACGCATCGAAATCTCCCTGGCGGGCAAACTGAATTGCATCCTGGAAGGAGTGGTCCGTCGGTTCGATGCGGACGCGGTCAAACAGCGCAAAGTCAATCCTGGCCGCGGTGAGCGATTCGAGCACCGCGGCGACGGCGGGCAGCTTCGCCAGGAAGGGGTCCGTCAGCACCATGACCCGGCGGGCTCCCATTTCTTTCAGGTCCAGACCCACCTCATACGTCACCCCTGGGCCATACCGCAGACTTGACGTCGCCAGTTCGAACGCCGTGTCGTTAGGCATACGCACTATTTCACCTCATTTGCAGCGCCGCTCGGGCAGATCACGGTTCGTTGAACAGGCCACGGATACTGCCTGCTAGAATGGGCAAAGGTGCCGTTCACGATCGAAGAATTTCACGATTTAGTCCGACTGCTCGAGCAGCACCCGGAGTGGAGCGCTGAACTGCGGCGGCTTGTCCTCAGCCAGGAACTGCTCACTCTGCCGGAGCTTGTGAAGGGACTCGCTGAGCTGCAGCAGCGGACTGAGGTGCGGCTCGAGCAGCTTAGCGCGCGGGTCACTGCGCTGGCGGAAGCGCAGCAGCGGACTGAAGCGCGGCTCGAGGAGCTTAGCGCACGAGTCACTGCGCTGGCCGAAGCGCAGCAGCGGACTGAAGTGCGGCTCGAGCAGCTTAGCGCGCGGGTCACTGCGCTGGCGGAAGCGCAGCAGCGGACTGAAGGGCGGCTGGAAGAGCTGGGTGCGCGGGTCACTGCGCTGGCGGAGGCGCAGCAGCGGACTGAAGTGCGGCTCGAGCAGCTTAGCGCACGGGTCACTGCGCTGGCCGAAGCGCAGCAGCGGACTGAAGGGCGGCTGGAAGAGCTGGGTGCGCGGGTCACTGCGCTGGCGGAGGCGCAGCGGCGGACTGAAGCGCGGCTCGAGGAGCTTAGCGCACGGGTCACTGCGCTGGCGGAGGCGCAGCGGCGGACTGAAGCGCGGCTCGAGGAGCTTAGCGCACGGGTCACTGCGCTGGCGGAAGCGCAGCAGCGGACCGAAGAACGGCTTGAGGCGCTGGGCGTCATGGCTTCGAAGATGAGGCAAGACCTGGACGCCCTCCTTGGCATTGATCTGGAGCGACGCTACCGGGAGCGGGCAGCGAGTTACTTTCAGCGGTTCCTCCGCAGAATCAGAGTCGTGGACCACGAGGTTCTGGCGCTCCGCCTCGATGATGCAGTGGATGCGGGGACAATCACGCCGGACGAAAAAGAGGAGATCCTGCTGCTGGATGTGGTTGTGCAGGGACAGCGCGATCAGCAGGACGCTTACCTTGCAGTTGAGGTGTCATCCACGATAGACACTGACGACGTGCAACGGGCAGTCTCTCGCGCCGCGCTGTTGGGGAAGGTGACCGGGCGACCCGTGATTCCGGCTGTGGCCGGGCGGCAGCTGCACACGATCGCGGCTGACGAGGCGGCCAAGCGGTCCGTAGTGTGTTTCCTGGACGGACGCATCGTGGTGGCGCCCTGATGTGCTGGTGCTTCCCTTGCCGTGTGTGCCTGAGACCAAAGGGCCAGTGATTCGGGCAATCGAGCTTTGAGCTAAGGCCAGGTCTCCGCGGGCTCGCTTACACATAAGCGCCGGTTCCCTATCCCGGTCCCGCATTCAGGGCTCCGCCGGCGTTGTGCCCCCGGGATTCATCCCTTCGCCACCATGCGGACATAAGGCATTCACGGACGCCGGATAAGGTAAGTGTGGGAATCTCTCCCTGTTTTTGGCGAGTTATGAATTACATAGATTGTTTCGATTGGACAGTTCAGAGAAGCTACGATATGATGAAGGCTGCGGGACCAAGGCGTCTCACATCTTGTTCGGCTCCACACGGCGAACTCCGGCGGGATGTCTACAGAAGGAGACTGTAATGAGTGCAGGGACGGCGGGATGTACGGCGTTGATTTACGCCCTGGAGGCTGTTTTGGCAGAGCCGCTTACGGCGGCTCTGGTGCGATCCGGGGCAACCGTGTACCGCCTGAGTGAGAGCTCCGGTCCGGAGCAGTGCGCCGCGCTGGCCGAACGAGTGGCCGCGGATGTCATTTTCTGTGGGGACGGGACTCTCGGGTACCGCTCCGTGCTGGATGCAGTCGCAAGTCACAGCCGCGTGCCGGCGGTGGTGGTCGTGGGACGGCTTGGAGATACAGAACGATGGCTGGACGCGTTGGAGGCCGGAGCCTTCGACTACTGCGCGCCGCCGCTCGACGGCGATCAGCTGCTGTGGGTGCTGGAAAGCGTGCGCATACGGCGGCCGGAGAGGGCCGGCGGCACGCTACGGACGGCCTGACTCGGGTCCGAGATTCCCCGCTACTCCGAGGCGGCTCGCAGGTCTGGCGTCACAGCCGAATGCCGGCCATCACCTTGCCCCACAGCTCGCCGGCGCTGTGCCACGTTAAGTAGCACGTTATCAGGACCAGCACCGACATCACGAGGTTGCTGGCCCAGCCGTTGGTATGCCGCCCGAGGAGGCTCCGGTTGTTGGTAAGCCACATCAAAACGATGACGATCACAGGCAGCAGCAGCGCCAGCACCACCGCCTGCACCAGCACCAGCCACACCGGTTTCCAGTCGGTCAGCAGGACATAGAGCGGTGAGACGCAGAACAGGACCAGACACCAGCGGTATGCCGGCGTCGCGCTGAGGTGGACTGGCGCACCGGCGGGCCGCGGGCGCAGCACGTTGTACCAGATGTCGGCGACCAGCAGGCTGTAGCCGGTGGTGGCGCCGGTATAGGTTGTGAACACGGTCGCCCACAGACCCACACCGAGCACGATGCGCCCGGAATCTCCGAACACGCCGGCGAACATCGGCAGCAGATCCTGCACGTCTTGCAGGGGCTGGGCCGCCGGGTAAAGCGTAGCCGCGGCGGTGATTTGCACGAGCAGCAGCATGGCGTACAGGCCGGCGCCGCTCAGCAGCAGGTCGGTGCGCTGCAGGCGCAGGAACGAAACGTCCCTCCAGCCCTTCTCGTGCACGAAAGCGGCATACTTGAGATTGCTGAGCGCTCCTGCCCCGCTGCCCACCAGAGCCAGGAGGATGAAGGCAAGGCTGTACGCCGCTTCGCCCGCGGGTGCCGAGGGGACAAAGACGCCTCGCGCAATCCGGTCGGGATCCGGCCCCGCGAAGACGGCGGCCAGCGCCAGCGAACCCCCGAGAACGACCAGCAGCGGCCTGCTGATGCGCTCGATGAGCTTGTAGCGGCCCCAGTACATCAGCGCGAAGCCGGTCGCCCAGCACGCCAGCGCCCCGCCCGGCCGGATCCAAGTCGAGCTCACCGGCAGCAACAACTCAAGCGAGCTGCCGAGCAGCAGAATTTGCGAAAACGCGGTCAAGTGTCGCTTGAGGAAGATCGAGACCAGAATCAGCCACGGCGCCCAACGCCCCGCGCGGGCGTAGCCGGCCATCAATGTCTCACCCGTCACGACAACGTAGCGCGCCGTGGCTTCCAACACCACGTAGCGGGCCGCCACCACGAACGCAACCGTCCACAGGAGTGCGTATCCGTAGCTGGCTCCGGCGGCCGAATTGGTTACCAAGTCCTGAGGCCCCACGGCAGCGAGGGCGAAAATCAGGCCGGGACCAAATGCCCAGGAGCGACGCGGCGCCGAAGGGCCGGCAGGCGCTTTTCCGGGAGCCGTGCTGACGCCCGCCGTGCTCGGCCGGCTCATTTCTGAATCACCCGCAGCGGCGGCGTCTTCGAGGCGGCAGTGACGTAGGGCTCGCGCCGCAGGACGCGAAGCGTGCGCCCCTGTTGCCAAAAGGCTGTCATCAGCCGGTGCCCGGCGTCGCGGGCGGCCAGAAATCGGAGCACGGTGTGGACGACAGCCTGTTCGTCGTCGAGAGGCACGCGCGGGCTCACAATCAAGCTGACCTCGGTGAGAGCGCCGTTCTGTTCTTCGACGAACTGATAGTCGGTGGGATGCCCGCCGTGGGCCGCGGGCAAGACCTCTTCGACCAGCCGGATGATGTCGCTGCCGAGAAATTGAATGCCTCCGGCGGTGAGCTTTTCGTAATTGCGGATGGTGTGCAGGTGGTCCGTGAAGCCGATCTGCTCGAGCAGGCAGCCGCAGCGGCGCCGGCTGAGCACGCCGTAGTCGCCGGTGTCCAGATTGAGCATGATTTTAGGGGTGCAAGGCAGCAAGGTCGTCAGATACAGCGCGCGGACTTGCGTTTCGCCATCGGCCAGGAGCTTGGGCCGGTCGAAGACGGCGATCTTGCCCCGGAACAGGTGCACTTCGTCGACGACCTCCCGGTGAGCACAGCCGCCGCCCAGCGGACCGGTTTCCGACATCGACCAGCCGCTGAAGGTGCGGGCGCCGAGTTCGGCCACCAGGCGGCGCTTGGCTTCCGTAAACGGCTCGCCGCTGACGCGGAAGATGGTGCCGGCAACATCCAGCCCCGCCTCTTTGGCCGCCACGCAGGCACGCACGACGTTGTTGGCGGCCGCCGACAGCACGCCCGGGCGCCCCTGCCGCACCTTCTCCGCCAGCCAGCGAGCCACAGGGCGGCCGTCGCTCAAGGGCACATGCTCGGGCGGTGGAATGCGGCTGCCGAACAACGGGCTCGCCTTCACCGCGTACAGCGTCAGAGCGGCAAACGGCAGCGAGCGCGGCTGGAAGGAAAGCGGCACGGGAGAAAACCAGCGCTCCATGGGCCGCCCCAGCTTAGCGGCGATCAGCCCGTGTTTCAGCCCCGAAGAATCCGGCGGGACGCCCCGCCAGATGGCCAGCGGGGCCGATTCGGCACCGACGGCCGCAAAGTGAAGGTAGCGGCAGGCGGCGTCGTAGACCAGCAAGTCGAAGTCAATCTTCATGCGCCGGCGCGGTCCGGTCGAGCCGCCGCTTTCCACCTCAAAGTCGCGCGCCAGAAGCGGATTGTCGAAGCTCTCGGCGGTCACTTCGACAGTCAAACCCGGGCGGCGAATCGGGCGGCGACCCTTGAACTCGTCCAGTTCGACGAACACGCCGGCGTCGAAAAGCCTCTCGAGAGTCGGTTCGATGCCGTCCGCCTGCACCATTCGCTCGAGGTCGCCGTACTCGACCCCCGCCCAGAGCAGGAGTTGGCGATAGGGACTTGCCGGGTAGCCGTACACCCCCCGGTGCACGAGCCGCAAAAAGTTCCGCTCGCGCCCCGCCAGGCTGTCAGCCACGATGGCGCGGCACTGCTCTGCGGAAAGCGGCGTGCGCAAGAACCGCCCCAAGCCCGTTGCGAACCGGTAGAAGATGCCAACTTGGGAGAGCATTCGAGAACTCTTCCTAAAACCGCAGCTTCAGACCCAGCTGGATCTCCCGGCTCGGGGCCGCGCTCGTGATGCGGGCGACGTCTTCCCGCGTCCCCGCGGCCCCGAAGACTTCCATGCGCTCCGGCGAAGGCAGATGGAAGTTCGTCCGGTTAAGCAAGTTAAAGAATTCGAAACGAAGATCGAGTGCGGCTTTCTCTCGGAGCGTCACGCGCCGGGCCAAGGAAAAATCGACGTTGGCCAGATCGGGACCGATGATCGTGTTGCGTCCGAGGTTGCCGAGGAAGCCCTCCTGCGGCCGGCGGAAAGCGCTCAAGTCGACCCAGCGCATCGGGTCCTTGGTGACCGGGTTGGGACTGGCACCGGGCGCCAGGTCGGGCCGCTGGCCGGAGCGGTAGTCGGGCCGTGTGGTCTTCGTGCGGGCCGCATCGTAGCCCAGACGTGCGGAAAACGGCAGGCCGGAGGCGTAGGTCGCGATCAGGTTCACCTGCCATCCGGCGAGCCACCTCCGGGCCGGACCCTGCCGTGGGCCGGGGATCTCCCAAACGCCGCTCCCCACCACGTAGTGCCGGACGTCATGCCCGGAGAGCCCTCGGTTAAAACGCGGGTTCCCGTTCAGCGGCAGCGGCATGGCGTTGTCGGATTCATTCACCCCGAAGAAGGTCGAGCTGTCATCAATGCTCTTGGAAAACGTGTAGCCGATCTGAAACTGAAACCCCCGATCGAAGCGCCGGCGCAGTTGCGCCTGGAGAGCGTTGTAGAAGGACTTGGCATCGAAGGTGCGGTTGCGGATCTGGCTGAAGTTCGGGTTCAGCTTGCGGGCTTCGGCCGGGAAATACAGCCGGCCGTCGGGGAGCGTCACGGGCTCGACCAAGTTGGCATCCTCGGTGAAGGAAGACAGGTTCCGGCCGCGCGAGCCGACGTAGGCCAGACGCAAAGACAAATCCGCCGGCAGAGCCTGCTCGAGAGTAATATTCCACTGCTGGACGCGAGGCTGGTCCGGACGCGGGTCGAGCCGCTCGAGGCGGTACTCCGGTGTCCCGCCGGCAACCAGGGCCGGATAACCGCCTTTGGGGAACGCCCCTTGCGGCAAGCCGCGCACCGCTCCGCGGAGGAAAAACGGCGGGTTGCGCACGCCCGAGAGCAGGATGAAGTGCGCCAGAATCAGGTCCGGGAAAAGTCCCCAGCCGCCGCGGAGAACTGTCCGGCCACCCCCTCGGACGTCCCAGGCAAGGCCGAGGCGCGGCGAAAAGTTCTTGAGCGAAGGGTTTTCAAACAGCGGCCCTCCGAGGCGCAGGGACGCGTCGGTGAGCTTGTCGAGGTTGGCGATCTTGCCGTTGACTTCCCCCGGCACCGAAGCCCACTCGTGGCGCAGGCCCGCATCGGCAGTCCAGCGGGAACCGATCCGCCAGCTGTTTTGCACGTACCAGGCGGCCACCCACTGGCGATGTCCGCGGACGGTGTCCGAACCGGGCAGCTGCGCCTGAAAGCGGTCCGGCAAATTGCGCAGAAACTCCGAGAGGTTGCGGAAGCGGAATTCGCCGCTCGCGGTGCTCCGGCTGTCCGTGTTGAAGCGGATGCGCTCGATCCAGGCGCCGACTTTCACCGTGTGGCCGCCCCGGATCCACGTCAGGTCGTCGAAGGCCTGGAAGGAGTTGAAGGCGTGCAGATCTGCATCGGGCGCTCCGCTGCCGCCGGGGAATTCCGTCAAACCCGTCACGACGATGATTCCGGCGACACGGCCGCCCGGCACGAAGGCCAGCGCTGGATCGTCGGTGCCCGGCGTCTCGGTGACGGTCCGCCCGCTGTCGGTGAACGCGCGCATGAAACCGAAGCGGGGCGTATTGAGCAGCGAGGGCGACAGGATGTGCGTATGCTCCGCGACCGCCGACTGCCAGCGCGTAGCCGTCCGGCTGCGCCCGAGAGCGAACGCAGTCTGCTCGGACCGCGCGCCGTCGTCGAGGGTGTAGCGGAAGAACAGCCGGTCGTGGTCGGCAACGTTGTAATCGATGCGCGAGGCGAAAAAGTCCTGGCGGCCGAGCTCGTTATCAGGGTAGATGAACAGCCCCGTGTCGCCGAGGACCGGGCCGTTCGGTTCCGGGTACAGCGATACAATCTTGGCCACGGCAGGATCCACTGCGACCCGCCCCGAAGTCAGTTCGCCCCGGCGGGCCGCGGGGCTCAATGTTGTGTCGATCGTCGTTCTGCCGCGCAACTCGCGCAGCGCCTCGTAGCTGAAAAAGTAAAACGTCCGGTTGCGCGCGAGGGGGCCGCCCAGGCTGCCTCCGAACTGATGCCGGCGGTATTCCGGCGGCTCGGGGCCATCGAAAAAATTCCGCGCATCCAGATTGTCGTTGCGGTGAAAGTAAAACGCGTTGCCACGAACCTCGTTGCCTCCGGAGCGCGTGGCGGCATGGATCACGCCCCCGGCCGCGCGGCCGTACTGGGCGCTGTAGGTGCTGGTGAGTACGCTGAACTCGCGCACGGCGTCAAGGCCGAGGTTGCCGCCGTTGGCGCTGCCGGGCGTCGAGCCGCTGTAGGCAGTCAAACTGATGCCGTCCAGCTGGAAGTTGTTTTGAGAAGGCCGTGAGCCCGACAGGCTGATTTGCAGTCCGAAGCCCGTGTTGACGGTGCGGTACTGCGCCCGGGCCACCGGCGCACCGGCCTGCAGGGTCGCCAGTTGCACCCAGTCGCGCCCGTTGAGCGGCAGCTTCTCGATCGTCGTCGAATCCACGATTGCCGACAAGGTGGAAGTCGTGGCCTCCACAAGCCGCGCCTCGACCTCTACCGTGACGCTGTCGCTGCGCTCGCCGATTTCGAGCACAGGCTCGACGATCGCTTCGCGGTCCAATTCCAGGACCACGCCGCCGACCCTGCTCCGCGCGAAGCCGGCCTTCTCCGCCGAGACTTCGTACGGGCCGACCTCGAGCGCCGGAACGCGAAAGGCGCCGGTGGCGTCACTCACCGTCGTCCGGACAAGACCGGTTTCCAGGTTGCGGACGCGAATGACGGCGCCCTCGACGACCGCGCCGGTTGCGTCCCGCACCGTCCCTGAAATGGAGCTCGTACGCGGTTGCGCGGCCCCGCTTAGTGCCAGCCACAAGCCCAGAACTGCGCAGGCGATCGCTCTTCGCACGTACCGACCTCCTCCCCAAGAGTGTAAACGTCGCCGCTTCTCGATCGAAAGGGCTCGAACCGCACCGAAACCGGACTAAACATGCTGGTCGGATGCAGCCGGCTTCGTGGATGCACGCCTCCGATCCGTCGTGCCGAGCTGCTCGATCGCCCCGTTCGAGACGCTGCACCAGCCCGGCGGCGTGGTCGCTTACCGCCTTCTGCTAAAACTTTCGAGACCACTCCCTGGGCCAGCGTTCGACGACGACTTTTTCCTGGGTGAAGAATTCGACGGCGTCACGGCCCTGCCCGTGCAGGTCGCCGAAGAAGCTCTCGCGCATCCCGCTGAAAGGAAACGCGGCCACCGGCGCGGCGACTCCCACGTTGATGCCGATGTTGCCGGCCTCGGCCTCGTAGCGAAACTTGCGGGCCGCAGCGCCGCTTGAGGTAAACAAGCACGCCATGTTGCCGTAGGCGCCGCTGTTGACCAGAGCGATGGCGTCATCAATCGTGTCGGCATGCATGAGGCCGAGAACGGGACCGAAAATCTCCGTGCGGGCCGTCTGTCCCCCCGGAGGCACGCCGTCCAGCACCGTCGGCCGCACAAAGAATCCGCGTTCGTAGCCGGGGATGTGCGGGGAACGGCCGTCCACAACGATGCGGGCACCTTCCTGGGCTGCGGTGCCGATCAGGTGCTCGATGCGCGCCTTGCTTTCGGCGCTGATGACCGGTCCCATTTCCACGGCCTCGTCCAGCCCGTAGCCGACCCGGCGGCGCTCGGCCTCGGCGGCGATGGCTTCGCCGAAGGTGCGACGCGCTTCGCCCACGGTGATGGCCAGCGAAGCGGCCAGGCAGCGCTGTCCGGCGCAGCCGAAGGCGCTGTCGGCCGCGATGCGGGTCGTCATCTCCATATCCGCGTCAGGAAGCACGACGATGGGATTCTTGGCGCCTCCGTGACACTGGGCGCGTTTGCCGGCGGCAGCGGCGCGCGCGTAGATTTGCCGCGCTACGGGTGTGGAGCCCACGAAGCTGATGGCGCGGATGAGCGGGTGGTCGAGAATCGCCTCCGCGGTTGTGCGCCCTCCGTTCACGAGATTCACGACGCCCGGCGGCAGGCCGGTCTGCTCGAGCAGGTGAAACACCTTCTGCATCGTCAGCGGCACTCGTTCGGAGGGTTTGACGATGAAGGTGTTGCCGCAGGCGATCGCGTACGGCAAGAACCAGAACGGGATCATGCCGGGAAAGTTGAACGGTGCGATCACGGCGCATACGCCCACGGGCTGGCGGATCATGAACTCGTCAATGCCCGAGGCGATATCCTCGGAGTTGTAGCCCTGCATGAGCACGGGCACCCCGCAGGCGGTTTCAACGTTTTCGATGGCCCGGCGCATCTCACCGCGGGCTTCGGCGAGCGTTTTGCCGCACTCCATGGTGATCGTGCGCGAGAGGTCTTCGAAGTGTTCCTCGAGCAGATTTTTGAGGCGGAACAGATACTGGACGCGTTCGAGGACGGGGGTGCGGCGCCAGCCGGGGAAGGCCTCGGCTGCCGCGCGGGCCGCGGCATCCACCTCCTCGCGGGGCGACAGGGGAACGCAGGCCAAGGTCTCGGCAGTGGCGGGATTGAGGACGGGGAGGGTTTCGGCGGCCCTGCTCGGACGCCACTCGCCGCCGATGTAGTTGGCCAACCGCTGGGTCATACGTCCATTGTAGGCGGGGCATTTGCGACGCGGTTACGCGTAGCTGGCCACGAGTCCCTTGTTTTTCTCGGCCCGTTCGCGCTCGGCGCGTTCGAGGTAGCCGCTGGAGCGGAAGGCGGCCAGCGGATCCTCGGGCAGACCTTTGGCGCGGCGCCAGTCACGAACCGCGGCTCTGACGTCGGTGGAAAAGGCCGACTTCAGGCACTCCTCGGCGTCAATGAGCTCCGAGCGGTCCTGGTGACGCGCCAGCGCGGCATGATCCACCAGGGCGGCCTTCGCATACAGCTCCTGGGCGGTGACCGCGGTCTGAATCATCTCCTCGATCTTGTTCTTGAGGTTGTGGCTTTGGTCAATCATGTACGCCACGTCAGGCCGCCGGCCGGTCTCCCATGCGTAGAAATGAATTTCGTGAAAGATGCGGAACACCTGGTAAGGGTCTATGGAGCCGATGGTGAGGTCGTCGTCGGCATAACGGCGGTCGTTGAAGTGGAAGCCGCCCAGCATGTCCTCCGCCAGCAGCCAGGCCACGATCTGCTCGATGTTCTGCGCCTGGTAGTGGTGCCCGGTATCCACGAGCACGCGTGCCTGGGGTCCGGCCGCGCGCGCCAGAAGGAGCGCCATGCCCCAGTCGGCGATGTCGGTGTGATAGAAGGCCGGCTCAAAGGGTTTGTATTCAATGAGCAGGCGCTGGGACGGCCCCAGGCGGCGGTGCGCTTCTCTCAGGCCTTCCTCGAACCAGGCACGCCGCCGGCGGATATTGGCCGTGCCGGGATAGTTGGAGCCGTCGGCGAACCAGAGTGAGATATCGCGGCTGCCGGTGTCGCGTGCGATTTCGATGCAATCCAGGATGTGACGCAGGGCCGCGGCGCGCACCTCAGGGTCGGGGTTGGCCAGGGAGCCGTGCTTGTAGATCTGGTCCTGAAAGACGTTGGGGTTGATCGAGCCGATGCGGACACCGTACTTGGAGGCGAGAGTCTTGACTTCGGCCACGCTGCCACGGCCCTCAGGGAAGTCCCAGAGGACGTGAAGGGCCACCGAAGGGCAGCAGCCAGTATAGCGGTGGACCTGTGCGGCGTCGCTGAGTTTCTCCTCGATGGTGGTCGCGGCAGCCGGTTGGAGGAACTTGCCGAAGCGCGTCCCGGTATTGGCGAAACCCCAGGAAGGAATCTCGATTTCGAAGGATTCCAAAGCTTGAAAAATGCGTTGTTCGTGTTCGGCAGGAATCATGGCCGTAGTCTACCAAATGAGGACGGACCGGCCCGCATGGGACCACTAAGGTAATATTACCGGCATGGCGATGTGTCAGACCCTGGGTTTCGTTCTGTGGGTGGCGGTGGCGTGCGCAGCCGAGGGACCTTTCACGCTGGAAGAGGTCATGAGCGCGCCGTTCCCGACCGAGATCACGGCGGCGCCTGCGGGCGCGCGGCTGGCTTGGATGATGAACGCACGCGGAGTGCGCAACATCTGGGTGGCCGAAGGACCGGAGTTCAAAGCGCGGCCGGTGACTCGTTACGGCTCTGACGACGGCCAGGAGATTTCGAGCCTGCGGTGGGCCCCAGAGGGCATCGTCTATGTGCGCGGCGGTGATGCCGGCCGCCAGGGGGAGCATCCGAATCCGACCAGCGATCCGGCGGGAGCTGAGCAGGCCCTGTGGCTGGTACTGCTCGAGGGCGGCGAGCCCCGGCGGCTTGACGAAGGGCACTCTCCGGCCGTGTTCCCGCAGGGCGATCGCGTGGCCTACATCAAGAAACAACAGATCTGGCAGGTCAGGCTGGAGGGCGAAGCCAAACCGGAGCCTTTGGTCCGCACGCGGGGCCGGGCGAGTTCGCTGCGGTGGTCGCCGGACGGCTCGAAACTGACCTTCGTCGTGCACCGGCAGGATCACAGCTTCGTGGCGGTTTACCATCTGGGCTCCAAAGCGCTGCGCTACCTGGACCCCGCCACAGCCTTCGACGGGAATCCCGTGTGGTCTCCCGACGGGCGGCGCGTGGCGTGGATCCGGATCCCCTACTGGCGCGAGCTGCAGTGGTTCGGGCCCAAACGCAGCGCCGAGCCCTGGGCGATCCGGGTGGCGGATGCGGCCACCGGGGAAGGGCGACAGGTATGGCGCGCGGAGCCGGGACGAGGAAGCGTATTCTCGGCCGTCGCGGCGGAAAGTCAGCTGTTCTGGGCAGCGGGCGACCTGCTGGTGTTTCCGTGGGAGCGCGACGGATGGAGACATCTCTACGCGGTTCCCGTCGCGGGCGGTCCGGCACGCGCATTGACGGGCGGGGCCTTCGAGGTCGAGCACGTCACCCTGAGCCCGGATCGCCGTTCCGTAGTCTACTCGTCGAATCAGGACGATATTGACCGGCGGCACATCTGGCGTGTGGATGTAGAGGGCGGCAGGCCTGCGCGGCTGACACAGGGCGGCGGCATCGAGTGGTCGCCGGTGATGACGGCGGAAGGCAAAACGGTTGCTTTCTTCCGCTCGGACGCCCGCCGCCCGGCGCGTCCGGCCATACTCTCCGGCGGTGTCGTGCGCGATCTGGCGCCGGAGACGCTGCCGCCACAGTTTCCGGAAAAAGCGCTGGTCGAGCCGCAGCCGGTGACCTTTCCGGCGGCGGACGGGATGGAGATCCGTGGCCAGTTGTTCCTGCCTGCGGACCTGCGCGCGGGGCAGAGACGACCCGCAGTCATCTTTTTTCACGGCGGCTCCCGGCGCCAGATGCTGCTCGGCTGGCACTATCTGGCCTACTACCACAATGCCTACGCGCTCAACCAGTATCTGGCGAGCCGGGGTTTCATCGTGCTCTCGGTGAATTACCGCAGCGGGACGGGTTACGGGATGGAGTTCCGCGAGGCGCTCGATTATGGGGCACGAGGCGCGAGCGAGTTCCACGACGTGCTGGGCGCGGGACTATACCTGCGCGCCAGAGGGGACGTGGATCCGAAGCGGATCGGGCTGTGGGGCGGTTCTTACGGGGGCTACCTAACCGCGCTCGGACTGGCGCGAGCTTCCGAGCTTTTCGCCTGCGGAGTGGACCTGCACGGTGTGCACGACTGGCGCACAGAGACGCGGCTGTATTCCGATTCCGACGAACTGGAAACACGGGAGCGCGCGCTCCGCGTGGCGTTCGAGTCCTCGCCCATCGCCTATGTGGCGACGTGGCGCTCGCCCGTGCTGTTGATTCATGGTGATGATGACCGCAACGTGGACTTCCGGCAGACGGTGGAGCTGGCGGAGGCGCTGCGGCGGCGGGATGTGGAATTCGAAGAGCTCGTGCTGCCCGATGAAGTCCACGGTTTCCTGCGGCACGAAAGCTGGCTCAGGGTCTACCGGGCGGCGGCGGAGTTTTTCGAGCGGCGGCTGGGACGGGGGCAGCCGTGAGAGCGGTGCCGCATACGAGGTCACGGGCGGCAGCGCCCGGGTCGCTATTTCTGGCGCGCCGCTTCCAGGCGGGCTTGGGCGCGCCGGAGGGCATTGAGCGCGCGAGCTACGTCCAGGCCCGGCACCGGATGGAGCAGGCGCTCATGAGCCCGGCGCAGGGCGGCCTCGGCACGCTGGACGTCAATTTCATCGGCGTGCTCCGCAGTATCGGCCATCACGCGGACGTGACCGGCCAGCACTTCGACCCAACCGCCGTTGACGGCCATGTGGCGCCTGCGTCCTCCGGCCACGTAGCTCAGGTCGCCGGTGCCCAGGGCGGCGAGCAAGGGGGCGTGGCCTGCCAGCACGCCGATATAGCCGTTGGCCACCGGGATCTGGGCCTCGGTGACGTGCTCGCGCACGAGCAGCCGCTCGGGCGTGGCCACCTCCAGCTCGAACGTCTCCCCCATCCTTAGGCCGCCTTCTTCAATTCCTCAGCCCGTTCCAAGGCTTCCTCGATCGTGCCCACCATGTAAAAGGCCTGCTCCGGCACGTCGTCGTGCTTGCCCTCGACGATCTCCTTGAAGCCGCGGATGGTGTCCTGGACTTTGACGTACTTGCCCGGCCGCCCGGTAAACGCCTCGGCCACGTGGAACGGCTGCGACAGGAAGCGCTGGATCTTGCGGGCGCGCGAGACGATAAGCTTGTCTTCGTCGGAAAGCTCGTCGATGCCCAGGATCGCGATGATGTCCTGGAGGTCTTTGTAGCGCTGCAGGATCTGCTTGACCTGCTGGGCCACGTTGTAATGTTCCTCACCGACGATGCGGGGATCCAGGATCCGCGAGGTGGAGGCGAGCGGGTCCACGGCCGGGTAGATGCCGAGCTCGACGATGGCACGGGAAAGGTTGGTGGTGGCGTCGAGGTGCGCGAAGGTGGTGGCGGGCGCCGGATCCGTATAGTCGTCGGCTGGAACGTAAATGGCCTGCACCGAGGTGATCGAGCCCTTCTTGGTGGAAGTAATCCGCTCCTGGAGTTCGCCCATTTCAGTGGCCAGGTTAGGCTGATAGCCGACGGCGGAGGGCATCCGGCCGAGCAGAGCCGATACTTCTGAGCCCGCCTGCGTGAAGCGGAAGATGTTGTCGATGAACAGCAGCACGTCCTGGCCTTCTTCGTCGCGGAAGTACTCGGCCACGGTAAGCCCGGTCAACCCGACACGGAGTCGGGCGCCGGGGGGCTCGGTCATCTGGCCGTAGATCAGCGCGCACTTGGACTTACGCCAGTCGCGCGGGTCAATCACGCCGGATTCCTGCATCTCCAGCCACAGGTCGTTGCCCTCGCGCGTGCGTTCGCCCACACCGGCGAAGACCGACACGCCGCCGTGTTTCATGGCGATGTTATGGATCAGTTCCATGATGATGACGGTCTTACCGACGCCGGCGCCACCGAAGAGGCCGATCTTGCCGCCCCGCAGGTACGGCTCCAGCAGGTCCACGACTTTGATGCCCGTTTCGAACATCTGCAGCTCGGTGGACTGCTCTTCAAAGCTTGGGGCCGGGCGGTGAATCGGGTAGTACTTGGTGGCCTGAATGGGACCCATGCGGTCCACAGGTTCGCCGAGGACGTTCATGACGCGGCCCAGCGTCTCCTTGCCCACGGGGACCATGACGGGGCGGCCCAGGCTGACGGCCTTCATGCCGCGAACCAGTCCTTCGGTGGGTTTGAGCGCGATCGTGCGGACCCTCCCTTCGCCGAGGTGCTGGGCCACTTCGCAGACGATGTCAATAGGCACGGGGACGTCAAAACCCTCGCTGGTGATACGGACGGCCGTGTTAATAATCGGGACCTGACCCTCGGGAAACTGAATATCCACGGCCGGTCCGGCGACCTGAATCACTCGGCCTACCACACTGTTGGTTCCGGTTTCCATACACTCCCCTTGTGAGGATTCTGAAAAGGATACCGCGCTGCTTAGGGCGCTACGGACTGGGCTTCAAAGCGCTTAACGTAACATGGTCCCGGGGCTCGGGTCAACCGCAGAGGTTTTTCGCTGCCGCGGCTCCGCCGCGTTAAGTCCGCACGGCGGTTAGCGGCGGCGCCGGCCCCCGTTCAGGAGGCCGACTGCGGGCGCACCAGGCGGAAACGGCTGATCTCGGGCGGGCAGTTAATGCGGACGGGGACCGCCAGGTAACCGAGCCCGCGATTGACGTAAAGGCTGCAGCCGTTCTCCTGATAAAGACCGCTCACGTACTTGAAACGCGAGGAGAACAGGCCGACGGTATGGCCGTCTCGTGTGAAGAAAACGATCTGACCGCCTCCGTGAGTGTGTCCGGCCAGCGTCAGTCCGATTCCCAGAGGAGGGACCTCGGAGAAGGTATCCGGATGATGGACCAACAGGATGGCCGGCGTCTCCGGCGGCAGCTGAGAACGCAAACGCGCCAGATGGGATCGCGTCTCTACGGGCCGGTAGCGGTAGAAGTTGCGGCTTCCCGGCCGGCTCATCCAGTCAAGTCCCATTACGGCGAGGCGGTCCTGGCCGGAGCGCAGGTACAAGACCTCATTGCGCAGGGTACGGATGCCGAGGGCCTCCAGGCCCCGGGCGATGTTTTCGCCGCCGATCAGGTCTTCGCGGGAGCTGTACCGGTCCGATGTGAGATCGTGGTTGCCCAGGACGGCCACGACACCGAGCGAAGCGCGGAGTCCTTTCAAGCCCGCAAGCAGATCCGGCAGAGCGTCCAGACTCCGATCAATCATGTCGCCGGTGAGCACCACAAGATCCGGGCGGAGCCGGTTGACGAGGCTGACCCAATAGGCCACTTCTTCGCGCCGGATGTACGGCCCCACGTGCAGATCGGTGAGTTGCACAACGGTCAGACCTTCCAACGATCGCGGAAGGTGAGGCATGGGGATGGACCGCTCAGGGGAGACATCCACATCGTCGAAGGAATCGAGAAGCTTGTAGGCCGAGGCGCCGTAGACAGTAGGAACGAGCAGCCCCGCACTGCCCGTGAGGAAGCTGCGGCGGGAGACCGCCACGGCGGGAAGAGGTTGCCCGCCCTGTCGGCGGCTGCGGTTTGCTAGTCCGCGAGCTGCTTTGCCGGCGGCCCAGACGACATAGGCTGGGATCAGAACGAGCGTGCACAACAGGGCTGCGGTGTACCATGCGAGCGAGGGATAGAAAATTACGCGCAGCGTCGGAGCGGGGAGGCTGTAGAAGATGTAATCGTAGAGGGAACGAATCCAGAACAAGCTGAGCGGGATGTTGAGCGCGACAACGGCGAGCCCCACCCCGAACAAAGTCATCCGCCGGTGCTTGGCGGGTACCCAGGCGTTCACGCCGCGACAGACCGCCAACAAGGGAACAACGTTGAGCAGAATCAGGATGACGGACAGGGTAAAACGGAATCCCATCTGCGTAGCTCCGGCCGCCTGCGAGTTATCAAAATTATACCAGGATCAGGCGACTTATAAGAGGATCAGGGGGCGGCCGGGTTCAGCTCTGGATGCAGTGTGCGGCTTGCGCTTCCGGTCGGGCGGCGGAGCCGGCGCCGCTGCTAGACTGGCACTGCGGCGCCATGCATGAGGCCTCGATCGTCGAAAGCCTGCTGTCGCTCGTGAAGGAGCGAGTAGGCGAGCGATCGCGGGTCCGGCGGATTCATGTTCGTGTGGGTTGCTTCACCGGCGTGAGCCCGGACGCAATGCAGTTCTATTTTGAGGCCATGCGCGAGGAGAGCCTCGGAGGGGATGCCGAGCTGGCGATTGTGTTGGAGCCCCTCCGGGCCTTCTGCCCGTCCTGCGGAGGGCGTTTTTCTTTTCCCGAGGTCGAATGGATCTGTCCGTCGTGCGGCGCTGCGGGCCTCGCTTACGAGAACGGCAACGAGCTGGATCTGGTGGCTGTGGAGGTGGAGGATGATTCAGACCATTCGAATGCAAGAGAAAATCCTGGGCAAGAACGAGGAGCTGGCCCAGGAGAATCGGCGCCGGTTTGATGGAACCGGCGTCTACGCCGTCACGCTGGTCGGCGCTCCCGGCTCCGGAAAGACCAGCCTGCTCGAGCGAACCATCGCGCACCTGAAGCCGCATCTGCGCGTGGGCGTCATCGGTGCCGACGTGGAAACCGATCGAGACGCACAGCGCCTGGGCGGGCTCGGGGTTCCCGTTGTTCAAATCGTCACCGGAGGCACCTGTCATCTGAACGCCGGGATGGTGCAGCGGGTGCTCGACCGGCTGGATCTGACGGCATTGGACTTGTTGTTCATCGAGAATGTCGGCAACCTGGTTTGCCCCGCGACTTACGTTCTCGGCGAGCATGACCGGGTTGTGGTCATGAGCGTGACGGAAGGGGAGGACAAGCCTCTGAAGTATCCTGCCATGTTTCGCAAGGCTTCGGCGGTAGTCATCAACAAAACGGATTTGCTCCCTTATGTCCCGGCTTCGGTTGCGGACGCTCGCCAGTTCGCCCTCCGTGTCAATCCTTCGCTTGAAATCTTCGAAACGTCGTGCACGACCGGGGCAGGAATCGCGGTTTGGGGGAATTGGCTCAGAGAGCGGTCGCTGGGGATTCGCCGCGCCGGCTGAAACTTGTCCGGTAACGCGTTGAAGAATTGGTGGTTGACTGTGCTCGGGCGATAAGCCGTGGTCTGGAACGCAGGTTGCCAGCAGTTGGGTGAGAACGATGGCGGCCGTACTGCAGGCCCCGAACTTCGAGCATCTGTTCGCCGCTTTGCAGGCCCGCGGCTACGAGGTCATCGGACCGACGGTGCGTGACGGCGCCATCGTCTACGACACGCTCAGGAGCCCCAACGAGTTACCAGGGGGCTGGACCGATGAGCAGGAGGCCGGCCGCTATCGCCTGAGGCGCCGTGCCGATGAGGCCTGGTTCGGGTATGCGGTGGGACCCCATAGCTGGAAAAAGTACCTTCATCCGCCGGAATACCGTCTTTTCTCGGCGCAGCGGGAGGGCCAGGGCTTCCGCATCCTGCCGGAAACGTCAACGGCGGTCAAGCGGGCGTTCTTGGGCGTGCGCGCTTGCGAGCTTGCGGCGATTTCAATCCAGGACCGGGTTCTGCAGGGCGCTTCCTATCCGGACCCGGCTTACCGGCGGCGCCGCGAGAACGTGCTGCTCATCGCCGTGAACTGTACGGAGGCAGCGGCCACGTGTTTCTGCGCCTCGATGGGAACCGGGCCGCAGGTGCGCGACGGTTATGACTTGGTCATGACGGAGCTGACGGGCCCGGATGGCCACCAGTTTGTGGTTGAGGCGGGCTCGGAAGCGGGCCGGCAGCTTCTTGAGGAGATGGAGTGCCCGCCGGCGACGCCGGAGCAATGCCGGCAAGCCGAAACGTTGGTGGCCGCCGCCGCTTCGCAGATGCGAGCCATCCGGACGGAGGGGATCCGGGAAATGCTTTACGGCAACCTGGAGCATCCCCGCTGGGACGACGTGGCGCGCCGGTGCCTGGCCTGCGGCAACTGCACGATGGTGTGCCCCACCTGCTTCTGCACCACCGTGGAGGAGGTCACCGACATCACCGGTAACCACGTCGAGCGCTGGCGCAAGTGGGACTCCTGCTTCAGCCAGAATTTCTCCTACATCCACGGCGGGAGCGTACGTTCCTCGATCCGGTCGCGCTACCGGCAATGGCTCACGCACAAGCTCGCCTCCTGGATCGATCAGTTCGGAACGTCCGGGTGCGTAGGGTGCGGCAGGTGCATCGCTTGGTGCCCGGCCGGAATTGACATCACCGAAGAGGTCGCCGCCCTTCAGGCCGGCGTGCGTGGCGCGGCGGAAGCCATCACGGAGAACAACCATGGAAACGCTTGAGCGCATTCTCGGGGAACATCCTTTCTTCGCAGGGCTGGAACCGGAGTACATCCGGCTGTTGGCGGGTTGCGCGTCGAACGTCCGCTTCGAAGCCGGCACCTACATTTTTTGTGAAAGCCAGCAAGCCGATGCCTTTTACCTGATCCGGCAAGGACAGGTGGCGCTCGAGATTTTCGCGCCCAAACGGCGCCCGATCATCATCGAGACGCTCGGCGAAGGCGACATTCTCGGCTGGTCGTGGCTTGTGCCGCCGCACTACTGGCGCTTCCACGCGCGAGCAGTGGAGTTGACGCGAGCCTTTGCTCTGGACGGTGTCTGTCTGCGCGCCAAGTGCGAGCAGAACCACGATCTGGGTTACGAGTTACTGAAACGCTTTGCCAGCATCATCGAGCGGCGGCTGGACGCCACCCGACTCCAGCTGCTGGATGTGTACGCCCAAGGGAGCGCCAGGGTTACGCGATGACCGGCATGCTGCCAACGGATCCGATGCTGCCGGCCGCCTGCCGCGTGACGCAGGTGACGCGAGAGACGCCGGACACCTTCACCCTACAGCTGGAGTTTGTGGACGGAGAGGGCCCGAGAGGGTTTGCGCCCGGCCAGTTCAGCATGTTGTACGTCTTCGGCGTGGGCGAGGTGCCGGTCTCGATGAGCGGTGATCCCGAACAAATCGGGCGGCTGGCCTACACCGTGCGGTCCGTCGGGCAGGTCACCCACGCGCTGGTGTGCCGCCGGCCGGGCGCTACGGTGGGTGTGCGCGGCCCCTTCGGCACGCCTTGGCCTCTGAGCGAGGGCCGCGGGCTGGACGTGCTGGTCGTAGCCGGGGGAATCGGGCTGGCGCCTCTGCGGCCCGCCATCTATCACGTGCTGCGCCACCGGGACGAATTCGGCCGCCTGATCGTGTTGTACGGCGCCCGCAGTCCGCGCGACCTGCTCTACCGCAAGGAGCTCGCCGGCTGGGCCCGCCGCAGCGAAACCCAGGTGCTCCTGACCGTGGATTATGCCGGGCTGGACTGGCGCGGCCGCGTCGGTGTGGTGACCACGCTGTTCCGCTACGCCCGGCTGCGGCCGGAGCAGACCCTGGCGCTGGTTTGCGGTCCCGAAATCATGATGCGTTTTGTGGCCGGGGAGTTGCTCGGGCGTGGTGTGCCGGCCTCGAAAATCTACGTTTCCATGGAGCGCAACATGAAGTGCGCCACGGGTTGGTGCGGCCATTGCCAGTACGGCCCATTTTTCGTCTGTAAAGACGGCCCGGTCTTTGCGTACGAAAAACTCCGGGCGCTGTGGAGGCACGATGAGCTCTGAGCGGCGCAAACCCCGGCTGGCGGTCTTCAAGTTCGCCTCCTGCGACGGTTGCCAGTTGAGCCTGCTCGACGCCGAAGAGGAACTGCTGGCGGTGGCGGAGGCCGTGGAGATCGCCTACTTTCCGGAAGCCAGCCGGGCGATGTCGCGGGGGCCTTACGACATCGGCCTGGTGGAGGGATCCGTCACCACCCACCACGACGCCGAACGGATCCAACTGGTGCGCCGGCAGTGCCGCACCCTGATCACGATCGGCGCCTGCGCGACGGCGGGAGGCATTCAGGCGCTGCGCAACTGGGCACATGTGGAGGAGTTCGTGCGGGCGATCTACGCCACCCCGCAGTACATTCGCACGCTGCAGTTGTCCACCCCGATCGCCGAGCACGTGCAAGTGGATTTCGAGCTGCGCGGGTGCCCCATCAGCAAGCACCAGCTCCTGGAAGTGATCACGGCCACGCTGGCCGGACGCAAGCCGAACATTCCCACTTATAGCGTTTGCATGGAATGCAAGCGGCGCGGCACGGTGTGCGTCGCGGTGGCCAAAGGAGTTCCCTGTCTGGGGCCGGTGACGCAGGCGGGATGCGGGGCGCTGTGCCCGGCCTATGCGCGCGGCTGCTACGGCTGCCACGGACCGATGGAGAGTCCCAACACTACTTCTCTGACCACCCAGTTGCGGATCTGGGGCCGCACGGATGCCGAGATCGTGCGGGCGTTTCGCGGTTTCAATGCCTGGGCCTGGCAGTTCCGACGAGCGAGCGAGGAGTGCGAGCGTTCATGAACCGACCGAGCAAGACCGTGAAAGTGGACTACTTGGCCCGCGTGGAGGGCGAGGGAGCGCTCTACATCAAACTGAAGGGCGAGCGGGTGGAGGATGTCAAGCTAAAGATTTACGAACCGCCGCGCCTGTTTGAGGCCTTCCTGCGAGGGCGTCATTTCTCGGAGGCGGCCGATATTACGGCGCGCATCTGCGGCATCTGTCCGGTGGCCTATCAGATGAGCGCGGTCCACGCCATCGAACGGGCGCTTGGGGTGCAGATTGACCCGGCCGTCCGGGCACTCCGCCGGCTGTTTTATTGCGGCGAGTGGCTCGAAAGCCACGCGCTGCACGTCTACATGCTGCACGCCCCGGACTTCCTCGGCTATGCGGACGCCATACAGATGGCACGCGATCACCGCGCCGAAGTGGAACGAGGGCTGCGGCTGAAAAAGATCGGCAACCGGATCGTGGCGCTGCTTGGCGGGCGGGAGATCCACCCGGTGTCGGCCGCCGTCGGTGGGTTCTATCGCACGCCCGCCCGCTCGGAATTGCAGCCGTTGGTGGAAGACCTCAAGTGGGCTCTCGACGCCGCGGTCGCCACCAGCAGGTGGGTGGCGGGCTTTGCGTTCCCGGAGTTCGAGCAGGACTACGAGTTCGTGGCCCTCTGCCACCCCGGTGAGTACCCGCTCAATGAGGGACGGATTGTTTCCAACCGGGGCCTCGACATTGACGTCTCGCAATATGAGGATCACTTTCAGGAACTCCACGTGCGGCACTCGAACGCCCTGCATTCGGTGGTGCGGGGGCGGGGCTCCTACCTCGTCGGGCCGCTGGCGCGCTTCAACCTGAATTTCTCACGCCTGCCGGAGACCGCCCGCCAGACCGCGGCGGAGTGCGGCATCACGCCGCCGTGCCGCAATCCATTCCGCAGCATTATCGTGCGGGCTATCGAGATGGTGTTCGCCTGTGGGGAAGCGTTGCGGATAATTGCCGACTACGAGCCGCCGCCGGTTTCGCGCCTGGAGGCACGTCCGCGGGCCGCCACGGGCTGGGCCGCCACCGAGGCCCCGCGCGGACTCCTCTACCATCGGTACGAACTGGACGAGCAGGGACTGATCCGGGCGGCCAAAATCGTGCCGCCGACCTCTCAGAACCAGAAGCGCATCGAAGACGATCTCTGGGGCTTTGCGGCCCAGATCGCCACTTGGCCCCCCGAAGAACTTCAGTGGCTGTGTGAGAAAGCAGTGCGCAATTACGACCCCTGTATCTCGTGCGCCACGCACTTTCTGCGCACGGAGGTGGAGCGAAGCGAACTGTGAGGGTCTGCATCATCGGTTGTGGCAACCCGGACCGAGGCGACGACGCCGCCGGCCTGCTGGTGGCACGCCGCCTGCAAGAACTGGGCATCGAGGCCCGGGAACACAGCGGAGAGGGACTGGAGTTGCTTGAAGCCTGGAGCGAAGCCGACTGCGCGATCCTGGTTGACGCCGTGTGCACCGGTGCCCCGGCGGGCGCCATCTTGGTCTGGGAAGGACCGTTTGCGCCCGTGGCAGGGGAGCCCTTTCGGTGCTCGACGCACGCATTGGGGATCGCAGAGGCGATCGCGCTTGCCCGCGTCCTTGACCGGATGCCGCCCGAGTTGCGCATCTACGGCATCGAAGGACGCCGGTTCGGATGCGGCGCCAGGCCGTCGCCTGAGGTTGCGGCCGCGGTGGAGTCCGTAGCCCAAACCATCGCGGGGGAGCTGAGAAGCCTGTGACGGTGCAAACCACTCCCGTCCGGCTGCGCGTGTGCCTCTTCGGCGCCGTGCAAGGGGTGGGATTCCGTCCCTTTGTCTACCGTCTGGCGCGCGAGCTCGGCCTGACGGGGTGGGTGCGGAACTCGACCTCCGGCCTGACCGTGGAAGTCGAAGGGCCGGCCGAAATGGTGGAGGCGTTCGAGCAACGGCTGGAGCGGGAGCGACCGGCAGCGGCGGTGGTGCTGGCGCGAGAAGCCGTGCGGCTGGCTCCTGCGGGATTCGCGAGCTTTGAGATTCGCAAGAGCGATCCCGAGCAGCTGAAGACCGCTGCCATCCTGCCCGACCTTGCCACCTGCGAGCTGTGCCGCGCCGAGCTGTTCGACCCGGCCAACCGGCGTTACCTGTACCCCTTTATCAATTGCACCAATTGCGGCCCCCGCCACACGATCGTGCTGGACATTCCTTACGATCGGCCCAACACCACCATGCGGCACTTTGCGCTCTGTCCGGCGTGCCGCCAGGAGTACACGGACCCTGGCGACCGCCGGTTCCACGCGCAGCCCGTTGCCTGCCCGGTGTGCGGCCCGCGGCTGGAGGGGGCCACCATCCGCCAAGCCGCCCAGGCACTGGCCGAAGGCGGGATCGTGGCGCTCAAAGGAATCGGCGGGTTTCAGCTCCTGGTGGATGCGCGCCAGCCGGAGGCCGTTGCCCGCCTGCGGCAGCGCAAGCACCGCGAGGCGAAACCCTTCGCTTTGATGATGCCGTCGCTTGAGATGGTCCGGCGCTACTGTGAGCTGTCCCCTGCCGAGCAGCGCCTGCTCGAGTCGCCGGCTGCGCCGATCGTGCTGCTCCGGCGTCGGGGCGGCGGCGACTTGGCCGAAAACGTGGCGCCCGACTCGCCCTACCTGGGCGTGATGCTGCCGTACTCGCCGCTGCACCACCTCTTGATGGCCGCCTTTCCGTTCCCTGTGGTGGCGACCAGCGGGAACCGGAGCGACGAGCCCATCGCCATCCGCAACGAAGAGGCGCAACAAAGGCTTTGCCGCATTGCCGACGCCTTTGTGATGCACGACCGGCCGATCGCCCGCCCGTGCGACGATTCAGTGGTTTTCTGGTTGCGGGGACGGGAAAGCGTGCTGCGCCGCGCCCGCGGCTATGCCCCTCTGCCGGTGCGGGTGCGGAAAGAGCTGCCGCGAGTGCTGGCCGTGGGAGGACATCTGAAAAACACGGTTGCCATTGCCGTCGGAGGGCAGATCTACTTAAGCCAGCACATCGGCGACTTAGACACCCTGGAGGCGCGGCAGGCCTTCGAGCGCGCCATCGAAGATCTGTGCCGCCTTTACAGCTTCCGCCCGGAGCTGGTAGCCTGCGACCTGCACCCGGACTACGCTTCGACGGTTTGGGCTCTGAGGTCGGGCTTGCCGCTCGTAGCCGTACAGCATCACCATGCCCATGCGGCCGCCTGTGCGGCCGAAAACGATGTGCAGGGTCCATACCTGGCCGTTTGCTGGGACGGCTCCGGCTACGGGCCGGATGGCACGGTGTGGGGCGGTGAGTTCTTTGTGGCGGAGGACAACCGGTTCGAACGCGTGGCCCATTTGCGACCGTTCCGGCTGCCGGGAGGGGAGGCGGCGGTGCGGGAGGGCTGGCGCTCGGCAGCCAGTCTGCTCTGGGAAGTTTTCGGCGCCCGCGACCTTCCGCCGACGATTTGCCGTATGCTGGAGCGGGGCATCAATGCTCCTGTGACCACGAGCGTCGGGCGGCTGTTCGACGCGGTGGCATCTCTGGCAGCGGTGGCACGGCAAAGCCGGTTCGAAGGCCAGGCGGCGATGCGGCTGGAGCGTGAGATCGGCGGTCTCGAGACCGACGAAGCCTATCCCCTTCCGGACGGCGATTGGGAGCCTCTCGTCCGGCGCGTGGTCGAGGACGTGGAGGCCGGATGCGCGAAAGCGTGGATTGCGGCGCGGTTCCATAATGCGCTGGTTGAGTGGATGATCGCCGTGGCGCTGCGCTACGGGTTACCGCAGGTGGTGTTGAGCGGCGGTGTGTTCCAGAACCGCTATCTGGTGGAGCGGGCTGCGGCCCGCCTGGAGGCGCGTGGCTTCACGGTTTTCACGCACCAGCGGGTTCCGCCGAACGACGGCGGCCTGGCGCTGGGACAGGCGGTACTGGCCGGAGGCTGAGATATGTGTCTTGCGGTTCCAGGCCGGGTGGTGGAAATCCTCGAGGAGAGTGAGCCCCACCTGCGCCGGGCAAAAGTGGATTTCGGCGGCGTGCGAAAAGACGTTTCTCTGGCATTCACGCCGGAAGCCATGCCGGGCGACTATGTTCTCGTACACGTGGGCTTCGCCCTGAGCGTGGTGGACGAAGCCGAAGCCAGGCGCATCTTCGAATACCTCGAGAAGCTCGAACCGGGGGGCGCTCCGTGAAATTCATAGACGAATACCGCGACGCGGAGGCCGCCGCACGGCTGACGCGGTGGATCCGGCGGCGCGTCACACGGCCGTGGACCATCATGGAGGTTTGCGGCGGCCAGACGCATACGATTCTGAAGAGCGGGCTGCCGGATCTGTTGCCTCCAGAGATTACGCTCGTGCACGGGCCGGGGTGCCCGGTGTGCGTGACGCCGTTGGAGCTGATCGACCAGGCCGTGGCGATCGCCTCGCGCCCCGAGGTGATCTTCTGCTCGTTTGGCGACATGCTGCGCGTTCCCGGCTCGTCCAAGAGCCTGTTCGACGCCAAAGCCGCAGGCGCTGACGTGCGGATCGTGTATTCTCCGCTCGATGCGCTGAAGCTGGCCCGCGCCAACCCTGAGCGACAGGTGGTATTCTTTGCGGTCGGCTTCGAGACCACGGCACCGGCCAACGCCATGGCGGTGTGGCAGGCAGCGCGGGAAGGTCTCGGCAACTTTTCGGTTCTCGTGGCCCACGTGCTGGTGCCTCCGGCGCTGGAGGCGATCCTGAACTCGCCGGAGTGCCGCGTGCAGGGGTTTCTGGCGGCCGGACACGTCTGCACCGTGATGGGCTTCCGCGAGTACGAGCCGATCGCGAAGCGCTACCGTGTGCCGATCGTGGTCACGGGGTTTGAGCCCCTGGACCTGCTGGAAGGGGTGGCGATGGTGGTAGAGCAGCTTGAGAGCGGCCGGGCCGAAGTGGAAAACCAGTACAGGCGTTCGGTGCGGCCGGAGGGCAACCAGCCCGCACGCCGGCTGATTGCGGAGGTCTTCGAGGTCGGCCCGCGCAAGTGGCGGGGCATCGGAGAGATACCGGCAAGCGGCCTGCAGCTGACCGGGCCGTACCGGCGCTTCGATGCCGCCGAGCGCTTCCCGGTCCGCGTCGGAGCCGTCCGCGAATCACCGGAATGCATCGGCGGCCTGGTATTGCAGGGAGTTCGCAAACCCCACCAGTGCCCGGCCTTCGGAACACGCTGCACTCCGGAGACGCCCCTCGGCGCTCCGATGGTCTCTTCGGAAGGCGCGTGCGCGGCATACTACCTTTATGGGATTCACGGTGCAATGTCCGGTTCCCGTAGTTCCTGAAGATCGTGTGTTGCTCGCCCACGGCGGCGGGGGCAAGCTGACCCAGCAGCTCCTTGAGAAGCTGTTTTTGCCTGCGTTCGCCCATCCGGCTCTCCAGGCGCGGCACGACGGGGCCATCCTTCGGGTGAACGGATTGCGGCTGGCTTTCAGCACTGACAGTTTTGTGGTGCGGCCCCTGATCTTTCCCGGCGGCACGATCGGTGACCTGGCCGTCAATGGCACGGTGAACGACTTGGCCATGTGCGGAGCGCGGCCCCTGTACCTGAGCGCCGGCTTCATCCTCGAAGAAGGACTGCCCATGGAGACGTTGCGGCGGGTCGTGGCGTCCATGAGCGAGGCGGCTGCGCGCGCCGGAGTGGCGCTGGTCACGGGCGACACCAAAGTCGTGGACAAAGGCAAGGGGGACGGGATCTTTATCAACACAGCCGGGATCGGGGTCGTCGAGTCGCCGGTGGATCTGGGACCGGCCGCCGTCGAACCGGGCGACGCGGTGCTTGTCTCAGGCGAGCTTGGGGCGCACGGGGTGGCGATCTTGTCCGTGCGTGAGGGCCTGGAATTCGAGTCGCCCATCGTCAGCGACACGGCACCGTTATGGCCGGCAGTGGCAGCCCTGCTCGGCCAAAGCGTTGCGGTGCACTGCCTGCGTGACCTGACCCGCGGCGGACTGGCTTCCGCTTTGAATGAAATTGCCGCCGCCCGCGGTGTGTCGATCCGGATCGACGAGGCCTCGATTCCCGTCGCCCAGGCGGTGCGGGGGGCCTGCGAGATCCTGGGCCTGGATCCGCTTTACGTGGCGAACGAAGGTCGCTTTGTCGCCTTTGTGCCCGAGCGGGAAGCCGGCCGGGCTCTGGAGGTGCTGGCGCAGGTGCCGGTGTCCGCCGGGGCGGTGCGGATCGGCGTCGTCGAGAAGGGACCCTCGGGCACCGTCGTGTTGCGCAGCCGGGTGGGAGGCAACCGCGTCCTGGACCTGTTGAGCGGCGAGCAATTACCACGGATCTGTTAGGAACGGCGGACGGTCGGCGGCCTGCCCTTGCGCGGGGCGCCTCCCTTTTTGCGTGGAGCCGTGTTTGTCCGCGGCCGGCACCGCAGTTCGGACTTCAGGATCGCGGCGATCCGGGCCGCGGCACGCTGCAGGCGGGGAGAAAGATTCAGGGAAGGCGTTAGGCACGCGGGCTCGGCGCCTATCAGCGTAAGGCGCGGGGGCAGCAGCCCCAGCCGCCGGATGCGGGCCAGGACCTGGAAAAGACCCTCATCGTGCAAAGACAGTGGAGGTGAGCCTTGGGAGTCCCCCTCCGGAATCTCGTCGAGTTCCAGGCGATAGATGGTCCCCGGCCGGCCCCCTGCCCGGATGGCGTCCACGAGGATCACGTGCTGGTGCCGCCTCATCTCGCCCGCCAGATCGAAAAGCGCGGTTCCTGCTTCGAGAACCCGGGCGCGCCCGGGCAAGCCCGCTTTGGGCCAACGGAGCAGGCGCGCTACGTGAACGCCCAGGCCTTCGTCGCCGAGCAGCTCGTTGCCGACACCGACGATCAGTACAGTGCCTTTCACAAGACCTGACTAGACCACGGCGAACTTGTGAAGCAGCTTTCCGCGCGGAGTCACCAGGTGCACGGCGCAGGCGATGCACGGATCGAAGGAACGGATGATCCGTCCGAGCGCGAACGGGTTCTTGGGATCCTTAACGGGCGCGCCGATGAGGGCCTGCTCGATAGGCCCGGCCTGACCTCGGTCGTCGTGGGGCGAGGCGTTCCACGTGGTTGGCACGACTGCCTGGTATCGCTCGATGCGCTTGTTGCGGATGGAAATCCAGTGGCCGAGCGCGCCACGAGGGGCTTCCCACAAGCCGGCTCCATGGGCGGAGTCCGGCATGGTGTGGGGCACGGCGACTGGTTGGCCCAGCTTGATCTGAAGCACCCAGTCCGCCATGGCATCCGCCAGTACCTTGGTTTCAATCGCGCGGCAAAGGCTTCGCCCCGTCACCGAAAACAGATGGCGCGGCTCGAGGCGCAGCCGCGTCAAGGCTTCATCGATCAGTCTGGCTTCCGAACTGGGACTGCCTTTTGTATAGGCGATGAACGCGCGGGCCAGCGGGCCGACTTCATAGGGAGCTCCGTCGTACCGCGGAGCCTTGAGCCAAGTGTACGCCTCCTTCTTGTGCGCGTCGGGTACGGTCTCGCCGGAAGCCGGCCTCAAGCGGCTCGGCGAACGGTACCAGGAGTATGTCACATCCTCGTTGATCTGGTCCGGATCTACGACCTCGAGCTTGCCGCCGGAGTAGCGTGCCATTTCGAAATACCGCTTTCGTCGGGTGACGTCGGCATGATCGTCGAGGTCGAAGGCGCCGAAGGAGAGCAGGTTTTTACACCCCACGCCGAGCTCGGCATAGTCGCGGTAGACTTCAGCGATGGTCAATACGTCGGGCAGGTAGACGTGATCAATGAAATCCCGCAGCTCTTTCAGCCTCCACAGGAAGGTGGTCACCTTGTCCACGGTCGGCGTCACCGTGACGCCGCCGGGAACCACGGACGCACAATGGGGCATCTTACCCGAGAAGACCGCCGACATCTCGTGAGCTTTGAGGCGAATGTGCAGCGCCTGTATGTAATGATTGACGATTTCATCGCTCGTAGATTTCGGAAGGCGGTAATCCGCCTCGAAGCGGGGTACGAACGGGGGAAACTCCGGCCCGCGGACGAAATCGAGCGCCACCAGGTGGTAAAAGTGCAGGATGTGAGACTGGATGTAGTTGGCGCCCTGAATCAGGTTGCGGATGATCCTGCCATTGTGCGGGGGTACGATCCCGAGGGCGTTGTCGAGACATTGTGAAGACGCAAGGGCGTGTGCGGTCGGGCACACGCCGCAGATTCGCTGAGTGATCTGGACGGCGTCCAGGGGGTCCCGGCCCGCCAGGATCTGCTCCAATCCGCGATACAGCGTTCCCCCCACGCGTGCCTCCACGACCTCGCCGTCCTCCACGACGGCCTCCACCTTGAGGTGACCTTCGATGCGGGTCATCGGATCCACAATCACGCGCGTCTTCATGGTTACCTCCTTTGATACAGCGGCGAATGCTCGTCCGGAAAACCCGGCTCGGTGCAACCCACGCACGGCGCGTTGGCGTTGATGCACCAATTGACGCCGCTATTCCACTGGCGCAGGGGACAGTCGGCGTAGGTGAAGGGTCCCTTGCAGCCAACGCTGAGCAGGCAGCCGACCTCGCCGAAGTTACTCACAAAGATGCCGTCCTCCATGTAGTCGCGGTTGATGCAGCGGTTATGGATCGTCTTGCCGAAGTAGATCTTCAGCCGGCAGTGCTCGTCGAGCTCGCCCGGCTTTGGCAGTCCGTAGAGCAGGACCCGCGCCACCGTACCGATAAACCAATCCGGGTGGCAGGGACACCCCGGGATGTTGATGACGGGTGTGGAGATCCCGAGCATCCGCAGCGTATCGCCGATTCCCTTGGCGCCGGTCGGGTTGGGTTTGGCTGCGGCGATCCCACCGTAGGCCGCGCAGGTGCCGATGGCGAGGACGGCCATAGCGTCCGGCGCGAGCCGCCGCACCCACTCGAGCATTGTGACGGGCCGGCCGTCCTCCTCGCCGAGCGTGCCGTAGACACCCCCGTCGGCGGTAGGGATGGCGCCTTCCACCAGGTACAGATACTTACCCCGGAACTTGCGTGCCGTTTCCACTGCCGCCTCCGTGGACATCCGGCCTGTGGCCGCCATCAAGGTTGAGTGGTAGTTCAGGGACAGTTGGTGACCCGGCAACACCTGATCCAGGATCAGGTTTTTGATACTGGGGTGGATCGTGTTGATCACGGAGACCGAGCAGCCGCTACAGGCAGCGGTCTGCATCCAGACCAGTGGATACTCTTTGACCGCTTCCTGGAGCGCGGCGCTCAATTTGGGCAGAAAAGATTCGTTGAACTCGGTGAGTGCGGTGGCCGCGGCAGCCCAGCGGAAAAAGTCGCGCCGGCTGAAGGCGGCGGTGCGCCGTTCGGCTGTGCCGGGCTCCGCACGGGTAGGCGCCGAGACGGGAACATCACAGGCTGGTGAACTCTGCATGCGGCCCTCCGCGGCTGCGCTTGCATTTCACCGCCCAAACGCGGACGTAGCTGAGTTCAGGGGCGCCGCGACGGCGAGTGTTGTTCGCCTGACCCGGCGTCGCTCGGGTTCGATCTAAGCGGCGTTGTAACTTCGAACGGAAAGTGTCGCGCAATCCAACAGCGCTTCCTGAATTATCCAGACTTACAGCGGTTGTTTGGCAGAGCTATGTGGTGTTTTCCTCCGCCGGTGTTGTACAAGACAACGTGCCGCTCGGGCGAGGTGCAATATGGCCAACCGGGGTCGCGGATTGCCCGTGGTTGCTCGGCCGGCAAGACCCGCCGGTGGTGGTTGAGAATACACGCCGTCGGTGCGCAAGACTCCTCAGGTATGTTTGGCCTGCGTTACGGGGACGGGTCGGCGCTCCGAAGCGAGGTCTGCCCGCGGCAGCCTTCACTCGATGGCCGCCGCGCCGCTGACGACCTCGATGATTTCCTTGGTGATGCTCGCCTGGCGGACGCGGTTCATATACAGCGTGAGTTTGTCAATCATTTCGGCGGCGTTCGAGGTGGCGGCGTCCATGGCCGTCATGCGGGCGGCGTGCTGGGCGGCCGCGGACTCCAGTAGCGCGTGATAGATCTGAATCTCGACGTAGCGGGACAGCAACCCGGGCAAAAGCTCCTCGGGCGGCTGCTCATAGAGGTAGTCGACATTCGGCAGCTCTTCCGGCAGCTCGACCGGGAGGATTCTCTCCAGGATCAGCCGCTGGGAAAGAACGCTCTTGAACTCGTTGTAAAGCAGGTAGACAGCGTCCGTTTCCTCGGCCGCGAAACGGGCGCTCACGGCGGCCGCGATCGCCTGTGCGTCGGCGTAAGCGGCATTCTCGCTGATGCCGAGGTACTCGCCGGAAATGGTTGCACCGCGCTTGCGGAAGAAATCCCGTCCCTTGCGGCCTACGATCTCCATCTGGACGGGGCGGCCGGCGTGCTCGGCCAGAAACTGCTGGGCGCCCTTGATGAGATTCGCGTTAAAGGCGCCTGCAAGACCGCGGTCGGCTGTAAGGAAGACCAGCTGGATCCGCTCCTCCGGCCGGCGGGCGAGCAGAGGATGGGTAAGCCGCTCGTTGGTGCGCGCGGCGGCCGCCACATCCGCCAGCACGCGCCGCAGCATGGCGGCATAGGGCCGCGCCGCGATGACACGGTCCTGCGCCCGGCGGAGCTTCGCCGCAGCCACCATCTTCATGGCCTTGGTGATCTGCTGCGTGCTCTTGACCGAGCGGATGCGCCGGCGAATATCTATCAGGCTCGGCATGGCTCAGGCGGCCTTGGAGAGGTGCTCGGCCACAAAGCGTTCCTTGAACTCTTTCAGCAGCGCGTGCATCCGCGCGCGTAAGTTGTCGTCGAGCGCCTTTTTCTCCCGGATTTCTCGCAGCACGCCCGGATGGGCGTTGTCGGCAAAACGGTAGAGCTCCTCTTCGAACGTGCGGCAGAGTTCCACCGGGAGGTCGTCCAAATAGGCGTTGGTTCCGGCAAAGATGACCAGCACCTGCTTTTCGACGGGCAGCGGCTGGAACTGGCCCTGCTTCAGGATTTCGGTCAAGCGCCGACCGCGGTTGAGCTGGGCCTGAGACGCTTTGTCGAGATCGGAGCCGAACTGCGCAAAGGCGGCCAGTTCGCGGTACTGGGCCAGTTCGAGCCGCAGGGTGCCGGCCACCTGGCGCATCGCACGGATCTGGGCGTTGCCGCCGACACGGCTGACCGAGAGGCCCACGTTGATCGCGGGCCGGATGTTGGCGTTGAACAGGTCCGCTTCCAGGTAGATCTGGCCGTCGGTGATGGAGATGACGTTCGTCGGGATGTAGGCGGATACGTCGCCGGCCTGCGTCTCGATCACGGGGATGGCGGTGAGCGAGCCGCCGCCCAGTTCGTCGGAGAGTTTGGCGGCGCGCTCGAGCAGGCGGCTGTGCAGATAGAACACGTCGCCGGGGTAGGCCTCGCGGCCGGGCGGGCGGCGAAGCAGCAGGGAGATTTCCCGGTAGGCGGCCGCGTGCTTGGACAGATCGTCGTAGAAGCAGACCGCGTGGCGGCCCGAATCCCGGAAGTACTCGCCCATGGCACAGCCGGCATAGGGAGCGATGTACTGCATGGGGGCCGGATCGGAGGCGGTAGCGGCTACCACGATGGTGTAGTCCATGGCCCCGTAGTCCTCGAGCGTTTTCACCACCTGAGCGACGGTCGAGCGTTTCTGGCCGATCGCGACGTAGATGCACACCATGTCGCCGCCCTTCTGGTTGAGGATGGTGTCGAGGATGAGGGCGGTCTTGCCGGTCTGGCGGTCCCCGATGATCAGCTCGCGCTGGCCGCGCCCGATGGGAATCATGGCGTCAATGGCTTTGATGCCGGTTTGCAGAGGCTCCTTGACGGGCTGGCGGTCTACGACTCCCGGGGCGAGCCGTTCCAGCGGATTGAAGTGGGGGGTGCTGATGGGTTCGCGACCGTCAATCGGCTGTCCCAGGGCGTTGACCACGCGGCCGATGAGCGCCTCGCCGACCGGCACCGACATGATGCGCCCCGTCCGGCGCACCTCGTCACCCTCCTTGATCTCCTGGTACTCGCCCAGCAGCACGGCGCCGACCTGATCTTCTTCCAGATTCAGGGCGATGCCGGAGACGCCGTGAGGGAACTCGATCAGTTCGCCGGCCATGACCAGATCCAGCCCGTGGATGCGGGCAATGCCGTCGCCCACCGAGATCACGTAGCCGACCTCGGCGATGTTGACGGCTTTTTCGTAGTTTTCGATTTCCTCCCGCAGCACGCGGGCGATTTCGTCCGCTCGAATGAGGGCCATACGCTACTCCGCTAAACGGCGGCGCAGGACCTCCAGTTGACCCCGCACCGAACCGTCGTAGATTGTCGAACCGATACGCGCCGTAAGGCCGCCGATGAGGCCGGCGTCGAGCGCGAAACGGCACAGGACACGCCTGCCGGTCAGCCGGCTGAGCTGGTCGCCGACCAGCCTCCGCTCGGAGTCGCCGAGCTCGCGTGCCGAAATGACATCCGCGCGGCGGATGCCCTGACGCTCGTCCACGACGGCCTGGAACGCGTCGCGGATCTCCCCGAGCAGCGGCGTCCGCCGGTGGTCAATCAGGACATAGAGAAAGTTGCGAATCAGGCGTGCCATCCCCAGTTGCTCAGCCAGCCGGGCGACGACGGCACGCTTGCGCGCAGGCGCCACGGCGGGGGAAAGCAGGGCGATGCGCAACTCGGGCGAGGCGCCGAGGACCTCCTGGAAGAGGTCCAGTTGACTGGCAGCGGTCTGCGGGTCCAGTCCCTTGGACGGATCGAAGACCAGATCAGCCAGCGCCCGGGCGTAACGGGAAGCTATCGCGCGCGCCATGGCTGCTCAGCGCACCTCCCCGACGGGAACGCGCAGCCCCCGCTTTTCGAGATCGTGGAGGAACGCGCCCACCAGTTCCGCGTCCCGCTCCGGGGTGAGCCAAGCCCGCAGTTTTTCTTCCGCAAGCTTGACGGCGAGCTCTGCGGAGTACGCCTTCAGTTCCTGGCGCGCGGCGCTGGCGATGGAGGCGATCTCCTGTTCGCCCTGCTCGCGGATCTTGGCAAGCGCCGCTTCCGTCTCCCGGCGTAGCCGCTCGCCCTCGGCGGCAAGTTCCTCCTGCGCGGCCCGGCGAAGCTGTTCGATTTCCGCCGGAAGCCCGGCGAGCCGGCGGGCGATCTCCTCGGCGCGTGCTTCCGCTTCCTGCCGCAGTCGGGATGCCTCGCGGATCCCCTGCTGAATTTCTTGCGTGCGGCCGCCAAAGAATGCCCCCGCCCGTTTGGAAATCATGTAGCCAAGGATGGCGGCCAGGATGACGAAGTTCACCCATTTCCACAGCAGAGTGTGATCGTGGGCGCCTGCCCCGGCGGCCGCAACCGCCTGCCCGAGAGGAACCAGGAGTGTCAGGGGTGCGACAGTGCGCTTCAAGGCGAACTCCTTCGCAGGATGGCCTGAGCGATTTCCGCGGCCAGGCGGTCGCCTTCGGCCGCAAGCGCAAGCTTCGCTGCTTCCGTTTCGGCCGCGATTTGGCTTCTGGCCTGGCGGATCCGTTGCTCCGACTCCGCGCGGGCCCGGGCGATGGCCTCGGCTTGCTCGGCACGCCAGCGCCGGCGCGCTTCCTCCTGCTCGTGGTAGATTTCCGCCCGTGCGGCGCGGAGAGCTTCCTCGTATTCGGCGGCCTTGGCGGCGGCTTTGCGGAGGCTCTCCTCGGCGAGCCTGCGCGCGCCCTCGGTGGCTTCGTGACGCCGTCGCAGGACGCGCTCGAGCGGCCGGTAGAAGATGAACTTCAGATAGAAGTGCACCAGCACCACCAGAAGGAAGGTGGGCACAGCTTTCAGCAGCAGTTCGCCCAGTGCGCTGGCTATCGTTTCCATGGATGTCGGGACGGGAACAGCCGCATCCTGCGGCGCTCGAGACTGAGGCTCAAAGCCTGTAACGTAACATAATCAGCAAGTTCCGGTCAACGGTGCGCCGGCCTCGGAACGTCAGTCTCTGTGTAGCAGCCGGCGGGCCCGTAGCCGGCAGCGAATGACCTCCGCCCGCGCGAGGGCGGGTTTGCTCCCGGGGCTCTGTTGCGCTGTCCGGAGCGGCTGCGGCAAACTGATCGTGTGCCGGAGTTTTGTACGTGCGGAGCGGCACTCGTTCCGGACGCCCGCTTTTGCCACAAATGCGGCCGGCCGGTGCGCGAGGAGCCGTTGCCGGAAGAATCGCAGGAGCCGGCGCCTGTTTCTGAGCCCGCGAGGCCTGCGGCCGTTACGGCGCAAGAGATCGGGTTCCGGGACTCCACCGCCGTCCGCGTCGGATTTCTCGCCGGCTTGCTGGCGTTTCTCCTCGGCCTGTTGCCGGCTCCTTTTCTGATGCGCGCCCTGCTGCTCGCGGCGGCGGGAATCTTCTCGGTCTACCTGTACGTCCGCCGCAGCGGCCGCTCGCTGACCGTCGGTGGCGGCGCGCGCATCGGCTGGATCAGCGGACTGTTTTGCTTCGTCATCGTCGTGGTCCTGTTCACGATCAACTTCGCCCTCGTAGCCGTGCTGACGCGGGAGACCGGCATGGCCAATTTCTACCGCGAGCAGCTCAGCGCCATGGGCATGCCCGAGCAAAACATCGCGGAAGTGTTGGAAGTGTTCCAGAGCCCGGTTCGCCTGGCGGGGCTGCTGCTTTCCATCTTTGTGGTCTTTACCGGTCTCATGACGGCCGGCGGGGCTCTCGGAGCGAAGCTGCTCGGCCGGAACTGAGATCCGCTTTTGCGCCTGCGGCCCGGGGAGTGCTGTAGTGTTTCACGACGGCCACGCCTGCGAAGATCACCCCCATCGCCGCTGCCTCCCGGAGGCCGAAGGGTTCGCCGTAGAACAGATGACCCAGCGCCACCGCCACGACCGGGTTGACGTACGTGTAGATGGAAACAAGCGAGACGGGGAGACGATCGAGCGCATAGATGTAGGCGCTGTAGCCCACGATCGAACCGAACACGGCCAAATACAGCACCGCGCCGGCTCCCTGCACGGTCCAGCGCACGGGAGGCTCGGGAATGACTGCCGCCGGTAAGGCGAAGGCGAGCCCGGCCGCCAGTTGTTGGACGGCGCCCTGCACTACCGGATGCGCCACGCCGCGGATGCGGCGCTGGCGGATGGATCCGAGCGACCAGCTGAAGCAGCCCGCTTGCAGCACCAGAATGCCGCGGAGCAGATCCGGATCCCACCCCGAAGTGCCAGGGGCTGCCAGCAGCGACGCGCCTGCGGCGCCGGCGGCGATGCCGGCCACGACCGGTGCGCGCAGCGGCTCGCGAGGCGGTACGAGCGCGTCCAGGCCCACCATCCAGAACGGCGACGTGGTTACAATCAGAGCCGCCAGACCGCTCGGGATCCAAAGTTCGGCGAAGGTCAGGCAGCCGTTACCGACGCCCAGAATCAGCACGCCGTTCCACGCCGTTTGCCGCAGCTCGCGGCCCTTGGGTAATCGGGCCCGCATGAGCGCGGCGCCGGCCAGCATCAGCGTCCCCGACAGCAGGAACCGCACGGCCACAAGCAGCAGGGGCGGGAACGACTCGAGCGCCATGCGAATGGCCAGGTACGTCGTTCCCCAGAAGAAACAGACCGCAACCAGCGCCGCATACGCGGCAAACAACGGATGGGAACGCAACTTTTCAGCCTAACAGACGCGTTCTCGTACAATGAACATTTGATCCTCACGCTCACTGTCAATCCCGCGATTGATCGCAATGTGGTGACCGACCGGCTGGTTTTTGAGGACCGCTCCTACATCCTTTCGACCAGCGAATCGGCGGGTGGCCGCGGCATCAACGCGTCCTGCGTGATCCGCGCCTTCGGCGGCGAAACGCGCGCCATCGTCACCTGTGGAGGCAAGACCGGCGCACGCCTGGAGCAGTTGTTAGGCGGTTGCGGCTTCCCGGTGGAAGTGGTGCGCATCCGGAACCGGATTCGCACCAATCTCACCATCACCGACCGGACGGGACTGACGATCAAGCTCAACGAGTTCGGGCCGCGACTGAGCCGGGGGGAGTTGCAGCGGCTGCGGGAATGTGTCGAAAGGTGGCTTCCGGAGTCGAGCTGGCTCATGCTGTGCGGCAGTCTTCCTCCCGGTGTGCCGGGATCGTTTTACGCCAAGCTGATCGAGGGCGCGCGGGCGCGGGGTGTACGGACGCTGCTCGACACCGACGGCGAAGCGCTGCAGGCGGGAGTGGAGGCGCGGCCCACGGTCGTGACACCGAACCAGCAGGAGGCGGAACGGCTGCTCAACAAGGCCCTTCTTGCGCGCTCGCATCTGCTGGAGGCGGTCGAACGGATCCGCCGCATGGGGGCGGAGTCGGTGATTCTGTCCCTCGGCAGCCGTGGGGCGCTCGGGGCGGAGGGGGAGCGGGTTGTGGAAGCCGTTCCTCCCTCCACCGATGTCGTATGTCCGATCGGGGCCGGGGATGCTCTGGCCGCAGCCTTCGTCTGGGCCATGACGCAGCGGGAAGACTTCGCGGACGCACTCCGATGGGGTGTGGCGGCCGGCACCGCCTCGGCGCGCTTGCCGGGACTGAAGTTCGCCACCCTCGGGCAGGCGCAGGAAGTGTACAAGCAGGTGGAAGTCCGCCCGGCCTGAGCTTCAGCGCGCTCCGAGCGCCGCCCGCGCCCGGTCGAGCAGAATCCGGCTCAGGGCCCTATGTCCGTCGAGCGGCTCGGCGACAACAATCTCCAGTTCCGGATGCCGCCGGCGAATCTCCTCGATCAACGCCGGCAGGTCGCGCCGCAGATGGATCCCCAGCGTGAGAAAGTACGGTACGACGACGATGCGCCCGGCGCCTCCGGCGCGGAGCCGGCCGACGGCTTCGTTCAAATCCGGACGGGCCAGCTCGAGAAAGGCGGTCTCGACGAGCTCGAAGCCGCCCGCCTGCGCCATTTGGGCGGCCACCGAACGCACGGCCTCGTTGGCTGAAGCGACGCTCGAGCCGTGAGCAAACACTACGATCCCGGTTTTCACTCGTGCGGCAGCCCCTCTGCCTACCTTGCCATGATAACCCGCGAGGCCGGCCGCCGCGCTGCGGGGGTGTAGCGGTCCAGGAGTTTGCCCGAGAAGTACCGGCCACGCCTGCGCCCGTTGTCATTGACCACGGCCATGCGATGCCAGAAAACGAGCACGCCGAGCAAGTCGGCATCCCGCGCCACCGGCAAGCCGGCCGCCTGTTCGGCGCGGCGCAGCAGTTCCTCCATGCGGCCCAGAAAGCGTTCGTAGAGAGCCAGCGCCGCCGGATGGACGGGACGCGTGTCGTAGACCAGGCCGCTGTGGCGTGTGCGGTAGGTGCGCACCAGCGCCTCCAGGGCCTCCCGCAGCTCCGGATCCGCTGCGCCCGGGGTTTCCGCGACGGCGGTTGCCAGCAGGCCGCCCACGGCATCGGCAAGCGCACTGTTGCGCGCGAGGAACTCCTCGGTCACTTGCACGTCGGTGTGCGGTATCTTGTCCGGATCGGGCTGGGCGAGCTTCTCGTGGCGGTGCGCTTCGATAAGGTGGACGCAATCGAGGGGACATTCCACCGTGACCTCGCGGTGAGTGCCGCAGCAGATCGAGCAGATCTCGCGCTGGATCCCGGGACAGAAGCGGCGCGGGCGGCGGCTCTCGCACAGCGGGCAGTTTTCGGGGTTCATGAACGCGTTTCCCTTCATCCTAGCACCCGCCGTGCGCCCTACGCCGCAACCCCCAGCAGACGCTGATACGTGCGCCTCAGAAATCCGTCGGTCATGCCCGCGATGTAATCGCACACCACGCGGTGCGGAGGGTCCCACGCCATGCGCTCCTGATACGGGCCGGGCAGGTCCTCGGGGTGCTCCAGGAAATGGTGGAAGAGCCCGGCGAGCATGGCACGCGAGCGCCGCCGCTCTTCCATCACGCTCTCGGTGAAGTAGACGTGGCGGTGCAGGAACTGTTTGAGATCCCGGTTGAGCGCGAAGGCCTCCGGCGTGAAGCGTGCCAGCCGTTGCGGGTGCCGGCGGACATCGTCCGGGTCGCGGGCCCCGCAGCCTTCGGCGGCCTCGAAGGTTCCTTGAATCAGTCCGGACACAAGAAGGTCAATCCAGCGCCGCAGGGCTTCATGGAAACGCGTTCGTTCCGGAGCGCCGGGAAACTGCGTCTCGATCTCCTCAAGCACGGCCCTGCACGGAGGCGAACAGGCGGCGACATCCTCCAGCCGGAACAGTCCGGCGGAAAATCCGTCATCCAGATCGGCGGTGTTATAGGCGATCTCGTCGGCCAGGTCAATCAGCTGGGCCTCGAGCGGCGGGCGCAGGCCGGGCAAGTACTCCTCCAGCTCGGGCGCCTCTCCGGGCTCGAGATCCCGCGAGTGCTTGACGATGCCTTCGCGCACTTCGAAGGTCAGATTGAGACCCGGGAAGCGGGCGTAGCGCTGCTCGAAAGTCTCCACAATGCGCAACGCGTGGAGGTTGTGCTCGAAGCGGTCTCCGAAGCCGCGCATGAGGCGGTCGAGCTCCTCCTCGCCGGCGTGCGCGAAAGGCGGGTGTCCGATGTCATGAGCGAGGGCCAAAGCCTCCGTCAGGTCTTCGTCCAGCTCCAGCACGGCGGCCACCGTGCGGGCGATCTGGGAGACTTCGATGGTGTGGGTGAGGCGGTTGCGGAAGTGATCGGAAAGCCCCGCTGCGAAGACCTGGGTCTTGTCCTCCAGACGCCGGAACGCGCGGGCGTGGACGATACGGTCGCGGTCCCGCTGAAACTCGTTGCGATACGGGTGTGGCGGCTCCGGGTAGCGGCGCCCGCGGCTGCGTTCGACTGGGAAGCGCAGCCGGGCCAGACTGAGGCGCATGGGCGCCGGACCGCTCAGGGAGTGGCGATCTCGCCGAGAGCGGAGAGAGCCGCGCGACTGACCGCTCCCGGCCGCGTGCGCAGCGGTTCGAGCAGCTTGCGCGCCTCCTCCGGCTTGCTTCGCGCCAGCATCCGGGCCAGCGTAATGGTGGCCTGCTCTTTGGAAACGAGCACCGTGGGGTGCTCCATCAGGTCGCGGAGCAGCTTTTCGCCGTCGGCCAGCCTGCCCTGCTGGGCGTACAGTTGCGCCAGAGCATACCGGGCCAGCGAGGCATAGTCCCGGTTCTTCGACGCGGCAACCTCCTGGAACAGTCTGGCCGCCTCGTCCGTCTTGCCCTCTTCGGCCCGGATTGTCGCCAGGTAATAGCGTGCGATCAGCGCCTCGTCGGTCCCGGGGTATTTTGCCGCGAGAGCCTCAAAGGCCTTCGTAGCCGCCTTCCGGCGTTCTTCGACCGTCCGAAAGGTCGGCAGTGCCGGATTGCCCGTCTCTGCGCCGACGGCAGTGTTCTGAATGCGCAGGGCATCGGCCAGCTCCTGCTGCCGGACCTGATGCTGGTGGCGGCTGTAATAGCGCCATCCCACAAGCAGCAGCAGTGCGATCAGCGCCGCGACACCGCCGAAGAAGAACTGGCGGCGGTGCTGCTCCATGAAGGTGACCGTGCGGCCGAGCTCTTCGGCGAACACGTCTTTTTTTAGTTCCTTGCGGGTAAGCCTGTCCACGGGGACACCTTGACGGAAATTTGATCTTAGCATACGCTGCACCGGCAGCCGGGGGGAGGCCGGCGAAGCAGGCCGCAAGCAGGGCCGGCGCAGCCGCGGGCGGCTCAATCCAGGGGGATCAGCTTCCGCTGCAGGGCTAGCTTCACCAGTCCGGCCGTCCGTTCGACACCCAGCTTGCGGAGAATGCTCGAGCGATAGGTGTCCACCGTGCGGGGACTGATATCCAGGCGCTGGGCAACCTCTTTGATGCGCAGGCCCTGAGCCAACAATGAAAACACTTCGTACTCGCGCTCCGTCAGCAGCTCCAGCGCGTCCGCTTCCTCGGCGCCGCGCTCGAGATGGAACAGTTCGACGGCCTTGAGCCGGGGTGAAACAAAGACCTTCCCTTCCAGGATGCAGTCCAGGGCAGAGAGCAGTTCGGATGCCCCGTCCGAGGTGAGCACCAGGCCGTCGGCTCCGCTGCGCAAGCCGTCCAGAGCCAGCTTGCGGTCCGCTCTGGGCGCCAGCAACAGCACGCGCACGGGCCGGCCCTCTTTGCGGACCCGCCGCAAGATGCTCAGGCCGTGGAGTTCCGGCAGGTCCACATCTAACACCGCGATCTCGGCGTCTCCGGACTGGATCCGCCGCAGCGCGGTCTGCCCGTCGCTACACCTTGCGGTGACGCGAAAGCGCCCGTCCCGCTCGCAGATGGCCGCGATGCCGTCGGCCAGCAGCGCGGCCGCACTTGCCACCACCACCCGCACCACGGTTGCCGGGACCGGTGCGCCTCACGCGAAGCTGCGCACCGCCTCTGCTTCGTCGTCGAACACCTCGAAAACCGTATACAACTTCGTGATCTGCAACAGGTCTTTAACCCGCTTGGTCAGACCCAACAACTTCAGCTTGCCGCCGTGATTGGTTACGGTCGTAAAAGCGGACACCAATTCGCCGATGCCGGAACTGTCGATGTAGGAAACTTCGCCGAGGTTCAGAAGTATCTTCTTGTTTCCCTGGGTGACCAGTCCGCGGATCGTCTCCCGCAGGGAACTGGCCCCCTCCCCGAGAGTGATGCGTCCGGCAACGTCCACGACGGAAACGTCGCCGACTTGCCGCGTCGTAACTTGAATGCTCACAGGATCAGACCTCCTTGCTCGAATCTTCCCCCTCGCCGGAGCGGCGGTTCAGGTATTTCACCAGCTTGACTTCGGTGCCGCGCGGCACGAGCCGCCGCATCTCGAACTTGTCCACGAACGCCCGGATCAGCAGAATACCGCGTCCCGACTGTTGCAACAGGTTCTCTTCGGCCAGTGGATCGGGCAGGGAGGCCAGGTCAAAGCCGTTGCCCTCGTCGGCCACGGTGACAGAGATATGGTCGGGCGCTTTGAAGATTTGCAGCCGCACCTTCTTGTGGGCGCTGTAACGGTTGCCGTGCACCACGGCATTGACCACTGTCTCGCGGACCGCCATCCCCAGCCGGTGCAACTCCTCTTCGGCGAAGCCGATCTCCTGGGCCACGCGGAGCACCATTTCTTCGGCCCCGTCGGCGCTTTCCAGCTCGGAGTCGAGGACCGCGTCTACGGCCTTGGACTCCTCTCCCGGCTGCTCTCCCCTGGTCTTCATCGGGCGGCGTTTTCAAGTCGAACCGCTACCATAAACTAGCGCCTCTGATGAAGTCAAGCGCGAAGGCGCGCGCCGCCTAGGGGAACACCGGACGAACGGGATCTCCGTCGTGGAGTGTCCGGCCCGAGGGAAGCGCTACAACCTGTCCTTCCCGGAGACCGGATAGGACTTGCGCGCGCGTCACGCTGGCGATCCCGAGTTTCACGGGCTGCCAGGCGACCTTTCCGTCGTTCAACACAAAGACGCCGGTCTGGCCGCTGGAAGTGCGCAAGGCCTCCTTGGGGACCGAGAGCGCGTTCTCAGCCACCTCCGAAAGAATTTCGGCGTTGATGTTAGTGCCCGGCAGCAGCTCTCCCCCGGGATTTTCGATGATGCAGACCACCTCGCCCACCTGGCGGGTGCCCAGCGTCACGACTTGCGTCGGGGTCTGCTCGACCGTGCCTTTCCAGCGGCGGCCGGGAAGGGCGTCCCAGGTCAACGTCACCGGCATGCCGCGGCCGACGCGCCCCAGTTCGGGCTCATCCACGTACACCCGCACGCGGATTTTCTCGATCTGACCCACCTTGGCGATCGCATCGCCGGCGTTGAGGTAGGTGCCGGGGCGGGCTTCGATGTCGTAGATGACGCCCGCAATGGGGGCGCGGATCGCGCTCTGCTCCAGGCGGAGGCGGGCCGCCTCGACTGCGGCCTCCGCCTCGCGCAGCCTGCCAAGGGCGGCCCGGCGGTCGGCAGGTTCCGCCAGCGCGGCGCGCTGCCGTTCCAGAGAATCCACGCGCAGCCGGGCCTCTTCCAGCCGGCGCAGGGCCTCTTCCACTTCCTGGCGCGTGGCCGCCTGTTTGGCGGCGAGTCGGCTCAGCTCGGCGTGCTCGCGGCGTGCGGTTTCCACCTCGAGACGGGCCCGCCGCAGTTCTCCTTCCAGCCGCGCCTGTTCCAGAGCCGGTCCGCCGCGCTCGAGGATCTCCAGCGCCGCCCGAGCCTGCTCGAGGCGCCCTTCGGCCGCAGCCAGTCCCGCCCGGGCATCCGCCGCATCCAGTTCGACCAGCGTTTGGCCTCGTGCGACACGCTGGCCATGCCGGACGTGGACCTTTTCGACGAGACCTGCCCGCAGCATGCGAACCGCGACCCATTCAAGGGGCTCGACTTTGCCGTTGGTGATCACGGTGCTCACCACCGTCTCGCGACGTACGCGGGCAAACGGCACTTCGGGCGGCGCGCCGCGCCGGCGCAGTTCCCACCAGACAAACACCGCCAGCAGGAGAACCGCGGCCGCCGCCCATGCGGCCCGGCGCGGTGTGATCATCGGCGAGGCCTCGCGCAGTAGTCGAAAAGTAGCTGCCACTCGGCGCGCTGGACTTCCAGGGCGACCCGTTCCAGCGGAGAGCCGGGATCGCGGCGGGCCTCCTCGCAAAGCTCGATGAAGCCGAACGGGTCCCAGGAGTCGCCGAAGTTGACTCCCGCCTCGGGGTACCGCGCCGCGGCGGCTGCGGCTTCTTCCAAAAGCTGCGGGAAGATCGGATGCCGGCCCGTCCGGCGAAACCAGTAGGCGGCGTTGGCGGCGTCGGGCTCCTGGCGGTGCAGGATGCCGTGCCAGAAACTGCCCTCCGGTGTATGGAGCTTCTGGGCGACGGCATGCGCCTCTTCCAGGCAGGAAAAGTACAGCCACAGGCCCGCCAGGGCAGCCTCAGGCGCCGGCGCGCCGGGAAGGAACTCACTCAAGCGACATTGCGCCAGCTCGGCCCGCGCCGCCTCCGAGGAACAACGGCCGCCTGCCAGAGGCATCAGCCGCTCACCGCCGCCGTCCAGAGCCAGGATGCGGGCGACGCCTTCACCGTACGCGGCGGGATCGAACTGCATGGTCCTATCACCGCCATTGTGCCAGAACAACGCCTCCGTCCGAGACCCGCGGTGCGGAAATCGTCGAGCAGCTTCAGCGCGGCCGTGGCAGCCGAAAACAGCGTTCAAGATCCCCATCCCGCTACATGAAACGGCGTTGACGGGGTCTGCGGCGCGGTGTATAGTTTCCCCGTGTTTCGCGCGGGGCAGAAGGGCTCCGCCAAAGAGGGCTGGCGATGGTGAGGCTGGAGCAGGCGAGCAAGTTTCTGGTTCTCGCTGGAGCGAGCGGGGCTTTGTGGTGGCCGGCAGCGTCCCGGCGTGCGGTTGCCGCCACGCCGGATATGGCTCCCAGGGCGGTAATCAACCGTTACTGCCTCGGTTGCCATAACGACCGGCTTCGCACTGCGGGCATCACACTGAGCGCGGCGGCAGCCGGAACTCCCGGCCAAAACCCGGCGCTTTGGGAAAAGGTTGTGCGCAAGCTCAGTCACCGGCTGATGCCGCCGGCAGGACTGCCGCGCCCGGAGGAATCCACGTACACGGCTGTCGTCTCCCGGTTGGTGGAAGAGCTGGATCGGGCGGCGGAGACACGGCCCTATCCGGGAAGGACGCCCGCCTTCCGCCGGCTGACGCGCACCGAGTACCGCAACGCCATCCGGGACTTGCTCGCGCTGGACGTGGACGTATCGGCGCTGCTTCCGAGCGACGAATCCAGTTACGGGTTCGACAACATCACGGTGGGCGACCTGTCGGCCACGCTGCTCGAGAAATACTTGACCGCGGCGCAGAGAATCAGCCGGATGGCTCTGGGTGCAGTGCGCGCTCCGGCGAGCGAAACCGTGCTGGTCCCGCCGGAGCTGACGCAGGAGTACCACCGGGAAGGGTTGCCGTTCGGCACGCGAGGCGGGGCACGCGTCACCTACCACTTCCCGGCCGATGGCTCCTATGAAATCCATCTCCGCCTCACGCGCGATCGGGACGAACGCGTCGAGGGCCTGACGGACGTTCACTACCTCGATCTGCTGCTGGACGGCGTGCAAGTGGGCCGGTTCAAGGTGGCTCCCCTCCGGGGCGGCGACCACCAGCACGTGGACAAGGATTTCAAAGTTCGGATCGCCGTCAGCGCGGGTTCGCACGAGGTGGCGGCGGCCTTCGTCAAGAAAACTTCGGCCCTCGTCGAGACGGAACGGCAGCCCTACGTGGCGCGGTTCAACGCGGATCGGCATCCTCGCGCGCAGCCCGCGCTGTATTCGATTTACATCGCGGGACCGTACGATGCCTCCGGTGCGGGCGACACCCCCAGCCGCAGGCGGATTTTTGTCTGCTACCCGCGCGCTTCTTCCGAAGAAGAGCCGTGTGCCGAGAAGATTCTTTCCACGCTGGTGCGGCGCGCCTGGCGGCGCCCGGTGACCGGAGCCGATCTGGAGGCGCCGTTGCGGCTCTTCCGCGAGACCCGCGCCGCCGAAGGATTCGAAAAAGGGATCGAAATCGCGCTCCGTGCAGTGCTGGTGAGCCCGCAATTCCTGTTCCGGATTGAGCGGGACCCGGCGGAAGTACGCCCCAAAGAGGCCTACCGCATTTCCGATCTGGAGCTGGCGTCGCGTTTGTCGTTTTTTCTCTGGAGCAGCATTCCTGATGACGAGCTGCTCGATCTGGCTGCGGCGGGCAAGCTTTCGGATCCGGCAGTGCTGGAACAGCAGACCCGGAGGATGTTGGCGGACCCGCGCTCGCATGCGCTCGTGAATAATTTCGCCGCGCAATGGCTTCAGTTACGCAACCTGGAGAGCGCGCACCCGGACCCGCGGCTCTTTCCGGACTTCGATCACAATCTCCGTGAGTCCATGCGTCGCGAGACGGAACTGCTCGTCGAGACCGTGCTGCGCGAGGACCGGAGCGTGCTTGAGCTCCTTCGGGCCAGGTACACCTTTCTCGACGAACGGCTCGCCCGGCACTACGGGGTGTCCTACGTGTACGGGAGCCGCTTTCGCAAAGTCGAACTCGGGCCCGAGCTCCCGCGAGGAGGGTTGCTCGGGCACGCCAGTATCCTCACCGTGACCTCCTACGCCAACCGGACGTCGCCCGTGCTGCGAGGGAAGTGGATCCTTGCGAACCTGCTGGGGACGCCGCCGTCGCCGCCCCCTCCGGAGTTGCCTCCGCTCAAGGCCACCGACCGCAACGGACGGGTCCTCACCGGACGGGAGCGCCTGGCGCAGCACCGGGCCAGTCCAGCGTGCGCTTCATGCCACAACGTGATGGATCCGCTCGGCTTCGCACTGGAAAACTACGACGCCGTGGGCCGGTGGCGCAGCCTGGACGAGGGCAAGCCCGTGGATGCCACCGGCGCGCTCGCCGACGGCACCGCGTTCCGCGGGCCGGGCGAGCTTCGAGAGGCGCTGCTAAGACGCCCCGAGCTGGTCGTCTCCACCATCACCGAGAAGCTTCTGATATACGCTTTGGGCCGCGGCCTGGAATACTACGATGCGCCGGCGGTGCGGCGCGTGGTGCGGGAGGCGGCCCGCGATGACTTTCGAATTTCGTCCGTCATCGTGGGAATCGTGCGCAGTACACCGTTTCAGATGAGGAGTTCGCCATGACGTTCCTTACGAAAAAAGCATTGCCGCGCCGGACGTTCTTGCGCGGCCTGGGCGCCAGCCTGGGGCTGCCGCTGCTTGATGCGATGGTGCCTGCCGCCACCGCCTTGGCCGCCACAGCCGCGAGGCCCGTGCGGCGTTTGGGGTACGTCTACATCCCGATGGGTGCGGACATGAGCCGGTGGACGCCGCCCGGGAACGGGACGATTAAGGAGCTGCCCCCCATTCTCAGTTCGCTCGCGCCGTTTGCGGACTACCTGACGGTGATCACCAACCTCGAAATCAAGAACGCCTACTCACCCGGGAATCACGCCACGGCAAACTGCGCGTTCCTGAGCTGCGCCAAAGCGAAGATGACCGAGGGTTCCGACTATGAACTGGCGACGACGGCGGACCAGATCGCGGCTCGGCAGATCGGCAGGGAGACGCCGCTACCCTCCCTCGAGCTTGCCATGGACCTGCTGACGACCGTGGGCAACTGCGACAACGGATACGCCTGTGTTTACCAGAACAACCTGTCCTGGGCTTCTCCGACGACCCCGTTGCCCGCGGAGGCGCATCCGCGGCTCGTGTTTGAGCGGCTTTTCGGAGAGGGAGTCAGCGCCGCAGAGCGCCGGGCGGAACTCCGGAGGAACGCGAGCATCCTGGACTGGGTTCGCGAGGACATGGACCGGCTTACGCGGGAACTGGGGCCGGCCGACCGCGCCAAAGTCGGCGACTATCTGGAGGCGGTCCGCGAAGTGGAACGGCGCATCCAGCGCGCCGAGCGACAGGCCTCCGGCGGCCCGCAGCCGGACCAAGACCGCCCGGCGGGGGTGCCGGCCTCCTACGACGAGCATGCCCGGTTGATGTTCGACCTTCAGGTGCTGGCCTTGCAAGCGGACGTGACGCGCGTCATCACGTTTCAACTGGCGCGGGAGGCCAGCACGCGCGTCTACCCGGAAGCGGGAGTCACCGAGCCTCACCACCCCGTGTCCCATCACCAAGGGGATCCGGATAAGATCGCCAAGCTGGCCAAGATCAACGCCTATCATGTCTCGCTTTTCGCGTATTTTCTGGGTAAGCTGAAGGCGACTCCGGACGGCGACGGCTCGCTGCTCGACCACTGCATCTACCTCTGCGGGAGCGGCATGGGCAATCCCGATGTGCACGACCACACCAACCTCCCAATCCTGGTGGCGGGCGGCGGAGCCGGAAGGGTCAAGGGCGGGCGGCACATTCGCTACGACGAACCGACCCCGCTGGCAAACCTGCACCTGACGCTGCTCGAAAAAGCAGGCGTGCATCTGGAATCCTTCGCCGACAGTCGCGGAAAGGTGGAGCAACTGCTCGAACCGTTGTCGCTGTAAAAGGGCGGCGTTGATGATGTTCGCGAGCGTGGCAAGGGCCGGAGGAGTGCTCGTCACCGTTACGGTGTTGGCGTCTGCGGCCGCTGCTCCGATGGTGGAGGCCGTAAAATCGGGCGACATCGGGCGCATCAGGTCGCTGCTTGCAAGCGGGGCTGATCCGAATTCTGCCGCTGCCGATGGCGCCACACCGCTACACTGGGCGGCCTATCTGGACCGGCCCGACGTCGCCGGGCTTTTGCTCGAGGCCGGAGCACAGCCGGACGCGCCCAACCGCTACGGGGTCACGCCGTTGTTGATCGCGTGCGAAACCGCTGGCGCGCCCATGGTGGAGCTGCTTCTGCGGGCGGGCGCCGACCCGAATCGGGCTTCGCCCGAAGGGGAAACGCCCCTCATGCTTGCCTCCCGCGCCGGCAACCTGGGGGCCGTCAAAGCGCTGCTCGGACGCGGTGCGGATGTCAACGCCCGGGAGGGTTGGCGTGGCCAGACCGCGTTGATGTGGGCCGCTGCAGAGGGCCACACGCCCGTCGTCGAAGCCCTGCTCGCTGCCGGCGCGGATCTGAAGGCGCGCTCCCGGGCAGGCTTCACGGCGCTGCTGTTTGCCGTCCGCGAGGGGCGGCTCGAGACGGTGGACGCTTTGTTGAAAGCGCGGGCCGACCCCAACGAAGTGCTTCCGCCTCAAGCGCGCCGCCGGACCGGAGCGGATCCTGTCGAGGCTGCGGCAGGGAGAGGCACTAGTGCCCTGCACCTTGCGGTGGCGAACGCTCACTTCGAGCTTGCCGCGGCCCTGCTTGACGCCGGAGCCGACCCGAACGCCGACGGGCCGGGGTGGACTCCGCTGCACGTGATTACGTGGGTGCGTAAGCCCGGCTACGGAAGCAATGATCCCGCGCCGCCGGGTTCCGGAAAGCTCAGCAGCCTGGACCTCGTGCGGAAGCTGGCGGAAAAGGGCGCTAATCTGAATGCTCGCATGACGCGCCGGACCAGCGCCGGCCTCAGTGCCCTCAACATGAGGGGCGCCACCCCCTTCCTGATGGCCGCCCGGACCGGGGACGCCGAACTGATGCGGTTGCTCGGTCAACTCGGCGCGGACCCGCTGCTACCGAACGAAGACAACAGCACGCCGTTAATGGTCGCGGCCGGGCTGGGCACGCGCTCGCCGGGCGAGGATGCAGGTACGGAAGAAGAGTGCCTGGAAGCCGTCAAGGTCGCTTTGGAATTGGGCAACGACATCAACGCCGTGGATAACAACGGCGAGACGGCCATGCACGGGGCGGCTTACAAGCATCTTCCCGCCGTCGTGCGCTTTCTGGCGGCTAACGGCGCGAAGGTGGAGGTATGGAACCGGAAGAACCGCCACGGCTGGACGCCGTTGCGGATCGCGACCGGGGTGCATCGGACCGGGAATTTCCGGAGCTCCCCCGAAACCGCGGCGGCGATCCGCGAGGTGATGGCCGCAGCAGGCGTTCCCCCGGCGTTGGAGGCCGATCCGGACGTCAAGACCGCCCGGTAGCGGCCCGCGGCTCGCCGCCTGGCGGCCTATAATCGTGTTCGAAAGGGGGTGAAATGAAGAGAAGGCTTTGCGTGTCGTTGCTCTTTGCAGCCGCTGTGTGGCTGCTCTGGTCGGCGCCCGCCAAAGAGGCGACGGTGACTCTGGAAATCCTGGGAATGGGTTGAGCCGGATGTGTGGAACCGGTGCAGTCTGCACTGGCGAAAGTCAAGGGCGTTAAAGAGGCCAAGGTTTCTTTCGAACAGCGGGAGGCCGTCGTCACCTACAACCCCGACCTTGTCAAGCCCGAGGACTTGATCAAGGCCGTCCGGGAAGCCAAAGGGATGCACGAATACGACGCCCGACTGAAGCAGGAGAAACGAAAGTAGATTCTAGAATCTCCAGATCAGCTCGAGGTAGCCGAAGGTGGCGTTGCGGCCCTCGGGATAAATGGCCTGGACGACTCGCTTGCCCCGTGCGTGGGCGAGATACGCTGCTACGGTGGCGCGGGCGCTTACTTGATAATCCGCGCTGATGTCGAACAAACTCGCAAGGCCGCGCCCGCTCCCCGAGGGGCGCCCCACGTAGCCGAACGTCCAGGGCTGAAACGCGCCTCCTCCCGCGTACCACAGATCGCTTCGGTCGGCGAGTCGAAGGGAATGGGCATCCGCCCGCACGACCACAGACTTGTGAGGCCGTAGGGTGAGTGTGGCGAAAAGATCCTGAAGGTTCATCAGGTTGTAAAAGGGAAAACGCGCGTAGATCCGCGGGGTCGGCAAAAGCTGGAAAAAGGTCCCGTGCGTCCGGTCATTGGGGTTGCCGTCCCCTGCACCGTGAAAGAAGCCGGCGCGAAGCCATGGTTTGATGCGCGGCAACGCTCTGGGTTGCCAGCCGCCTTCCACGGCGAACGCGCCGGAGCGGTGGCGCAGCATTCCCCAGCTTCCGGTCTGCACTACACCCCAGAACAAGAAATCCGTAGCGCCGGCGCCGGTATCCGCTACATGCAGATAGTGCCCGCCGAAGGTTGCGATCCGGATGTTGCCCATATCGAGCCGGCGGAGCGCCACAGGCCGGTTGTCGGTCTTCAAAACATGGCGCCAGTCCTGGTAGTAGAGGGCAAGGAGGCGCCACTCCCCGCTTAGGCGTGCGCGTCCGGTCTGGCGGGTGGCGGCAGCGTACGCCAGTGCCGTGTGCAAGTTGCCCCAGCCGTCGGTTTGAAACACGCCGCGCGTTGCCAGGCCGCCTGCCACGGTGTAGTGCATGCGTTCCCGGGCCAGCGCCCACTGAAAGCCATCCAAGCTTCGTCCCACATGTGTAAAGCCGAAATTGCCGGCGAGCCGGTGTGCGATGCGGTCGCGCTTCAACGCAGCGAGCGTGGGGTTTTTGGGAACGGTCTCGGCGCCCTCGATGAATTCAAACCGCCCGAACCGCAAGGTGTGAGCTTTGTTCCCGCCGAGACCCCGCCAGCGGACAAACGCTTGCTTGGGAAAGACCATGCCTGTATTCCGGTGGCGGCTGTTGGCGGCGAAGTAAGCCGGGCCCAGCCCGAGCTGTCCCTGGGCGCCAGGAGCGATCGCCCCCTCGGGCAGGCCGACAAGGATGGGCGCCGCCGCTTCCAGCTGCCAGTCAAACCGCTCCCGTTGTTGCGAGACGGAAAGGCGAAGGATGTTTCCGGAGAAGGCGTACGTGCTGTCGGCTTGCCCCTCGAACCAGTCCCAGACCTCGACGCGGCTCCGCAGGCTGCCCTGAAAGGTCAATGTCCGAGCGGCCGGGGCGGTCTGGGCGGAAAGTAGCTGCGCCGCCGGTACCAGCAAGAGAAAATAGCCGGCGGCCCGCCTGCGGCACGCGTGTGTCACAGAGCCAGAATATCGGATATCAGGAACTGAAAGTGTGACTGCGGTCACAGCGCCGGCCCGTCTCGCAGCGCCTCACGGCGAAGTGATTTCCACCTCGGCCGTCAGGAACTGCCAGTCCGGAATCTCGTAGGCGCGGAGGTGGGTATCCAGCGTCGTCCGGAGCTCGCGCGATTCGTAAGGACCGAGGGACGGCAGGCGGAACGAGAAAGTGCCCACCGGCGGACTCCCGGTCTTCGCTTCCCGGGTCCGCAGCACGACCTTCGCCTCCAATTTCGCGATGTCCGCGGCCGAATGGTTGACGACCACGAACTGCACCTGCACTTTCTGGCGGGCATCCTCGGTGAGGCGAATCCCCGTCACCTCGATGAACGGCGCAACCGGGCTCGTGCGCGGCGCAGCCGGGGCCGGCGTCTCCCAGCGAGGAGCGTTGACGGCGGTGCGGCCGGCTCCGGTGAAGCGGTAGTAGCCGTAATAAGCGGCTGCCCCAAGAGCCAGAAAGCCGATCGCAAAAACGGTTGCCAGCAGCCAAGCCGGCGCGCCTTCTCTCCGGCGGGCACGGGCCCGCGGCGGCCGGGCCGGTTCCGGCGCAGCGGGCGGAGCCGCAACGGCTTCCGGTGCCTGTCCGGCGGCGCAATCCGGACATTCGCTTTCCGAGGGAGGAACCTCGCGTCCGCACTTTGGGCAGATCCACGCAAACATTACCCTGCTTTCACTCTAACGCTCCGGGATGTCACGCGATCCGGTACTCACGCAGCCTGTCTTCGCGAAAGACGAGGCCGAAGCCCGGATCCGTGCGCGGCCGGATCCAGCCCTGTTCCGGATGAAGCGGATTGGCCAACACGTCGTCGAAGACTTTGACGCCCGCGTCTCTGACGAAGTATTCGATGAACAATCCGTTCGGAATCGCCGCCAGCAACTGGGTGTGGATGTCCCAGTTGTAGTGCGGCGCCACGGGGATGTCAAAGGCCGCGGCCATGTGCGCGATCTTGAGCCACTCGCTCACGCCGCCGGCCACGGTGGCGTCGGGTTGCAGGATGTCGGCGGCCCGGCGCTCCACCAGCTCGGCGAAAGCCCAGCGCGTGGATTCCAGTTCGCCGGTGGCCACCGGCACCTCCAGCGCTTCGGCGATGCGCGCCATGGCCGCCAGATTGTCGGCGCGCACCGGTTCTTCGATCCAATACGGCCGGTACTCTTCCAGACGCCGCATGGCCGCAATGGCCGTAGGAGCGTCGGCCCAGCCGCCGTTGGCATCCAGCAGGATCTCGACATCGTCTCCGAGCGCCTGCCGCACGGCCCGCAGCCGGGCCGCGTCCTCCCGCGGCTCCATCCGCCCGACTTTCATTTTGACCGCGGTGAACCCCTGCTCGACGTAGCTTTCCATCTCCCGCACGAGTTCTTCGGTGCTCTGACCTTCCCGGTAGTAGCCGCCGGTGGCGTAGCAGCGCAGGCCGGTGGAGTGCACCCCCAGCAGTTGCATCACCGGGAGTCCCGCCGCTTTGCCGCGCAGGTCCCAGAGGGCGATGTCAATGGCGCTGATGGCGCGCAGCGCCGCGCCCCGGCGACCGGCTTGGAGGGACTGGCGATACATCTCGCTCCACAGCCGCTCGGAATCCAGGGCGTCCGCTCCTTCCAGCAGAGGGCGAAAAATGGTCTGCACCAGCGACACCATGGCGCAACTGGAGTCGTAGCCGAGCGTGAACCCGAAACCTTCGAGCCCCTCCTCGGTTTGGATCCGCACAACCAGATGATCCCGGTGGGTAATGCGCCGCACGGCATCGGACACGGCGCCTTTGAGCGGAATGGAAATGGCAATGGCTTCGACGCTCCGGATCCTCATGCATCCATTCTGCCCGAAAGAGGTTGCGATCAGCCAAGATGGAGGCGTGGAGTTCTACCGCCGCGCCGCAGGCACCCCGGAGCGGCTTGCAATCCTGGCAGGCACGTTCCATCCGCCGACCGTGGCCCACTTGGCGCTGGCGCGCGCCGGTTTGGCGATTGCGGATGAAGTGCTCCTGGTGCTGCCGCAGGAGTTGCCCCACAAGACTTTCTCGGGCGTCGGTTTTGCCGAACGTCTCGAAATGCTCCTGGCGGCCGCCGGCGACGAACCGCGCTTTGCGGTAGCCGCAAGCCGGCACGGCCTGTTTGCCGAGATCGCACGCGAGTGCCGCGACGCGTACGGACCCGGCCCCCGGCTCATCTTTCTGTGCGGCCGTGATGCAGCCGAGCGCTTCATGAACTGGGACTACGGCCGCCCGGATGCCGTCCGGCAAATGCTTTCGGAGTTTGAGCTCGCCGTAGCCGACCGCCAGGGGCGTTATGTGCCGCCGCCGGAATTCGCCGATCGCGTTCGGCCTTTGCCGCTCCAAACGGATCTGAGTGAAGTCTCGGCCACAGAAGTGCGGCGGCGAATCGCGGCGGGCGAGCCTTGGGAGCACCTGGTTCCCGCTGCGGTGGTTCCCTTGGTGCGGCGCTACTACGGCCGCGCGAATCAATGATCGCGTTCGGTGACGAGTTCCGTCAGCGTGTACAGGGCCCTCTGGTAGGGCGAGTCGGGAAACTCGTTAATGAGCCGGCGGGCGGTATCCGTGAAGGCCTCGGCACGGGCCATGGCGCGCTCGATCCCCCGGCGGCTGCGAATCAACTCCAGGACCTCGGCAAAGGGGACTCGCTCGTAGCTGTGGTCGCGAAGAATGCTCTCGACGCGTTGGCGTTCTTCAGGGCCGGCCTCTTCCAGCGCGTAGATGAGCGGGAGAGTCACCTTACCCTCACGCAGGTCGCTGCCCACCGGCTTGCCGAGGACGCTCTCGGCCGCCGTGAAATCCAGCACATCGTCCACGAGCTGGAAGGCCATCCCCAGATTCCAGGCGTATTCGGCCAGTTTCTCCTCGACGCCGGAGTCGGCTCCCGCCACGAGCGCTCCCAGACGTGCGCAGGCGGAAAACAGGCTGGCGGTCTTGCGGTCCACCAAATCCATGTAATCCGCTTCGGTGACGTGAAGGGAACCGATGCGTTCCAGTTGCAGCAGCTCTCCTTCGACCATCATCTGAGTCAGGGCGATCAAGATATCCAGCACCTGGAAGCTGCGCTCGCGGAGGGCCACCTGGAAAGCCTGCATGTAGAGCCAGTCGCCCGCCAGCACGGAGATGTGGTTGCCCCAGATGACGTTGGTGGACGGGCGGCCGCGCCGCGTTTGCGCCACGTCAATGACGTCATCGTGGACCAGCGTGGCGGTGTGGATCATTTCCACGACGGCCGCCAGGCGGATGGCGCTTTCAGCTCCGTTGCCGTTTCCCGCAAGGCGGGAGGCGAGCAGGAGCAACGTGGGACGCAGGCGCTTGCCGCCGCTCGAGTGCAGGTAGCGGTTGATGGTGGTAATGGCGTCTACGGACGCAACGGACTCCAGACCGATCTCCGCCTCCACGCGCTGCAAGTCCTCTTGCACCAGCTCGAACAGCTCCCGGGAGGTCAGGGATTGTCCTAGGCGGCCGGTCTCCATGGAATGGTTCCAGTTTACTTTGGGCTACCGGCGACTGGCAAACACAGGCGTTCAAAGTTGTGCGTCGTGGCGGCCGCCAGGGTCTCCGGCGGCTCGCCGCGCACCGCCGCCAGTGTCCGGGCCGTCTCCAGCAGGAAGGCGGGCTCGTTGCGCTTGCCGCGGTGGGGCACGGGCGCCAGGTACGGTGCGTCCGTCTCCAGCAGGATCCTGTCGGAGGGAACCGCCCGGGCCGCCTCGCGAACGGCCTCCGCTTTGGGAAATGTGACGATTCCGCCGAAACCCAGGCAGAATCCGAGCGCCAGCGCCTGCCGCGCTTCGGCAGGTCCGCCGGAAAAGCAGTGGAAGACGCCGCCCAAGCCGGCCCGCGCCCAGTGGGTCCGGAGCAAGCTCAGCGTGTCCTCCCAGGCCTCCCGGGTGTGGATGATCACGGGCTTGCGCGCTTCGGCGGCGAGCTCGAGTTGCGTGAGGAAAACCGCGCGCTGCGTCTGGCGCGGTGAGTTGTCGTAGTAATAATCCAGGCCGATTTCCCCGACCGCGACCACTTTGGGATGAGAAAGCAGTTCGCGCATGCGCCGCCATGTGTCGGGCGTGGCCTTCCGGGCATCGTGCGGGTGGACGCCCACTGTGGCCCAGATCTGCGGGAAAGCCTCGGCCAGACGGATGCCCGCTTCCAGATCCGGCGGCCCCTCGCCGGTTCCAATGGCGAGCATGCTGCTGACGCCCGCTTGGATCGCGCGGCGGATGACGTCCTCGCGGTCCGGGTCAAACTGGCGGTCATCGAGATGACAGTGCGAATCCACCAGCATCACTTGAGGCGCGACCCCACAGGCACGTCTTCGAGAAAACCGGCCAGCACCGGCCGCCCGTCTTCTGCGGTGGCTGCCACGACCATGCCTTCCGAAGGGATGCCGCGCAGCTTGCGTGGTTCCAGGTTGGCCACCACGACCACCTTTCGTCCCAGCAGCTGGCTAGGTGCGTAGGCGCCCGCAATCCCCGCGACAATGCTTCGCGGTTTGGTTTCGCCGATGTCAATCGTCAAATGCAGCAGCTTGTCGGTCCCCTTCACCGGTTCGGCGGCAAGCACCTGCCCCACCCGAAGATCCACTTTGGCGAAATCGTCAATGCTGATCCGTTCCGCGACCGGGGCGGTCGGGACCGCGGGCTTCGTCTGTCCGAGCAAGGCGGCCTGCCGCTCGAGCTCCCGTTCTTCGAGCTCGCGCATCTGGCGGACCGCCGCAGCCGGATCCAGACGCGGGAAGATGGCCTCCACCGGCCCCACGGCTTGTCCGGGCGGGAGCTGGCCCCAGGTAAGGTCCGCGAGCCGGGTTGTTTCCAGCGGCTCCCGCATGCCCAGCTGGGCCCAAAGTTTCGCCGTCGCAGCGGGCAACACGGGCGCAAGCAACACCGCGGCAATCCGGAGCACTTCTGCCGCCGTATACAGTGTGTCGCCGAGCAGGGTCTGCGAAGCAGGATCGCTCTTGCGCGCCAGAATCCATGGCGCCCGCTCGACAAGGTACTTATCCGTTGCGCCGAGCAACGACCAGACCGCCTCCAGGCCGCGCGAAAACTCGAAATTGTCGAACGCGGCGAGGGCCGAGGCGATCGCCTGCCGCGCCGCCTCCGCGATGGCCGCCGAGTTGCCGGCCGGCGGCGGAACGGTTCCGTTCGCGTACTGGCGGATCATCGTGAGCGTGCGGCTGGCGAGGTTGCCGAGCCCGTTGGCCAGATCGGCGTTAAACCGGCTCACCAAAGCGTCATAGCTGAAGCTGCCGTCCTGGCCGAAGACCACTTCGCGCAGCAGGAAGTAGCGCAGGGCGTCGGCGCCAGCCACCTGGGCGATCGGGGTGGCGCGCACGATGTTGCCGCGGGACTTACTCATCTTTTCCTGCTCGAACAGCAGCCAGCCGTGCGCAAACACCTGCCTGGGCAGGGGCAGACCCGCCGCCATCAGGAAGGCCGGCCAGTAGACGGCGTGGAAGCGCAGAATCTCTTTACCGATCAGGTGCAGATCGGCGGGCCACAAATCTTCGCCCTCGACGGCGCTCATGTAGGTGGTCAGCGCGTCGAACCAGACGTAGAAGACATGCGCCGGCTCGCCGGGCACGGGGATGCCCCACTTGATGGTGGTCCGGCTGATGGATAAGTCACTCAGCCCGCGGGCGACGAAGGCGATCACCTCGTTGCGGCGCGAGGCCGGCCGGATGAAGTCGGGCTGCTCTTCGTACAGCCGCAGGAGCCGTTCCCGGAAGGCCGACAGTTTAAAGAACAGGTTCTCCTCCGTCACAGTCTCGGTCGGCCTTCCGCACTCCGGGCAGGGATCTCCCGGGCCGGCCTCGCTGGCGTACAGCTCGTCGAAGAAACAATACTGTCCGGTATAGGAGCCCTTCTCGATGTATCCGTTGTCCCGGCACAGGGCGAACAAACGCTGAACGGCGCGGTGGTGCTTGGGATCGGAGGTGCGCTGAAACCGATCCACGGCCAGTCCCAGCACCTCCCACTGCCGGCGGAACTCCGCTGCGATCAGATCGGTGAATTCCTGAGGCGACTTGCCGGCGGCGCGCGCGGCGCGCTCCACCTTCTGGCCGTGCTCGTCGGTACCGGTCGTCAACACGACGTCGTAGCCCTGCATGCGCTTGAAGCGTTTGATCGTATCGGCCACGATGGTCGTGTAGGCGTGTCCGATGTGGGGCGCCGCGTTCACATAGTAAATGGGCGTTGTCAGATAGTATTTCATCGTTGGATCTTCAGGTAAGCGAAGCCGGCTTCGGCGAGCACGTCCTTGAGCGGCACGCCGGCCTCTCGCGCCAGGCGGCGGCAGTCCTCGTATTCGGGGGCCCAGGTGCTTTCCCCAACCTTGATGCGCACTCTGCCGTAGCGCGTATCCACGTCCACCCAGCGCCGCTCCTGCACGCGGCGTTCCGCCGTCCACCACCGCACGCCGAGCGTCGTGGTTTCCGCGAAAACGATGGCGGCCAGCCGCTCGCGGTCCTCCGGCCTGGCAACGACCTGCAGTAAGGTTCCCGGGCGCCCCTTTTTCATCACCAGCGGCGCCAGCGCAACGTCGAGAGCCCCCGCTTCGAGCAGCCGCTCGGTGGCATACCCGAGTACTTCCGGGCTGGCGTCATCCAGGTTGGCCTCGATCAGGGCGACCGTAGTGGCTTCCGTGGCCCGCGAGGCTTCGCCCGTCAGCACGCGGAGCACGTTGGGCTGTCCGGGAAAATCGCGAGTCCCGGCGCCGTAGCCGGTGGCGTGCAGTCGCATGGGCGGCATGGGGCCGAAGTCCTGCGCGAGCGTCGCCGCCAGAGCCGCCCCGGTGGGAGTGGTCAGTTCCGCCTCCGGGCCGTGCGCGTACACCGGCTTGCCGCGGAGCAGTTCCGCAGTGGCCGGCGCGGGAACGGGCAGCGTGCCGTGCTCGGTGTCTACCGTGCCGCGGCCGACGTTGACCGGAGAGCAGAACACCTGCTCGATACCCAGCAGCGCGAAGCCCAGACAGGCCCCGACAATATCCGCAATCGAATCCACGGCGCCCACCTCATGAAAATGGACCTTCTCGAGGGGAAGGCCGTGCACGCCGGCCTCCGCTTCGCCGAGTCTTCGGAACACGGCCGCCGCATCGCGCCGCACGCGGTCGGATAACGGAGCCTTGTCCAGGATCTCCAGGATGTGATGCAGATGGCGATGCTTGGAACTTTCACCGCCCTTGACGTGAAACTTTGTGGCGCAGATTCCGGCACGCTTGGTGCGGGTGAACTCGTAGGAGGCGCCGAGTCCCAGCGAATGCAGCCCGTCCACGAGCGCATCCTGGGGTGCACCTGCGTCGGCGAGGGCGCCTACGAGCATGTCGCCGCTAATTCCCGAAAACGCATCCAAGTAACAGATTTTCATTCGATCAACCGGGGCAACAGTTCCGCCGCCTTGCCGCGCAGCGAGCAATCCGCCCATTTCGACAGTGGTGTCTCGTCCACGTTGATTTCAATCAGACGGGCTCCGGCCGCCTTGCCAAGGGGCGCCAGTCCCGCAGCCGGATAGACGGCGGCGGAGGTGCCCACCACCAGCATGACACCGGCCGAGCGCGCCGCGGTTTCCGCCTCGGTCCAGGCTCCGGCGGGAAGAGGTTCACCGAACCAGACCACATCCGGCCGAAGGAGTCCGCCGCAGCTGCAACGCGGCGGCAGCTCCGGCAGCGGCACCCGCTCATCCCGCTGCCGGGTGCCGCAGGCCGTGCAGCGCACCATCCAGATGTCGCCGTGCAGCTTGACCATGCGGCGGCTGCCGGCCCGCTCATGCAGCCCGTCCACATTCTGCGTGACCAGCAGGAACTCCCGCTTGCGGCGCTCCAGTTCCGCCAGCGCCCGGTGCCCCGGATTCGGTTGAGCCCGGGCGATCAGGGAACGCCGCCAGTCATACCATTGCCAGACCAGCTCGGGGTCGCGGGCGAACGCTTCCGGTGTTGCGAGATCTTCCGGCCGCCAGTTTCGCCACAAGCCTCCGCTGCCGCGGAAGGTGGGCACGCCGCTCTCCGCTGAGATGCCGGCGCCGGTAAGCACCACGACGGAGGCAGCATCACGCAGCCACTTCCGCGCCTGCTGCACAGACTACCATGGTACTAAGTCGCGCACGACCCCGCAGGCGCGCGCGGCCGTTCGAGGAGCCTGAATTTGAGCGCTGCCGCCACGGTTTCTTCGCCGCGAAAGCCCGCGCTGCGGTTCGGCCGCAACGAGTGGTCCGGCGCCTTCGGCGACCTGGGCACCGACCTTCCCCTGCTGGTGGGCGTCATCCTGGCTGCCCGTCTGGACCCTGCGGGCGCCCTGATCCTTTTCGGCGCGATGCAAATTCTGACGGGCGTGGTCTACCGCATGCCCATGGCCGTGCAGCCGCTGAAGGCCATGGCTGCGTTGGTGATCGCGCAGAAGCTTCCGGCCGCCACGCTCCTGGGCGGCGGATTGGCGATCGGCCTGACCATGCTGTTCCTCTCCGTGAGCGGGCTGATCGAATGGATCGCACGTGCGGTGCCCAAGCCTGTGGTGCGCGGTATCCAACTCGGTCTGGGGCTGCAGCTGGCCGGTATCGCCCTCCGCGAGTACATGCGCGCAGACGGAAAGGCCGGTCTGGTGCTGGCGGCTGTCGGATTCGTGGTGGCGGTGGCCCTCATGGGGCGGCGCCGGATCCCGGCTGCCGTCGTACTGGTGTTGATGGGAGCGGCCTACGCCTTCGCCTTCCGGCTGGGGCCGGAGGTTCTGGCCCATGCCGCCGGTTTCGGCCTGCCCCGGCTTCACGTTCCGTCGTGGTCCGAAATCTGGGCGGGCTTCCTCCTGCTGGCCCTCCCGCAGCTTCCGCTTTCGATCGCCAATTCGGTTCTCGCCACGCGCCAGATCGTCGAGGACTTTTTCCCGGAACGCAGGCTGACCGCGCGCCGCATCGCACTCACTTACTCGGCCATGAATCTGATCAACCCGTTCTTCGGCGGGGTGCCGACCTGCCACGGCTCGGGCGGGCTGGCCGGGCACTATGCTTTCGGCGGACGGACAGGCGGCTCAGTGGTGATCTACGGATCCCTGTACCTGATCCTGGGCTTGTTCTTCAGCCCCGGTTTCGATCAAGTGGTCCGGGTCTTCCCCATGCCGGTACTCGGCGTGCTGTTGCTGTTCGAAGGACTCACCATGGCCGCTCTCGTCCGCGATCTCTCGAACGACCGCCCCTCGTTTTTGATCGCCGTCCTCGTGGGCTTGGTCGCGGTCTACCTGCCGTACGGATACGTAATCGGTCTCCTTGTGGGCGTGTTTCTCGTGCCGCTCTGCCGGCGCGGCTGGATCCGGCTGTGAGACCGGACGGTACCGGTGTATATCGGAGAGGGGCGAGCGTGAGGAGGCAGTCGGTCATTCTAGCGCTGCTGGGGGTGTTGCCATGGGAGGCTTACGCCCAGCGGCATGGGGTGGTCAGATTTCCCTCGCCCGGGATGGGCAGCGGGGGCGGGCACGGTTTGATCGTGGCGGGCCAAAGTCGGCTGGGATCCTTCGAGACGCCGGCGCTCGGCGCTCCGGAGGTGAGCTTGCCTGCCGTTGCGCCGATTCCTCCTTTTGGAGCTCCGACGGCGCAAGGATTCCCGCGCCGCGTGTTCCGACCGCGGCTCCAGGGTTCTCTGTTCCCCTTCTTCCTGCCGTGGGTCCCGCAAGTGGTGACGCCCTACGCTTATCCCGCCCCTGCGACGGTCGTGGTCGTCCAGCAAGCGCCGGCTGAACCGCCACAGCCGCCGCGCGCCGAGCCGGCCAGGTCCGTGATGCACGAATACAGGGCGGCGGAACCGCAGCCCGCGGAGGAAAAACCAGCGACTTTCGTCCTTGTGTTCACCGACGGTTCCGCGGAGTCGGCCGTCGCGGTGTGGGTTCATGGCGGAGCCGTGAACTGGATTGACGCCTCCGGGCGCCGGCGTTCGGCCGCCCTGGAACGCTTCGACCGCGAGCGCACGCTCGAGCGGAACCGCGAGCGGGGTCTGCGACTGGCTTTACCTGGCGCTGAACCGGATCGTCGCCCCCAGACGCCGTAGGTCTGCCGCGTGGCAACCGGCGGACCGCATTTGACGCCCTCTCAACCCCTCTGTTAGATTGGCGGTTTCATGGCAGAGCCCGCCTTGAAGCGCTCTCCGCTGGATGCTGTTCATCGCCGCCTGGGCGCGCGCATGACCTCCTTCGGTGGCTGGGAGATGCCGCTTTATTTCAGCAGCATCGTCGAGGAACATCACGCCGTGCGGCGCGATGCGGGCCTATTCGACATCAGTCACATGGGTGAGATTGAAATTCGGGGCCCGGAGGCGCTGGAACTGGTGAGTTACGTCACGACGAACGCGCCGGCGCGTCTTGCGGACGGGCAGGCGCAGTATTCGGCGCTGCTTTATCCGCACGGCGGCTGCGTAGACGACATTCTGGTCCACCGGATCAGCGGGGATCATTTTTTTCTGTGCGTCAACGCAGCGAACCAGGAGAAAGATTACGAGCACATCCGCGCGGCCAATCGCTGGAACGCTACTGTCGAATTCGCCTCCGAACGTTATGCGCAACTGGCTTTGCAGGGCCCGAAAGCCTGGAGGGTGCTGCAGAAACTTACAGGGACTGACTTGTCCGCAATTCGTTATTACCGTTTCGTGGACGGGGAAGTCTGCGGCGTTCCTGCACGGGTCGCGCGCACCGGTTACACCGGCGAAGACGGCTTCGAGCTCTACCTGGCGCCCGAGCACGCAGCAACGGTGTGGGACCGTCTGCTGGATGCCGGTCAGGAATTTCAGATCCGGCCTTGCGGCCTGGGCGCCCGTAACACCTTGCGGCTCGAGGCCAAAATGGCTCTCTACGGGCACGAAATTGACGCCTCCACCACCCCTTGGGAGGCGGATCTGGCCTGGATTGTGAAGATGGACAAGGGCGAGTTTATCGGCCGCGAGGCTCTCGAGCGGCAGCAACGACAAGGGCTTCGACGCAAACTCGCCGGTTTTGAAATGCGGGGGCGGGGCATCGGGCGAGAGGGGTATCAGGTTCGAGTTGGAGGGCGCCCATGCGGCTGGGTTACGAGCGGGGGGCCTTCACCCACGCTAGGCAAGAACATCGGCTTGTGTTACCTGCCGCCGGATCTGGCGTCACCCGGATGCAGCGTCGAAGTGGTCATTCGCGGCCAGCCGGTTGCGGCTGTAACTGTACCTACTCCGTTTTATAGGCGGACTCAATGAGCACATACCCGGAAAATTATCTCTATACAAAAGAACACGAATGGATTCTTATCGAAAACGATACCGGCACGGTCGGTATCACCTATCACGCCCAGAAGGAGCTCGGCGACATCGTTTTCGTAGATCTTCCCAAACCCGGGACGGTGGTGGAGCGGGGCAAGCCGTTAGGCTCGGTGGAGTCGGTGAAGGCCGTCTCCGACATCTACGCTCCCGTTTCGGGCGAGGTGATTGCCGTGAATGAGGCGCTCGCCACCGCTCCGGAGAAGCTCAACCAGGATCCGCACGGCACCGCCTGGCTGGTCAAGCTCCGGCTGCGCGATCCGGCAGAGGCCGGCCAGCTGCTTTCAGCCTCCGATTATCGAGCCTACCTGGGGGTGGAAGGCTAGCTTGCGGTACCTGCCGAAGTCCGATTCGGAGCGGGCCGAGATGCTGGCCGCGCTCGGCTTGAACTCGCTTGAGGATTTAGTGGCGCACCTTCCGCCGGAAGTGCTGCTCCGCCGTCCCTTGGACCTGCCGCCCGGCAAATCGGAATACGAAATCTCCGGCTGGTTCCGGGCGCGCGCGGAGGAAAACGCCTCCGCTTACGCCTGCTTCCTGGGAGCGGGAGCCTACCGCCACTACCGCCCGGTGCTCGTGGATGTCATCGCCTCGCGCGGCGAGTTCCTCACTTCCTACACGCCCTATCAGGCGGAAATCTCACAAGGCACCCTGACGGCCATCTTTGAATTTCAGACCATGATCTGCCAGTTGACCGGCATGGAGGTGGCCAACGCTTCGATGTACGACGGCTCCACGGCGGCGGCCGAAGCGGCCTTGATGGCGGCGCGGATCACGAGGCGCCGGGGCATCGTGGCGGCGCGCACGCTTCATCCGGAATACCGGGAGGTGATCAGAACCTACGCGCGTTTTGCGCAGATGCCGGTGACCGAGAGCGCCTACGAGCCCGCATCCGGAAATTTGGATCTGGCGGATTTGGAGGCAAGGGTCGGCGAGGATACCGCGGCCGTGCTGGTGCAGTCGCCCAACTTTTTCGGGGTCGTGGAGGACGTACGGGCCGCCGCCGAGATCGCTCACCGGCGGGGTGCGTTGCTGGTCGTGGTCTTTACCGAAGCCGTTTCTCTGGGCCTACTGGCGCCGCCGGCGGATGCCGATATCGTTGCCGGAGAGCTTCAGTCCTTCGCTATTCCGCCGAGTTACGGGGGGCCGTACGCCGGAGTGATCGCCACCCGGGAGCAGCACATTCGCCAGATCCCGGGGCGCTTGGTGGGAGAGACCCGCGATACGCGCGGGCGCCGGGCCTACTGCCTCACGTTGGCCACGCGCGAGCAGCATATCCGCCGCGAGAAAGCCACGTCGAACATCTGCACAAACCAGGCGCTTGTCGCTCTCATGGCCACCGTGTTCATGACCGTCTATGGCAAAGAAGGGCTGCGGCATCTGGCCGAGCAAAATCTGGCCAAGGCGCATTACCTGGCCCGACGGGTCTCGCGCAGGTTTTCCGGTCCTTTCTTCAACGAATTTGTGGCCGTCTGCCCCCGCGCGCCCGAGGCGATCAACCAGACCTTGCTCGAAAAGGGGGTGATCGGAGGTTTGCCGCTGGGCCGCTTCTACCCGGAACTGGACGGCTGCATGCTGTTGTGCGCTACGGAAATGAGCCGGCGGGAGCACATGGATCTTGTCGCGGAGGCGCTGGCGTCATGAACGGGAAGGCGCGCACCCACGTTTCCCAAAACGAGCCGCTGCTGTTTGAAATCAGTTCGCCCGGCAAGCGCGCCTGGCAGCTTCCGCCGCTCGATGTGCCACCGGCGGATCCTGCGGAAGTTCTGGGGCGGGACCGGGTGCGCGCTGAGATTGCCGGCTTCCCGGAAGTCAGCGAAGTGGAAGCCCTTCGCCACTTCACCCGTCTGGCCAGTTGGAACTACGCGATTGACTTGGGCATGTACCCCCTGGGTTCGTGCACCATGAAGTACAACCCCAGGATCAACGAAGCCGTGGCCAACCTGGAAGGGCTGCTGTGGGCGCATCCGTATCAGCCCGAATCTCTGGCGCAGGGCTGTCTGGAAATCATGGCGGCGCTCGAAGCTGCGCTGGCCGAGATTACGGGTATGGATGCGGTGACGCTGCAGCCGGCTGCGGGCGCCCACGGGGAGCTCACCGGCCTGTTCCTGATCCGTGCTTTGCTGGAATCGCGCGGCAACCCGCGCAGGAAAGTGCTGGTCCCCGACTCGGCCCACGGCACCAACCCGGCCTCCGTCACCATGGCCGGCTACGTGGCGGAAAACGTACCCTCCTGCGAGCGCGGCATGATGGAGCTGGCCACGCTCGAGCGCATGGTCACCGAGGACGTCGCCGCCTTGATGGTCACCAACCCGAACACGCTGGGCGTCTTCGAGCAGGAGATTACGCGCATCGCCGAGCTGTTGCATGAGCGAGGGGCGCTGCTGTACATGGACGGAGCCAACATGAACGCTCTGGCCGGGATCGCGCGCCCCGGGGATTTCGGCGTGGACGTGCTGCACCTGAACCTGCACAAGACCTTCTCCACGCCGCACGGCGGGGGCGGACCGGGGAGCGGTCCGGTGGCGGTGAAGCGCATCTTCGAGCCGTTTCTTCCTGTGCCCCGCCTGGTGCGCCGGGACAACCGGTGGGCTCTCGATTACGACCGGCCGCAATCCATCGGCCGCGTGCGCGCCTTCTACGGCAATTTCGGAGTCATGGTGCGCGCCCTGGCCTATATCATGGCCCACGGAGGCGAAGGGCTCCGGAAGGCCACGCTGGACGCCGTGCTCAACGCGGCCTACGTGCGCAAACGCCTGGAACCGTACTACGAGCCGGCCACCACGGCTCCGACGCTGCACGAGTGCGTCTTCAGCGACGCCCGCCAGGCGCGGCACGGCGTCCGCACGGGGGACATTGCCAAGCGGCTCATTGACTACGGCTTCCACCCGTACACCGTCAGCTTTCCTCTCATTGTGCGCGGCGCCCTGATGATCGAACCCACCGAAACGGAAAGCAAGCTGGAACTGGACCTGTTCGTCGAGGCCATGATCCGCATCGCCCGGGAGGCGGAGGAGGATCCGGAACTGGTGCGGACGGCGCCGCATCACACCCGCACAAGCCGTGTGGATGAAGCCGCGGCGGCGCGCCGCCCGGTGGTGCGATGGCGGCCGCAACCGGGATGCCCGTGAGCGGTGTGCTAGAATGCGGGCGATGAAAAAGGCCGCACGGATCACCGGCCCGTTCCCTTCCATGGACGAAGTGGCCAAGGAACTCGGGATCAGCCCGGCCAGGAGACGGCAGATCGAACAGCTTCTGGACGAGTTGGTCCCGTCCCCTAGGCAGCGCCCGGCAACGAAACTTCGCCGCCGTCCGCAACGGGCAACACGGGGCCGCGCCTCCTGAACTCCGCGATGGCGGGCCGGAAGCGGCCGGAGCGGCCGTCAAAGCTTACCAACCGACGCGCTTTTCTGAATGTTCCCTACGATGCGGAATACGAGCCCCTGCTGCTGGCGTTCGTGGCCGGTCTTTGCAGCTTCGGTCTGATCCCGAAAGCCACGTTGCAGCTGGCCGGAAGCCAGCGGAGACTCAGCCGCATTCTGGGTCTGATTCGTCGCTGCCGTTTCTCTTTCCACGACCTCTCGCGCGTGGAGTTGGACCCGGGGCCTCCCCCTACACCGCGCTTCAACATGCCGTTCGAGCTCGGTCTGTGCGTAGCGCTCGCAGCCGGGGAGCACCGCGGGCACCGGTGGTTTGTGTTTGACGCGGTGGCGCATCGGACCTGGAAATCTCTCAGCGATCTGGCGGGCACGGACGTTTACGTGCACGGAAGTCAGCCCGTGGGCGTGCTGCGCCAACTGGTGAACGCGCTCGACTGGAAGGCGCATCAGCCGACGGTCAAGGACTTGGAAGCCGCCTACAACCAGTTGCACGCTTTCGCGATCCGACTCAAGCGGGACCTCTGCACCGAGTCTCTGTTCGAGGCACGGGCGTTCAACGACCTGGTTTTCGCCGCCCAATCCCTTGCGCGGCGCCGGTGGATGAGCAAGTCCGCCGCGCCGCCTCGACGCTGATCTTGCAACCGGCCATGGGCGCCGCTCGCAGTTTTCTCTTGGTTGGAACAATCGCGGTGCTCCTGCGACTGCCGTTCCTCAACCAAGCCATCCAGGGGGACGACATCTACTACTTGGCCGGGGCGCAGCATGCGCAGATCGATCCGCTGCATCCCAACCACGCCCGCTATGTCTTCCTGGGCGAGGTCGTGCCGATGCAGGGCCATCCGCACCCGCCGCTCAACGCCTGGTTTCTTGGCGGACTGCTAGCGCTGGCAGGCGACATTCGCGAGGTTCCCTTCCATGCGGCGTACATGCTGTTCTCCCTCATTGCGGCGGCTTCCGTGCTGTCTCTGGCCCGGCGGTTCACGCGCCGGCCGGTCGCGGCGACGCTGCTCTTTCTGGCCACCCCTGCCTTCGTGGTGAACGGGAATTCGCTCGAAGCCGACGTGCCGTTTCTGGCGTTGTGGATGGCGGCCGCAGCGCTGTTCGTTTCCGCCGTGGAAGAGCCTTCGCGGAGCAAGCTGCTCGCCTCCGGGGCCGTGATGTTTCTGGCCGCGCTGGCTGCGTACCAGTCGGCCTTGCTGGTTCCCGTACTGGCCGCGTACGTCTGGCTGCGGGGGCGCAACCAGCCGGCTTCCTGGGCCGCGCTGGCAGTGATCCCTGCGACTCTGATCGGCTGGCAGCTCTGGGAGCGGTGGAGCACCGGAGAGATGCCGCTGGAGGTCCTGGGCGGCTATTTCCAGACCTACGGGTTGCAGCGCCTGCAGAATAAGGTAAACAACGCGCTGGCGCTGACGGCACATGCCGCCTGGCTGGTGTTTCCGGCCTTGCTCGTGGCAGCCTTTGGCAGGCGTCGCTGGTGGGTGGCGGCCGCCGTCGGCGCCGCCTCGGCCTGGTTCGATGCTCATCCGTTATTCTGGCTATCCTTCGCCGCTGGTGTTCTGCTGCTGCTCGGATGCGCCCGGGCTTTGCGGAGCCCTGACTGGCAAACGCGATTTCTTTCCTGTTGGGTGCTGTTGTTTTTCGGGGGAGCGCTCGCGCTGTTTTTCGCGGGCGCCGCGCGCTACCTGCTGCCCATAGCGGCGCCGGTAGCGCTGCTTGTGGTGCGGTGCCTGGAGCATCGGCCGGCTTGGCTTGCGGCCGGCGGCGCTCTGCAGATGGCGTTGAGCCTGGCGCTGGCCTGGGTGAACTACCAGCATTGGGACGGCTACCGCCGTTTTGCAGCGTCGCTGCGCAAGGAGACGGAGACCCATCGCGTGTGGATCAACGGCGAGTGGGGGCTGCGCTATTACTTTGAAGCTGACGGAGGGCTTCCCCTGCGGCGCGGCCAGGCTGTGCGGCCCGGGGAGTTCGTCGTTACCAGCGACCTGGCGTATCCGATCGAGTTCACCACTGGCGGCGGCACGCTCGCTGCCGTCTTCGAGCGCGATATCCGCCCCGCACTGCCCCTACGGCTGATCGGGCTTGGAGCACGATCCGGCTATTCCTCCGCGTCACTCGGACTCCGTCCGTTCGATCTCTCCACGGCCCCCGTGGATCGCGTGCGCTGGCTGGCGGTTCGCGAGCGCAAGCCGGAGCTTTCCTGGCTGCCGATGAATGCCCCCGAGGCGCCTCAACAGATCGTCAGCGGCGTCTACCAGCTCGAGGACAACCGCTTCCGGTGGATGGGCGAGCGGGCGGTGTTCCTGCTGAAGAATCCGGGACGTTCCGCTCCGCTTCACGTCTCTTTTTTCATCCCTGGACAGGCGCCCGCACGGCGGGTCGCGGTCGCAGCCGAGGGCGGCACCGTCGCCGAGGAGACCTATTCCGCGCCCGGCTCATACACCCTGGTCTCGCGGCCGATATCGCCGGCGTCCGACAGTGTTACGGTCGTGGTCACCGTGGACCGGACCTTCTCCGTGCCAGGGGATCACCGCCGGCTCGGGGTCGTGCTGATTGCGGTGGGCTTCCGCCCTTGAGTGCGGGCCCGGCGGCAGCGTTCCACGGTTTCGCGGGGAAGGCTCCGGCGCGCGGCTAGCCGCCGGAGGGGCGTCCCTCGCGCTTGCCCTCCGGACGCGCCCGAGGTTTCGGCAGCGGCTTGCGCGGCAGCATTTCCTCGCGCATGGCCGCATGGTAGGCAAACGAGGCGACGACCACGGCGGCCTGCATCAGATCGCCCCCGCGCACGTGATCGTAGACGTCCATGTTGGAGTGGTGTGTTCGAGTGCCGTACTCCAGGGGATCCTGGATGAATTGAAACCCGGGCAATCCCACTTCGTCGAAGGAAAGGTGGTCCGTACCGCCGGTGTTGCGGATAGTAAGCGTGGTGGCGCCCAGGTCGCGCAGGGGCTCGAGCCAGGCTTGAAAAATCGGGCGCACCATGTCGTTGCCCTGCAGATACACTCCGCGGATCCGCCCGCTTCCGTTGTCCACGTTGAAGTAGGCCGCCAGCTTGGCGTGATCCGGTTTGAGCGCCATGGTCTCCCGGTCGGCGAAATGCTCTTTGACATAGGCCCGGGAGCCGAGAAAGCCCTGCTCCTCTCCGTCCCACAGCCCCAGCCGGACGGTGCGGTCAAGTTTGAAGTCGAGAGCCTTCAGGATTCGCATCACTTCGAGCATCACCGCGCAGCCGGCGGCATTGTCGGTAGCTCCGGTTCCCGCAATCCAGGAGTCCAGATGGGCGCCCAGCATGACCAGTTCGTCCTTCTTGCGGACTCCCGGGATCTCGGCGATCACGTTGTAGCCCTGGGCTTCCTCGTGGAACTGGGTTTCCACTTCGAACTCCAGTCGAACCGGGATCTTCTTGCTCAACAGGCGAGCGATGCGGTTGTAGTGCTCGACCGCGATGGCGACGGCGGGCGGCGGAAGCGGGTCCTTCGGCTCTCGCGATCCGAAGGCCGTGGCGAAAATCGTTCCGCGATCACCCCGCAACCCGGCGCTGACGACCATGAGGACGCCTTCGTCCTTCAGAAACTGGATGCGGCGGTTAGCGCGGCGCCGCGCGCCCTCGCGGTCAAAAGGCCGGGGCGGTCCCGGAGGGCCTTCGGGCCGTGGAATGGGTGCGGCGAACGGCGATTCAGGACGGGGATCGGGAGCGAGCGCCTCCGAGGCCAGTTCGCTGTCGGTGAACCGCCGCGCCAGGGGCTGGGTGATCAAGTCGAGTTCGCGCGGATTGTCGATCAGCACGATCTTGCCGCGCAGCTTACCCTTGAACTGCGCCAAGGTCTTTTCCAACGCCTCGTCGGAATTGCCGAGCGGCATCGGCGCCAAAATCGGTTCGGCCGATACTTTGCCATTGGTCCCGGGCGTCCACGCCAGAGGAAAGCCCATCAAAGGCGCCCGCTGAGGCTCGACCAGGTGGCCGGAGTAATGCACGAAGGACCAGCTCCGGCCGATGGCGCCGAACGGCTCCAGCCGGGCGTTTCCGATCCCCCACTCTTTGAGCTGCTTGAGCGCCCACTCGGTGGCGCCTCGGTAGCCCGGCGAGCCCGCCAGCCGGGGACCGTGGACGTCGGTGAGATAGAACAGATGGTCCATCACTTTGGAATTAGCGAGGGCTTCCTGCCGGATCCGGTGTACGGCCAGCAGGTCCACCCTTTCCTGCGCCGGGAGCGCAAAGCACGCGGCGAGTACGAAAACCGGGGCGTTTCTGCGGTGCATGGCGACTTCCCGAGCATAACAAGCCGGGGGCGCGCGCTACAATCGGGGTAGCGTGAAGATCACGATTTCCAAGGAAAACTATCTGAAGACGATCGCCGAAGCCGAGTCAGAGGGGGAAACCGTGATCGCGGCCACGCTGGTGAGGTGGCTCAACGTCTCCGCGCCGGCCGTTGCCATGGCGATCAAGCGACTCAAACGCGACGGCCTGATCCGGGTGGACGAGGGCGGCCAGCTTTCGCTGACACCCGCCGGGCGCGAGATCGCCAACCGGCTGTTGAACCGCCACCACCTCATCGAGCGCATGCTTACCGAGATTTTCGGCATGGAGTGGTACAAAGTCCACGAGGAAGCCGAGCAGCTCGAGCACGCCGTCTCGGAGGATTTCGAACGGCGGCTCGCCGAGAAACTGGGAACGGACGCCCCCTGCCCGCACGGCAACCGCGTAGGGATGGACACGCCCGAAGACCGGCGGCGCCGGGGACTGGTGCCCCTCGATGAGGTCTCCGCCGCCAGCGACGTCGAGGTGGTCAGCGTGTTCGAGCGCGACCGGAGCTTGCTCGAGTATCTGGACGGCTTGGGACTGCGCCCGGGTGTGCAGCTGCGGGTGCTGGGCCGGAACTGGGACGAAACCTTGAATCTTCAAGTGGATGGCCGTCACGTGCAGCTCGGCCGTTCGGCGGCAGGGCGGGTGTGGGTGCGCCTGATCGGGCAACAGCCTCCGGCCTAATCTCCAATGTCGTCAGGGAACCTTGGGGGCCTTGACTTCCGCCGGAGCCGATTCGCGTAACTTGCGAAAGTAGGCGAGGGTTTCGCGGAGTCCCTCCTCCAGCGGCACGCGGGGCTCCCAGCCCAGCACGCGCCGCGCTTTCGTGATGTCGGGCCGGCGCCGCCGCGGATCGTCTTCAGGCAGGGGCGCGTACTCGATCCGGACCGCAATGCCGGCCAGGCGGCAGATGTATTCGGCGAACTCCCGGATGGTCATTTCCTCGGGATTGCCGAGGTTCACAGGATAGCGTTCCTCGGAAAGGAACAGGCGGTAGAGGCCTTCCACCATGTCGCTGATGTAACAAAAGCTGCGAGTCTGTGAGCCGTCGCCGTAGACAACCACCGGACCGCCGGCGAGGGCTTGATCAATAAAGGAGGGCACCACGCGGCCGTCGTCAAGCTGCATGCGCGGGCCGTAGGTGTTGAAGATGCGTGCGATGCTCGTCCGCAGGCCCCAGACGCGGTGGTAGGCCATGGTCAGTGCTTCCGCAAAGCGCTTGCTTTCGTCGTAGCAGGACCGCGGACCCACAGGATTGACGTTGCCCCAGTACGTTTCCGACTGGGGATGCTCGAGCGGGTCGCCGTAGCACTCCGACGTCGAGGCCAGCAGGAAGCGAGCCTGATGGCTGCGGGCCAGCTCGAGCAGGTTGCGCGTGCCGAGGGAGCCCACTTCCAGCGTCTCGATGGGATGTTCGAGGTAATCCTTCGGACTGGCGGGTGAGGCCAGATGCAGGACGCCGTCCACGGGACCGCTCACCGCAAAAGGCTGGGTGACATCGTGCTCGAGAAAGCGGAAGCGGGGATGCTCGAGAAGATGTTCCAGATTGCGGCGGGATCCCGTGAGGAAATTATCCACGCCCATCACCTCATGGCCTTCGGCGATCAGACGGTCGCAAAGATGGGAGCCGATGAACCCCGCGGCTCCGGACACCACAAGACGCAATCCAACCTCCGGCGAATCCCACATTGTAGCAGCGGCTGCGCGTGCTACATTCGGTGAGAGCGCAACGGCATGCGACGCCCTTGGCCTGAAGTCGCCCTCTTTGCGGCGCTGCTCGTCGCTTCGGTGTGGCTGTTCTGGCGCCGGTTCCGTCCGGTGCTCGCCGCCATCTTGAGTGCGCGAGCGGACCCCGGTTTCTCCTGGCGGCCCCTGGGGCCGCGGGCCCGCCGCTTCCTCTTCGAAGTGCTGCTTCAAAGCAAGGTGATTCGCGAGCGGCCGCTCGCCGGACTGGCGCACGCGTTCGTGTTCTGGGGTTTTTGCGCCTTTGCGCTCGTGACGCTCGATCACCTGGCGGACGGCTTCGGGCTGGATCTCATCGCACCGGAAAGCGGATTCGGGCGGTTGTATTTTGGCGCCGTGGCGGTCTTCGCCGTAGCCGTAGCGGTTTCCATCACCGGACTGGCCATCCGGCGCTTCCTGATCCGGCCGCGCTGGCTCGGAGAGCTGTCACCGGAATCCGGACTGATCGCCTTTCTGATTCTGGTGCTGATGCTCACGTACCTGGCCGGCCTCCGCCTGAGTGCGGAAACGCTTGCGGGCCGCATCAACTGGTGGGCGCACACCCTCGCGCTCCTCGTCTTTCTCCCGGTAATTCCACAAACCAAACACCTGCATCTGGTGTTGAGCCCCGTGGCGGTTTTCCTCCGCAGGCCCGGTTTTGCCGCGATTCCCCCGCTCGCCGGGGACGAGGACTTCGGACTGGCCGCCGGCAAGGACATCACCCGGCTGGTGGCGCTTCAGGCCTTCTCTTGTGTAGAGTGCGGCCGCTGCACCGAACACTGCCCCGCCCACAACACCGGCAAGATTCTGAACCCGAAACAGATCATCCTGGGCGTGCGCGACTATCTCAAGGCGCACGGGCCCGGCGGAGAGCAGCCCCTCGTGGGCGCCTATGTCGCGCGGGAGGCGGTCTTTCAGTGCACGACCTGCGGCGCCTGCGAGTTTCAGTGTCCGGTGGGAATCCAGCATCTGCCGGTCATCGTCGGCCTGCGGAGGGGCGAGGTGAACACCGGACGCTGGGAGGATGAGCACGGCACGCGGTTGTTCCTCAACCTGGAGCGGCACGGCAACCCCCTGGGATTCGCCTCTGTCGAACGCCAGAAGTTCATCGAAAGGGCCGGCTTGCCGTACTTCGACGGCACCCAGGAGATCTGCCTGTGGCTCGGCTGCATGGGGGCTTACGATCCCGAGGGCAGGGAAATTGTGATTGCGCTAAGCCGGCTGCTGCGGCACCTGGGAATCCGCTTCGGCGTTCTCCGCCGGGAGCGCTGCTCCGGGGACCCGGCTCGGCGCCTCGGCAACGACCTGCTGTTCGGCGAGCTGGTGGAGGCCAACCTCGAAGAGATGCGCCGCGCCGGCGTCGAGAGGATGCTGTCCATCTGCCCCCACTGTGTCCGCACGATTTCGGAGGACTGGAAGGAATTCGGCGCCTCGGTCCCCATCGAGCATCACAGCCGGCTGCTGGCGCGGCACCTCCGTCTCCTGCCGGACGCGGGCGCGCGGCGCCCGGTGGTGTTCCACGATCCGTGCTACCTGGGTCGCTACCGGGGCATTTTCGATGAGCCGCGCGCGGTTGCCGGCCTGGCGGGTGACGTTGTGGAACCTCCGCGGACACGCAGCCGGTCGTTCTGTTGCGGCGCCGGCGGAGGACTGGCGTTTCTCGGGGAAGAAAAGGGGACCCGTGTTAGTGTCGAGCGTGCGCGGGAACTGGCCGCGACGGGCGCCGAAGTGATCGCCGCCGCCTGCCCGTTTTGCCGTACGATGTTCCGCGACGCGCTGGCTTCTCTCGGTCCGGACGTGCCCCGGTTGCTGGACATCGCTGAGATTGCTGCGGAGAATCTGCATTCTCCGGGCGGCTGAGCCCAACCGGTTGGCATGCGTGATTCTCCACGATTCGCGCCCCCTGCAGAGGGACGGCTATAATCGGAGCAGAGGGCTTCCCTCGAACAGAACAAGGAACCTGATTCATGTCCACGATCCAAGTTAAGCCGGAGACATCCTCGCCCAGAGAACTCGAGCGCCGCGTCGTCAACGACTTCAGCATCCAGGTGGCCACGGTCAACGGGTCGGGGAGTCAGACGGCCAACACGGTCCTGATGCGGGCCATCTTTCAAATGGGAGTCCCGGTTTCGGGCAAGAATTTGTTCCCCTCCAACATTGCAGGGCTCCCGACCTGGTTCACCATCCGCGCCAGTAAGCATGGCTGGATCGGAAGGAAGAAGGAGATTGACTTTTTGGTGGCGATGAACCCCGAGACGGCGCGGGAGGATGTCGAGAGCCTCGAGGCCGGAGCCGCGGTCGTCTACGACGAGCCGCTGAAGCTGGACAGCGTGCGGAATGACCTGCACTTCTACCCGGTTCCCTTCGACAAGCTCGTGGCGCCGGTCTGTCCGGAGGCGCGCCTGCGCAAGCTCGTCCGCAACATGATTTACGACGGCGTGCTGGCGCGCCTGCTGGGAATCGAGCTCGAGGAGATTCACAAAGCCCTCTACAAGCAGTTCGGGCCGAGAAAGGCCAAGGCGGCTGATCTCAACTGGGGCGCGGTTCAGGCCGGTTTCGACTACGCCGACAAGAACTTCACCAAGACGGACCCCTATTACATCGAGCGGATGGATGCCACCCGGGGCAAGATCATCATTGACGGCAACGCCGCAGCGGCGCTCGGCTGCATCTTTGCGGGGGTCACGGTCGTGACGTGGTATCCCATCACGCCCTCCACGTCCATGATCGAGTCCATGATGGGATATCTCAAGCGCCTGCGCATTGACAAACAGACCGGCAAGGCGACCTTTGCGGTGGTGCAGGCGGAAGACGAGCTGGCGGCGATCGGAATGGTGATCGGAGCCGGCTGGGCGGGCGCACGCGCCATGACCGCCACTTCCGGCCCGGGGATTTCTCTCATGGCGGAATTCACCGGTCTCGGCTACTATGCCGAAGTTCCCGCGGTGATTTTCGACGTCCAGCGCGTGGGTCCCTCCACCGGGCTCCCCACCCGCACCCAGCAGGGGGATATCCTCTTCGTCGCCACGCTGTCGCATGGCGACACCCGGCACCCCATGCTGTTCCCCTCCTCGCCCGAGGAGTGCTTCACCATGGCCCAGGACGCCTTCGATCTGGCCGAGGAGTTCCAGACGCCCGTCTTCGTCATGATGGACCTGGATCTCGGCATGAATAACTGGATGGCGGATCCGTTCCCCTATCCGGACCGGCCTCTGCGGCGCGGTAAGGTGCTCCGGAAAGAAGATCTGGAGCGCCTGGGGAGCTTCGCCCGGTATGCCGACGTGGACGGCGACGGTGTGAGCTACCGCACCTTGCCCGGAACGGATCATCCGGCGGCGGCCTATTTTACGCGCGGCAGCGGACACAACGAGAAGGCCCAGTACAGCGAGCGGCCCGACGACTACATCCGCAACATGGACCGCCTGGCGCGCAAGTTCGAAACGATCCGCAAGCACGTGCCGCCTCCGGAGCTCGTGCTCAACGACCGGGCTTCCATCGGTCTGATTTGCTACGGAACCTCGCGCTATGCCGTCGAAGAAAGTCGCGAACAGCTCTTGCGCGAATACGGGCTGGAAACCGGCTACCTGCGGCTCAAAGCATTCCCCTTCACACCGGAAGTCGCCGATTTCGTAGACCGGCATGCCCGCGTCTACGTGGTCGAGCAGAACCGGGACGCACAGATGGTGTCACTGCTACGCATGGAACTGGAGCCGGAGCAGATCGCCAAGCTGCGCAGTGTGCGCTACTATGGCGGTCTGCCGATCGACGCCCGCACCGTGACGGATGAGATCGTAGCTCGGGAGGGACTATGAGCACCGCGACCGCCCCTCCGAAAAAGACCAACCGCGTGGGCCTGGAAATCGCCAGCTACAAGGGCGGCAAGACCACGCTCTGCGCCGGCTGCGGGCACAACGCCATCTCGGAGCGGCTCATCGAATGCTTCTTCGAGATGGGGATCTACCCCTGGCGGGTGGCCAAGTTTTCCGGTATCGGTTGCTCCTCCAAGTCGCCGGCCTACTTCCTCAGCCTGGCCCACGGGTTTAACGCCGTGCACGGGCGCGCGCCCGCGGTGGGCACTGGTGCCCTGCTGGCCAACCGGCAGCTCATCGGCGTGACGGTGAGCGGCGACGGGGACACGGCCTCCATCGGACTCGGGCAGTTCTGCCACATGCTCCGCCGCAACGTCCCGATGATTTACATCATCGAGGACAACGGCGTCTACGGACTCACCAAGGGTCAGTTCTCGGCCACTGCGGATGTGGGCTCCCGCCTGAAGACGGGCGTGGTCAACGACCTTCCGCCCATTGATACCTGTCTGCTCGGCATCGAACTCGGGGCGACGTTTGTAGCGCGTTCCTTTTCCGGAGACAAGAAGCAGCTTCAGGCGATCCTGAAGGCGGCCATCGCGCATCGCGGCCTTTCGGTGATTGACGTCATCTCCCCCTGCGTGACGTTCAACGATCATGAGGGCTCCACCAAGAGCTACTCCTACATGAAGGAGCACGATCTGCCGCTGCACGAACTCGGCTTCGTCCCGGCTTTCGAGGACATCTCCGTGGAGATGGCTGAAGGAGAGGTGCGCGAGGTGACGCTGCACGACGGCTCCCGCATCGTGCTCCGCAAGCTCGGACGGGACTACGATCCCACCGACAAACTCAACGCCATCCGAACGCTGCATGAGGCGCACGACAACGGCCAGGTCGTCACCGGGATCCTCTACGTCAAGCCGGAAGCGAAGAATTTCATCGAGCTGCTAAACCTGGTGGATGAGCCGCTGGCCACGCTGCCGGAAAGCAAAGTCCGGCCGCCGAAAGAGGCGCTGGACGAGATCATGGAAGAGCTCCGCTGAACGACGGTGAGCACAGGCGAGGTTCCGGTTGCGCCGCCAAGCGGCGGCAAGGTGCCGGCGCCCGCCCCGCCGAACGTTTGCGTCGTACTGGTGGCGCCTCGCAATCCGCTGAACATCGGCGCCGCGGCCCGGGCAATGAGCAACTTCGGATTCTCGCGCCTCCGTCTCGTCAACCCCTACCACGTGGCGTTTGAAGAGGCGCGTTCGGCCGTCAACGCCGCCCACGTGCTGCGAGCGGCCGTCGAGTTCCCCACGGTGGCCGATGCGGTGGCGGACTGTACCCTCGTGGTGGGTACCACGGATGCCGCGCACCGGGACTTGCAGCACCCGGTGCGGCGCCTGGAGCAGGCCGCCCGGCTGATTCGCAGCCACCCGGGGACGGTGGCGCTCTTGTTCGGCTCGGAAAAATTCGGACTCTCAACCGATGACCTGGCGCACTGCCACTGGTTGCTGCGCATCCCGACGCGCGAGGAACATCCGGCCATGAACCTGGGGCAGGCCGTGGCGGTCTGCCTCTATGAGCTCGTGCGGCATCCGCTCGTGCGCGCGCCGAAGCGCCCGCGGCCGGCGACGGCGGAGGAGCTCGAGCGGCTCACCGTGCAGCTTCTGGAGGCGCTGAGCCGGAGCGGCTACGTCAACCCCTGTACTTCGGCGTCCACAACCGCCAAGGTCCGGCGTCTGGTGCGCCGGCTGTCGCTTTCCAGCGCCGATGCCGCCGTATGGACGGGAATGATGCGGCAAATCAACTGGAAACTCCGGTCCGGTGGGGATTAGAGAACCGATGAGCAAAGTGGATCTGCATTTCAAACTGCTGCGACCCCTCGACGAGACTCTGCTGGCTCGCCTTGCCGCCGCCCACGGCGTTTACGGGATTCTCCGTGTGGTTCCGCGCATGGAATCGAACGAGCTCGAAGTGGTCTACGACGCCTCCCGGCTGAGCGCAGGCGAGGTCGAGGCCGAGCTTTGCCGCTTGGGGCTGCCGATCGAGCGGACCGCAGTGGCCGCGGCGCGCCTTTAGAGTCCCTGCGCTTTTTCTTGACCGCGTGCTTGCGGCCTGTGGTATGCTTTGCCTGATTTTCGTCACGGGTCGCGCGGCGGGCGGTTGCCGTCCGCCGCGGATCAGCCCGGAAGTAACGGGGAGGAAATCGGGCTTTGTGCGGCATTGCCGGTTTTACCCACCGGGACGGGCGGCCTCGGCCTGAGCTCATCCGTCAAGCTACGTATAGCCTGGTGCATCGTGGACCGGACCAGCAAGGTGTCTGGGAATCGCCTTGGGTCTCCCTCGGTGCCGTGCGCCTGAAGATCCTGGATCTGGACGCCGGAGACCAGCCCCTGAAGAGTGAGGACGGAGGAACCGTCGTCGTCTTCAATGGGGAAATTTACAACTTCCGGGAGCTGGGCCGGGCGCTGGAACAGCGGGGCCACTGCTTTCGGACGCGCTGCGACACCGAAGTCCTATTGAAAGCGTTCTTGGAATGGGATCTCGAGTGCCTGCCGCGCCTCCGGGGCATGTTTGCTTTTGCCGTCTGGTGCGAGCCCGAACGCCGGCTGGTGCTCGTACGAGACCGGATGGGCATCAAACCTATTTACTTGTGCCGGCTCGGCGAAGACCTGATCTTCGGCTCCGAACTCAAGGCCCTCTTCGTGCACCCTGACGTAGAGCGGCGCCTGGACCTGGCGGGCCTGGACGCCTATCTGTCCCTGAACTATGTTCCGGGTACCGGCACGTTGGTGAAGGGAATCGAGAAGCTTCCCCCGGGGGAGTGGCTCGAATGGAGGGACGGAAGGGTGCAGCGGGGAAACTACTGGCAGCTGAGACTGAACCCTGACCCTTCCTGGACCCCGGATTCCGCAAAGGAGGCGCTCGACGCACTGCTGCGAGCGGCGGTGCGGGAACATCTGACGGCCGACGTGCCCCTCGGGGTGTGGGCCAGCGGCGGGCTCGATTCGTCCACCATCCTGCATTACGCCGCCGCCGTTGGTCTGGGACGGTTGCGGACGTTCTCGGTGTCCTTCCCCGGGAGGAGTTTCGATGAAAGTCGCTATTTCCGCCGCGTGGCCGCATGGTACGGCGCCGAGCACGAGGAGTATGAACTGGTGCCGACGCCCGATCTTGCCGGCGTGATTGAGCAGTTGGTCTACTTCGGCGACGAGCCTGGTGCCGACGCCGGCGCGGTTCCCCTGTGGTACTTGAGCCGCCTGTGCCGACGGCGTGTGACCGTGGTGCTAAGCGGCGAGGGCGCCGACGAGCTGTTCGGAGGCTACGTCACTTACCTGGCCGACCGGCTGGCGCGGCCCCTCCGGCGGCTGCCGAGACCCGTCCGCCGTCTGGCATCTTCCGTCGCGGGATTATGGCCGGTCTCCGACGAGAAGATCGGCTTTGACTACAAATTGAAGCGCTTCCTGGAGGGTACCCTGCTGCCGGCCGACCAAGCGCATCTGTACTGGAACGGGACCTTCAGCTCGCGGGAAAAACAGTCCCTGTGGGTCCCGGGATCTCCGTCGGGAGTCCGGCCGGCTTTCCTAGATATCTTGGGCCGGCCGGAAGCCCCCGCCGGGAGCCTGAACCGCTACTTGTGGTTGGATCAGCTCTGTTACCTGCCGGACGACATCCTTTACAAGTGCGACCGGGTGAGCATGGCTCATTCCCTTGAAGTACGTCCGCCCTTCCTGGACCACCGCATCGTGGAGTTTGCCGCTTCGCTCCCTCCGCGTTTCAAGGTCCGCGGAACCTGCCTGAAGTGGATCTTGCGAGAACTGATGAAGGACAAATTGCCGCCCGAAGTAATCCGGCGGCGCAAGGAGGGTCTCGATATCCCGGTGCATGAGTGGCTGCGGGGTCCGCTGCGCGAGATGCTGCTGGAGACGCTGAACCGGACAACAGTGTCCGAGCTCGGCGTGCTTGCCTGGGAGCCCGTCAGCAACTGCCTCACGCGACATCTGGAACGCCGCGCCAACCTGGGCTACCACCTCTGGGGTCTGATGACGCTGGTGCTGTGGCTCCGGACGTGGAAGATTCGTGCCGCGCCGGAAGAGGTTTTCTCAGAGCAGAAGCAGCAGCGAATCGCCGCCCGGCACGTGCTTCTTTGAGTGGGGTCCCGTCCGGGAGTGTGACTTCGGTCACCGGATTTCAAGAAATACAGGTCTTATACTATGATTCGCCCGGATGACGCGGCTCAAAATCCAGGTTCCCGAGGAGCACTACCAGCGCAGTCTGATCGCCTGCCAGGTCGCCTGTCCGGTGCACACCGACGCGCGCGGCTACGTACGCGCCATTGCGGAAGGCCGTTTCGAAGAAGCCTACCTGATTGCGCGGGGCCCCAATCCCTTCGCCTCCATCTGCGGGCGGATCTGCGGGGCGCCCTGCGAGGCAGCGTGCCGGCGGGGCAAAGTGCCGCGGGTGGACGACGACGGCCATTTCGTGGCTCATGACCGCCCTGTCGCCATACGGGCTCTCAAACGCTTCGCCTGCGAACTGGCCGGTCCTGAGACGCGCCCTACCGAGGAGGTCCTGCACGCGCTTCGCTCGTACGTGCCGCGTGTCGCGGCAGATGCGGAGGAAATGGCGGCGATGCTGCGCGCCGCGGTCGAAGGGCGCATCCGCAAGGCGTCGGGCGAGCTGGTGGCCGTCATCGGCGCGGGACCGGCCGGTCTGTCAGCGGCGCACGATCTGGCGCTGCTCGGTTTCCGCCCGGTAGTGTTCGAGACGGAGCCCCTGCCGGCGGGCATGCTGGCTGTGGGCGTTCCGGCCTACCGGCTTCCGCGGGAACTCATTGCTCGCGAAGTGGCGGTCATTCAAGCGCTCGGAGTGGACATCCGCTGCAGGGTGACCGTCGGAAAGGACATCTCGCTGCGTCAGTTGCGGCGTGATTACGCGGCGGTGGTCATTGCGGTGGGGGCCAAGTCCTCCCGGGCCCTGGGATTGCCAGGGGAGCGCGGCCCGCGGGTTTACGGCGGAGTGGATCTGCTGCGGGCCGTGGCGCTCGGCTCGCGACTGGACATCGGCCGGGATGTGGTCGTCATCGGCGGAGGCAACGTGGCGTACGACGTGGCGCGCACCGTGCTGCGGCAGATCGCCTACGATACCGCGCGCACCGCCGCCCGCCTTCCCGAAACAGCCCGGGTCCGGCTGGTGTCCCTCGAGAGTCTCGAGGAGATGCCCGCCGACACCATCGAGATTCTCGAAGGGGATGAAGAAGGCATCGAGCGGCTCAACGGTTGGGGGCCCTTGGAAATACTGCGGGATGGCGGTGGCAAGGTGACGGGGGTCATCTTCCGTCGCTGCCTTCGCGCATACGACGAGCGGCGGCAATTTGCGCCCCTCTTTGACGACGCCGTCCGCCAGACGATCCCCTGCGATACCGTGCTGCTGGCAGTGGGTCAGGCTCCCGTGCTCGACTTTTTGAAGGACGGCGGCGAGGATATCGAGCTGGTCCGGCCGGGTTGGCCGAAGACTGATCCCGTCACGCTGCAGACCACGGCGCCGGGCGTCTTCGTCGCCGGCGATCTGGCGCACGGCACGCGGCTGCTGATCGATGCCGTGGCTTCCGGAAAAGCCGCCGCCCGCTCGGTGTACCGCTACCTGACGGGACGAAGCCTCGAGCCGGACGTGCTGACCGCCCACCTGGTCCTGCCCCGCTACTGCCGCGAACGAGGATATGAGGCCCTGCGGCGCGTGCCGGTCCCCGTGCGCCCTCCCGAGGAGCGGCTGGAACGCCCGGACGTGCTCGTCGAAATCGGCTACGGCCGGGATCAGGCCGTGCGCGAAGCTTCGCGCTGCCTCGATTGCGGTGTCACGCCTGTGTTCGATGGCTCTCGCTGCGTGCTGTGCGGCGGCTGTGTGGACGTCTGTCCCACCCAGTGTCTGAAGCTCGTGCCGCTCAGTCAGCTGGAGCCCTGCGAAGAGCTGGCTTCCGCCGTCGCACACCTGCTCGGACCGGGGGCGTCGCTCGAAGAGAACTCGGCGATTCTCAAAGACGAAGACCGCTGTATCCGCTGCGCCCTGTGCGTCAAGCGATGTCCGGCGGATGCCATCGCCATGGAACGTTTCCTGTTCACCATCACATGGAGGACCGTATGACCGTGCGAGCCGGGACTCCGCGCTCCCGCCTGGATCCGGAGCCAGTACCCCGCCGGGACCTGCTGGGGCTGGCTTCGCTCTGGTCGGCCGGCGCTGCGCTCCTGTTTTCCCTGATCGGCATGCTGCGCCTGCCCAAAGCGGCGGTGTTGGCGTCGCCCAGCAAGAAGTTTCGGGTCAGCTTGCCGGAGACGCTGGCGCCCCAGACGCCGTTTGTACCGCCCGGACGGGCGGTGGCCCTGTTCCGCGACGCCCAGGGCGTCTACGCCATTTCGACGGTCTGTACGCACCTGGGCTGTATCGTGCGGCCTTCGGCTGCCGGCTTCGAATGTCCCTGTCACGGCTCGCGTTTCGCTCCCGACGGAAGCGTGATCAAAGGGCCGGCGCCCAAGCCCCTTCCCTGGCTGAAGGTGGCGGCCGCGGGTGGCGAATGGATCATTGACGAAGCCGTCACGGTCCCGATGGGCACAAGGGTCGTGTCATGAGTACGGCAGTCACGCCACGCCCGGCGCTGCGCGAGTTCGCCGAGAACCTGCGCCAAGCGCCTCGCCGGATCCTCGAGTCGGCGCTCCGTACGGGCAAACCCATCACTGACCGGTCGCGCTCCCTGTTCGTCTTCGGTAATGTCTTCCTACATTTGCACCCGGTGCGTACCCACCGGTGGACCTTGCGATGGAGCACGACGCTGGGCTTGGGCATCGCCAGTGCAGCCGCCTTCCTGATCACACTGGTGACCGGGATTCTGCTGATGTTCTATTACAAGCCCTACCCGGACGTCGCCTACGAGTCCATGAAGGACATCCACTTCGTCGTACCCACCGGGCGCTTCATCCGGAACATTCACCGCTGGGCGGCCAACGTCATGGTGGTTACCGTCATCCTTCACATGGCCCGGGTCTTCTACACCGCCTCCTACCGCTGGCCGCGCGAGTTCAACTGGCTGGTAGGCATGGGCCTGCTGGTGACCACCTTGGCGCTGGCGTTCACCGGCTATTTGCTCCCGTGGGACCAGCTGGCCTACTGGGCGATAACCATCGGCGCCAATATCGCGCAGTCACCCCGGGAGCTCACCGATGCGCTCGGCATCACCGAGTGGTTCGATCCGGGAGGACTGCAACGATTGCTGTTGCTCGGTTCAGACACCGTGGGGCCGGAGGCTCTGATTCGCTTCTACATCCTCCACGTGATGATCCTCCCGCTCGTGCTGGTCCTGCTGATGGCGGTTCACTTCTGGCGGGTGCGCAAGGACGGCGGCGTAGCGCGGCCTGCAGACGCGGACCGCCGCCTGGGCCCGCCGCCCGGGGAGATCTATCCGGTGTTTACACAGGCCCCGACCAAAACGTATCAACTGGCGGCCATCGTGCGGGGCCGCACCCCCGCGGTCGGCAACGGGCCCGAGAACACTGTGCCCTCGATGCCCCACCTGTTCTACGCCGAGCTGGGCGTGCTCATGCTGGTGACTTTCATCTGCCTGGCGCTCTCCCTGCTGTGGGATGCTCCGCTGAAGGAATTGGCCAATCCGCTGGTTCCCGAAAATCCAGCCAAGGCGCCCTGGTACTTCCTCGGGATTCAGGAGCTGGTTTCGTTTTCCGCCTTTATGGGAGGCATCGGCATTCCCACGCTGGTCGTCGTCGGTCTTGGCCTGATCCCGTACCTGGATCGCGAGCAGCAGGGAACCGCGGAGTGGTTTGGAGGGCCGGGCGGGCGGCGGCTGGTGATTCAGTCCTTGATGTTCGGACTGGCGGCCGTGGTGGCCGTCGAGGCGCTCGCGATCCGTTTCGGATGGATTCGCGAGTGGTTCCCGAACGCACCGCAACTGCTGGTGATTCTCGTCAACCCGGCTACGGTGCTCACCCTCATTTATGCGCTCTACTCCGTGCACATTGTCCGGCGATATAACTCCGCGCGGGCGGGAGCGCTGGCGTTGTTCACCTGTTTTCTCTGCGGTTTCGTGGTGACCACCGTGATCGGCACCTATTTCCGAGGCCCGAACTGGGTGTTCTACTGGTCCCCGGCCGAGTGGCCGCGGCATTGAAGCCATGAACAGGAACAAGTACTTGCTGCTGGTGTCGAGCCTCGGGGTCTTCGTGCTGTTGGTGGGGGCGGCGGTCGAGGAACACTTACTCAAGGAGTGGCGCCGCATCCAGCGCGCCGCCCACAACGAAGAAGGCCCGATCCCCGTCCAGTTGCGCCAAGTTGTAAACCCCGCGCTCCGCACGAGCGACCGCTGCGTCTCCTGCCACGTGAGCATGGCGCCGGGCGAAGGCAACGTCACGGGGGCGCCCCTCTTGGTGGCCCACAAAGCTGTGGTTCACGACCCGGCCGAATTTGGCTGCACGATTTGTCACGGCGGCCAGGGGCAGGCCACGGAGAAAGCCGACGCGCACGGGGAAGTGCCGTTCTGGCCCGAGCCGATGCTCCCCCCGCGATTCAGTTACGCGGGATGCGGCACCTGTCACACGCCCCTCGGGGTGCCCAATGAAGAGCTGCTCGAGCGCGCGCGGCAGGCCTTCCAGAGGCTGGACTGCCTGGCCTGCCATCGCGTGGACGGCCGCGGAGGAACGGTGCGGCCTGCAAACCTGGGCATGGAGGGCCCGGATTTGTCGCGCGTGGGCCTGAGCGGTTACGACCGCGAATGGTACGGCAAGCACCTGAAGAAGTCCCGCGAAGCCGCCGCCGGGCCCTGGAAGCTGTCGTTCGCTGCGATCCCGGAGCGGGATCTCGAACTGCTGCGCATTTTCCTTGACACCCGCGTGGCCGCCCCGCGGCTGGTGGAAGCCAAAGCCGCCTTCCACTCGTCCGGATGTCTGGGCTGTCACAAAGTCAGCGGCGTCGGCGGCGACGAAGGGCCGGATTTGACCGAAGGGGGCCGGAAGGACCCCGGCCGGCTGGATTTCACCGCCGTGCCCGGCAAGCCCACGCTGGCCAACTGGATGGCGGAACACTTCCGCTCGCCCGGATCCGTGGTCCCCGATTCCCAGATGCCGGCGCTGGGGCTTTCCGAACGCCAGATCGAGTTGCTGACGCTCTACACCCTCTCGTTGCGGCGCAGGGATCTGCCCTCCACCTACGTGCCAAGGGAACGCCTGCGCGCCCTGCGGTTCGGGGAGCGAGAATTCGCCGCCGACGGTGCGACCATTTTCGGGGCGTTTTGTTCGGGTTGCCACGGCGCCCGCGGCCAGGGCCGGCGAGCGCCCGGGATGGCAGGCTTTCCCGCCAACGCCCACCCGGACTTTCTCGCAATCGCCTCGGATGAATTCCTCCGCCAGACCGTGACCAAGGGCCGCCCCGGCCGGCGGATGCCCCCGTGGGGCGAAAAGGAGGGCGGCCTGCGGCCGGAAGAGATTCGCGAGGTGGTGGCGTATTTGCGGCGGCTGGGCGGCGTTGCCTACCAGCCGGACGGCAGGCCGCCGCGGTGGGTCAAAGGCGACGCGCAGCGAGGCCGGAGGCTGTTCGCCTCCGCCTGCAGCGGCTGCCACGGGCGCAACGGAGAAGGAGGAGAGGGCCCGGCGCTGAACAATCCGGTCCTGCTGGCGGCCGCCACGGACTCCTATTTGGTCGAAACCATCAAGCGCGGGCGCAAGGGCACTCCGATGGAAGGATTTCTGACGCCGACAGTGGCGCGCCCGGCCCTGAGCCCTGCCGAGATCGAGTCGGTGGTGGCGTTCCTGCGGAGCTGGGAAAAGCCGGGCGGGGATGCGGGCCCGCGCGCCGGCGATCACCTCGAGCCCGCAAAAGGGGAATCACGATGAGCCGAGACATTTCCCGACGCGATTTTTTCGCCATGCTTTCCGCTTCCGGCCTGGCCGGATTCCTGAGTTCCATCCGCGAGGCCTGGGGGCTGGAGGCCATCTCCAACCCGCTGGCCCAATATCCGAGCCGCGGCTGGGAGCAGGTCTACCGTGATCTTTGGAAATACGACAGCAAGTTCGTCTTCCTGTGCGCGCCGAACGACACGCACAACTGCCTGCTCAATGCCTACGTGCGCCACGGCGTGATCACGCGGATCGGGCCCACCATGCGCTATGGGGAGGCGACCGACCTCTACGGCAACCGGGTCTCGCACCGGTGGGATCCGCGCGTCTGCCAGAAGGGTCTGGCGCTGACGCGCCGCTTCTACGGAGACCGGCGCGTCAACCAGTGCATGGTCCGGGCGGGCTTCAAGCGCTGGTATGAGGACGGCTTCCCGCGCGACAAGGACGGCGTGCCGCCGCGCAAATACTTCAACCGCGGCCGCGACGAATGGGTGCGTGTCTCACATGACGAAGCGGCGCGCATCGTGGCGGCGGCGCTCGTCAACATCGCCACCACCTATAGCGGCGAGGAGGGGAAACGGAGGCTGCGGGCCCAGCACTACGACGAGGCCACCATCGAGGCCACGCAGGGAGCCGGCACCCAGACGCTGAAGTTCCGCGGCGGCATGCCGCTTCTTGGCCTCACGCGCGTCTTCGGCCTGTACCGGATGGCCAATTCCATGGCGCTGCTCGACGCCAAGATCCGCAACGTCGGTCCGGACCGCGCGCTCGGCGGGCGGGGTTTTGACAACTACTCCTGGCACACCGACCTGCCGCCGGGTCACCCGATGGTGACGGGACAGCAGACCGTGGAGTTTGATCTTTCCGCAGTGGAGCATGCTCGCATGGTGGTCGTCTGGGGCATGAATTGGATCACCACCAAGATGCCGGATTCCCACTGGCTGACCGAAGCGCGCCTGAAGGGAACGAGGGTGGTGGTCATCGCTTGCGAGTACTCGGCCACGGCCTCCAAGGCCGATGACGTGATCGTCGTGCGTCCCGGCACCACCTCAGCGCTGGCTCTGGGCCTGGTTCACGTGATTCTGCGCGACAAGCTCTACGATGCCGCCTACGTGAAGCAATGGACCGACCTGCCCATCCTGGTGCGCATGGATACGCTTAAATACCTGCGCGCGCAGGATGTTCTCGGTTCCGCACCGGCGGCGTTGCAGCAGACCCGCCTGCTGCGCGACGGCGAGCGGGAACCGCCCCCGGCTGCTCACCGGGAAGCCATCGTCCCCGAAAAAATGCGCCTGGAGTGGGGAGACTTCGTATGGTGGGATCGCACGACGAACTCCCCCAAACTCCTCACGCGGGACATGGTGGGAAAGAATTCGACCGTGGGCGATCCCCTGCTGGAAGGAGCTGTGGAAGTGACGCTGGCCGGCGGCAAGCGCGTGCGGTGCCGGCCCGTGTTCGACTTGATCAAGGAGTACGCGGCCCACTTCGATCCCAAGAGCGTTGAGGAGATGACCTGGGCTCCCGCTCCGGCGGTCGAATCCCTGGCGCGTGAAATCGCCCGCCAGCCGGGTACAACGCTGTTTGCTGTCGGGATGGGCCCGAACCAGTTCTTCAATAACGACAACAAGGATCGGGATATTTTCCTGCTGGCTGCGCTCACGGGCAACGTGGGCAAAGTCGGCGGCAACGTGGGCTCCTACGCGGGCAACTACCGCGTGGCGCTTTTCAACGGCGCGCCGCAGTATATCAACGAGAATCCCTTCGATATTGAGCTCGATCCCGCCAAGCCCGCACGGCCGCGCCAGTACTGGCGGCCGGAATCGGCGCACTACTACAATCATGAAGATCATCCGCTGCGGGTCGGCAACCGGCTCCTCACAGGCAAGACGCACATGCCTGCGCCGACCAAGGCGCTGTGGTTTGCCAACGCCAACTCGATTCTCGGCAACGTCAAGTGGCACTACAACACCGTGATCAACGTTCTGCCGCGCATCGAAATGATCGCGGTGCAGGAGTGGTGGTGGACGGCCTCCTGCGAGTGGGCCGACGTCGTCTTCGGCGTGGACTCCTGGGCCGAGCTCAAACACCCCGACCTGACGGCTTCGGTCACCAATCCCTTCCTCCAGGTGTTTCCGCGCACGCCCCTCAAGCGCATCTTCAACACCATCGGCGACATTGAAGTTCTCGCCCTGGTGGGCGACAAGCTGGCGGAGCTCACCGCCGATCAGCGCTTCCGGGACTACTGGAAATTCGTCCGGGACGGCCGCACCGACGTCTACCTGCAACGCATCCTGGACTTCTCCACCAACACCCGCGGTTACCGGATTTCCGAGCTGGAAGCCAAAGCCCGGGAAGGCGTGCCGGCGCTGATGCTCAGCCGAACCACGCCCAAGGTGGTCGGCTATGAACAGGTCACGGACTCGCGGCCCTGGTACACCAAGAGCGGCCGGCTGGAATTCTATCGAGAAGAAGACGAGTTCATCGAGGCCGGCGAGAATCTCCCCGTCCATCGGGAGCCGGTGGATTCCACCTTCTACGAACCCAACGTCATCATCGCTCCCCCTCATGAAGCCCTGCGCCCGGCCGGACCGGAAGTCTACGGCGTCCGGCGCGATGACCTGCGCTGTGAGACGCGTTGCGGCCGCAATGTGGTGCTCACCTGGGAGCAGGCCCGCCGGACCGCCCATCCGCGTCTGAAAGAAGGATTCCGGTTTATTTTCCACACGCCCAAGTACCGCCACGGAGCGCATACCACGCCCATCGACACCGACATGGTGGCGGTCCTGTTCGGGCCGTTCGGCGATCTTTACCGGCATGATGCGCGCAGTCCCTTCGTCACCGAGGGCTACGTGGATATCAACCCGGCCGACGCCCGGGAGCTGGGCATCGAGGACGGCGACTACGTCTGGATCGACCCTGACCCCGAGGACAGGCCGTTCCGCGGCTGGGAACGCAACCGGCGCGACATGGAATTCGCCCGGCTGCTGTGCCGGGCGCGCTACTACCCCGGCACTCCTCGCGGGGTGACGCGCATGTGGTTCAACATGTACGCCGCCACCCCGGGTTCTGTCGAAGGGCAGAAGACCCGCGCCGACGGCCTTGCCAAAAACCCCCGCACCAATTACCAGGCGATGTTCCGCTCCGGTTCACATCAGTCTGCAACACGCGGCTGGTTGAAGCCTACCTGGATGACGGACTCGCTCGTGCGCAAGAACCTGTTCGGACAAAGCATCGGTCGGGGCTTTCTGCCGGATGTACACTGCCCGACCGGTGCGCCGCGGGAAGCCATCGTCAAGATCACCAGGGCGGAGCCGGGCGGCCTCGGCGGGCAAGGCTTGTGGCTGCCGGCCTCCCTGGGTCTGCGCCCGCGCTACGAGTCGGCCGCCATGAGAAAGTACCTCGCCGGTAAGTTTGTCACGCGAAAGGAGAGCTAGCCATGGCCCGCGTTTATAACTGGCAGATCGGCCGGGAAATGTCTTACTGGTATCCTGAGAACCGCCCGCAGAAGCAGTTCGCGGCCGTTTTCGACATCAACAAATGCATCGCCTGCCAGACGTGCACCTTGGCCTGCAAGACGACCTGGACGTCCGGCAAGGGCCAGGAGTACATGCTCTGGAACAACGTAGAAACCAAACCCTACGGCTTCTATCCCCTGGCCTGGGATCTGAAACTGCTTGAAATGCTCAACGGGCAGCGGTGGAACGGCGGGGTGTACGAAGGCGAGACGATTTTCGAGTGTGCCCCGGCCGGCGAGCGCGTCCTGGGCTGGAAACCCGAATCCCAGGACTACGCCTACCCCAATGTGGGCGAGGACGACTGCAGCGGCGAGGTGCACAAGGGGGCCGGTTGCGCTCTGCCGCACACTTACTGGTTCTTTTATCTCGCCCGTATCTGTAACCACTGCACCTACCCGGCCTGTTTGGCCGCATGCCCGCGCGGATCCATTTACAAGCGGCCGGAAGACGGCATTGTTCTCCTCGATCAGGCTCGGTGCCGCGGCTATCAGGAATGCGTCAAAGGGTGTCCGTACAAAAAAGTCTTCTTCAACCCCATGACCGGCACCTCAGAGAAGTGCATTGCCTGCTTTCCCAAGATCGAGCAGGGGCTCCAGCCCCAGTGCTTTGTCAATTGCATCGGTAAGATCCGTCTGGCGGGCTGGATTTCCCCGCCGGGTAAGGCCCGCGCCGACAATCCGATTGACTATCTGGTCCACATCCGTAAGGTCGCCCTGCCGCTGTTTCCGCAGTTCGGTCTGGAGCCCAACGTTTACTACATTCCTCCGGTGCACGTGCCGGTGCCGTTTCTGGAGCAGCTATTCGGCCCCGGGGTTTCCGGGGCGATCCGCGTCTACCGGTCCGCACCGAAAGATCCGGACTTGTCCGGCTTGCTGTGTCTGTTCGGCTCGACCGAGGCGATCGTGGCGCGGTGGCGCCGCCAAGGCGAGTTCGTATCCGGCATGGACGAAAGAGGCGCTGAGGTCGTGCGAGTTCCCCTGCGCGAGCCGGTCGAGGTGCGGCCGGCTTTTGACTCGCGCCACCAGATCGTTCGGATCAACTGTCCCTGAGGAGGTGCCGCGTGGGCGTTTTGAGAAAAAGGTCTGTTTGGGTGGTGGCGCTGCTGGCTGCGGGCTCTGCCGCCTGCCGGCGCGGACCGGTTCGCAGCACCGAGGTCGTCGCGGTGGCCGTGGACCGGATCCCCATGGATCCGGCCGCACGGGCATGGGAGCAGGCGCCCGAGCATTTGGCGCGACTGCTGCTTCAGGACTTGGTCGAGCCGCGTTTGCTTGAGCCTTCCACACCCGAGGTTCGCGTGCGTGCCGTGGCCTCTCAGACCGAAATTGCCTTCCGGCTGGAGTGGCCCGACAGCGGGCGCGATGACCTGCCCGGGCCGGGGCGCTTCGTGGATGCCTGTGCCGTTCAACTGCCGCGCAAGCTGGAGCCCGAGCCGCCGGATCCCCAGATGGGTGCAAGCGGGCGTCCGGTCGAAATCACCTACTGGCGTGCCGACTGGCAGGCGTGGGTGGACGGCCGCCGCGACGATATTCGCGAGTACTATCCCCACGCGGCCGTGGATCACTATCCTTTCCAGGCTCCGCCGCTCCGGCCCGGCTCGCCCGAGCAGCGGGAAATGGCGCGGCTGTACGCCCCTGCCGAAGCGGCCGGCAACCGTCGCAGCGGTCCGCGCGAGCTACCCGTGGAGGATCTGGTGGCCGAAGGGCCGGGAACGCTGACGCCGGCGGAAAAGACCGTCTCTCGTGGAAGAGGCCTGTATTCCGGGCGTCAGTGGCGCGTGGTCCTGGTGCGGCCGCTTCCCGCGGGCCTTACCCCCCGGATGAGAACTCAGGTCGCCTTCGCCGTGTGGCAGGGGTCGCACGGGGAGACCGGCTCGCGGAAGATGCGGACGGGATGGATCCCGCTGCTTTTAAAGGAGGCTCGGTGAACAGCGTGCACATCGCCGATCCAAGCCAGAGGGAACGGCTCCTCGAGGCCGCCGAGTGGCGCCTGCTCGGACTGCTGTTTGAGCCTCCCTCGCCGGCATGGCGAGAACAAGTGCGCGCCCTCATGTCGGAGACGGCGTCCGCGCCGCTGCGGGCCGCCGCGCAGGCGGCTCTCGAGGAAGCCAGGGAAAACCTGTTTCACACCGTCTTCGGACCGGGCGGGTCCGCCCCGGCACGCGAAGTTTCCTGTACGCACGCGGTGGAACTCGGCAGCCTCATGGCCGAACTCACCGCCTACTACGACGCATTCGGGTATCGCCCCGCCATCGCCGAACCGCCGGACCATGTCGCGGTCGAGGTCGGTTTCATCGCTTACCTGCGGCTCAAGGAAGCCTACGCACTGGCTTGTGAAGACCCCGAACGAGCCCAGCTCACCGCCGAGGCGGCCGACCGGTTTCTCCGCCAGCACCTCAGGGTTCTGGCCGGCCCTCTGGCCTCCGCACTACGATCCTCGGGCATAGGCTACCTCGAGCTGGCAGGCCAAGAACTGATGCGCCGGGCGGGTGCCGAGGCAACCGTGGCTTGCGCTGCCCTGCCGGTCGTGGACGACGCATTCGATTGCGGCGCTGGCGGTTAAAGTGTGTCGGCGGCTGCTGCGACTCCCGCACGGTGGGCCGAGCGGCTCCCCGCAGCGTCTCAGCCGGCATCGAATCGCGGTCTCCTCAAGGCCGCCATTGGTGACAACCCCCGTCCCGATGGGACAAAAAAGGGGTGCTGTGTCGCACCCCTGGCGCGGGAAACGTTGGCGGGCTCAGTTCGCCTGGGCTGCCACGGGCTGGCTGGAGGGTGTCTTCTTCGTACGAGCCGCGACAAGGTTGTCCAGGGCGAAAGCGCCCGGACCTGCCAGAAAGAGGTTTACATTCGCGGCAAACAGCACCAGAGTGTACTCGAAGCCGGCCGGCAGGAAGAACCCGTTCTTCAGGTGAACGGTCGCCGCCGCCACCAGCATGGTGGCCGCCAGCGGGATCGCCGCCCAGCGGGTGAAAAGCCCGAACACCAGGAGCAACCCGCCGACGAGCTCGATGCCGGCGACGAGCGGGCCAAACAGACCCGGCGCAGGAATGCCGAGCTGGCCCAGGAACGTTGTAAATCCGCCCACGCCGTCTACAAAGAATTTCTTCCAGCCGTGGGCGAAAAAGACAACCCCTGTCACCAGCCGCAAGAGCCCAATGGCCCAGCCCTGATTCACAGGTGAATCGAGAAACTTGAACATCGCACTCACCTCCACAAGGATTGGGATTCAGAGATAAGGGAACCGGCGGCGCGGACCGCACCGCCGGCAACCACCTACGCAGCAGGCTGCACGACTTGCAGGTTGCGCGCCGCCTGCCGGATGACCCGGGCACGGGCGTAGATCGCCCTGGCGTTATCCGTCAGGGTGTTTCGCTGCCACAGCAACTGCTTGTCCGCCAGCACCCGGTACGTTTCGTTGACGAAGAGGGTCAGCGTGGCCAAAGCGGCTTTCATCCGCTCCAGTTCTCGAACTTGCGCCTCGGTGAGCTTCGGTTCATTGCGCTCGAAGGCGGCAATCATGCGGCGGAGGCTCCGGACATGGTCTTCGAGGATGCCCATCTGGGAATAGACCCAGCGCCAGTCCGGCGATGTGGACCGCAAGTACGCCTCAAGCTGGGCGGCCTCCCGCTGGGCATCCGCCGCCGCACGAGCGATCGCCTTCAGGTCCGAGGCAACCGGCCCGATGACCACGCATTTGGTTTCGAGAGCAAAGGACGAGACGGTGAGAATCAGCAGGAGCGCGAACAGACGCGAAAGCACACCGATCCTCATCGCACATCACCTCCTCTCGATAGAATTCCGGACTCCCCGGCCACGCCGGGGTTCGATCTCGCTTTAGAAGGATGCACAGGTTCGGCGGAAGGTTTCGACATCTTTCCGCCGCCAAGTGTGAGAATCTAAGAAGTCTGTGCTGACCAAGGACGACGTACGCTTCGTGCACGAACGAATTGCGCCGCACGCCGCGCCGGTGCTTTCCCTGTACGCGGATGTCAATCCCGGCAGGCCGGAGAATGCTCGCCGCGCCTGGGTCATCCGGGTCAAGAACGCTCTGCGTGAACTGGAGCTGCCGGAGGAGGTGCGCGCGCGGGTGGTGGACGCCCTGGAAGAGCAAGTCATCCCCGAAGCGCGGACCCTTGTATTGTTCGCTTCGCAGGACCTGTTCCGGCGCTACGACCTGCACTGCGAGCTGCCCGTCGTGGATCTGGCGCACGGTCGGGTGGAGGCGCGCTGGGGCGAGCCCTACGTAACGCCGCTCGTCTACGCCATGGATGAGTATGAACGCGCCGGAATTCTGTGGCTCGAAGGGGAGCGGTGGCGCTTCTTCGAGGTCTTCCTCGGGGAGATTCAGGAGGCAGAGCAGATCTTTGCCGCAGTGGATCCTGAGGATTGGCAGCGGCTCCGGGAATGCGATCGGTCGCGGGGCGCCGCCCTGGCACGGCCCCATCCGTATCCGGACCGGGACAAGTACTCCCGGCGGTTGGAGGCTTGGGGCTACCGGTTCCTGCGCCGGCTGGGCCACTTGGTGGAGCGCGCCGTGGCCGAACGCGAGATTCACCGTCTGGTGCTGCTGGGCCGTCAGGAGGCAACCCGGAATTTCGAGCAGTGCCTGTCGCGGGCCATGCGCCGGCGCGTGGTAGCTCACACGAGCGAGACGCCGCCGCCGGATGCCTCCCCGCGGCTGGTGCTGGAAACCGTCGGCCCGGTTTTAGAGGCGGCCGAGCGGGCGCAGGAACTGCGGCTGCTCGAGAGCGTCTGTTCCCAGCCGGGAGTCTGGGGACTCAGCGCCACCCTTGGGGCCCTTCAGCAGGGGCGGCTGGCGGTACTGGTGGCCCCGTGGACCCTGCAAGCCCGCGTGTGGCAGTGTCCGGACGGCTGGGTGGCGGCTTCCCGCCAGGAGGCCCTCGCCCTCTGTGCCGATCCCGGGCCGAAGGAGGTTCCCCTGCGTGACCATATCGCAGAACTGGCGGCGGACTTCGCCGCCCGCCTGGAGTTCGTGCGGGGCGAGGCCGAACGCCGGCTGACGGCGGAGCTCGGAGGGCTCGCCGGTCTGTTGCGATGGTAAGATGAGCCACGGTCGCTGATGCTTCCTGTCCGCGACACCATCCCGAGCCGCAACCCGCCCATTGTCACGTGGGTGCTGATTGTCGCCAACGCCGTCGTCTTTCTGTTCGAACTGATGATGCCGGAGCCCGTGCTCCAGCGTTTCTTTTACCTGTTCGGTATCGTGCCGGCCCGCTACACCCATCCGGAGTGGGCCTGGCTCGCAGGTCTTCCGGTGGACGATTACTGGCCCTTTCTGACAAGCATGTTTCTCCACGGCGGCTGGACGCATATTCTCGGCAATATGTGGACGCTCTGGATCTTCGGCGACAACGTCGAGGACCGGATGGGACCGGTGCGGTTTCTGGTCTTCTATCTGCTGTGCGGCGTGGCGGCCGGCATCGTACACTGGTTTACGAATCCGCATTCCACGATTCCGACGGTGGGAGCCTCCGGCGCCATCGCGGGCGTGATGGGAGCTTACTTTTTCATGTTTCCGACTTCCCGCGTGATCGTGGTGGCTCCGCTGTTGTTCCTGCCGGTCTTCTTTGAGCTTCCCGCCGTGACCTATCTCGGTTTCTGGGCCCTCACGCAGGTCTTCAGCGGCACCTTGGCGCTGGCGGCCCCCGAGCAGGTCGGAGGCGTGGCGTGGTGGGCCCACGTCGGCGGCTTTATGGCGGGCGTGCTCCTGCACCTGTTTTTCGTGCGCCGCGGGCCGGCCTATCGCCGGCCGTGCCGCGACGAATGCGACATCGAGAATGCCTGGCTGCCGGTCCGTTACTGGGAGAGATGACGTGGCCATGACCCCGATGGATTTCCTCTGGTTGTTTTTCCTGTTCTCGGCTCTCCAGCCGGTCTTCAAGCAGCGCTTTCTCGAAGCTTCCAGGCAGCGGCTCATTGCGCGGATCGAGCGCCAGCGCAACTCGCGCGTCATCCTGCTGGTGCACCGCCAGGAGACCATGAGCATCCTCGGGTTTCCCATCTTCCGTTACATTGACGTCAACGACTCCGAAGAGGTGATGCGCGCCATCCATCTGACCGATCCGAAAGTGCCGCTCGACATCGTGCTGCACACGCCGGGGGGACTGGTGCTGGCGGCGCTGCAGATCGCCCGCGCGATTCACAAACACCCGGGAAAGGTGACCGCCTTTGTGCCGCACTATGCCATGTCGGGCGGGACCTTGATTGCACTGGCGGCGGACGAGATCGTCATGAGCGAGTATGCGGTGCTCGGTCCCGTGGACCCGCAATTAGGCCAGTATCCGGCCGCCTCGATCCTGAAGGCCGTGGCCCGCAAACCCGTCGCCGAAGTCAACGACGAGACCCTGATCCTGGCCGACCAGGCCGAGAAGGCCATGAGCCAGGTGCGTGAGAGTGTGCGCGAGTTGCTGGCTGACAAATGCCCTCCGGAAAAAGCCGAGGAGCTGGCACGCCTGCTTTCGGAGGGTACCTGGACTCACGATCACCCGATCACTTACGAGACGGCGCGCAGCTTCGGCCTGCCCGTGCGCTCCGATCTCCCCCCGGAGATCCTCGACCTGATGAACTTGTATCCCCAGCCTGTCCGGCGGCAGCCTACCGTGGAATATCTGCCGATCCCGCGCCGCTACGAAGGCGCCGGAGGGAGCCGCGACTGAGGAGGCCCGCAAGGCGATCTTGAGGGACACTGCCGGGGCCTCGATCCGGGTTGCCATTGACGCCACACCTCTGCTGCTCCGCAGCGCCGGAGTGAAGACCTACCTGTACTACTGGCTCCGTTCCTTGCAGGCACAGGCGCAGGGATTTCACATTAGCGCTTTTCCGGCCATTCGAGTCCCTGCTGAGGTACACCATGACCGCTCCGTGCTGGAGCGCGGAGCGACACTGGCACGGTTGATCTACGTGGGCCTCGCCAACTATGTTCCGCTTCCGCTGCTGGACTGGACGCGCCCCCGCGCGGACGTCTTTCACGCCTCCCACCAGTGCTGGAATCCGCCGCGACGGGGCAAGCTGACGGCGACCCTTTACGATCTGACCTGCTGGCTCATGCCCGAGCTCCACTCGCGCGCCAACGTGGCGGGCATGAAACGGTTTGCCCGCCGCATCCTCGAGCGGGCCCACGGGCTGATTGCCATCTCCGAACACACGCGCGCCGACGCCGTCCGGATTCTGGGACTTCCGGCGCAACAGATCCGCGTGATCTATCCCGGCGTGGCGGAGCCCTACTTCCGCGTCCCCGTCGGCCAGGCCCACGAAATGGCGGAACACTACGGGCTGCCGGTTGAGTACGTGCTCTTTGTGGGCACCATCGAGCCGCGCAAAAACGTGGACCGCCTGCTCGACGCCTACGCGGGGCTGCCCGCCGCGCTCCGGAAAAACGTGCCGCTGGTGGTGATCGGGCCGCACGGGTGGAGGACGCCGCACACCTTGCGCCGGCTGATCTCCATGGACGGCGTCCGCTATTTGGGCTATGTGCCCGAGGCTCACCTGCCCGCGCTTACCGCTGCGGCAACCGTGTTCGCCTACCCGTCGCTTTACGAAGGCTTCGGCCTGCCGCTTGCCCAGGCCATGGCGGCGGGGGTGCCTGCGATTACTTCCAACGTATCCTCGCTGCCCGAACTGGCGGGCGACGCCGCGCTGCTGGTGAACCCGGAAGACGTGGGCGAGCTCCGGGAGGCTCTGGAGCGGTTGCTGCGAGATCCGGACCTGCGGTGGGAGTTGGCTCGAAGGGCTCGCCGGCGTGCCGCGCGGTTCACCTGGCAGGCCTGCGCTGCGGCCTCGCTCGACTTTTTCCGGCAGGTGTGCGCCCGCTGAGGATCTCAGGAGCGTGGGGCCACGGCGGCGGAAGCCTGGTAGGCTTCCAGAACGTCTTCGAGAGGCCCGGAGCGGACCACGCGCCCGTGGTCGAGCCAGAGAGCCCGTTCGCACAGGCGCCGCAGAATCTCCCCGTCGTGAGAGGAACAGATCATGGCTTTGCCGCTCCGTTTCAACTCCAGGATCCGTTCCAGGCACTTTGCCTGGAACGCCTGGTCACCCACCGCCAGCACTTCGTCAATCAGCAGCACGTCCGGCTGCACGTGCATGGCGACGGAAAAGGCCAGGCGCATCACCATACCCGCCGAATACGTCCGTAAGGGCTGGTCGATAAATTCGCCGACGCCGGAAAACTCCACGATCTGGTCGAAACACCGGCGCACTTCTTGGCGGGAGAGTCCCAGCAACGAAGCGTTGACGATCACGTTTTCGGCGCCCGTCAGATCGGGGTGAAAGCCCGAGCCGAGCTCGAGCAGCGCGGCCACCCGGCCGCGCACCTCCACGGAGCCTTCGTCGGGAAAGGTCAGCCCGGCGATGAGGCTGAGCAGCGTCGTCTTGCCGGCGCCGTTCGGGCCCACCAGCCCCCAGCTTTCGCCCTCGCGCACGCAAAGCGAGACGTCGCGTAGCGCGTGAAATGTTTCCTGCTTCTGGCGCCGCAGGAACCAGCCGGCCAGTACGCTTCGGAGAAACTGGCGGGAAGCCCGGCGCGAATAAGTCTTGGACACGTGCTCCAGCCGGACGATATCCATCGTGTCAGAGATAATCCGCAAACCTTCGTTTTAGCTTCCTGAAAACCAAAAAGCCGAAACCCAGAGCTGCGACCGAAACCAGCGTCAGTTTCCACATCAGGCTTGCAGGCGGTGCTTTCCCTTCCAGAACGATGTTGCGGCAGGCCAGGACCACGGCGGCGACCGGGTTGTACTGATACAGCGCATGGAACGCGGGCGGGATCACGGCGAACGAGTAGAAAATCGGCACCAGCCAGAACAGGACCGTATTGGCCGACTCCACGACGTAGCGCACGTCACGGAAATACACGTCCAGGGCCGAAGAAGCCAGCGCAAGGCCGCAGACGAACACCACCTCGAGGCCGAAAATCACGGGCAACAGCAGCCAGTAGCCGCTCGGACGGTAGCCCGCCGCAACCGCCAGCGCCAGTAGCAGCCCGATCTGGATGGCGAAGTGGATGGAGTTGGCCAGCACCGCGGCCACCGGGACGATTTCCCGCGGAAACAGCACGCGCTTGACGAGCGAGGCGTTTCCGAAAACGGAGATCGTTCCGCTGGTCCAGCCCAGGGCGAAAAAGTTGAACGGTACGATGCCGCACAGCACGAAGACGTGAAAATTCGGGATGTCAGTGTTGCGGAGCACCAGCGTGAAGATGAGCGTAAGCACCGCCATCATCACCAGAGGATTGAGCAGGGACCAGAAGATGCCGAGCGACATGTTCCGGTACCGGACGCGGAAATCTCGCAGGACCAGGTTGAACAGCACGAACAGATAATTGGTTTGGGTCATGCGGGCCGGGAAACGTAGTCAGTCTAGCATGAGACCCCCGGCTTGCGGCCGGCAACGACGCGGCGGCTAGCGCCGGTAGGCGAAATCCCAGACCTGGATGTTTCCCTTGCCGGCCGTATACTCGACGACGGCGTACTCCCCCGGCGAGAGCGGCTCCTTGGGCCAGATCTTGTACAGCCCCTCCCCCACCTGGTGGCGAAAAACCTCCACCTCTTCCTGTTCTTCGAAAATCTCCTTGGTGACGGGAATGATGCTCCAGCGCTGGACCACGCGCGCGTCTTTTTTGGGTGTGAGCCGGAAAATCCCGAACCGCTCTTCCGCCGCCAGCCGGATGTAGAATTCCGGCATGGGCGTGTCCACGACCGCGGCCGAAGCCGGCCCGTCCAGCTCGACGGTGGCTTTGCCTGCGACGATTGGAACCGGGGTCAGCACTCTGAGAACCGAACGGCGCTTGTTGGTCACGATCTTGGACTCGGCCTGCTTGAGCGGCAGCAGCTCGGCGCCCCGCACCCAGTAGACGCCCGCTTCCGCGGGCACCCGGGCGATTTCCTGGCGGAGTTCGCGCTCCGCCTGCTCCTCCTCTGCCAGGGCCTTCGTCTCTTCGCGGATCCGTTGTTCGCGCCCCTGAAGCTCGACCCGTGTGCGCTCCAGGTCCACGAGTTCGGCCGGGATCTCCTCCCACTCGCTTCGCTCGATGCTGTAGTAACGGACACGGTCTCCGTCAATCTGATACTCGCGCACGAGGTGATAACTACCGTCTTTCAGGTACAGTTTGAACGTGGCTGCGCTCGCCGCCAGCACCCCTGCCAGTATCAGGACCAGCAGTTTCATCACCGCCCATCTCGATTTTACTCCCGGCGGTCGGATTCGAGGCGGCCACTATAATGGTGGGCGTCATGCGCTATCGAAAACTCGGAAGGACAAACCTCGAAGTGAGCGAAATCGGCTACGGCGCCTGGGGAATCGGCGGCAAGCAGTGGCTCGGCGGCTCGGATGAAGAATCCCTTCGCGCGCTTCGCTGCGCCGTCGAACTCGGGCTGAATTTCATTGACACCGCCCTGGCTTACGGCGACGGGCACAGCGAACGGCTGGTGGGGCGGCTGCTCCGCGAAACCGGAAACCGTATCTACGTGGCCACCAAAGTGCCCCCCAAAAACCGGCTGTGGCCCGCCAGGCCGGGCATCGGCATCGAGGAGGTGTTCCCCTACGATTACATCATCCGCTCGACCGAAGAAAGCCTGCGCAACCTCGGTGTGGAGACCATCGATCTCCAGCAGCTGCACGTCTGGAACCCGGAGTGGATCGAAAGCGATATCTGGCGCCGGGCCTTCGAGGATTTGAAGCGGTCGGGCAAAGTCCGCTTCGTGGGCGTCTCGATTAACGATCATCAGCCCGATTCCGCACTCGAACTCATCCGGACCGGACTAATTGACACGGTCCAGGTCATCTACAACATCTTCGACCAGACTCCCGAGCGAAACCTGTTCCCCCTGTGCAGGGAACAAAACATCGGCGTAATTGCGCGGGTTCCGTTCGACGAGGGCAGTCTGACGGGAACCATCACCGAGACGACCTGCTTCGACCCGGACGATTTTCGTGCGTACTACTTCCGCGGAGACCGCAAGCGGCAGGTGGCGGAACGGGTGGCGGCCCTTCGGCGCGACCTGGCGGCGGTGGAGGGGACGCTGCCGGAAATTGCGCTGCACTTCTGTCTGTCCCACCCGGCCGTCTCGACGGTGATCCCCGGTATGCGAAAAGTGCGACACGTGGAGGCGAACTGCGCCGTCTCGGACAAAGGGCCGCTCGATGAGCAAGTCCTTCAGATCCTGAGGCGTCATGCGTGGAATCGGAATTTTTACAACTAAACTGGCGCTGGCGTCATGGGAGGCACTTCCTCCTGAGCATCGGCGGGTGGCATCCGATTCACGATGTAGACGGGGCGGTCCACGGCGAGGCCTAAGCGCAGGTGGGGGCTGGCGACCATGGACGAGCGCGTGCGGCTGCGCTTCCCCACCAGCCGGCGGTACGATGTTGCTCTGCGCATCGGAATTCACACTTCGATTGCCGGCTCGCTCGACCGGGCGGCGGTGCGCGCGGCGGAGCTCGGCGCCAACGCCTTCCAGATTTTTTCCAGTAGTCCCCGGATGTGGCGTTCCCGTGTCCCGCAGCCGGAGGAGGTTCGCCGTCTGTGGGAACTGCGGGAGCGCTTCGACCTGTACCCCCTGGTAGTGCACGACAACTATCTGATCAATCTTGCCGCGACAGATCCAAGCATCCGCGCACGGTCCGTCGCAGCTTTCCGTGCCGAAGTGGAGCGCGCGCTGCTGGTGGGCGCCGAGTATCTCGTCCTCCATCCGGGCAGCTACCGCGGCCAGTCCCTGGAGGCCGGCATCCGCACTCTGGCCGCATCGCTTCAGGAGGCAACGCGCGGGCTGCGTAGAGACGGGCTCACGCTGCTGCTGGAGAACACGGCTGGCTCCGGCTACACACTGGGCAGCCGATTCGAAGAGCTGGCCGAAATCCGGCGCTTGTGCTCGGGGCTCGAATTCCCTGTGGGGTATTGCCTGGACACGGCTCATTGCCTGGCGGCTGGCTATGACGTGGCCACCGAAACCGGTCTCCGCGCCACAGTGCGGCAAGCGGCCGCGGTGCTGGGCCTCGAGGCCATCCCCGTGATCCACGCCAATGATTCCAAAGCGCCGCTCGGCTCGCGCATTGACCGCCACGAGCACATCGGCAAGGGCTATATTGGAAAGCAAGGGTTTCGCCGCATCCTCAATCACCCCAGGCTGCGGAGCAAAGCTTTTATTCTCGAGACCCCGATCGAACGGGACGGCGACGATCGCCGCAACCTCGAGGCGCTCAAGAACCTATGCCGGAAAAGTCGTACGACCACAGGCAGATCGAGTTAAAGTGGTGCCAGCGCTGGAGCGACGGGAGCCTCTTCCGGGCCGAGGACCACTCCGACCGGCCCAAATATTACCTGCTGGAAATGCTTCCCTACCCCAGCGGCACGCTGCACGTCGGCCACATCCGCAACTACACCATCGGCGACACTCTGGCGCGCTACAAGTGGATGCGCGGCTACAACGTCTTGCACCCCATGGGCTGGGATGCCTTCGGGCTGCCGGCCGAAAACGCCGCCATCGCCAACCAGCGCCACCCCCGCGACTGGACGCTCGAGAACATCGCCTACATGAAGCGGCAACATATCCGCTACGGTTTCAGCTACGACTGGCAGCGCGAGATCTCCACCTGCGAACCGGAATACTACCGCTGGAACCAGTGGTTTTTTCTGAAAATGCTCGAGCGCGGCCTGGCCTACCGCGCCAAGGCCCTCGTCAACTGGTGCCCGCAATGCGCCACGGTGCTGGCCAACGAGCAGGTCGTCAACGGATGCTGCTGGCGGCATGAAGACACCCCGGTGGAACAGCGGGCGCTCGAGCAGTGGTTTCTGCGGATCACCGCATATGCCGAAGAACTCCTGCGCGACCTGGACAAACTCGAGGGCGGCTGGCCGGAGCGCGTCATCACCATGCAGCGCAACTGGATCGGCCGTTCCGAGGGCGCTGAGATCGACTTCCGGCTGGCGGAGTCGGGCCGGCCCATTCGCGTCTTCACCACGCGCGTGGACACGATCTTCGGTGCCACCTGCGTCATTCTCGCGCCGGAGCACCCCCTGGCGGAAGAGCTCGTAGCGCCGGAAGACCGCCCGCGCCTCAAGGCGATGATTGACGAGCGGGCGCGCCGCGATCCGGGCGATCTCGTCAAGGAAGGGTTCCCGACCGGCCATTTCGCCGTCAATCCGTACAACGGCGAGAAGATCCCGGTCTGGATCGGCAACTTCGTCCTGATGGGCTACGGCACCGGCGCGATCATGGCCGTGCCGGCGCACGACGAACGGGATTTTGAGTTCTGCACCCGCTACGGGATCCCGGTGCGCCCCGTCATCCGGCCCGCGGGCGGCGAACTGGCCGACCCGGCCCGCATGCAGGCCGCCTTCACCGAGGACGGCATCTGCGAGAATTCGGGCGAATTCTCCGGTCTGCCGAGCGCGGAGGCGCGGCGCCGGATGACCGAAAAGGCCGAGCGGGAATGCTTCGGCAAGGCGGCCGTCACCTACCGCATTCGCGACTGGGGCATCTCGCGCCAGCGCTACTGGGGCACGCCCATCCCCGTAATCCACTGCGCAGCATGCGGCATCGTTCCGGTGCCCGAACAGGAGCTGCCGGTGGTGCTTCCTTTGAACGTGCGCATCACCGGCATGGGGCGCTCCCCGCTCGAAGACGTCCCCGAGTTCGTCCACGCTCCCTGCCCCCGCTGCCGCCGCCCGGCGCGGCGCGAAACCGACACCATGGACACCTTCATCGATTCGTCCTGGTATTTCTACCGCTACTGTGATCCCCACAACGACCGGGCGCCGTTTGACTCCGCCAAGATCGCCTACTGGTTTCCCATCGATCAGTACATCGGAGGCGTCGAGCACGCCATCCTGCACCTGATCTATGCCCGTTTCTTTACCAAGGTGATGCGCGATCTGGGCCTCGTCCGCAACGACGAGCCTGCCGTGCGCCTGTTCACCCAGGGCATGGTCATCAAAGACGGCGCCAAGATGTCCAAATCCAAAGGCAACGTCGTCAGCGCCGACGAGACCGCGGAACGTTACGGCGCCGACACGGCACGGCTATTCGTGCTCTTCGCAGCGCCGCCCGAAAAGGACGTGGACTGGCAGGACGCCGGGGTGGAGGGAATCTACCGCTTCATCAGCCGCGTCTACCGCTTCGTGACGCGCAACGCCGGCAAGGCGCGCGAGGCGGCCGGCGGGGAGCAGACGGAAGCGGACCGCCGCGTGCGGCGCAAACTGCACCAGACCATCCGCAAGATCACCGAGGATTTTGAGACGCGCTGGCACTTCAACACTTCCATTGCGGCCATTATGGAGCTGGTCAACGAGCTGCACGCCGCCGAGGCGTCGCTTTCTCCGGCTGTGCTGTCGGAGGCCCTGGAAAAACTCGTGCTGCTGCTCGGGCCTTTCGCGCCCTACGTGGCCGAGGAGATGTGGGAGGAGCTCGGGCGTACGGGTCCCGTCTTCCGCCAGCCGTGGCCGGACTACGACCCGGAGCTCGCGCGCGAGGAGATGGCGGAAATCGTGCTCCAGGTCAACGGCAAGGTGCGCAGCCGTTTGAACGCCCCCTTTGGCACGCCTCGCGAAGAACTGGAACGGCAGGCCCTGGCGGACGAGAAAATCCGGTCCTATATAGCGGGCAAGGCGGTGGCGAAAGTGGTCGTGGTTCCCGATAAACTTGTCAACGTCGTCGTGAAAGGATAACGGATATGCAGGAGCAGGAATCCCGAAGAACCTTTTTGCAGGCGGGCGGCGCGGCGGCAGCCTTCACGTTTCTCCCGCACCGCGCCCGGGGCGCCAACGACCGGATCGCCGCGGCATTTATCGGCATGGGCCGCATGGGCATCGCCAATCTGCGCATCGCCCTGAAGCAGCCCGGGCTGGAAGCCGCGGCGGTCTGTGACGTCTACCGGCCGCATCTGGAGCAGGCCGTGGCGGAAACCGGCGGCCGTGCCCGGGCGGTGAAGGACTTCCGCGAGATTCTCGCAGACAAATCCGTGGATGTGGTCTGCATCTCCACTCCGGATCACTGGCACGCCTACATGACCGTCGAGGCCTGCAAGGCGGGCAAGGACGTGTATGTGGAAAAACCGCTGTGCGTGGCCGTCGAAGAGGGCCGCAAGATGGTCGAAGCGGCGCGAAAGTACGACCGCGTGGTGCAGGCCGGCACCATGCAGCGCTCCGGCATCCACTTCCGCAAGGCCTGCGATCTGGTGCGCAAAGGCGTGCTCGGCAAGGTGACCTTCGTGCGCACCTGGAACTACGGACTCGCCCCGGAGCAGGGGATCGGCAACCCGCCCGACAGCGATCCCCCGGAAGGCCTGGATTGGGATTTGTGGCTGGGGCCCGCTCCCTGGCGGCCCTTCAACCGGAACCGCTTCGGCGTGGACCCGAAAGCCTTCTCGCATTTTCGCTGGTTCTGGGACTACGCGGGCGGCATGATGACCGACTGGGGCGTTCACTGGCTCGACATCGTGCAGATGGCCTTCGGCGAAGAGATGCCCGCCGCGATCGTGGCGCTTGGCGGGAAGTATTATCTCAAAGACAACCGCGAAACCCCGGACACCTTACAGGTCACCTACGAGTATCCGAGCGGGTTTGTCGCCACTTACGAAAACCGCTCGGGCAACGCCCAGTCTTTGTTCAACAAGCCCGGCGGTATTCTGTTCCACGGCAGCAAGGCGACGCTGTTCGTGGACCGCAGCGAATACCGCCTGCTGCCGGAGCGCGACTCCGGCCTGGAATACATCCAGGAGCCGGCCTCCAACAACGCCAACATGGCGCACTGGCAGAATTTCCTGGACTGCGTCCGGACCCGGAAGCGCCCGGTGAGCGACGTCGAAACCTGTTTCCGCTCCACCGCCACCTGCCTGCTCGGGAACCTTGCCCTCTTGAGCAAGCGCCGCTTGGACTGGGACGACAAGGCAGGCACCGTGCTGCAAAAAGAAGTCGAACCCCTGCTGCGGCGCGACTACCGCCCGCCCTGGAAACTGGAGGTGTAGCCTCGCCTCCTTCCTAGGGCCGCACGCCGCCGCCTGAAAATGCACCGCCCCGCGTGAAGATCTGGAACGGCGCCCAGTAGTAGGGCCTCCGGTAGACCGGGTGCGCAAGCAACGTCAGCTTGGCGCTCCGCAGTGCGCGGGCCGGCGACTCTCCCCCCGCCAAGCGCCGGTACAACTCTGCGATCAATGCAGCCGTGGAACGGTCGTTGACGTCCCACAGTCCGGCGATGACATTGCGTGCCCCTGCCGCCAGAAACGCCCAGGCGAACCCGACCAGCCCTTCTCCGGAGTAGTTGCGCGCCCCGGCGCTGCGGCAGGCGGAGATTGTGACCAGGCGCGCCTGCAGGGGTTGCGCCAGCACCTCCCGGGCATAAAGCCTGTAGGCGTCCCCCTGCCGGGAAAGAATGACCGCGGAATCCAGAGGGCTTTCGCGATTGGCTTCCGCGTGCGCGGCAAAGTGAATCAGGGCGTAACGTTGCGGCGCGCTTTCGTGGTAGGCCTCCGGGTTCGCCTCCCGCCCGGTGATGACCTTCTTGAGCGAACCGGGAAAGTGCTTCTCGATGTTTGCAATCTCGACGCCGGCATCGGGCAGGCGCGCGAATTCCGCCGAAGGCGGCTCCGGATCTCCGAGCACGAGCAATCCGCGGGCGCGAGCCGGCTCAGCCGGGCTCACGACCGACACCGCGGGCGTCACGGCCACCGTCGCCTCTTCGATCCAGTACCGCGGTGGCTCGTCTTCCGTCAGCAACGTCTCGAAATTCAATTCGTGGAGAGCTCCGTCGGGTACCACCAGGACGTTTGCGCCGGGTGGGATCAGCCTGCGGGCCGGCGCAATCAGGACTTCGTAAAGCCGGCGTCCGATGGCGTTGCGGTTCTCGCGCGGGTCTTCAACGGACAGCAGCGCATTGGAATAAGCTTCCACAAGCCGGCGTACGGTGGCCTCCGGCGGCAGGGCGAACCACTCCACACGGTTGCCCGTGCGGGCGAACAAGAAAGAGCGCTTGGGTGCCAGCCAGTAAGACAACACAGCGGCGGCTTCCGGCGTCCCTGCAGAACGCCTCGCCCCGGCCGAGGAAGTCCGGGAGCCCGTGCCGGGCGTGGCGTGCTCGGCCAGTACGGGCGCGCGGCAGGACTCGATCGCCTCCCAGGCCCGCGCGATGTCGCCCTGCCGCACGAGTGCGTCCACGTACTCTTCGTAGAACGGAATGATGCTCGCCTGGAAGGTGAATTTCCATTCCAGCCGCGACAGCCGCCGGCGCAGCCGGGCGACATCCGCAGCCAGCTGCCCGAATTCCTGATGCAGCAGGTGGTAGGCGCCGTTTTGCGCGTGAAGGGTGCCCAGCCGCGCGCGGGCTTCGAGCAACGCTTGCGGCACATCGAGTTTCTCTGCACGTGCGATCGCTTCCAGGTAGCGGGCTTCGGCTTCGGCAAAGCGGCCCCGCGCCGCGGCGATCCGTGCCGCATTCACCAGCGGCCACACCAGGCTGCCGGCATCACCCGCCCGCGTCCGCAGTTCCACCGCCTCCTGATTGAAGCGTTCGGCGGAGGCCAGATCGCCCGTCTCGATCGCCATCATGGCCAGGTTGCTCAGCCAGCGGGCGGCCATGGCCTGATCGCCGAGCCGGCGCGCCAAGGCCAGCCCCCGCCGGTAACACGCAACGGCGTTCTCGGGCTCGCCGCGGAAATAGTACGTGTTGCCGAGATCGCCGAACAGGCCCGCCAGACCCGCGTGCTCCTCGATCTGGGTATAAATCGCTTCGGCCTCGCGCAGCGATTCGAGCGCCCGATCCCAGTCACCCAGGGCGTTGTAACACACCCCCAGGTTGTGCCGGGCCGTCGCGGTGAGGGGGGCGTAGCCGGCCGGGACGGAGATGGCGAGCGCCTGTTCCAGCCACGGAATGGCTTCCCCGTAGCGCCCCAGCCTCAGCCGACTCCACCCCAGGGTCACGAGCGTCGCCGCCTCCTGGTAGCCGTGCCGGGCTTTCCGCGCAGTTTCCAGCGCCGCGCGCAGACACTGAAACGCCTGCTCGGGATCGCTTCGCTGCAGGGCGATGCCATGAAGCTGCTCCGTCAGGGAGATCAGCAGCGGGGCGCCCGAATCCCGCGCCAGCTTCCGCGCCCGCTCCAGAATCCGTTCCGCCTCCGCCTCGCGGCCCCTCTCGCGCAGGGCGCGGCTCAGCAGCGTCCAGCGCCGCACCGCCACTTCCTCGTCTTGCGGAGGCTCTTCTTTGCCATCCAGAAGCTGGATGGCCTCGGCCGCCTGCCCGCGGGCCAGCAGCACCGAGGCTTTCACCAGGTAAAATCGCCACCGGTCATCGGGTGAGCGGGCGCGCCGGAGTCCCCGCTCGGCCAGCCCCAGCGCCTCGGACCGCTTCCCTTCGAGCAGAAGCTTCATGGCGCGGGCGTAAAGCTGTCCGGGAGGTTCAACCTGGATCACACGGCAACCGAAGGAAAGCGTCAGCAGGAAAACCGCTCCCCGCCGGTGCATGATCTCATCATAGACGGGGGCATCTGGAACCGACCGGCCTTGCGGCGTGCTCTGAAAGTCTCTTACGATGTACCGGGGGCGGGGCGGCCGTTTTCTTCCGGATCCGCCACGACGATCTCCCCCTTGTAGGGGTGGGCGGGATCGTCCAACACGATGCGGAGGGCGGTTAGCGACTGGCGGTACGGCTCAATCGCCCATTCCAAAAAGTACACACGCCCCAAACCGTTCACCGTGATGAACCCGAAGCGGCTTTGGGAAGCATCCCACTGGAATGCGGTCTCCGGCTCGACCAGCGAAGTGAGGACGACTCCGTGAGGGTGCACCTGATGCCTGGTGCGGGCGCTTGTCCGCACAGCCTGCATCACGGGGTCGAAACTACGGGAGCAGCGCAGCAGGCAGGACTCCGGATCGGGAGCAAGCCCAGCCCCCCTCGCTCCCGAACCGCGGTCCGCTTTCGCGGCTTCACGGTACCGCTTGCCGTTGAACGTGATTGCCCCGGTGTCAACTCCGGGCACGACGAGTTTGGCGAACGGCCTTTCGGGGGCGAACTCCACTTCGTACTCGTCCTGATCCGCGTCGTAGCTCATCTTCATGACAATGTGCACGTCGCCGCGGATCACGTCGAGCACGTTCAACCCCACAACGCTGACCTCCGTCCGCGTGGTGTGCACCGTGCCCGAACTACGCCCCTCCACCGCGGCGGTGGCGGAGTCAAACGAGAGAAGCGGGGCGTGCGTGAAACGACCTTCACTGCGTGTATCGCTTCCCCCGAGGATCGGAAGGGAAACAGCGGCCCACACGCCGCCGAGCTTCGCCGGTTCCTCAACCTGTGCTGCCACTGCGACCGCCTGTGCGTTGAAGTGGAAGGTTCGGGGCATCGCGATCCTCTACGGCTCCACCGTGAAGGGGTAAGTTCCGACCTCGGTGCGCTCGCCGCCCCGCCAGCCGGAGACCACGACGGTGTAGGCGCCGGGGGGCAATCTCCGGGCGGGCATCAACACCTCCAGAGGCTCACCGGGGCGGCGGGGAACCGCGGTCTCGATTCGCGCCACCGTCGTGCCGCCACGATCACGCACTTCGACGGCCAGGCGCTCGAAATCCGGCAGGACGTCCAGAGGCAGAGCCAAGGTTACGAAACCACGGGGTTGCGCGGCGATCCGGATCATCTCGCCTGCACGGGTGAGCGGGCGCAACACGTGTCGCGCTACCGGCTGCGGCGAAGCCAGCTCGCTGAGTTGTGTCTCCATCCGGGGCGTGACGACGAGACCTTGGTAGCCCGCGACCACGGCAAACAGGGCCGCCGCCGCCCAGGCTACCTTTGGAGGTGGCGTGCTCAGCCACGCCAGCCGCCCGGGCCGGGGGATCCGCAGGTCCGCGGTAGCTCGCCCGGCATGCACGGCACGCACATTCGCCCCCAGCGTTTCTCCGGCCAGTACCTCCTGAGCGCATTTGGGGCAGGCGAAGTAATGCTCTTCAAAAGCCTCCCGCTCCGGCCCGGTCAGCTCTCCCAGCAGATACCGCTCCACCGCTTGGCTCTGCTCTGCTTCCGCGTGATCCATGGCGCTCCACCCTCATTAGTATCGTGAATCTTTCCGGCCATACGTTTCACGGCCCAGGCCAATCTCGGGCTCACGCGTGGGCCGCCCAGTTGTTTCCCATCTTCTCTCGGAACCGGTTGCGCGCCCGGTGCAGCAGAACACGCACGTAGGAAGCATCCACGCCCACCTCACGGCAGATTCGTTCCAAGGACCAGTCGTGAAGGTATCGCAACTCCAGCACTCGCCGGTCGCGCTCGGGGAGTTCGTCCAGCACCGCCCGCACCTGGCGCTTTCGTTGCTCGGTGACCAGCTCGGAATCCAGATCGATCCGCGCGTCCGTGAAATCGGTTCCGTCTATCCGAACATAGCGATGCTCCGGCCGGGACAACTCGCGCTCCACGTTCACCGCAACGGCGTGCACGAACGCGCCGAACCGTTCCGGGTGCTCGATTTCGCGGCCGCTGCGCAGCAAGGCGATCACGCGCCGGAACGTCTCCTGCGCCACGTCTTCGATGAACTCCGTGGGTCTGCCCCGGCGGCCCAGCTTCACAACCAGCAGCTTCCAAAAATAGGCGCGAAAGTGCTCGGCCACGAAGGGATCCCCCTCCGCCAGCCGCTTGATATAGTCCGCTGTGAACTCGTGAAAGTTCAAGAGCCGCCGATAGAACTTGGGTTCAGTATACTCTCCCTTCCCGCCGGTCGCAACGATTCTGCACGCGCCAAAACGTTACGCCCTTCGCAACTACCGCAGAACAGACCTGGTTTTCGCGCATGCTACAATCTGAGCCGTGCGCGGCTCGAGCGATGCGGAAACGTACACGCTGCCGCAGGTCTGCCGCGTGCTGGGTGTCTCGGGGCGTCAGCTTCGCTCATGGCAGCGGCAGAACCTGATTCGGGCGGCGGACACCTTCACGTTTCCGGACTTGATCGCCCTGCGGACCCTGATTCGCCTCCGCCAGCAGCGCATCCGCCCGAGCCGCATCCGCCGCGTGCTGGCCGCCGTGCGGGAGAAGTTGCGCGATGTGCACGATCCCCTGCGCGAGCTCCGCATCTTCGTCGAGGGGCGTAAGATCACGGTGCAGGCGGGTCCGAGCAAGATGGAGCCGGTCACCGGGCAACTACTGCTCGATTTTGACCGTACGGAACTCAGCAAGCTGGCTTCGTTCCCGGCGCGGACGGAGCCAAGCGCGCCGGACAAGCGCCGTCTCGAGGCCGGCCTCTGGTTCGAGAAGGCACTGCAACTGGAACAAAGCGGCGCTCCGCCCGATGCCGTCATTGCCGCCTACAAGACCGCGATCGAACTCGATCCCGCCTCCGTCGGCGCCATGGTGAACCTGGGCACGGTCTATTTCCACTTGAAGGCTTGGGATGAGGCGGAGCGGTATTACAAACAGGCCCTCGCCGTAGATCCCGGCTATGCGCTCGCACATTTCAACCTGGGCAACCTTTACGACGAACGGCAGGACCGGCCGAAAGCGCTCGCCCACTACTTGATGGCGCTCCGGCTGAACCCGCGATACGCGGATGCTCACTACAACCTGGCCCTGCTGTACCAGACCGCCGGCCAAATCATGCGCGCCGTCCGCCATTGGAAGGCATATCTCAAGCTGGATCCCGACAGTCCGTGGGCGGCGATTGCGCGCCAAGAGCTCGAAAAGCTCCGCCGCGTTACGCTCGTGAAGGGATACGAACCTCCAGGGCGGGGCCCCGGAGCCGGCAGCGTCACCTGACGGAATGTCTCTGAGTGTGCAAGACGGCACGCTTTCTCGCAGGACGCTTGTTTTGGGCGTGCTGTTTGCCGGCCTGCTGGCCGTCCTCGTCGCGGCCGAGTGGCTCGGCTGGTTTGCACTCCTCAACAGCCGCCTCCCTGCCCTCACAGGCTGGATCCTGGTGCCCGCGGCGGGATATCCCGTCTTCCGGAACGTCGTCCGGGCCGCGGCCCGCAGGAGAATTACTTCCCACACTCTCATGACAACCGGCGCGCTGGCGGCGCTGATCGCCGGCGAGTGGCCTACGGCCCTGATCGTGGTCTTCTTCATGCGCGCGGGCGATGCCATCGAGCGCTTTACGACACGTCAGGCCAGGCGGGCAATCGGCGAACTTGCATCCATGGCGCCTCGCAAAGCGCGCATCGAGCGCGACGGCGCCGAGACGGAGGTTCCGGCCGACGGCGTCGAGCCGGCTACGGTGGTGATCGTGCGCCCGGGCGAGGCCATCCCCGTGGATGGAGAGGTGATCGGAGGCCATGCCTGGGTGGATCAAAGCGCCATTACCGGTGAGTCCATGCCGGTCGAAGCAGGTCCGGGGACGAAGGTCTTTGCCGCAAGCTACGCCCACTCGGGGATGCTGCGCGTCCGGGCCGAGCGCGCGGGCTCCGGCACCGTCTTCGGCCGCATCCTCGAGCTGGTGGAGCAGGCCGAGGCGCGCAAGGGAGACGTCGAGCGTACGGCGGACCGCTTCTCGGCGCGCTACCTCCCCGTGGTGCTCGCGGTGGCCGCCTTAACGTTGCTCTTCCGGCGTGACCTCATGGCCGCCATCGCTGTGCTCGTGGTTGCCTGCTCCTGTTCGTTCGCCCTGGCTACGCCGGTGGCGATGCTGGCCGCCATCGGCGCCGCTGCACGCCGGGGGCTGCTGGTCAAAGGCGGAAGGTACCTGGAACTGCTCGCACGCGCCGATGTCGTCCTGATTGATAAGACGGGAACTCTCACCCTCGGGCGCCCGCGGATCACGGATGTCGTGCCGCTCAACGGCGCCAGCCCCGCCGAGTTGCTCCGCCTGGCCGCCTCGGCGGAGCGTTACTCCGAGCATCCCCTGGCCGAAGCGGTGCGTCGCGTGGCCCGCGAGCAGGGACTGGAAATCCCCGAGCCGGAGCGATTCGAGGCTCTGCCCGGCGTGGGCGTCCGGGCGGTGGTCGGGCAACGCCTGGTCGCGGTGGGAAACCGCAGGCTCGTCGCGGGCGGTTGTGAAGAGTTGGCCGCCCGGCTCGAATCCGAAGGGAAAACGGTGCTGTTCGTTTGCTCCGATGGAAAGGCGGCGGGATTGCTCGCCGCAGCAGACACGCTCCGGCCTGACGTGGCCCCTGCATTGGCCCGCCTGCGGAAGATGGGACTGAGGCACATCGAACTGATCACGGGGGATCACCCCAGTGCCGCCCTCCCCGTGGCCCGCTCCCTGAACTTACCCGTACGTGCAGGCCTGCTCCCGGAGGACAAGATCGCCGCGGTGCGCGAATATCAGTCCGCCGGCCGCACGGTGGTGATGATCGGTGACGGTGTTAACGACGCTCCGGCGCTGGCTCAAGCCGACGTGGGAATCGCGATGGGCGCGGCCGGTTCGCCGGTGGCCGTCGAAGCCGCCCACGCCGCAATCCTCGGAGATGATTGGTCCTTGGTCCCGGGACTCTTTGCGCTGGCGCGGCGCACGTTGCGCGTGGTTCGCGGCAATCTGCTGTTCACCGGCGCCTACAATCTGGCGGGCCTGTCTTTGGCCGCACTCGGCTTGCTGCCGCCTACGCTGGCGGCCGCAGCGCAGTCTCTTCCGGACGTGGCCATCCTGGCCAATTCGTCGCGGCTGCTCCGGACCCGCCTCAGTTAGTTCGCACGAGCGTTTCCCATTTCCGTGCACACCCTCGCTTCCGGCAGGATTGCTCCGCTGGTAAGATGAGGCCCATGTCCCGGATTTACTCCAGCGCGTTGTTGTGCCTCGCCGCCATGCTTGCGGGTTGCGCGCGTGAGCAGGGTCGTTCGCCCGGCGACCAACCTGCCGGCGCAGCGGCGCCTTCACCCGCAGCGCTCTTTTCCGACTACGATGTCGTGGATCTGTCCGTGCTGGTGAGCGAAACCATGCCGGCTCACTGGGGCGCGAACCCGCCGTTTCAACGCTGGACCTACAACTGGTTCGCCCCGGTGAAAAACCCTTACGGCGTCGTCCACATCCCGAGCGACGGGCCCTACTACGGCCAGCGCTATGTCATTGATGAGCACACCGGAACGCAGACAGATTTCCCCGCCCACTTTGTTCCGCCGCCCGGAAGCGGCTTGCCGCACGCCGGCCCCATGGGTCTGCTGACGGGAGACAAGTACCCGTTGAGCAACATGATGGGACCGGCAGCGGTGATTGACGTAACCGCACAAGTGGACCGCGCCGAGAACGGAAAAAGCTCCGTAATCTCGCTGGCGACCATCGAGGACTGGGAGAAGCGTCACGGCCCGATCCTTCCCGGCGAGGTCGTGTTGTTTTACAGCGGCTACACCGACAAGTACTACAAGCCGCTTCCGGAAGGCCTGCGCCTCACGTTTCACGTCCTGGTGACCAGGAGCGCGCCCGGCTGGCCTGCGCCGTCCCCGGACGTGATCGAGTACTTGCACAAAAAAGGCGTCCGCCACCTCGGAACAGACGGGCCGAGTATGGGGCCGGCGGAGGGAGGTCAGGCCGTTCACCTGGCGGGCCTGCGCCACGGCATGAGCTGGGAGGAGATGCTGACAGGACTCGGCCGCCTCCCGGCGCGCGGCGCGTTTTACCTCGCCCTGCCTCTCAAAGTGGCGGATCAGAGTGGCAGTCCGTCCCGGGCGATTGCCTTCGTTCCGAAAAAGCGATGACGGGGAAGCGGGACAAAGCCTCTCCGCGCTCCAACCGTTCCAGGCAGGCAAGTGTGTCGCGGTAAAGAGCAAGCGTGCGAATGCCGCCGGCCTGGGGAAGGTAGCCGGCCAGTTTCTTGAGTCCTTTGCGCAACTGCCGCCGAGCTCCTTCCGGGTTGCGCCGCTGCGCGTGGTGAAACCCCACTGCGACGTGTATGAGGGCTTGCAGGAACAACCGCTCGGGTCCGCGCGCCGGCGTCCAGACTTCCTCCCAAACCTCGTGAGCCGCGAAGAACTGACCTTCGTTGAAACAACGAACACCCTCTTCCACGAGCGAGTGCATGGCCCCGGTGTGGCGCTCGGCTGTCAACGTTTCTTCTGGGCCCTTCTGTGGCGGCTGAGTTGCCGGAGCACGGGACACGGCTCCCGGCTTCCGGCATGCGGCCTGAGATTGCGCTCGCAGATTCCGAGCGCGTGGTTCAGGTCGCTGTGAAGCTTCCGCAGTTCGGCGATCTTGGCTTTGACGTGCGCAATTTTTGCCTGAAGCAGCGCCCGCACATGTTCACAGGCGCCCGCCTGGCCTTCCTGAAGAAACAGCAGCTCCCGGATTTCGTCCAGCGAAAATCCCAGCTCCTGGGATTTGCGGATGAACTTGAGTGCCTCGATCTCACGGGGTCCGAAGAGCCGGAAGCCTCCCTCGGTCCGTGCTGCGCTCCGCAGCAGGCCTCGTTTCTCGTAAAAGCGGATCGTGTCCACACTCAGACCGGTTTCACGAGCCGCCTGGCCGATGGTCATGCGGGCCCCCAAGGCAGAAAACCACCTCCCTCCAGCGTAAAACGGATGATCGCCTCGGGGCTGGCCGGCTATTCGATGATGATTTCCGGATCGTCGGTGAGTACGCAGGTCCCGTCGAAGGCGGCGACGAAGTACTTGTAGCGTCCGGGAGGCGCGTCCGCCCGGACGTTCATCGTCACGCTGCCCTTTTCGCTGGATTCCCTCAACCGGTGACTCGGGGAGACCCTTCCAAAGTCCACCGCAAAGGGCATCGTGCTTGCCCAAATGATGGAGTCGCCCCGCTGCGCCCGCACGATCGGCTCATCGTAGCGGAGCGTTTGACCGGAGACAGTGATCGTCACTCGATGATCAGCCACATTCTCCTCCTTTAGCCATCCTCACGGCCGCCTCTGCCGGGCTTTGCGGCTTCCCGCAGCTTGGGCAAATCCGGATGTCGCGCGATTTCCTCCGGCGAGTAACCGCTACGGCGCGCCCGTTCCAAAGCGCGGGCCGCTTCCCGGTGGCGGCCGCACAATTCCCACACGAGAGCGGAGCGAAACTGCACGGCTGGATCTTCGGGCGCCTCCTTGAGCGCCCTGCGGATCTCCTCCTGAGCCCGCCGCTCGTCTCCCAGTCGCGCCCGCCAGACCGCAAAACTGGCACGCAGCGGCGCGTCCCGCGGCTGCACCGCCAGATGCACCGCCGCCAGTTCGGTCGCCTGGCGGTAGGCCCGCAGGGAATCTTCTTTCCGGCCCGGCAGCATCCGGTAAGCATCGGCCAGATTGCCCCACAGTCGCGCATCCCGCCCGTGAAGCGCCACGGCCTTTTCCATCTGCGTCGCGGCCGCAGCGTAACGCCCTTGAAAATAGTACGCGGTACCGAGGTTGGAGTGAGCGGCGGGCGTCGGGCGCAGCGACAACGAGCGTTCCAGATGCCGGGCCGCATCCTCGTAACGCCCCATCATGACCAACAGCCCTCCGAGGTTACTGTGACCCCGAGCGTTGCCGGGCGTCAGTTCGATCACCTTGCGGAATTGCGTTTCCGCGTCCGCGTACCGTCCCTGGCGCCAATGCAACCGCCCGAGCGCATTATGGGCTCTCCAGTCCCCCGGACGGAACTGAACGGCGCGCAGATAGCTCTGCTCGGCATCCCGGCTGCGTCCGAGCTGCTCGAACGCGCGGCCCATCCCCAGGCAGGCGTCGGCGTCAAGCGGATCCAGAGCGAGAGCACGTTGAAAATCCGCCAGCGCCTCCTCTGGCCGCCCGGCTCCGGTGCGGACCAGCCCCAGCGTCACGTGCACCCCGGGCAGGGAAGCACCTGAGCTGACCAGCCGGCGGCAGCTTTCACCCGCTTTTTCAACCCAAGTCCCCTTCTGCGTCTGTTCGTACTTTCTCCAATAAGCTTCGGCCAAGGCCGCCTCCGCCAGGCTTTCATTCCTGTGTCGGGCCGCGGCGGCCTGGAAAATCCGGATTGCGCGATCCACGTTCTCCGGAACATCTTCGCGAGCCAGCAGTTGGCGACCTGTCTGATACCACTCCGGCACCGCTGCCCGCTGGTTCCGCGCCAGTTGCGCCGGCGCGCTCCCGTTGGAAACGAGCCCGATGATCGAAGCGGTCGAGGCAATCAGGGCCGCCATCCGCAGCTTGGACCGGCTTTTCGCAACAGGCTGTTGGATCGTAACTGTCAAAGGGAGCTCGTCGGTTTCCGGGCGCCTTGCCGAATCCCGGACTTGGTGCGGGCCGAGCGTTCCAGCTCCGCAAGCAATTCCTCCATGTCCTGATAGCGGTGTTCGGGATCCTTGACCAGCGCTTTTCCGACGATGTGCACATACTCTTCCGGCAGATCCGGGCGAATGCAGCGCAAATCCTCCGGCTCGCGATCGAGCAGAGCGGAAAGAATCGCGGCCTCCGAAGAACCGCCGAACGGAACACGGCCGGCCGCCATCTCATAGAGCAGCACGCCAAAAGAAAAGATGTCGGAACGCTCGTCGGTCCGCTCTCCGCGGGCTTGCTCCGGCGCCATGGAGCACAAGGTTCCGAACACTGTTCCGTTCCTCCTGACCGTGGCCGCCTCCAGAAAGCTTGCGAGCCCGAAGTCCGTCAGCTTGGGCACCCCCAGGGCGGTGAACATCACATTGCCCGACTTGACATCCCTGTGGATGATCCCTTGACGATGTGCGTGGCCGAGCGCCCCGCCGATTCCCGCCGCATATTCCACAATGCGGTCCAGGGGCAGGCAAAGGCCGGCGCAGTGCAAATCGCGTATTACCGATTTCAGAGTCTTCCCGGGGAGGAACTCCATCACCAGGAAGACCTCTCCCTCGGCTTCGCACAGACCGTAAATCGTGGCGATGTTCGGGTGGTTCAGCGCGGCAAGGGCGCGCGCCTCCGTGCGAAGGTGCTTGAGTGTCCCCGGACCCATGGCGGGCCGCGGGAACTTCAGAGCTACAGGCCGCCCCAGACGAAGGTCGCGCGCCTTATAGACTACTCCCATCCCGCCCTGCCCCAGTTTCTCCAGAACGCGGTAGTGCAGAATGGTGCGCCCGGTGAGGGTGTGTTCCGTCTTCGGGAAGCGGAAACCGGTGCGGCGGCGCATCCTCCACGGCCTAGGTTCCGTCGTAGTGAGCGATCGATCGGGTAGGGAGCGCCGGTAGGTGGGTTCCGCGGACATTCCACTCAAATAATGCAGCTGTATCGGTCCCCGTATCACGTACCAGCGGGTTCAATTTTAGGACCCTGGTACGGAAGGTACCGGTTGCGACCCCCTCGCCCGCTTCCGCCGCCCGGCTCGACATCGAAGGATATAATGTCCTTGTTGCGCGAAACGAGGGTGCAAGCATGAAAATCTTCCTGGACACCGCCAATCTGGACGAACTCCGCAAAGGCGCCGAGTGGGGCATCGTGGACGGCGTGACCACAAATCCGTCGCTCATCGCCCGGGAGGGACGTCCGATCGAAGAGCAGATCCGGCGCATTTGCGAGATCATTCACGGCGACGTCAGCGCAGAAGTGGTCGCCACCGAGGCGTCCGAGATGGTGCGAGAAGCGCGCCGCCTGGCGGGGATTCATCCCAATGTCGTCGTCAAGGTCCCGCTCACGCGCGAAGGGATCAAGGCGACGGCCGCGCTCAGCAAAGAAGGCATTCGCCTGAATGTTACGCTCTGCTTTTCCCCGGCGCAGGCTTTGCTCGCCGCCAAAGCGGGTGCTTACATCGTCAGCCCGTTCGTCGGCCGGCTGGACGACATCGGGCATATCGGCATGGACCTGATCCGCGAGATTACTCAGATCTACCGCAACTACGGCTTCAAGACGCAGGTTCTGGCCGCCTCCCTGCGTTCCCCCACGCACGTCATCGAAGCGGCCCTGGCAGGCGCCGATATCGCCACCATGCCGTTCCGTGTTCTGGAGATGCTCTTTAACCACCCGCTGACGGAAAAAGGTCTGGAGCAGTTCCTGAAAGACTGGGCCCGGGTGTTCCAGGAGAGCCCTGTGAACGCCTGAGCCGCCTGTCACAGTCCTGAGTTTGATTCAACCCAAGGAGTGAAGGCAGATGAAATTGACATCCGTAACCAACCGGAGAGTCTTGGCGGCCGCAGTTGCCGCTGCGGCGTTATTTCTTTCCGGCGTCGCTGTGGGCGCCAACACGTACGGCAAGCCAAAATCCATCATTCACCTGGTAGCCGTCAAGTGGACTCCGGAATCCACGCCGGAGCAACGAAAGGCGGCAATCGAGGGCGTCGAAAAAATGGCTGCCGAAATCCCGGGGATTAAGAACATCTGGCTCAAACCCCTCCGCGTGCAGCCGCGGGACTTCACTGATGCGTTTGTGATCGAGTTCGAAGATCAGGCCGCAGCCGACCGCTATGCCAAGCACCCTGCCCACGACGCCTGGTACAAGATCTACCTTCCGGTGCGGGCTGAGAGCCGGAGCTTTCAGGTAACCAACTAGCCGAGTCCGGCAAGTGGGTGAAGCGGGACGCATCCTGCGCCCCGCGCTAGACCTGCTGCACGTTCTCCGCCTGGAGTCCTTTGGGGCCCTGTTTGACTTCGAACTCCACCTCCGCCCCGGTTTCCAGCGTTCGATAACCGCTCATCTGGATCGCGGTATGATGCACGAACACGTCCTCACCGCTGGCTCGTTGGATAAACCCGTAGCCCTTGGCGGCATTGAACCACTTCACGATCCCTCTTTCTCTCACTACTCCCTCTCCTGAACACTCCGGGGATTTCCACCGCTTCCTTAGCGGGAGCATACGGAGACCGCGGGGAACCAGACAACGCGGAGCCGTGCGCTTTCGCCGGGAATGGGAAGAGAATCACTCCGGAAGATCACAACTGCCATGACGATTGTCGCAGAGAGCCTGTGTGCCGGTCAAGCAAAGCTGCAAATCCCCCCGCGGCTTTGATAAAGATGAATCCAAATGAGGTCCTGGGCGGCTGTCTGCCTGCTTGCCTCACTCGCCTGCGGTGCGGAACTACGTCTGGGAGCTGCCGCCGTCAAGATCACGCCCCCGGCCGGCCTTCCGCTGGCCGGCTACTACAACGTACGGCTCGCCACGGGCGTCCACGACGATCTGTACGCCAAAGCCCTGGTTCTCGAAAGCGGGGGCTCCCGGGCGGCTCTCGTCGCCTGTGACCTGATCGCACTCGAACAGGATCTGGTCGAAACGGCTCGCGCTCTCATCGAAAAAACTACCGGCCTGCCGCGGGAGCAGGTCATGATCAGCGCCACCCACACCCATACAGGTCCGCTACTGAATCCGCGGTTCCTCTCCCTGGTTGAAGGCGCGCCGCGCCAGGCCGCCGAGCGCTACCGCGCATCGCTGCCGTCACGCATCGCCGAGGCCGTACGTCTGGCGGAGGCGGCGCTCACGCCCGCTCGCGCCTGGGTCCACACGGGCCGCGAGGACACAGTGAGTTTCTACCGCCGCTTTCTCATGAAGGACGGTACGGTGCGTTTCAATCCCGGCAAACTCAACCCGGACATCGTGCAGCCGGTGGGAGAGCCGGACCCGGAACTCCCCATCGTGTATTTCGACACTTCCGGCGGCGTGCCCCTGGCGACCTATGTCAACTTTGCCCTCCATCTGGACACGGTCGGCGGAACCCAGTATTCGGCAGACTACCCCTACACCCTGGCGCGCCTGCTCGGCAAGATCAAAGGCTCGGGGATGCTCACCCTGTTCACCCTCGGCGCCGCGGGCAATGTCAACCACATTGACGTCAGAAGCGCCGAGCCGCAGAAGGGTCACGCCGAAGCGCAGCGGATCGGGACCATCCTGGCCGGCGAGGTCCTCAAAAGCTACGCGCGCCTGAAGCCCGCCGCGACGGACCCGCTGCGCGGGGCCGGCCGCCAGGTCGAACTGCTTGTCCCCTCCGTGGACGCGGCTTCTGTGGAGAAAGCGCAGGCCGCGGCGCGGTGGTTCGGCAAGCCCGGGGCGCCGCCGTTCCTGGACATGGTGGCGGCGCTGCGCACGCTCGACATCGCGGACTTGCGCCGCAAACCGCTCGCAGCCGAAGTCCAGGTTCTGGCGTTGGGCGATCAGATCGCCTGGGTGGGGCTCCCCGGGGAGATCTTTGTGGAACTCGGCGTGGCCATCAAGAAGGCCTCGCCGTTCCCGCACACCATCGTCGTCGGGCTGGCCAATGGCTCGATCGGCTACGTGCCCACTCAAAAGGCCTTTGCCGAAGGGGGCTACGAGGTCATCAGCGCCCGCTGCGCACCGGGCTGCGGCGAGCTCCTCGCCGATGCCGCCATCCGCCTGTTGCGCGACCTCCGCAAGCGGTGAGGCGCCGTCCCGCTCTCAGCTCGTCACGCGAATTTCCACGGCGACTCCCCCCACAATCCTGCCGCTGCGCGCCTCCCGCTGCACGAGATCCATGTGCAGCACCTCGCCCGGCCTGGCATGGGAGGGAACCCGGAGCCGCAAGCCGAACGTAAGTTGCTGCTGAGCTGCAAGAGTCACCGGGATGTGGGTCCGGACGCCCTCCCCGAAAAGCGCTTCGGTCCGGAACGCCGGCAAGCTCGCCAGCGTCGGCGGGTCGTCGGAACGGGCTACGCCCACCTGCTTGGGGGCCGGGTTGGCCCCCTCGTCCGCCCGTCCCGCGCAGTCCAGCGCAACCCCTTCGTCGGCGATGGGCGTTGCCGGCAACGCCCAGGCGGCCAGCCGCAGCCCGGGCGTCCGAACAAACGGGGCCGGATTTCCGTGCAGCAGTCCCGCTTCCAGTCCGGGATGACTGCGCGGCCGCAGCAGCTCCAGGCGGTAGCGCCCCGCCAACCCCGCCCGCAGGTGGGAAACAACCACCGGGATCACGATCCAGGTGTTCGGCTTCAGATCCACGACGGTGAGATTCTTTTGGGCCAGGTTATTGCTTTCCCAGACATGCCGGCCCGCCACCGGCCGGTCACTTCGAGTCAGGACCGACGCAAGCAGGCAGGCGTGCGTTCCGGCCGGGGGCACGAGGTTCCTCGGCCACCGGGCTTTCACGATCATCGAAGCGCCGGGCGCCAGATCGAATCCGGAGGCCGCAGCGACGCAGGGAAGAAAATCGTCGGGGTAGGAAAACTGCGTTCCTGCGAACTGCTTGACGTGGAAGGTGACCAGGAAATGGCGGGCAACGGAGCCGCCACGGTTGCGTACGCGCGCATAGAACCAGTTGTCCTGACCCGACTCCGGCGACTGGTGCGTTAGGCCCCCGTCATCCGCATTGCGCACCCACAGATCGGGCGAATTCCAGAACGTGCCGCCCCATTGCTCGGCCCCGCTGTGAGAAGGTTCATCCCGAAGCCACAAATCCGGAGCCGGCGACGGGTCGGCGAATCCGTAGACGAAGCGATGAAACGCATCCACAAGCTGCGCGCTGCCCGTGCGGCAGACCAGGAACTCCTCGATGTCCGTCGTGGTTACGGGCCGCTTTCGGCGCTGCTTGTAGAAATCGCTCATCAGCGACCGCAGTGTGCTCGCCCCGATCCACGCCGCCACCCCTTTCCAGAACCGGTAGCCGTCCGTGTAGGCTCCTGCGGCCGTCACCCGCACCCAGGGATTGCGCGGACACAACGTGACCGGCGGATCACTGAAGTTGAAGGGCAGCGTTTCCGAAGCGCCGTTGTCGTTGTACACCGTCCAGGCCTCATCCCACCACCCGTCGGGCTGGCCGGCCGGCTTGACACCGCGGGCCCACCAGCTGTGGAAGGTTTCATGACGCAGGGCGCCCGTTGCCGTGGTGGTGCCGCCCTCGTACTCCATGCCGCCCACGTTGAAAAATGCCACGAACCGGTTGCCGTGGATGTAGGGGCCGGTCGAATTTTCGTTGTCGGCCAGAAACCCGGCGATCTGGGTGATCTGCATGTTGAGGTTTACTGCACTGGCGGCCGTTTTCCAGGCCTCGATCGTCACCGAGGCCCCGGAAACCGGAAGTACGGTGGCGCCGCTGGCGGAAGTCAGCGAGTCGGCGGGGCGGATTTCCAAAAGCGGAGAAAGCGCCGTAAAGCGTCCCGGAAACTGGACCCGCCACTGGTTCGGTCCCAGCACGGTCACCGCCCCGTTGGTGATTACGCTGTGCGGTATGGAGAAGTTGACCAGTTCGAGGTCCAGCTGGAGATCGAACTGATCGAAGATCAGATTGGCCGGCACCCAGGCCTCCAGATACCTGCCCGCGCCCAGGTCGGTAAAACCGAAGTTGAACACCAGCCGCGGCCCGGCACTGAAGGTCATCGCCGGCTGATACGAGCCGGCCGAGGAGGCCTGCGGAGGCCCGAGGGTGTAGGTCACGCGCAGCGTGTGCGTAGAGCCTGCATCCACCGCTTGCTCGAGAACGCGAAGCTCCGCCTGCGCGCCGCCTCCAAAGTCATGGTGAGCGGCCTTGCTCGTCGGAACGGAAGCGCCATCCAGCCACACGCCCGTAATGCTCTGCCGCAGGTCGAAAATCGGGTTTCCCCCGTAAGGGCCGACTTTGAACACAACGGTTGCATCACCTGTGCCGGACGAAGTCGCCCCGTCGAAGACCAGAGCCGCCGCAATGGATTGAATGTCGATCGGGACGGCCCACAGTCCGTCCACCAGCCGCGGCGGCGGAGCCAGATCCAGGTTCGTTCCGGTCAGTGGCGCCGGAGCGGGCAACAGATCGAGCAAACCCGACAGGCCGGCCACACATTCGCCGTCGCCGGGCTGGCAGGAGCCGGTGTTCCGCTTCAGGATCGCGCGCCAGCCGAACCCGCGCGCCGCCGTGATGTGGCTGAAGGTCTCGGTGACGAAAATGCTGCGGTCGCTCGGCGCCGCATGACCGGCCTTTTGCAGCGCCAGATCGAAAATCGGCCGGTTGGGCTTGCCGGCATTGCCCGGAATCTCCGTCGAGAGGGTGACCAGGGCGCTCTCGATGTAGCGGCCAAGCGCGAGATTCTGCAGGACGGCCTGCACTTGGCCCACCGTGGTCCCCGCCGGCTGGTTGGAGATCAACCCCAGCCGGTAGCCCCGCTGCTGCAAAATCTGCAACACGTCCAGGGCGTCGGCAAAACGCTCCATCTGCCCGGCCGCATTCGAGAAAATCAGCGTATCGCCGAGATCAAAAAAAATCACTCTGGGTTCGGCCGCCATGCTGTGCTCCCGTGACGACTACCGCTCGCGGCGGTATTCGAATTCGCAGCCGTCCGGGTCCCTGAAGCGCAGAATGTCGCCGCTTTGCGTGAACCGGTAGGCAATGACCGCGTCGTTCGCCGTCGAAATGCGGATCTGCTCCGGGCCGGAGACCTCCCAGCTGCCGGAATCCCACAGGGTGAAGCTTCCCGGCGGATCCTTCTCGCCGACATACAGGCCGTTGTCGGCAAATTGCAAGCGGTCCGGATAAACCGCGCTGCACTCCGAGCGCGTAATCTTTGTCCAGTTCCCCGCCAACACCGCCGCTGCTTGAGGCATCGTTGCTCTCCTCTCAGAAGGTCTGGGCGCGGGTTCGCAGCCCGCGCCCAGCAACATTACAGCCACGGGCAATGTCACCTTGCCCAGTAGCCGCGGCACTGCACTATCCCATCTTGGCGGCAGCGGCTTTGAACAGTCTGGCAGCCTTGCGCTTTTCGGCGTCGCTCATGACGCAGCCCTCGAGCAGCTTGCCCGCCCCAGGGTCCGGTCCGCGCTGGCCGAAACGCTCGGCGCGTCGCTTCGCTTCGATGTAGGCGTAGTGCGGCCGGAGCACCGGGTTGGCCAGCGCCGCGCCGATGGCTTCGACCCCGTCCGTGAGATGATCGCCGCCCAGAGCCAGTGTGAGCAGCGCATCGGGCGATGACAGCACCTTGAGGGCCGCCTCGGCGTGAGCCCGATCCGCCGCCGCCGTCACGATGACATCCGCCGAACCCTCCACGACGCGGTCAATCCCCTGTACGTTCCACCGCACTTCCACTGTGACACGGTGAGGCCCCGGGGCCGGGAACAGCGCCCCGTCGGGACCGCGCAGCAGGGTCAGCGAGTCGCCGATGCTCTCGCCCGGCGCCAGCGTCCGCATGGGCTGCTCGTCCAGACAGCCGATGATCGAAGAAAAGATTCGGCTGTTACCCGAGGGGTCAGTCACCGTTCCGCGAACGAAGCCGCCTTTGAGGCTGAGCCGCTCCGGCACTACGGCGGGCTGGTTGCCCGCGTTCCTCAACTCCAGGTCAACCCGTACGGGCGCTCCCAGCGGTAAGGCCGCCATCACGGGCGATACCCGCAGTTCCAGCCCTTCGGCGGTCTCCGTCAGGTCGGTTGGGCTGATCGCCGGCGTCGTCGTCGAGGCCGTGCCGAACGCCGTCCCGCCCGGACGCACATACACGTCGGGGTAATGGCGCAGCCGCTTGAGGTCGTCATCCGCGAAGGCCCACTTGATGCAGGCCGGAAAAGTGGCCGGACACGAACTGGCGATCACGTCCGTCGTGTTCATGAACCCGTTGTCCACCGTGTTGTGATACAGCCCCATGGCGTGGCCCAGCTCATGCACCGCCGTGCGGAAGTAAGGAGCCGCCGCCGCGCCGAAACGCATGCCCTTCACCGTGCCCCACGGACTGGAGTTCGGGATCACCCAGTGCGAGCTGATCCCCAGGCCTTCTCGCGGTACGTTGTTGGAGTCCGTCCCGAAAGCGTCATACATGATGCCGCGCGGCGTGGAGTCCAGCAGCCGCACGGCCAGAAGGTGGTACCGCCATTCCTTGTCCAGATTCGTCGCCGCCCGGTGAGCCAGCATGGCGGCGTGCAGCTCCGCATCCGACCAGGAGTCCCCGCTCGGCGGCGCGACGTTGAGCTCGCTTACCTGAACGTTGATGTCCCAGCCGACCTGGTCAAAAATGCTGTTCCAGGTCACTCCGGCGCCGTTGTTCAGCGGCACCTCCGAACCGGCCACCGTGTCAATCTCGATCGTGGCTTTGCGGAAGTACTGCGAAACCCAGCCCATGGTGAGACGGCCCACCACCGTGCCCGAGCTGTTCTTGACGTCCCCTTCCAGGTAATCGCCGGGGGACGGATACCCGGCCGGAGCCGTCTTCCACGTCATCAGCGCCGTGAAGGACCCCTCGTTGGTCCACGTGTTCGGGGCTGTGAATCGCCACATCTCGAACCCGAGCGTGAATCCGTTGCCCAAAGTGAAGAACTCCAGCAGTTGCGTGATTCGCAGATAGTAACGATATCGGTTGCGGGCGAAAACGGGAATGCCCGCGGCTGGGTTCGGCGGCGACCCCAGAAGCACAAAGGGTTGGAGGGCGGGATGGGGTTGCACCGCGGCAGGTTGTGGCTGAGGGCTGGGCTGAGGTTGAAGAGGTTGCGGCTGAAGGGGCTGCACCACCGCCTCCGGAAGGACCGAAAGGTTGAAGAACAACGGCCGCTGGTACAAGTCCCCGCTCGCCGTGCGCCCCGCACTGTGACATTCCACGCGAATCGTGCCGTCATAGGTGAGCAAGAACCCGGCCTTGGGCTTGTAGTTCACCAGATAGCAGCCGCACCGCAGGCTTCGGATGTGAAATGGCGGAAAGCGGAGCCCTGCGGGCACGGGCTGGAGCGCCAGCGCCCTCGTTATTGCGCTCGTAGTGGGGTCATCGGAGCTTGCTGCGGCCTCTACGCCTCCTTCCTCCGGGGCCGCCGGTAATGCTTCAGGAAGCGGCGGCAAAGACACGCCGGCTTCCTGGGGATTACGTTTGCTTGGCATGAGTTATCTCCTCTCTTCTCTCTTCGTTGTTCTTGAGTAGCGCGGACTTTCGTAATCTGCCTCCGAAATCCGGCTTCCCCAACTGTACACCGAATACCCCTCAGGTACAAGGAGGACGATACAGAACCGGTACTAGCAGTTCCGCTCAGAAGGAGATTTGGTTAGCGTACGCCGATCACTCGTGGCAGGCCCACTCTCTCATCTTCTCGAAAAATCGCTTGATGAGATACTTCGCCGTGGCGTCCAACAGCCGCTGGCCGACCCCTGCAATCATGCCCCCCACCTGAACCTCGCCATCGTAGCGGACTTCCGTTGCCCCGTCCACAGGCGAGAGCGTCAGCACGCCCTCGCCTTTCATGAAGCCGATCTTGCCGTCGCCTTCCACAATGAGCCGGAATCGGGCGGGGAATTCCTTATCTGCCACGCGGATCTTGCCGGCGAACAATCCCTGGATGCTCGAGATGACGAGGTTCATCTTCATCTCGTACTCGTCTTCGGCCGTGCGCACCAGTTCCCGGCATCCCGGCATGGAGGCCGCCAGCGCTTCCGGATCCTGTAGCAGCGTATAAGCCCGCTCTGGATCGGCCGGCAGCGTGTAGGCGCCGCTGATCCTCATGCGGCCTGAAGGGCGGCCCGCAGGGCGCGGGCGGCATAGACGCGCGCCAGATGCGTGCGGTATTCGGCCGAGGCGTACAGGTCCGAGTTGGCCTCGACGCCGTCGGCAACCGCCCCGGCTGCGGCGCGTACGTCAGCCTCCGTCGCGCTGCTGCCTTCGAGCAGCCTCTCCGCCGCGAGCGCCCGGAACGGCTTGGCGGCGAGGCCGGTGACGCCGAGCCGCGCCAAGGTGATCTTGCCCTGCGATCGTCTGAGCCGGACGGCGATCCCCACCACAGCGAAGCCGGAAGCCGGATGTGCCACTTTCTGGTAGGAGACGCCGGTTCCGGGCGCTTCCGCCGGTACAATCACCTCACGCAGGATCTCTCCGGGTTCGAGCGCGGTGGTAAAGACATCCGTAAAGAAATCGGCGATGGCTACAGTGCGCTCTCCCCCCGCCCGTGCCAGGCGCACCTGAGCCTCCAGTGCCAGCAGGGCCGCAGGGTAGTCCGCGGCCGGATCCGCGTGGGCCAGACTGCCTCCGATCGTTCCCACGTTGCGCACCTGCATGTCCCCGATCTGCGCCGCCGTCGCCGCAAGAAGCGGACAGCGCGCCTTGAGCACCGGTGAAGACTCGATCTCGTAGTGCGTCGTCATAGCCCCGATGCGGATCACCCCGTCTTCTTCCCGGACGTAGCTCAGTCCCGGGATCCGGCCCAGATCCACGACGCGCTCCGGCGCGGCCAGGCGCAGTTTCATCAGCGGAATCAGGCTCATGCCGCCCGCCAGCGGCTTGGCCGATCCGTCCGCCAGCAGCTGGAGCGCTTCTTCCAGCGTCCTGGGCGCCTCGTACTCGAAGTTCTGCGGAATCATGCTTGCCCTCCCTTGTGGATGAGCCGCCACAGCTTCTCCGGAGTCAGCGGCATGTCAATGTGCCGCACCCCGAGCGGGCTCAGCGCATCCACCACCGAGTTGACCACCGCCGGCGAGCAGGCGATTGTACCCGCCTCACCGACCCCCTTGATGCCCAGTGGATTGACCGGGGTCGGCGTCTCGGTGTGCGCCGTCTCGATCCGCGGAACCATGGTCGCCTTGGGAATGGCGTAGTCCGTGAGCTCCCCGGTCACCAGCTGGCCGTTTTCGTCATACACCGCCTGCTCGTACAGCGCCTGTCCCAGCCCCTGCGCCACGCCGCCGTGCACCTGCCCGTCCACCAGCATCGGGTTGATCACTTTGCCGCAATCATCCACCGCCACGTAACGTTTGATCTCGACCGCCCCGGTTTCCCGGTCTACTTCGGTGACCACGATGTGCGCCCCGAAGGGGAAGGTGAAGTTGGGCGGCTCCCAGAAATAGGTGGACACAAGCCCGGGTTCCGTCCCCGGGGGCAGCTTCGCCGCCCGATAAGAGGCGGCCGCAATCTCGGCCAGACTCACGCTCCGCCCTGTCTGGTTGCAAACGCACACGCCGCCGGAAAAGCTCACATCATCGGACTCCAGCAGCGTGGCGCCGAATTTTTTGATCTTCTCCTTGAGCGCCTGAAGGGCGTAGTACACCGCCGTCCCGCCGACGGCCGTCGCCCGGCTCCCGAAGGTCCCGATGCCGTAAGGGACGACAGCCGTGTCGCCGTGTTGCACGACCACGTCGTCCATGTCCACGCCCAGTTCGTCGCACACGATTTGGGCAAACGTGGTCTCCTCGCCCTGCCCGTGCGGCGATGCGCCCGTCAGAACCGTGACCTTGCCCGTCGGCTCCACGCGGACCGTGGCGCTCTCCCATCCACCGGCCGGCGTGGCCGGCGAAGGCCCGAAGGCGCAGATCTCTCCGTAGGTCGAAATACCGATCCCCATCAGGCGCCCCTCCTGGCGGGCCTTCTTCTGCTCCTCCCGCAGTTGGCGGTAGCCTGCCACCTCCAACGCCTTTTCGAGCGCCCCGGCGTAGTTGCCGGTGTCGTAGCTCAACCCCGTGGGCGTCTCGTACGGAAATTCCTCCGGCCGCACGAAGTTCTTGAACCGGATCTCCGCCGGATCCATGCCGATTTCCGCCGCCAGCATGTCCACCATGCGCTCGATGCCGTGCGTAGCCTCCGGCCGGCCCGCTCCCCGATAGGCGTCCGTGGGCACGCAGTTGGTGAACACGCCGATGATGTCCGCCCGGATATTCCGGAACCGGTAAATCCCGGGCATCATCAGCACCGACAGCGTCGGAATGGCCGGCGTCAGCAACTGGTGATAGGCCCCCAGGTCCTGAATCAGTTTCAGCTTCAGACCCAGAATGGTGCCGTCCCGCTTGCCGGCGATCTCGAAATAATCCACGTGCCCCCGCCCGTGGATCGTGCACAAAAAATTCTCACGCCGTGACTCGATCCACTTGATGGGTTTGCCGATCTTCATCGCCACGAATCCCATCAGGATCTCCTCGGCGTACACGTTCAGCTTGCTGCCAAAGCCGCCGCCGACCTCCGGCGCCACCACCCGCAGCCGGTTCTCCGGCAGCCCCAGAGCTTGCGCAACGAGCGTCCGCATCAGGTGAGGGATCTGCGTGGAGGAGTAAATGGTCAGCGACCTTTCGCCGCTGCGCCAGTCCGCCACGACCCCGCGGGTCTCGAGCGCCGTCGGGATCAGCCGCTGGCTGACGATTCGCTGCTTGACCACCACCTCCGCCTCGGCGAACGCCTTGTCCACGTCGCCCGCCTCCTGGTGGTACGTGAAGGCGATGTTGTCCGGCCATTCCGGATGCACGGCCGGCGCTCCCGGCTCCAGGGCCTTCTCCGGGTCGGACACCGCGGGCAGCGGCTCATAGTCCACTTCGATCCGGTCCACCGCGTCCCGCGCAATGTACCGGTCGCGGGCCACCACCACGGCTACCGGATGGCCCACGAAATACACCCGGTCGCGCGCCAGCACGCTGTGGTAGGGAACGCGCAGGCCCGGCAGAGAAGCGCCGCACGGTACCGGACCGATTCCTTCCACGTCCTTGCCCGTAAACACCGCTACGACGCCGGGATGCTCGAGGGCGGGCCCCACACGGATGGACCGGATCCGCGCCGCCGCGTGAGGGCTGCGCAAAATGGCCGCGTAGTGCATGCCCGGCATCTGGATGTCGTCCACGTAGGTCGCCGTGCCGGTGATCAGCCGCGGGTCTTCCTTGCGCCGGATGCGCTTGCCCACCAGTGTTTCGGTCTTGGTAATCGTCGTCGCCATGGCTCACCCTCCCATCCTGGCCGCCGCAGCCTTCACGGCGTTGACGATGTGCTGGTAGCCCGTACAGCGGCACAGGTTCCCCTCCAGTCCGTGCCGGATCTCTTCCTCGGTCGGACGGGGGTTGCGCTCCAGCAGTTGCTTAACCGCCAGAATCATGCCCGGAGTACAGAAGCCGCACTGGAGCGCGTGCTCGTTCCAGAAGGCCTCCTGCACGGGGTCATAGCGCCCGTCCGTCGCCAGTCCCTCGATGGTGAGAATCTCGCGGCCGTCCGCCTGCACGGCGAACATGGTACAGGCCTTCACCGCCTTGCCGTCCACCATCACCGTACAGGCGCCGCAGATGGAGGTTTCGCAGCCGATGTGCGGCCCCGTGAGCCCCACCACGTCCCGCAGGTAATGAATGAGCAGCAGCCGGGGTTCGACCTGATGCGAGTACGGCTTGCCGTTGATCGTCAGGCTGATCGTGCGCGTCATGACTCTGCTCCCCGATTCAAATCTGCCAGCGGTTAAAGACGATATCAAAATCCGCGGAAAAAGCAAAGGGGGTTTGTGCGCCGTCCCGGCAGGCTAGAATAAGCTCGACGTGCGCCTCCTCGTGGCCTGCGCCCTGCTGCTCGCTTTCGGCTGCACCCGCCACCGCACCCTCGACCGGCTCCTCGACCGGACCACGGGCACGGTGGAACTCCCCGCCGGTACCTTCGAGATCTCTTCGGAACTGCGCCTGCCCGCCGGCGCCCGGGATCTCGAAATTCGGGGCGCCGCCGCGGGAACCGTCATCCGCGCCTCCTCTGCTTTTGAGGGCCGCGCCCTGCTGGTCATCCCCGGCGGCGCGCGCATCCGGATCGCGGACCTCACCTTCGACGGCAACCGCCGCAGGCTCGAAACGCCCGCCGGCCTCCCGCCCTCCGAGACGCCTTTTGCGCAGTTCTACGGCCGCAACGGCGTGCTGGCCGACAACGTCCGTTCGCTCGAGATGCGGCGGCTGCGGTTTCGCCATATCGCGGGCTTCGCCATCCTGATCTCCCGCTCGAGCGGTGTCGAGATTTCCGCCGTCCGCATCACCGACAGCGGTTCCCGCAATGCGAACGGGCGCAACAACACCACGGGCGGCATCCTCCTGGAGGAGGGCGTCACGGACTTCACAGTTCGCGACTCGGTTTTCTATAACGTTCTCGGCAACGGGGTGTGGACCCATTCTCGCGCCCGCTCGCCCCGCAACGGCCCCGGTCTCATCGCCGGCAACCGGTTCCGCAACATCGGCCGCGACGCGATTCAGGTGGGGCATGCGACCCGGGTCCGCGTGGAGGACAACCGCGGTTCGCACATCGGTTATCCGCCGGAGGCCGTGGATGTGGAAGGCGGCGCGATCCCGGTGGCGCTCGACACCGCCGGCAATGTGGACGGCACTGCTTACCGCCGCAACCGCTTCGAGGAGATCAACGGCAAGTGCATCGACCTCGACGGCTTCCACGACGGCGAAGTCCGCGACAACGTCTGCATCAACCGCGGCGCGGCCGACGGCTATCCCCACGGTCACTTCGGCATCGTCTTCAACAACGCCAATCCCGAGATGGCCTCGCGCAATATCGTCGTCGCGGGCAACATCATCGAAGGCGCCAAATTCGGCGGGATCTTCCTCATCGGCTCGGGCCACCGCATCGTGCGCAATCAGCTGCGCCGGCTCAACCTCGCCCGCTGCAACGAAAATGCCGCCCGCTTTGTTTGCTCCCACTGGCCGGACGAACCGGACCTGATGGAGTCCGGTATCTATCTCGGCCGCCGCGCCGAACGGCCCGATCCGGCGCGCGAGAATGTGATCTCGGACAATGTCATCTCCGGCTGGAAAATGAGCACGCGGTGCATTGGTATGGCCCCGGGCATTGCGCGGGAGAACAACCGCATCGCCCGCAACCGGTGTCAGGACGAATGAGCAGCCAGGACGCAAACGTTTTAGAGCAGATGCGCCGGGACTGGGACCGGCGCGCCGCCGAGGACGCTTACTACTACGCCGCCTTCGGCCGCCGCCGCCAGGACGAGGCCGAATTCTTCTCGACCGCCGCTCCCGTTGTCCGCGGTCTTGAGCGCGAACTGAGGTGGATCCTGCCGCCCGGCGCCAGGCTCCGCCGAGGCCTGGAGATCGGCTGCGGGCCCGGCCGGCTCCTGCTCCCCATGAGCCGCCATTTCGAGGAAATTCACGGCGTGGATGTCTCCGAACAGATGGTCCGGCTCGCGCAGGAGAAACTCCGCGGTGTGCCCCATGCCCGCGTTCACCTGGGTAGCGGCGCCGACCTGGCCGGCTTCGATGAGGCCGCTTTCGATTTCGTGTACTCCTACGCGGTGTTCCAGCACATCCCCAGCCGCGAAGTCGTGTTCCGCTATCTCGCCGAAGCGGTCCGAGTGCTCAGGCCCGGCGGCCTGTTGCGCTGCCAGTTGAACGGGCTGCCGGAAACGGCCCCCGTCTATGACACCTGGAGCGGCGTCCGCATCCGCCCCGGCGAGATCCGGGAGTTCGCGCGGGCCTGCGGCGTGCGCCTGCTCGCACTCGAAGGCGTCTCCACCCAGTACATGTGGATCACCGCAATGAAGCCCCCCGCCCGTCCGCCTCGTCCGCGCGGAGTGTGCCGCCTCCGCCGCCTCACCAACGCCCACGGCTCCGAGCCCGTGGTCCCCTGCCGCGGCCGCTTCGCCGCCGTCTCCGTCTGGGTGGAGGGGCTGCCCGAGGAGTGCGACTTGCTCGAGCTCGGGGCCCGGGTCGGCCCGCGCCAGGCGACCCCTTATTACATCGGCCCTCCCCAGCCGGACGGCCTCCAGCAAGTCAACGTCAGTCTCCCGTCCGGTCTCGGCAGCGGCTTGGAGCGGTTCGTCCTCACGTGGCGGGACTCGGTCCTGTGCCCGCCCGCAACCCTGCGCCTCATCGCCCCCGGGCCTCTGGTGCCCCGCGTGGTCTCCGTCACGGATGCCGTCAACCTTCTCGCCGGAACGCGCATCGAATCCGGCCACCTCAAGATCGTTCTCGAGGAAGTTTCCGATCCGCACGCGCTCGCGGTATCCGTGGATGGGATTCCCGCCTTGCCGGAGGAAATCTTTTGTGCCGACCCGGGCCCGCCTTGCTACGAGGTCAACGTCCGGCTTCCCGCAGCCCTGTCGCCGGGACCGCACCGGCTGGAGTTGCAGCTCGGCCGGCGTCGCCTTGCCCCCGTCACCATCGAGGTCGTCGCCTGAAAAGGCCTGGAGCTATCGCCGGGCGGCTCGCTCGAGCCGGTCCCGGATCGCCTCCCACTCCTGCGTCTCCGGCGGGCGTTCCACGGCGATCCAGTCCCAGCCCCGGGCATCCTCCCGGTGCAGAACCTCGTAGAGGATCGCCGCGTAGGCTTCCGGCTCGCAGGGCATCCGCACGCCGTGCCCCGCTCCGGCAGGCTGCGTCAGCCACAGATACGCTCCCCGGCCGGGCGGCAGCGGTTCCCCGGGGCGCACCAACAACAGGGGCGTCAGAGGACTGTAGTGCCGGGCGTGCAATCCGGGCGAAAGGTGCGCGGTGTTGTCCTCTTCAATGCGGCGCCCCGCCTCTACCGGGCCGATCACAGCTTCGATCTGCGCGCGCGTGACCATGCCCGGGCGCAGCAGGCGCGGCGGCGTATGCACGAGCGAAAGCACCGTGGACTCGATCCCCACCGTCGTCGGCCCACCGTCTAAGAGGAAGTCCACGGCCTCGCCGAGCCCCTCCCGCACATGCTCCGCCGTAGTGGGCGACAGCCGCGAAAAACGGTTGGCGCTCGGTGCCGCCACGGGCACTCCTGCTTCCCGGATCAGCTCCAGCGCCAGCGGGTGCGAGGGCATGCGAAGCCCCACGCTCGGCAGGCCGGCCGTGACGATGTCGGGGATCTCCGCCCGCTTGCGTACCACCAGAGTCAGCGGGCCCGGCCAGAAGCGCTGCGACAGCTTCTCCGCCGCCTCCGGCCATTCCGCCGCCAGCCGGCGCGCCATCTCCGGCGAGGCCACGTGCACGATGAGCGGGCTCTGGGGCGGACGCCCTTTGACTTCGTAGATCCGCCGCACCGCGGCTTCATCCAGAGCATTGGCGCCGAGCCCGTAGACGGTCTCGGTAGGAAACGCCACCAGCTTGCCTTGGCGGATCAGTTCTGCGGCGCGGACGAGCGCGGCCCGGTCCTTCACGGCTGCTCGGCAGGCTCCTCGCGGCCGTCCCCCGCCGTCTTGCCCGTCTTGCGCCAGACCAGCCAGGCGTGGATGAAATCGTCCAGATCGCCGTCGAGCACGCGGTCCACGTCGCCGACCGCCAGCTTCGTGCGGTGGTCTTTCACCAGCCGGTACGGCGCCAGCACGTAGCTGCGGATCTGGCTGCCGAAATCAATGTCCAGCTTGCTGGCCTCGATCTTGCGCTCCTCCTCGCGGCGCTTTTCCAGTTCGTATTCGTACAGCCGCGCCCGCAGTTGCTTGAGGGCCACCGCACGGTTCTTGTGCTGGGAGCGCTCGTTCTGGCACTGCACCACGATCCCCGTGGGCAGGTGCGTGATGCGCACCGCCGAGTCGGTACGGTTCACGTGCTGGCCGCCGGCCCCGCTGGCGCGGAAGGTGTCAATGCGCAGGTCCTCCGGTCGGATTTCAATCTTGATGTCCTCGTCAATCTGCGGATACACAAACACGGAGGCAAACGAAGTGTGGCGCCGCGCGTTGGCGTCAAAGGGTGAAATGCGCACCAGCCGGTGCACGCCGATCTCCGAGGAAAGTAACCCGTACGCGTTCTCGCCGTTGACTTCGAACGTCACCGACTTGATGCCCGCGCCTTCACCGTCCAGCCGGTCCGTGATCACCGTCTCGAAACCCTTGCGCTCGGCCCACCGCAGGTACATGCGCAGGAGCATCTCGGCCCAGTCCTGGCTCTCCAGGCCGCCCGCCCCCGGATGGATGGTGACGATCGCGTTCCGCCGGTCGTTTTCCCCCGACAGCAGCATCTCCGATTCGAGCTGCGCCAGCTGCTCCCGCAACCGGCGCATCTCGGTCTCGATATCTTCCTGGACCGGTTCCCCCTCGCGATACAGCTCCAGCAGCGTCTCCAGATCCGACGTCATCCGGGCGATCTGGGAGTCGCGTTCGAGCGCCTCCTCCAGCCGCTTGCGCTCCTGAAGCAGCTTCTGAGACTTCTCCGGCTGGTTCCAGAAGTCCGGCGAAGCGATCTGCTCCTCGATTCGGGCAAGCTGGGACTTCTTGGTGGCGGGGTCAAAGATAGCTCCGCACGGCTTCGGCCTGCCGGCGGAGCGGAAGATACTCGCGTTCCAGATCCTCGACGGTCATCTCGCTTTCAGCTTAGCAAAATCCAGTAAGTAGCCGCGGGGACCGGCGTTGACGGCCAGCGTGGATCCCAGCTCGACTTCCACTCCGGCGGCTTCGTGGATGTGGCCGCAGAAAAAGGCCGCCGGCCGGTGTTTTTCCAGGAACTCGCGTACGGCGCGGCTGCCGGCGTGGACGCCCTCCCGTACGCGGTCGAGGGGCGTGCCGAGCGGCGGGCAATGGCAGACCAGCACAAGCGGTTTCAGCGCGCCGAACGGCGCCAGCCTCCGCTCGATTTCCGCTTCGCCGTACTCACCCGGCGTGTTGAACGGGGTGGGGTTCGAGTAACCCAGCCCGGCCACAAAAAACTCCCCCGCCTGAATGTACGACCCGTGGAAGTCATGGAAGCCGTAACGCCGGCAGAACTCGGAAATCGCCTCGTGCGACTCGTGATTCCCCGGCAGCACATACACCCGCCCGGCGCGCGGCTTCAGGATCTCGCCGCAGCCGTCCAGTCCCCGCTCCCAGCTCACCAGATCCCCCGCCGCAATGTAGTAGTCCGCCTCGATGGCCGCCAGGCGCTCGAGAGCCCTGTAGTCGTTGTGAATGTCGGAAAAGACCAGCGCTTTCACTGACAGCGATTGTACATCCCGGCCGCCTGAGGGCGCCTTTCACAACCTCGCGCGGAAGCGTTCGTACTCGGCACGCACCAGGCCTGCGCCGTACTTGCGCTCCAGCCGGCGCACGGTGAAATGGCCGCGCGCGACGCTCTGAAAGTGCTCCATGAACAACACGTTGATGGCCGCGCCGCCGAGGGCGCCCACCAGCGGAACCGCTGCCGCTGCGGCTTTCTCCGACACCACGATGCCGAACCGCGACGCTATGGCGGCAATCAGGCGCACCAGCACCGGCGCGCCTTCTTCGACCAGCCCGCGCCGCGCAATGTAGCGCGCCGCCTCCGAAACGGCCCGGGCCAGCACCGTCCGTACGGCGTAGTAGCCGGATTCGACTGCGTCGTCGCTGCCGGTACGACCGCCGAGAGCGAAGACCTCCAGACAGGCCAGGCGCGCCTCGGGGGAGCGAAAATCCTCGCCTTCGCGCCGCGCGATTTCCGCAATCGAGCGCAACATCACCGTCGTCGTCACGGGAAGCTCCACCGCCAGACCCGCCATGCCGAAAAACCCGCCCGCGCCGCCCGTGAACCCTGCCAGGATCTTCAAAACTTTGTCGGGATCCGCCGCCACTGGCTGGTCAATGCGCTGCACGGCGATTTCCAGGCATTTCTCGAGCGTGCTCCGCACCAGGTTCTGGACCGATTCGGTGACGCCCCGGGGCATGGCCTTGAGCAGCTTCTCGGCGGGCATGCCCACACGGCTGGCCAGGCGCGCTGCGAAGCTCGGATGCTCCAGCAGCCGGACCGCCTCTGCCAGCGCCGCGCGGTCTTCGGGCGCCATCGCCGCGGGAACCAGGTCCACGGTTCTTAGCGTAGCGAAACTCCCGGCCCCGCTTCGGCCCCCGACGGCAACCTCCGGTTCGCTCCCGCCCCGGCGGCGTTCTTCCCGCCGGCACCGCCGGTTTGCCCTACAGAAGTTCCTCGCGCTTGCGCGTCTCCAGCACCTTCACGACCTCGCCGACTTTCTGCGCCTGGCGGCGGTCGGCAACCAGCAGGGCGTCGGGCGTGTCCACAACCACGAGGTCCCGCACTCCCACGAGCGCGACGAGCTTTCCTTCCGCGTCCACATAATTGCCGCTGCTGGACAGAAACAACGCCTCCGAGCGGGCTGCATTCCCGTCGCGGTCGTGGCGCAGTAACTCATACACCGCGTTCCAACTCCCCACGTCGTTCCAACCTATGTCGTCGGCCGCCAGCCCCACGACGTTCGCCGCTTTTTCCATCACGGCGTAGTCCACGGAAATGTTCTCGCAGCGCGGATACAGCCGCTTCATCGCCTCGCGGAACTTCCGGCTGCCGAAGGGCGGCAGGCCGTCCAGAAATGCCGCGGTCCGCGGTAGGTAAAGACGCAGCGCCTCCAGAAACACGCTCGCGCGCCAGAAGAACATGCCTGCGTTCCAGAAAAAACGCCCGGCCTCCACAAACTGCCGGGCCGTCTCCGGATCCGGCTTCTCGCGAAATTGCAACACCGGCGCGGGCTTCAGATCTCCCGCCCGCACGCCTTCAGGAAACTCGATATAGCCGTAGCCGGTCTCCGGCCACCGTGGCTGGATGCCGAGCACCACTAGCTTGCCCTGTTCGGCCGCCCGGAAGGCCGGCCGCAGCAGGCGGCGGTAGCGCGCGGGTTTGGCGATGACGTGGTCGGAGGGGAAGACGCCCATCACGGCTTCCGGATCGAGAGACTCCAGCACGTGCGCCGCCAGCCCGATGCAGGGGCACGTGTTGCGCTGCGCCGGTTCGGCCAGAATCTGCTTGCCCGGCACCTCCGGCAACTGCCGGACGATCTCCGCCCGCAGGTATTCGTTGGTCACAATCCAGATCCGCTCCGGCGGGATCAGCGGGCGCAGCCGGTCCACGGTCTGCTGGATCAGCGACCGCTCGCCGAACAGCCGCAGGACCTGTTTGGCCGTGCGCTTCCGCGACCGGGGCCAGAAGCGCGTTCCTCTCCCCCCGGCCATGATCAGGCCGTAATAATGCGCCGCGGGCATGTGTTATTCGGGGAACGAGTAGCCGCGGATCAGCTTGAACGTCCGGCGCCAGCGCGTCTTGGTGAAAAAGTTCTGCACCAGATCCAGAGCGTGGTCCAGGCTGATGGAGGTCGTCGCCAGCCGCTCCGTCGGCGCGTCATAGGACCAGTAAATGATCAGCGGCTTGCCGATGATGTTCTCCCGCGGCACGAACCCCCAGTAGCGGCTGTCGAACGAAGAGTCCCGGTTGTCGCCCATCACGAAGTAATGCCCCGGCGGCACGACCACCTCCCCGTTGACCACGTGCCGCTCCAGCATCTCTTGTGCCCCTTCCGTGATCCGTGTGTTCGGCGTGCCCGGGAAATTGTCGCGGTAGGAATCAATGTAGTCCGTTTTGAAGTAGGTGTAGGGTTCGTATAATTTCTGCCCGTTGCGGTACACCTGCTTGTTGACGATGCGGATCCGGTCGCCCGGAATGCCGATCACCCGCTTCACGTAGGTCTGGGTTACATCCACCGGGTAGCGGAAAACCACAATATCGCCGCGCTGAATCGGCTTGTACGGCAACAGGTACCGGCTGATCGGCCCGGCAGGCGCGTAGGCCAGCTTGTCCACCAGCAGGTGGTCGCCGATCAGCAGCGTGTCCTCCATGGAACCCGTCGGGATGACAAAGGCTTGCACCAGCGCCGTCGTGCCGAACAGCAGCAGAATGATCGTCACGGTCCACTCTGCAATCGTGCCGCGCGGCCCGGCCGCGGAGGTCTGCGCAGGGACGGCGCCGGCCGTCGCGAGATCTTTTTGATTCACTGCCATGGGCTCACCGATGCCTTTCATTCTAACGCGCCCCGCCCTTCCCTCTGTGACTCTCTTTCACCTGACGGCGTGGAGCGGCGGAGCCAAAACAACTCCGCCAGGGCCACGTACAGGTTCGCCGCGCCAAGGCCGCTCACCGCGCCCCGAAAATAGGAATTCATCCACAGCGCCCTCCACCCCGGGGCCAGATTCGCAAAATAGTTCTGCTCCCAGGAATCTGTCCACGGCAGGGTCAGCAGGGCCAGACCTGCCAGCAGCGCCACAGTGGCCCCGAGCAGCCGGACCAGCAGCTGCGCTGCCGCACGCGGCGGCACTCCGGCCGGTTCGGATGCGGCGGTGTGTGGAGGTCGTACCGGTGTCACCCGGGCGCCGCCTCCCGGCTCAGCATCAGTTCCAGTTGAGGTGGCGGCAGACTGGCCCGCACCGGCAGGAAACTGCGGCGATGCTCGGGGGTGGGCCCGTAGGTCGCAAGGGCACGCTTGTGTTCCGGCGTTCCGTAACCTTTGTTCCGGCCCAGACCGTATTCGGGGTAGATCGCGTCCCACTCCCGCAGGCAACGGTCGCGGTGCACCTTGGCCAGGATGGAAGCAGCCGCAATGGAACGGCAGCGGGCGTCGCCCCGGATCAGCGCTCGCTGCGGAACCGCCACGTCCACCCGCATCGCGTCCACAAGCACAAACTCCGGCGCGGGACGCAACTGCTCGATGGCCCGCTTCATCGCCAGCCGGGAGGCCTCGTAGATGTTGATCCGGTCAATCTCGGCGGCCTCCGCTGACGCCACGGCCCACGCCACGGCCGTTCGCCGGATCGCCCCCGCCAGCCGCTCGCGGGTCTCGGGGGCCAGTTCCTTGCTGTCCCGCAGACCTGCCAGCACACATTCGGCAGGCAGGATCACGGCCGCGGCAAACACCGGCCCGAACAGGGCCCCCCTCCCGGCTTCGTCCACGCCCGCGATGAGGCGGAATCCGGCGCGTCGGGCTTCCTGCTCGAATCGGCCGTGGCAGCGCAACCCTCGCATCGCCTGCGCGCTACTCCCGCTCCCGCAGCCGGGCCGCCTTTCCTTTTAGTTCCCTAAGATAGTAAAGCTTGGCGCGCCGCACCCTCCCGGTCCGCACCACTTCGATCCGTTCAATCACGGGCGCGTGCAGCGGGAAGATCCGTTCCACTCCGTGCCCGAAGCTGATCTTGCGGACCGTGATCGTCTCGCCCATCCCTGTGTTCTTGCGGGCGATCACGGTGCCTTCGAAGGCCTGGAGCCGCTCTTTGTCGCCCTCTTTGATCTTGACGTGCACGCGCACCGTATCACCCGGACGAAACTCCGGAAGGTCGGTGCGCTTGTGCTTGTTGATAAACTTCGTCAGCAATGCGTTCGTCATGCCAGTCGCCTCAATCGTCCTTACTTATTCTCTCAACCGGAGCGGGCGCCGCCAACTGTGCCTGGCCCTCAACCGGCTTGCGCAGCAGTTCCGGCCGGAGCCGCGCCGTCTTCTCCAGCGCCGCCTGCCGGCGCCACCGGCGGATCTCTTCGTGATTGCCGCTCAAGAGCACTTCGGGAACCCTCCAGCCCCGGAACTCCGCAGGCCGCGTGTACTGGGGATAATCTAGAATCCCCAGCTCCTCCCCCGGCGCCGTGAACGATTCGCCGAGGGCCGACTCTGGTTTGCCGAGCACGCCCGGGATCAGGCGCGCCACCACGTCAATCACCACACAGGCCGCCAGCTCTCCCCCGCTCAGCACATAGTCGCCGATCGAAAGCTCGTCGTCGGCCAGGTGTTCCGCAACCCGTTCGTCCACCCCTTCGTAGCGCCCGCAAATGAGCATCAGCTCCCGCTCCTGGGCCAGCCGCCGGGCCACCGCCTGGTTGAAAAGCCTTCCCTGCGCGCTCAGAAGAATCACCCGCTGGCCCGGCTGCCGTTGGGGCCAGATCGCCTCCACCGCCCGGAAGATCGGCTCCGGCTTGAGCACCATCCCCACGCCGCCCCCAAACGGCCGGTCGTCCACGGTCCGGTGCTTGTCCGTCGTCCAGTCGCGCAGGTTGTGCACCGCGATCCGGATCACCCCCGACTCTGCTGCTCGCGCCACGACGCCGTGTTCGAACGGACCCCGGAAAAACTCGGGAAAGATGGTCAGCACATGGAACGTCATCGTTCCAGGTCCTTGAGGCCCTCCGGCAGCTCCACCACAATACGGCGCCCTTCGACGTCAATCTCCACGCAGATGCTTCGTGCGAACGGAATCAGAATCTCCGGCCCGCCCGGGCTTGCGGAGACCCGCAACAGCGGTGGGCCTCCGTATTCCTCCCAGCCGGCCACACGGCCCAGAAGGGTTCCCGTCGGGCGCTCGATCACTTCGCAGCCGATCAGATCCGACTGGTAATACTCGCCCGGCGGCGGCTCCGGCCGTTCGCGCAACGGAACTCGTACTTCAGCGCCCCGCAGCGCCTCGGCCTGCTCGATCGTGTCCACCCCTTCGAACTTGATCACCACCCGCCCGCGGTGTTCCCGGACGGCTTCGATGACGCAGGGACGCGCCGTCTGGCCCTCCGGCGGAAACAGAAAAACCTCCCGAAGTTGCCGCAGGCGCTCGCTCCGGCTCGTCAGAGTTGTGGCGATCAGCTCGCCTCGATGCCCCCACGGGCGAACCACTACGGCCACCGTAACCCACGGCCCGCCGGGGCGATCCTCGGAAGCCAGTTGCTTACTCCAGAATCTCCAGCGTGAACCGCCGGTTCAGCTTCATACCGGCGGCGCCTAAGATGGTGCGGATTGACCGGGCGGTCCGTCCTTGCTTGCCAATCACTTTGCCCAAATCACTCGGGGCAACCTTCAGCTCAAGGACGGTCACCTGTTCTCCTTGCACTTCCCGCACGGAGACCTGCTCCGGGATGTCTACGAGCGCTTTCGCGATCTCTTCCACCAACTCCTTCATCCCAGCCATCCCTGCGCCTCCTGTTCTGCTTCGATCATACCACCCGTCTCCGGGCGGACCACGACCCCGCCGGCGGCCGGATACCCGCGCCGGGCCCTCAGGCCGCAGGCTCTGCGGCCGGGGCTGGATGGCTCTTCATCAGCCGCGCCACCGTGTCCGAAGGCTTGGCCCCGACGCTGATCCAGTAAGCGATGCGCTCCTGATTCAGGCGCACCACCGGCGGATCCTTCCGCGGGTCGTAAAAGCCCACCACTTCCACGGCGCGCCCGTCCCGCGCCCGTTCCTTCTCGATCACCACTACACGGTACGTCGGTTTCTTTTTGGCGCCGAACCGCGCCAGCCGGATCATCAGCATGGCTTCACTTCCATTTCCCTCGAACTGCCGGACGATACCTGCCTCAGCGCCTGGGAAGACTGAATTTGCTCAACCGGCGCGCCAGCGAGCCGCCCGTCAGACTTTTCATCATCTTGCGCATCTGCGCATACTGCTTCAGTAACTGGTTGACTTCCTGGACCGTGGTCCCGCTGCCCCGCGCGATCCGCCGCCGGCGGGACCCGTTAATAATCATGTGGTTGGCGCGCTCCTTGGGCGTCATGGAGTCAATGATCGCCACCACGCGCGTGATCTCCTTCTCGTCAATCTGCACATCCTTGAGGCCCTTGAACGGGCCGATCCCCGGCATCATCTTCAAAAGCGAATCGAGCGGTCCCAGTTTCTTGAGCTGCTTGAGCTGGTCCCGGAAATCCTCCAGCGTAAACTCATTGTCGAGCAGCTTCCGCTCAAGCTCCTCGGCCTTCTTTTGGTCCACCGCCTGCTCGACCTTCTCGATAAAGGAGAGCACGTCTCCCATGCCCAGAATGCGCGAGGCCGCCCGCTCGGGATGGAACGGCTCGAGCGCATCGAACTTCTCCCCCACGCCGATGAACTTCAGCGGCTGGCCGGTCACGTAGCGAATCGAAAGCGCCGCGCCGCCCCGCGCGTCGCCGTCCATCTTGGTCAGGATCACCCCGGTGATCCCCAGCCGCCTGTGAAACTCCTCGGCCGATTTGACGGCGTCCTGCCCCGTCATCGCGTCGGCCACGAAAAGGATCTCCACCGGGGAGAGAGCCTGCTTGAGCCGCTCGAGCTCCTCCATCAGCTCCTCGTCAATGTGCAGCCGGCCGGCGGTGTCCACCAGTACTACGTCGCGGCCGGTTTGCACCGCCTCCCGCCGGGCCTGACGGGCCAGTTCCACCGGATCCTGCGTTTGAGGATCGCCTTCCCAGACCGGCAACCGGATCTCACGCGCGATCACACTCAGTTGCTGGCGCGCCGCAGGCCGGTAGACGTCCACCGAAACCATCAACGGACTGTGGCCGGTTTTCGACAGCCAGCGCGCCAGCTTCCCTGTGGTCGTCGTCTTGCCGGAACCCTGCAGACCTACCAGCAGCATCACCGTCGGGGGTTCGCTGGCAAACCGCAGCCGGCTCTGGTGGCTCCCGAGGAGCCGGATCAGCTCGTCATGCACGATCTTGACCACTTGCTGGGAGGGCGACAGAGCTGTCAGCACCTCCTCGCCCATAGCCTTCTGCCGGATGCCCTCCACAAACTGCTTGACCACCCGGAAGTGGACGTCGGCCTCAAGCAGCGCCACGCGGATCTCCCGCAGCGCTGCTTCCATGTTTTCCGCCGTCAGCTTGCCTTCGCCGCGCAGGTTCTTGAAGACGCGCTGCAGCTTTTCCGTCAGGTTATCGAACATGATTCACACGCCGGGACGCGATCCCGAAGGAAGGAAGGTCCTTCTGCCATTATAGGCCAGCCCGCTTGCAGCTCGCACCCTGCGAGAATCTCCCCTCCTCTTCCACAGCCGTGGCCGCTTCAGGCCAGCGACAGTCGCGCCGCGGCCGGGAGCCTCAGATCGTCGAACTCGCCCCGCTCGAGCTTGACAAATGCCGCCGCCGCGATCATGGCCGCGTTGTCCGTGGAAAGCGCCGGTGAGGGAAAGTAAACAGGATAGGGCAGCGCCAGCTCCCGGGCTGCTGCCCGCAGGCCCGAGTTGCAGGCCACCCCTCCGGAAATGATCAGCGCCCGGGCCTGAATCTGCTCGGCGGCGGAGGCTGCGCGGCGCAGCAGCTCTTCAATCACCGTCCGCTGGAAGGACGCAAGCAGGTCCAGCGTGGCCCGGGGCGTCACCGCCAGCCATTCCTCCAGGGAAGGGCGCGGCGTGCGGCGCAGCAGTTCGCGCCGGGCTTCGATTTCGGCCGCCAGATCCCGCTCCCGCGTCCACCGCAGCACCGCCGTCTTCAGCCCGCTGAAGCTGAAGTCCAGCGGATTGCCCTTCATGCGTGCCAGGGTGAAACGCACCGCGTGCGGATTTCCATACGCCGCCAGCCGGTCAATCACCGGCCCTCCCGGGTAGCCGAAGCCGAGCAACTTCGCCACCTTGTCGTAGGCTTCGCCGGCCGCATCATCCCGCGTCTTGCCGAGCAGCCGGTAGCGAAACCCTTCGGCCACCTCGAACAGGTGCGTGTGCCCGCCGCTCACCACCAGCGCCAGCGCAGGCAGCTCCAGGGTCTCGCCACGCTGCTTGGCTTCCATCACCACGGCGTGGATGTGCCCTTCGATGTGGTTGACGCCGATCAGCGGAAGGCCGCGCGCAAAACAGATCGCCTTGGCGAACGTCAGACCCACCAGCAGCGACCCGACCAGGCCCGGGCCCGATGTCGCTGCGACGGCGGCCAGGTCTCCGTAGTCTGTGTGGGCTTGCTCGAGCGCGGCCCGCACCACCGGTACGATGGCGCGCAGATGCTCCCGTGAGGCCAGCTCCGGCACCACCCCGCCGTACTTGCCGTGCGTGGCCAGCTGCGAGGCCACCACGGAGGAAAGCACCCGAACGCCGTCCTCCACCACCGCCGCGGCGGTCTCGTCACAAGAGGTTTCAATGCCCAGAATGCGCAACTTCGCTATCCTACAGGTAGTCGCCGTTCGTGAATCTTTCTGACTTTGATTATCCCCTGCCGGAAGACCGCATCGCCCAGCATCCCTTGGCGGACCGCGCCGCCTCCCGCATGCTCGTGCTCCACCGGCAGGAGGGCCGCTGGGAGGATCGTTTCTTCCGGGATCTTCCCTCGTTTCTCGGTCCCGGCGACTGCCTGGTGTTGAACGACTCCCGGGTCTTCCCCGCCCGCCTCTACGGCCGCCGCGCCGGCGTTCGCGCCCTCCCGATCGGCAAGCGCAATCCCAGGCGGTGGCAGTACCTCACCGGCAAAGTCGAAGTGCTGCTGCTCGAGCCGGATGCGCAGGACCACAACGTTTGGCGGGCCCTCGTACATCCCGGTCGCAAGATGCACATCGGCGAGCGCGTGTTTTTCGATGGCGGTCTGGAGGCGGAGGTCATCGCGCGCGGCGACTACGGCGAGCGCACCCTGCGCTTCTACTGCGACGGCGACATCTACCGGGAGCTCGACCAGATCGGGCACGTGCCGCTGCCGCCTTACATCCGCCGCCCCGACGAGCCGGAAGACCGCGAACGCTATCAGACCGTCTTTGCACGCGAGCCCGGTTCCGCCGCCGCTCCGACGGCCGGCCTTCACTTTACCCCGGAGGTGCTGGAAGCCTGCCGCGCCGCCGGCGCCGAAATCGCCTACGTGACCCTTCACGTCGGACTGGGCACGTTCCAGCCCGTCCACACCGAGATCATTGAACAGCACCGGTTGCATGCCGAGCGCTTCCGCATCTCCGAGGAGGAGGCCCGCAAGATGCGCGCCGCCCGGCGCCTGGTGGCCTGCGGCACCACCGTCGTGCGCACCCTCGAAACCGCATGCCTCCGCGGCGGGATCGCGGCCATGTCGGGAGAAACCGATCTGTTCATCTATCCCGGTTTCCAGTTCCGCGCCACTTCCGCTCTGTTGACCAACTTCCACCTCCCCCGCAGCAGCCTTCTGATCCTGGTGTGCGCCTTCGCTGGCCGCGATCTGGTCCTGGCCGCCTACCGCCACGCCGTCGAGGCCGGCTATCGCTTCTACTCCTATGGGGACTGCATGCTGATTCTGTGAGCTCCGCCGGTGCGGCCGTCCTCCGCCTCCGGACGCCGTACAATGGCAGGCGAACAATCCCGGCTTGAGTAAAGGAGGCCGTAATGCCGGTCCAGGAAACCATCCAGGAAGTTCTGGGACGTCTTGAAGTGGAGCCCGTCAACTCCGGCGCCTGCGCGGGCGCCTGGTTGCCGCATCCCTCCGGCGGGGAACTGGTGTCCTACAATCCTGCCGATGAAAGCGAGCTCGGCCGCGTCCTCATGGCAGGCCCCGATGATTACGAGGAGGTCATGCGTCGCGCCTCGGAAACGTTCCTCCAATGGCGCATGCTCCCCGCACCCCGGCGCGGCTTGATCGTCCGCGAAATCGCCGACGAACTCCGACGCCTCAAAGACGACCTGGGTGCGCTCGTAACGCTCGAAACCGGTAAGATCCTCGCCGAAGGCCGCGGCGAAGTGCAGGAAATGATTGATATCGCCGACTTCGCCGTCGGCCTTTCCCGCCAGCTTTACGGCTTCACCATGACCAGCGAGCGCCCCCGTCACCGCATGTACGAACAGTGGCATCCCTTGGGCGTTGTGGGTGTGATCACCGCCTTCAACTTTCCCGTGGCGGTCTGGTCCTGGAACGCCTTCATCGCGGCCGTCTGCGGCGATTGCGTGGTCTGGAAACCCTCCTCGGAAACGCCGCTAACGGCCATTGCGGTGCAAAAAATCTGTAACCGCGTCCTGGAGCGGCACGGCTGGAAGGGGGTGTTCAACTTGCTCATCGGGCGCGGCTCCGTCATCGGGGAACGCCTCTTGGCCGATCGCCGCGTCCCGCTCATCAGCGCCACCGGCTCCTGTTCGATGGGTTACCGCGTGGCGGAAGTGGTGGCCCGGCGCCTGGGTCGCACGATTCTGGAACTGGGCGGCAACAACGGCGTCATCGTCATGGACGACGCCAATCTCGACCTCGCTCTGCGCGCCATCCTGTTCGGTGCCATCGGAACCGCAGGCCAGCGTTGCACCACCATCCGGCGGCTTTTCCTGCAAAAAGGCATCGCCGCCGAGATGACCGAACGCCTCGTCAACGCCTACCGCCAGGTCCGCATCGGAGATCCCTTGGACGAAGGCACCCTCATGGGGCCGCTGATTAATCGGCGCGCCGTCGAAGAGATGATGGCCGGTCTCGAAAGGATCCGCGAGCAAGGCGGCGAAATCCTCTACGGCGGCCGCCCTCTGCCGCACTTGGGCGGCTGCTACGTGGAGCCCGCGCTCGTGCGCGCCCATCCCGCCATGCCCATTCTTCGCGAAGAGCTTTTCGCCCCGGTGCTCTACTTGCTCGAATTTGACACCCTCGAGCAGGCCATCCGCTGGCACAACGACGTGCCGCAAGGTCTCGCCTCCGCCATCTTCACGAACAGCCTGACGGCGGCCGAGACCTTTCTGAGCGCCCTCGGCAGCGATTGCGGCATCGCCAACGTCAACATCGGCACCAGCGGCGCCGAAATCGGCGGCGCCTTCGGGGGTGAAAAGGAGACCGGCGGCGGCCGCGAGGCCGGCAGCGACGCTTGGAAACAGTACATGCGCCGCCAGACCGTCACCATCAACTGGTCCGACGAACTCCCTCTGGCCCAGGGGATCCAGTTCGAGTTGTAGCCCCCGGGCCGCTCGGCCTACGACGCCGCCGCAGAAAGAAAGGGCAGATCGGCCAGAGATGTTACCTCATGGTCAGGGCCTCCGGGTAAGTTCTCCGGAGGCTGAGAATACCGGTTGCACCAGACGACATGCATGCCGAAGGCGGACGCCGCCCACGCGTCCCAGGCGTTCGCCGACTGGTAGGAAATCTCCTCCCGCCGAACTCCCAGCCGATCCACCGCCAATTGATACACCCTGGGATGCGGCTTGTACACGCCGACCTCCTCCACCGAAAGCACCTCGTCCAACAGCCCCGAGATTCCGGCGCTCGCGATGGCTGCCTCGAGCATTTGGGGCGATCCGTTCGACAACACGGCGGTCCGGATCCCCTTGCTCTTCAGGCGCCGGAGTACATCGGGGACTTCCGGAAAGGCATCCAGCGTGAGGTAAGCCTCCATTAACCGTTCCGTGAGACCTGCAGCTTCGATCCCGAGCGCTCTCAGCGCGTAATCCAAAGCCTCGCGGGTCACTTGCCAGAAATCCGCGTGCTTGTCCTGAAGCGTGCGAAGCCAGGTGTACTGGAGCTGCTTTTCCCGCCAAAGGCGGTTGAGCGCCTCGCGGTTTGTGCCCAGGACTTCACCGCAGCGTAAGGCGGCTGACGCGTAGTCGAACAGCGTACCGTAGGCGTCGAACACACAGGCTCGCGGAAGGAAACTCACCGGTGTTTCCATCATGCCTTCCCGTGGGCGCCGATTTCCATTGTAGGCTCCTGCACCCCGGAGAAAAAGACAACTCTGCTCCGTGTCGGCACGCTTCCGCCGCTCAAACGAACTTCCTCTGCCGCAGGGGATAAAATTCCAGTTGTAGGGCGTTCCGGCAGGCGTCCGCCTGCCGCTCCCTGCGCTACAGCCATCGCTTCCGGACAAGAGGAATGCTGCTCGGATGCCGCTGTACACCTGCTTTGACATGATCCGCGATTGCGCCGCCGGCCGGCCCGAAGGCTGGCGCTTCTTTGTCGCCGAATACGCACCCGTGATCCGCGCCTTGGTCGAACACTACTTCCCGCAGGCAGCCGCCGAGTGGGCTGCCCGCGCCCCGGAAATCTTACGCCCCTTCAATTTCGCCTTCTTCCGCGCCTGCCCTCCCTGTTCGGAACGCGATTTCATCCTGAAGCTCCGGCAGCATCTGCTCGCGTCCCTGGGAGCGGACGAGAATCCGGCTCCGGCCGCCTGGGACTCGTTCGCCGCGTCGCTGGCCGGACTCACCTTCACCGAAAAGCAGGTGGTGTGGCTGGAAGTGATGGGGTATGGGACACCGGATTCCGCCGCCATGATGCGGATGCATCCGGAGGGCGTCGAGCGCATTCGCCGCAAGGCGGCGCAGCTCCTGCGGGAAGCAGGCTGCGTCGCTGTCTTCCCCGCACTGCGCCGCGCCGTCGCGCACCTGCCCGCGGAGGGTTGCTGCGCCCCCAAGGATTTTTTCGACTGGCTCGACGGCCGCATCACCTGGTACCGGCGCGAAGACATCGAGCGTCACGCTTCCTCCTGCTGGAGCTGCGTGGATCTGTTCTGCCGTGTTCGCGAAGCCCTGCGCCTTGCCCAGCGCCGCAGTCCTCTGCCGGAGCGGGAGGTGAACGCTTTGCTCGAAGCCCTTCAGCTTGACACACCACGAAAGCCGTTCTGGTTGCGTTTCTGGAGACAGAGAATCGGCGCCTGACGGCCCGCCGCGGACACCTTGACGGCCCTGGGCCGGCCTTGCTATATTCGATAGCGGATGCGGCTGGGCCCTCCGGCCGCAGCGCTCCTGTATCTGATCGGTTTTCGAAGCTCCGTCCGCCTCCATTGGGCGGAGACGGGCAGTCGGCAGCCGGTCGGAGTTCCTTGCGAGGATATCCGGCTCAGGCTGCGCGGATCTTTGAAAACTGGTTGGAGTGAATCCAGGGAACCCCGCCGATCCCTTCGCAGCCTGGCCGCAAACTCTGCAAGTTTCCTCGGGCAAACTCGAAGCGGGATGGCTCGACGCCCCCGCCAGGTTTCAACTGAGAGTTTGATCCCGGCTCAGAGTCAACGCTGGCGGCGCGCCTAACACATGCAAGTCGAACGAGAAAAGGGAAAGGAGAGCAATCTCCGAGTACCTGAGTAAAGTGGCGTACGGGTGAGTAACACGTGGGTAACCTGCCCTCCGGTGGGGAATAACCCTGGGAAACCGGGGCTAATACCGCATACGCCCGAGAGGGGAAAGCCGCAAGGCGCCGGAGGAGGGGCCCGCGGCCGATCAGCTGGTTGGTAGGGTAACGGCCTACCAAGGCGATGACCGGTAGCCGGCCTGAGAGGGCGCACGGCCACACTGGCACTGAAACACGGGCCAGACTCCTACGGGAGGCAGCAGTGGGGAATCTTGGACAATGGGGGAAACCCTGATCCAGCGACGCCGCGTGAGGGACGAAGCCCTTCGGGGTGTAAACCTCTTTCAGCGGGGAAGACGCCCGACGGTACCCGCAGAAGAAGCCACGGCCAACTACGTGCCAGCAGCCGCGGTAATACGTAGGTGGCGAGCGTTGCTCGGAGTTACTGGGCGTAAAGCGTGTGTAGGCGGCCGGGCAAGTCCGGTGTGAAATCTCCCGGCTCAACCGGGAGGGTGCGCCGGAAACTGCCGGGCTGGAGGGCGGGAGAGGAGAGCGGAATTCCCGGTGTAGCGGTGAAATGCGTAGATATCGGGAGGAACGCCGGTGGTGAAGACGGCTCTCTGGACCGCACCTGACGCTGAGACACGAAAGCGTGGGGAGCAAACAGGATTAGATACCCTGGTAGTCCACGCCCTAAACGATGCACACTTGGCGTGGGGGGACACTCCCTCCGTGCCGGAGCTAACGCATTAAGTGTGCCGCCTGGGGAGTACGGCCGCAAGGCTGAAACTCAAAGGAATTGACGGGGGCCCGCACAAGCGGTGGAGCATGTGGTTCAATTCGACGCAACGCGAAGAACCTTACCTGGGCTCGAACGGCTCTGGACCCGCCGTGGAAACACGGCCTTCCCGCAAGGGACCGGAGTCGAGGTGCTGCATGGCTGTCGTCAGCTCGTGCCGTGAGGTGTTGGGTTAAGTCCCGCAACGAGCGCAACCCTCGCCCTGTGTTGCCACTCCGTAACCACTCGGAAGCACTCTCAGGGGACTGCCGGCGACAAGCTGGAGGAAGGAGGGGACGACGTCAAGTCATCATGGCCTTTATGTCCAGGGCTACACACGTGCTACAATGGCCGGTACAGCGCGTTCCGAACCCGCGAGGGGGAGGCAATCGCTAAAAGCCGGTCCCAGTTCGGATTGCAGGCTGCAACTCGCCTGCATGAAGCCGGAATCGCTAGTAATGGCGCATCAGCACGGCGCCGTGAATACGTTCCCGGGCCTTGTACACACCGCCCGTCACATCACGGGAGCGGGCTGTACTGGAAGTCCGCACGCCAACCCGCAAGGGAGGCAGCGGCCCAAGGTATGGCTCGTGACTGGGGTGAAGTCGTAACAAGGTAGCCGTAGGAGAACCTGCGGCTGGATCACCTCCTTTCTAAGAGAGTTCTCGCGGCAGCGCGAAGTAGCGGTTTCCGGATTCCCTCCGCCAGTTTTCTGCCCGTAAGTTCTTTGACAACCGAATACTGGTGAGAAGCCGTCTCTCATCGCGCCACTTTCGTGTGCGGAGGACTTCGCGGCTAAGCTACTAAGGGCGTGCGTGTGGATGCCTAGGCGCAGGCAGGCGAAGAAGGACGTGGCAAGCTGCGATAAGCCTCGGGGAGCCGCCAGCAGGCAGTGATCCGGGGATGTCCGAATGGGGGAACCCG
>JBBIJF010000006.1:0-174480 GCA_037446115.1 Acidobacteriota bacterium | reverse complement strand
ACCTTCATGTAGTTGGCGCGGCTGAAGGCGGAAGGATCGGGCACGTTGCGGCGGCTCATGGAACCTTGCATCTGCCGCACGGACTCGTACTCGTGCTCCTCCATCCACTCGACCAGGTCCCGCAGCACCGTGCGGATATGGTCAATGCCGTGGCGCAGCAGCGCCGAGGTCATCATGGCCACGCGCGCTCCTGCCATCATGGCTTTGAGCACGTCGTGCGCAGTGTGCACACCGCCGGTGACGGCCAGATCGGCCCGGACTTGGCCGTACAGCGTCGCGACCCAGTGCAGGCGCAGGAGCAGCTCGTGCGGCGTACTCAGATGGAGGGCGGGAACCACTTCGAGATTTTCGAGGTCGAAATCCGGCTGGTAGAACCGGTTGAACAGCACCAGCCCGTCGGCGCCGGCTTCGTCCAGCTTTTTCGCCATGTGCGCCATGGAGCTGAAATACGGCCCCAGCTTGACTGCGACGGGGATCCGCACACTGGCCTTCACGTGCGAAACGAGACTGGTGTAGAGTTCCTCGACTTCCGCGCCGGGTGTGGCCGGGTCGTTGGCCAGGTAGAAGATGTTCAACTCCAGCGCGTCGGCCCCGGCCTCCTGCATGAGGCGCGCGTACTTGATCCAGCCGCCGGTGGTCACGCCGTTCAGGCTCGCGATCACCGGGATATTCACCGCCTGCTTGGCCTTCCGGATGTGCTCCAGGTAACCTTCCGGTCCCAAATTGTAAGCCGTCATGTCCGGAAAATAGGAGAGCGATTCGGCAAAGCTTTCCACGCCCAGCGACAGGCCCTGGTCCAGCGCCTGACTTTCAATCAGAATCTGCTCCTCGAAGAGCGAATGCAGGACGACCGCGGCGGCGCCGGCGTCCTCCATCTGGACGATGTTGCCGATCTCTTCGCACAGCGGCGAGGGCGAGACGACGACGGGATTCTTCAGGTTCAAACCGAGATAGCTGGTGGAAAGGTCAGGCATGCTTGGCCTCCCCGACGGCTTCCTGTTCTTTCACCGCTTGTTTGATGGCCTCCTGCACGGGCCCCTCGCCCGGCATGGCCGCCAAGTACTCGTAGAACTTCCAGCGCCGGATCACTTCTCGCTGCGCCTCGGCCAGCAGCCGCCGTGCCGCCTCAGGATTGCTGTGAGCCAGCATGGTGTAGCGGGTCTCGTTGTAGATGTATTTCTCGAGCGGCAGCGTGGGCGCACGGGAATCCAGCTGGAGCGGATTCTTGCCCTGCCTGGCCAGTTCGGGATTGTAGCGGCAGAGCGGCCAGTAGCCGCTTTGCACCGCTGCCTTCTGCTGATCGAGCCCGTACACCATGTCATAGCCGTGGGCGATGCAGTGGCTGTAGGCAATGATCAGAGACGGGCCGTCGTAGGCTTCGGCTTCCAGAAACGCCTTCACCGTGTGGGTATCGTTGGCGCCCATGGCGACGCGGGCCACGTAGATGTTGCCGTAGCTCATCATCAGGAGCGCGAGGTCTTTCTTCGGGCGCGGCTTGCCGCCGAAGGCGAACTTGGCCACGGCTCCAAGCGGCGTCGCCTTGGACATCTGCCCGCCCGTATTGGAGTAAACCTCCGTATCGAGGACCAGCATGTTGACGTTCACGCCCGAGGCGAGCACGTGATCCAGACCGCCGTAGCCGATGTCGTAGGCCCAGCCGTCCCCGCCGATGATCCAGACGCTCTTCTTGACCAGCGTGTCGGCGACCGCCGCGAGGTCGCGCGCTTCGGGAGTCTTGAGTCCGGCGATCCGCTCCTTCAACAGCCGGACGCGCTCGCGCTGCGCGGCGATGCCCGCCTCGCTGGACTGATCGGCATCGAGCAGCGCGGTGACCAATTCGTCCCCGATGTATCCGGCCAGCCGCTGCAGCAGGTGGCGTGCGTAACGGTTCTGCAGATCCAGGGCCAGGCGGATGCCCATGCCGAACTCCGCGTTGTCTTCAAACAGCGAGTTCGACCAGGCCGGGCCGCGGCCCTCGGAGTTGAACGTGTAGGGCGTGGTGGGCAGGTTGCCGCCGTAAATCGAAGAACACCCCGTGGCGTTCCCGATGATGGTGCGGTCGCCGAACAGCCGCGTCAGCAGCCCGATGTAAGGCGTCTCCCCGCAACCGGCGCACGCGCCGGAAAACTCAAACAGGGGCTGGAGCAACTGGTTGTCTTTGACCTGAGCCACGCTGAGGAGGCGCCGGTCCAGTTCCGGAATGGTGAGGAAGAACTCCCAGTTGCGCCGCTCCTGGTCACGGATGGGAGGCTGGGGCGCCATGTTGATAGCCTTGTGCTTGACGTCGGTCTTGCTCTTGGCGGGGCAGGCGGCCACGCAGAGCGCGCAGCCGGTGCAGTCTTCCGGTGCCACCTGCAAGCTGTACTTGCGATCCTTGAACTCCTTCCAGCGGGCGGGAGCCGACTTGAAGCCGGCGGGGGCGTTCGCCAGCAGCGCTCCGTCGTAGACCTTGGCCCGGATCACCGCGTGCGGGCACACCAGCACGCATTTGCCGCACTGGATGCACAGTTCTTCGTCCCACACCGGGATTTCCAGAGCGATGTTCCGCTTCTCCCACTGCGCGGTTCCCGTCGGGAACGTTCCGTCCACCGGGAACGCGCTCACCGGCAGTTCGTCTCCCTCGCCTGCAATGATCTTGCCGAGCACGGTGCGTACGAACTCGGGCGCCTGCGGCGGCACGGGAGGACGGATGTCGAAGGTGCTGGTGACCCTGGAGGGAACCTTGACTTCATGGAGGTGGTCGAGGGCCGCGTCCACGGCTGCGAAATTCTTCCGGACCACGGCCTCGCCGCGCTTGCCCCAGGTCTTCTCGATGGCGCGCTTGATGGCGGCGATGGCTTCATCCCGCGGCAGCACGCCGCTGATGGCGAAAAAGCAGGTCTGCATGATGGTGTTGATCCGGCCGCCGAGGCCGACATCCCGCGCCACCTTATAGGCGTCAATGACGTAGAACTTCAAGCGTTTGGAAAGGATCTGCTCCTGGACGCGCCGCGGCAGGTGGTCCCAGACCTCCTCCGGGCCGTAGATGCTGTTCAGCAGGAAGATGGCGCCGGGCTCAGCCGCCTTGAGCACGTCCATACGCTCTAGAAGCGAGAACTGATGGCAGGCCACAAAACTCGCTTTGCTGATGAGGTAGGTGGAGCGGATGGGCTTGGGTCCGAAGCGAAGGTGGGAAATGGTAATGGCCCCGGCCTTCTTGGAGTCGTAAACGAAGTAACCCTGGGCGTAATAGTCGGTCTCCTCGCCGATGATCTTGATCGAGTTCTTGTTGGCGCTCACCGTTCCGTCCGAACCCAGACCGTAGAAAATCGCCCGGATCGTGGCAGGATCCTCGGTGGAGAACGCCGGATCGTACGCCAGGCTGTTGAGCGTGACATCGTCCTTGATGCCCACCGTGAAGTGATTCTTCGGGTGCTCCTTGGCCAGTTCGTCAAAGACCGCCTTGATCATGGCGGGAGTGAACTCCTTGGAGGAAAGCCCGTAACGGCCGCCGATGATGCGCGGGAAGCGAACCAGCGGCAGCTTGCCCGCCGCGGCGGCCTCGCCGAGCGCCGTGACGACATCCGTATAGAGCGGCTCCCCGACCGCACCCGGCTCCTTGGTGCGGTCCAGCACCGCAATCGCCGTCACCGTCCGGGGCAGCGCCGCTAGCAGGTGCTCGGTGGAGAAAGGACGGTAAAGGCGCACCTTGACCACGCCGACCTTCTCGCCACGCGCCGTCAGGTAGTCCACGGTCTCGTGAGCGGCCTCCGCGCCGGATCCCATCAGGATCAGGATCCGCTCGGCGTCCGGGGCGCCGACGTAGTCGAAGAGGCGGTAACGGCGTCCGACCTGGCGCGCAAACTTTTCCATGACCTGTTCCACGACGGTCGGGCACGCCAGGTAGAAGGGGTTCGCAGCCTCGCGGGCCTGAAAAAAGACGTCCGGATTTTGCGCCGAGCCGCGCAGGACTGGATGGTCCGGCGAGAGCGCCCGGTCGCGATGGGCCCGCACGAGATCCTCATCAATCAGCGCCCGCAGGTCTTCGATCGTGAGCTGCTCAATCTTTGAGACCTCGTGGGAGGTGCGGAAGCCGTCGAAGAAGTGGAGGAACGGGATGCGCGACTCCAGCGAGGCCGCCTGGGCGATCAAAGCGAAGTCCATGGCTTCCTGCGGGGAGTTAGAGCAGAGCATGGCCCAGCCCGTGCTGCGGCAAGCCATCACGTCGCTGTGGTCCCCGAAGATCGAGAGCGCATGCGTGGCCACGGTGCGGGCGGAGACGTGAATGGTGGCAGGCGTCAGCTCGCCGGCGATCTTGAACATGTTCGGGATCATCAGCAGCAAGCCTTGGGACGCCGTGAACGTGGTTCCCAGGGCTCCGGCCTGTACGGCGCCGTGCAGCGCACCCGCGGCGCCTGCTTCGCTCTGCATCTCCACAACGGTGGGGACCGTGCCCCAGATGTTGGGCTCGCCCTTGGCTGACCACTCGTCGGCCCACTCGCCCATGGGCGACGAAGGGGTGATGGGATAGATGGCGATGACTTCATTCAATTTGTGCGCCACCCAGGCGCACGCTTCGTTTCCGTCTACGGTGATTTTGGGTCTGTTCATTGCGTAATCCAGAGCTTACCAATAGACCGTGCACGTTGGTCTCCACAGACGCCGGGCGCCGGGTGTGTCTGTATCTGTATGAAAACAAGTCGGATGTCGGCTCACTCAGGGGATGGCCGAGCGGAGGGCGCTTGCTTGTGTAGACATATCCCCCAGGGCGCTGGGGTCGCTTGGCGCACGTCGCCGGCGGTGGGCGGCGTGCGGTGCGCGAAGATGGAAGCATGCGCTCGCTCGCCACAGGCGCCGCATTCGTTTTTCTGCTATCGGCACAGGTGCCGCGGATCGCCCTCATTGACTTCTACGGGGTCCGTAAGGTGTCCTTGGAAGAACTCCGGAAGGCGCTGGGCGTGCGGGAAGGGGATCCTCTGCCGGCTTCGAAGGGCGATGCCGAAGAGCGTCTGGAACAGGTGCGCGGAGTGGTTCGGGCCCGACTGGAAGCCGTCTGCTGCGAGGATCGCGGCGCCATTCTCTATGTGGGCATCGAAGAACGGGGCGCGCCGCACTTCGACTATCGCCTGCCGCCCGCCTCCGACGCCATGCTGCCGGAGGAGGTGACAGGCCTTTACGAGCAGTTCCTGACACTGTACCGGGATGCAGCCCGGCGCGGGGTGGGAGAGGAGTATATGGCCCAGGGACATCCGCTGTCTCTCGATCCGGCCGTGCGGGCCGTGCAGGAGCGGTTCCCGGCACTGGTGGATGCGCACCTGAGCCGGATCCGGGAAGTGCTGCGCAATAGCGCCGATGAGCGCCACCGCGCCATCGCGGCACAGCTGATCGGCTACACGTCGAAGAAGCACGTCGTCGTCAACGACCTCCAGTATGCGCTGCGGGACCCCGATGACGGGGTGCGCTACAACGCCATTCGCGCCTTGGTGGCGATTGCCAAGCTCGGCGAGCGGGATCCGGAACTGGGGCTCAAGGTCGAGCCGACCTGGCTGATCGAGATGCTGAACTCGCTGCTGTGGAATGACCGCATGAAAGCAGCCGAAGCTCTGGCGGTTCTGACGGAGAAGCGTGACAGTCGTACGCTGGCGCAGCTTCGGGAGCGGGCCCTCGATTCCGTCGCAGAGATGGCGCGGTGGAAGCACCTGCGGCACGCGTTGCCGGCGTTTCTGCTTGCAGGGCGTCTGGCCGGCCTGTCAGAGCAGGAGATTGAACAGGCCTGGAGCAGGGGAGACCGGGAGGCCGTGCTCGGGAAGCTGCGGGCGGGCGGTGCAGGCGCTGGAACGGTGCGGAGGGTCGAAGGGGCCGCGGGCGGCACCGAGCGGAGCGGTCAGGCAGGCGAGGACGGCGGTGCACCGGGCTCCGCTTCACCCACCAGCTCCTTCCGAATGGCATCGAGGACGCCGTTGATAAATGCTACGGCCTCCTCGGTAGAGAAACGCCGCGCCAGTTCCAGGGCTTCGTCAATCACCACGATCGGCGGAGTCGGTTCCCGGGTCATCTCGTAGACGGCCAGCCGGAGAATATTGCGGTCCACCACGGGCATGCGCTCCAGGCGCCAGTGCTCGGAATGGGCAGCGATCCGGCGGTCAATCTCCTGCCGATGGGCGGCCGTGCCTCGCACGAGTTCCTCCATGAAGCGGTCGCGGCCGGGTGGCGGCGTCTCCTCCTCGACCGCGAGCGAGGTATAAAACGCGGCGATCGCCTCATCAGGCGGCTGGTTGCGAATATCCATCTGGAAGAGGATCTGGAGGGCCCGCTCGCGTGAACGATGGCGGGAGGGCATGGCGGACTCAGCCGCCGCGCAGGCGGCGCATCAGGCTGGCCATCTCGACGGCGGCCATGGCCGCATCGAAGCCCTTGTTGCCGCTCTTGGCGCCGGCGCGGTCCAGGGCCTGCTCGAGCGTGTCGCAGGTGAGCACGCCGAAGCTCACCGGGACCCCGAATTCCAGGGCGGTCTGCGCCAGCCCTTTGGCCGCTTCCGAGGCGATGTACTCGTAGTGGGGCGTATCGCCGCGGATCACGGCGCTCAGACAAACGATCGCGTCGTGACGCTTCTGCCGCGCCAGTTCGCGGGCCACCAGAGGGAGCTCCCACGAGCCGGGCAAGCGCACGATCTCGATATCTTCGGGCGCGCAGCCGGTGCGCGCCAGCGCGTCCAAAGCACCGGTCAGAAGCCGTTCCGTAACCAGGCTGTTGAAGCGCGTCACGAGGAGCGCGAACTTGAAGCCTCGCGCGTCCAGATGGCCTTCAAGGGTACGGGGCACCATGTCAGTTCCCTCGGAACACGGGCGCGCGCTTCTCCAGAAAGGCGCGCATTCCCTCACGACGGTCTTCGGTGGCGGCGGAAACCGCAAACGCAGTCGCCTCGTAGCGCAGCGCTTCCTCGAGCGCAGCGTCCAGTCCGGCGTCCACGGCATCCAGCACGAGCGCCAGCGCCACGGGGGCATTGGCCAGAATCTTGCGCAACAGGCCGCGGCAGAACTCGATCAGCTCCTCGGGCGCCACGACATGGTTGACCAGACCGATCCGCTGCGCCTCGGCCGCGTCAATGGCTTCGCCCGTGAGCAGCAATTCCAGCGCGCGGCCGCGGCCCACCAGGCGCGGCAGTCGCTGCGTGCCGCCGTAGCCGGGGATGATGCCGAGTTTGACCTCGGGCTGGCCGAGCCGGGCGTGGGGCACCGCCACACGCAGCGTGCAGCACATGGCCAGCTCGAGCCCGCCCCCCATGGCGTATCCGTTGATGGCGGCCACTGACGGCTTACCCATGGTCTCCAGACGGCGGAAAACGGACTGGCCGCGCAGCGTGAGCTCGCGTGCCGCCACCGGGTCAAGGACTGCGAGCTCCGCAATGTCCGCACCGGCCACGAAAGCCTTTTCGCCTGCACCTGTGATGATCAGTCCGCGGAACGAGGGGTCCGACTCGACGCGGCGGAAGGCATCGTCCAGCTCGTTCATCGTCTCCCGGTTCAAGGCATTCAGTTTTTCGGGACGGCGCACCGTCAGCAGCACAATCCCATCCGGAGCCGGCTCAAAGGAGAGGTGGGAATAAGACATATGGGATAATCGTGTCAGAGCTTCATCATACCGCATGGATCCCCGCTTGATCCGGAATTTCTCCATCATCGCGCACATTGACCACGGCAAGTCCACGCTCGCCGACCGGCTGCTGGAACTGACCGGCGCGCTCTCCGACCGGGAAATGGTGGAGCAGGTGCTGGACTCGATGGATCTGGAACGCGAGCGCGGCATCACCATCAAGGCCCATGCGGTGCGGCTCACCTATACGGCTTCCGACGGGGAGACTTACCAGTTGAACCTGATTGATACGCCGGGGCACGTGGATTTCACCTACGAGGTCTCTCGCAGCCTCCAGGCTTGTGAGGGTGCGTTGCTGGTGGTGGACGCCTCTCAGGGAGTGGAGGCGCAGACGCTTGCCAACACTTACCTGGCGCTCGAGCACAACCTCGAAATCATCCCGGTGATCAACAAGATTGATTTGCCGGCGGCGCAACCGGAACGGATCCGGGAAGAGATCGAGCATGTCATCGGCCTGCCGGCCGGCGACGCGCTGCTCGTGAGCGCCAAGAACGGCACGGGGATCCGGGAGGTGCTGGAGGCGGTGATCCGGCGCATTCCGCCCCCGCGCGGCAATCCGGAAGCTCCCCTGCGCGCCCTGATCTTCGACTCCTGGTTCGATCCCTACCGCGGCGTGATTACATTGCTGCGCGTCGTAGACGGCCGCCTGCGTGTGGGCCAGAAGATCCGTCTGTGGTCCAGCGGCAAGACGTACGAGGTCGAGGGATTGGGCTACCAGACGCCCAAGCGGGTGCCCTGCGAAGAGCTTTCGGCGGGCGAGGTCGGCTTCATGTTTGCCAACATCAAGACCGTGTCGGACGCCCAGGTCGGCGACACGGTGACCGACGACGAGCGGCCGGCCGCCGAACCGCTGCCGGGGTTCCGCGAGGTGAAGCCGATGGTCTTTGCGGGACTGTATCCGGTGGAATCGCACGAGCACACCGCGCTCCGGGAGGCGCTGGAGAAGCTGCGCCTGAACGACAGCGCCTTCAGCTTCGAGCCGGAAAGTTCGGCGGCCCTGGGGTTCGGATTCCGCTGCGGCTTTCTCGGGCTGCTCCACATGGAAATCGTGCAAGAGCGGCTGGAGCGCGAGTTTCAGATCCACCTGATTACGACCGCGCCGGGCGTGCGTTACCGGGTCACGAAAACCGACGGCGAGGTGGTCGAGGTGGACAACCCCGCCCGCTGGCCTCATCCCTCGGTGATCCGGCAGGTGGAGGAGCCCGTCATCGAGGCGACCGTCATCACGCGCGACGACTATCTCGGGGAAATCCTCAAACTCCTCGAGGAGAAGCGCGGCGCTCAGAAGAAATTCGAGTACATCGGCGCCGGCCGTGTGCTGCTCGTCTACGAGCTGCCGCTCAACGAGATCGTTCTGGATTTCTATGACCGCCTGAAGTCGGTGTCACGGGGCTACGCCTCGCTCGACTACCACATGGCAGGCTACCGCGTCTCGCCGATGGTGAAGCTGGACGTGCTGGTGGCGGGCGAGCCCGTGGATGCCCTTTCAATGATCGTGCACCGGGACCATGCCTACGAGCGCGGCAAGGCGCTGATCGAGCGGCTGCGAAAGCTGATTCCGCGCCAGATGTTCGAAGTCGCGCTTCAAGCCGCCATCGGCAGCAAGATCATCGCGCGGGAGAATATCCCCCCGCTGCGCAAAAACGTGCTTGCCAAGTGTTACGGCGGGGATGTGACGCGGAAGCGCAAGTTGCTCGAAAAGCAGAAGGAGGGCAAGAAGCGGATGAAGCGTGTCGGGCGCGTGGAAATCCCGCAGGAGGCCTTCCTGGCCGTGCTGCGGGTCGGAGGCGAGGCGCCGCAGACGTAAGCCGTCGGGCGCCGGCCCGCCATGTACGTCGTCTTCACCGATCTCGACGGTACGCTGCTTGAGCACGAAACGTATTCCTGGGCGCCGGCGCGACCCGCGCTGGCGCGGCTGTCGCGGCGCGGCGTACCTTTAATCCTGTGCACCAGCAAGACCCGTGCCGAGGTGGAGGTCTACCGAGCGGCTCTCGGCAACCGGGACCCGTTTATCGTCGAAAACGGCGCCGCCATCTTTATTCCGCGGCGTTACTTCCCCTTCGAGGTTCCGAACACCGTCAGCCGCGACGGTTACGACGTCATCGAGTTCGGCGCCCCCTATGAGGATCTGGTCGCGACTTTGGATCTGGCCGCAAGCCGGAGCGGTGTGGCCGTCCGGGGCTTTCATCAGATGAGCGTGGAGGAAGTCCGCGAGCGTTCCGGCCTTTCGGAAGAGGAAGCGCGCCGCGCAAAGCAGCGGGAGTATGATGAACCGTTCGTGATCCTGGATGCCGGCGGCGCCCCCCGGCTACTGGCCGCTATCGAGGGCCTCGGGAAGCGCTGGACCCGCGGAAGCCGCTTCTACCACCTGACGGGCGGCAATGACAAGGCCGGCGCCGTGGTCCGTCTTCGCAACCTGTTCGAACGAGCGCTGGGACCCGTGACGGCGGTGGGGCTCGGCGACGGCTTGAACGATGCCGAATTCCTCGCGGTCGTAGACGTAGCGGTCCTCATCCCTTCGCCCCAGCTCGGGGAGTTGCAACGCCGCGTGCCCCACGGCCGTGTGGCCCCCGCAGCCGGACCGCGCGGCTGGAACGCTGCCGTCTTAGAGGTGGTTCCAGAGTGAGCGTTCCTCGGCGCGTTCTTCCGCGGCGCCGCGCCGCTGCTCCACCCACCGCCGCATGGCGTCCCTTCCGCCGAGCCCGAAGGCCAGACTGGCCGCCAGCACCGCTCCGCCCAGCAGGATGATAAAAGCGGCCAGGAAGATATGCCGCGCGAAATTCAGGTAATCAGCGGTGACCACCACGGCCACGAACATCACCAGGATGCGGACGGCCGTAGCCAGGCGCCGCGGCGATGGTAACCCTTCATTGACGGCCCACACCAGCACGCTGCGGCCCAAGTACTGGCTCAGCCACACCCCGGCTAGCAGAATCAAACCGCCGAGCACGAGCCGGGGCAGCAGGAAGACGAAGCTCTGGGTGATCTGCGAAGTCAGGTCGGTGTCGAAGACGCTGAGCCCGGTCAAAAAGCCTGCGATCAGGATCAGCCAGTAGGCCGACTGCGCAGCCAGCCGCGTGGCGCGCAAACGTCCGGACCGGTCCAGCATAAAGGCCAGACCGCTGCGGCGCAGAAAGCGGTCGGCTGCCATGCCTTTGAAAATCCTCGTGAGCACCCAGCGCGCCAGCAGTGCCATCACCCAGGCGCCCACCAGAATGATCAGGGCAGCCAGCAGCGAGGGCAGGTAGGTGGTCGCCTGATAGCGCAGCCGGGCTGCGACTCCTTCCAAAATCATTTGCAGCGTTTCGATCATGGCTATACCTCCGCGGGACTGGGGCTCGGGGCGTGCTCGCCGGCCGGCCGGCTCGACGCCGGCGCCCCGTTTCTCGTCCAAATCTGAACTAGATAGGGCTTGTAGTGCTCAAAACATTGGCAGAGACTCTCGATTTTTTCCTCGACCTCGGCGGAAACTGAGTATTCCGTCTCCAGGATGAAGGACGCCAGCCAGCCCAGGTACAGCGGCGTCAAGGCAGGCAGGAGCCAGGGCCGGTGCGCAGGCTGGCGGCGGTGCGCGGCGGCGAATTCGTACACGATGCGGGTCCACAACTCGTTTTCGAAGCGGAAGGCCTGGCCGCCCGCCCGGGCTGCCGTTTGCCGGACCGCTTGCAGCGTGTCCAAACTGAGCACCTCAGACCACACCTCCCCGGCGTCCTTGCATGCTGCGAAGAATGCGGCCAACATCGAGTCCACTCCCCGGGGAGTCGGATCCAGAGCGAGGTCAAAGCGGTGGCCGAAACAGTCGGCTGGCCGGCTGCCGTTCCGGGCTCGCCAGACCGGGGCGTAGTCGTCCAGGAGGCGGAACAGACTGTCCGCGATTTGCGACAGCATGGCCGGAAGGCCGCCTTCGGGAGCGGCAGGGCCCCAGTGGCGAGCTCCGAGGAAGCTCTGGCATACCCGGTAGCCTTCACCAAGGGCTACCGTGGTCATCCACAGGCCCGGCGTGATGCGGATCGGCGGGCGGTTCCAGTCGTCTTCTGCCAGCAGGCGGTGCATCAGGCGGTCCGAGATGCCGAATTCCCAGGCCAGAGGCTCCCGGAGCTGCAGCCCGTAAAGAGCCCGCATCAGGGGATAGGCAAGGCCGTGGGTGATCGCGCCGTCATACTTGTGACGGTGGTAGCGAGGAGCGACCCAATCATAGCCTCCCAGCAAGACCGGGCGCAGCAGCAACTCGAACCATTCCGGAGTCACCGTGCGCACATCCCCGTGCACGACGGCGCACGCTCTGGCACCTGTGCGTGAAGCCACCCGAAGTAGGTTCCGCAACGCCTCGGCCTTCCACGGAGTGCCATGAAACGGGAAGGGGAACACGGCCGAGGCGCTCGAGGCGGGCGGCAGTAGAACCATCCGGCATTCCGGGAATTCCAGCAGAACGTCCGGCATCTCCCCGGCGGCGCCCGACACCAGGATGAGGCCCGGTACCTGCGGGAAGTACTTTTCCAGACTCAGGCAGGCGGCACGGAGCACCCCCGGGTGTACCTCTCCGCCTGCTGCGGCGACGATCCCGGCCACGACGTCGGCCGGCGGCAGATCTACGGCGTCGGGGGAAGCCTCGATGGGAGCCTCGAACGCCATACACGATTCATGCGACGCTGCTGGTTGCCATCTGGGCGTCCTTCGTCACGGCGTCCTGGAGGAGGTCGAAGAACTCCGGGATGGCTGCGAGGACCCGGTTCCAGTTGGGGATGAGCGGCAGGCCGAGCGGGTCTTCCAGGAAATCAGCGGCGGCCTGACGCAGGCTGCGGGCAAACGCTGCTACGGCCAGCTCCTCGGCGTGGCGGTCAAACTTCAGGCCGTTAAGCGCGGCGTCCGCGTAATAGCGCGCGATCGTGTCCTGCGCCAGGCGCACATAACGAACCTCCAGACTGCGGAAGTGATCCGCCGTGAATACGATCCCCTCGGCCGCGATCGTGCGGAACAGGGACTTGGCGATGTCAGCGGCCATGCGGCTCAATCCTCGTGAAGGGTCGTCGGCCGAGAGGCTTTGGTGCTTGTGCTCATAGGTGTCCGCCAGATCCACCTGACAGACCCGGGAGACGGCGCAGTTGCGGTAGACCTCGGCGAGTACGCCCACTTCCAGGCCCCAGTCGCCCGGGATCCGATTCACGCGGGCAAGATTGACGTCCATGGCAAACTCGCCTGCCAGCGGGTAGCGAAAGCTGTCCAGAAAGCGCAGGAACGGAGAGGATGGGGCCATGCTCTCCAGCGCCCGGATCAGCGGCGTCACAAACAGACGTGTCACGCGGCCGTGCATGCGGTCCGTCACCCGGGCATAGTAGCCCTTGCAGAATTCGAAACCGAGGTTGGGGTGAGCCACCGGGTAACACAACCGTGCCAGCATCTCGCGGTCGTAGTTGACGATGTCGCAGTCGTGCAACGCGATGACATCGCAGTCCCGCATGGCCAGCACGTAGCCGTAGGCCATCCAGCAGGAGCGGCCCTTGCCGTCCCCGCCCGCCGACAACCCGCGCTCCTCGAGCAGCTGGAACAGCCGCCGGATCCGGTCCCCGTCGATCCACAGCACGGAGACGGGCGTATAGAAGCTCTCAAAAAATCCCCGGGCGCGCTCGTAGTCCTCCCGCGTGGCGCGTCCCAGAGCCACGACGATCCGTTGTAGATAGCGCACCTGGCGTAGCGCTTGTACGATCCGCTGCATGGCGGGCGTGCCGAACTCGGAATAGAGCGCCGGCAGCACTAACGCGATGGGCCGGCTCCGGGAAAATCGCTCCAAGTCTCCCTCCAGGCGTTCCACGCTGTTGCCGCGGAGTCGGTGCAGCGTTGTGACGACACCCGTCTGGTAGAAGTCGGACATGCGCGATCCTCCCTTCCTGAGGTTACGGGAACATCACGCGGGACTCCATCCCGCCGACGGGGTATTCGGGCAAGGGAAAATCCGGTAAAGGATCGTGCCGGGAAGTGGCCGCGGGAGCGCTGCTCAGCCGAGTCGGAAGACCTCTTCTTCCGGCAGGGGCCGCTGCATCAGCTCACGGTAGGCAAGATTGAGCAGCGGCGGCGCCACCAGCGTGGTGGCCACGGCCATGAATACCACAACGCCGTAAACGTGCGGCGCGATCACGCCCATGCCCAGGCCGATCTGCGCCACCACCATGCCCACCTCGCCGCGAGGCACCATCCCGACTCCGATGCGAACGGCGTCGCCCCGCCCCAGCTGCCAGGCGCCCAGGCCGCAGCCGACGAACTTCGAAAACACGGCCGCGACCAGGATCACGAGCGCCAGCGCCAAGGTCGAAGGGGTGGAGAAAGCGGACAGGCTGAAGTGCATCCCGATGCCTGCCAGGAAAAACGGGACCAGCAGTTCGGTCACCCCGTGCGCAAGGTCATGAACCCGTGTTCCCACACTTTCCGCCAGGGCCATCCCCGCCAGGAACGCACCCACAATGGCCGCCACGCCCACATAGACCGCCAGCAGCGAGAGCGCGAACAACAGCACCATCGCCATGGCGAACTGGGCTTCACCGACGCGCAGCTTCTCTTGCATCCGGGGCACGACTTTTTCCATGGTGCGGGTGCCCCACTTGGCCACGATGAAGGTGAAGCCCGCCGCAAGGGCGGCCGTGGTGGCAAGACCGGCGACGTTGACGGCGCCGCGGGCCAAACTGCTGACGACGGCCAGCACGAGCAGTCCGAGCACGTCATCCACTACGGCTGCCGCCAGAATGATCTTGCTTGCGCGCACGTGCAGCAGGCCTTTGGAAGCCAGCACCTGGGCTGTGATGCCGACGCTGGTGGCCACCATTGCCGCGCCCGTGAAAATGGACTCGATCTGCGGCTCGCCCCACAACCGCAGGATTCCCCAGCCGAGGAAGAACGGAACGACCACCCCGAGCACCGCCACGATCAGCGCCGTGCCGCCCACTTTCATCAGTTCCGATGACTTCACTTCCAGGCCCACGCGGAACAGCAGGAACATCACGCCGAGATCGGCCAGGGCTGTAAGCAGCTCGTCAGGCCGGATCAGGTCCAGCACCGCGGGCCCGATGAGAATCCCCGCAAGGATCTCTCCCACGATGGCGGGCTGACGCAGCCGCTCGAACAGCTCGGCCAGGAGTTTGGCGGAGCCGAACACCAGGAGCATGGCGTAGGGGATGCGCGTGGCCTCGGCTCCCGTGGCGGCAAGAAAAGACCAGGCAGCGGGTAGTTCCAGGTGCATCTTCAGCGGATCTTGGCTCGTTCAGTCAGGCGACTCTCCGATTCTAGCCAATGCGCTCGGGCGCCCGCTGGAGGAATGCGAGGCTGCCGATGTGTTCATTCCTCGCGCAACACTGTGACCACGGCATACGCTTCCGCGGAACGAGCTTCGCCGGCAGGGCCCAGGCCCTCAGCGGTCTTGAACTTGACCGAGACGCGGTCCGTCTCAATTCCGAGGGTGCCGGCCAGGGCGGCCCGGATGGCGTCGCGGTACGGCTCGAGTTTGGGTCGCTGGAGGATTACGGTCGAGTCCACGTTCACCACTCGCCAGCCGCGCTGCCGCAGCAGGTGCAAAGCATGGCGGAGAAATGCGGCACTTTCGGCCCCCCGCCACCGCGGATCAGTGTCGGGAAAGTGCGAACCGATGTCGCCCAGGGCGACGGCGCCCAGCAGGGCATCCGTGACGGCGTGTGAGAGTACGTCGGCGTCGGAATGACCCTCCAGTCCGGCATCGGCCGGAATCTCGACACCCCCCAGAATGAGTTTCCTTCCCGGAACCAGACGGTGGACGTCCCACCCGATGCCGTGGCGGTACTCGATCACGAGGCTTTGCGTTGCGCGGTTTCTTCGGCGAGAAACAGGCGCGCCAGCTCCATATCGGAGGGCTTGGTGATCTTGATGTTGCGGTCGCTGCCCGGCACGACGCTGACTTCGACCTGGTCCAGCCGCTCCACCAAACTGGATTCGTCGGTGCCGATGAAGCCGTCTTCCCGTGCCCTGCGGAACGCCTCCTTGAGCAGCTCGTAGCGGAACACCTGGGGGGTCTGCGCCAGCACGAGCCGGTCCCGCGGGATCGTGGCTCGGACTTTGTTCTGGCGCACCTGTTTGACCGTATCCACCGGGACAATGCCCACAATCGCCGCTCCCGTCTGTGCCGCCTCCTGGATCACGCGCTCGATGGTGGAAGGATCAATAAAGGGCCGCACGGCGTCGTGAACCGCCACCAGATCCACGTCGGGGCTGAGCTGGTTCAGCGCATTCTCGACGGATTCCTGGCGCGAGGCGCCTCCCTCCACCAGCCGCACCGGCTTGGAGAGCGCTTCCCGGTCCAGCAGTTGCTGCACCCACTCCATATCCTCTCGCCGTAGTGCCACGACGATCTCGGTCACCGGCGGGCACCGCAGGAACTTCCGGATCGTATGCAGCAGGATCGGGGAGCCGTCGAGCAGCATGAACTGCTTGCGGCTCGTGGCCAGATCCGCAGACCTGCGGCGCCCCATGCGTGTTCCCAGGCCGGCCGCCGGTAGGATGACAGCCACTTTCATAGACCCTCAGCTCCGGGCGTCACCGGGAAGAGGAACCAGCCGCTGGCGTTTCCCGCGGGGGCCGTTCCAGCCTTTCTCCATGCTTGTCGTACACACCGTGAGTCCTTTCGTCGTAGCGCCCGAAGATCATCTTCCCGGCCGTGGTCTGGAGCACGCTCGTCACCGAAATATCAATGGTCTTCGAGATCATTTTCTTGGCATTGTCCACGACGACCATGGTGCCGTCGTCCAGATAGGCCACGCCCTGGTTGTACTCTTTGCCTTCCTTCAGGATGAACACCCGCATGGTTTCGCCGGGCAGGACGATCGGCTTGAGCGCGTTGGCCAGCTCATTGATGTTCAGCACTTCCACGCCGTGCAACTGCGCGACCTTATTGAGATTGAAGTCGTTGGTTACGATCTTGCAGTCGTAGGTCTTGGCCAGCTCGATGAGCTTCATGTCCACATCGCGGATGTGGGGAAAGTCGTCCTCCAGGATTTGCACGTTGAGCTGGGGCATTTTCTGCAGGCGCTGAAGGATATCGAGCCCGCGGCGGCCGCGGTTCCGCTTCATGGAATCGGCCGAGTCGGCCACCAATTGCAGCTCGCGCAGAACAAATTGCGGAATCACGATGACGCCGTCCAGGAAGCCCGTTTCGGCAATGTCGGCGATGCGCCCGTCAATGATCACGCTCGTGTCCAGGATTTTGAAGCTTTGCCGGGGAGCCTTCTCGCCGCCGAACAAACCGCCGAGCGCAGCAAGATTGAGCATTTCCCCCTTGTTGGCGCCCACCATCAGGCCCACATAGCTCATCCACAAAAGCAGGCCGATCTGGACGAACGGGAGCGTGGCATTGTCCGCGGGCAAAGCCCGGTTCAGCACCAGGGAGATCAAAAATGCGCCCGTGATGCCCAGCACCGAACCAATGGCGGCGCCGATCAGGCGCTTGAGGCTGACCTCCCGGACGCGAAGCTCAAACCAGATGATGGCAAGCCCCAGCGCTGCCCCGGGCAGCGCGGACCACGGCGCTTTCAGGCCGAAAGGCTCGAGAAAATACCCGGCGCAGGCCAGCAGCGATACAAAGAAGACGCGAATGAGTAGCAGATCTTTCACGGCGGCAACCCTCGCGAATGGGGCCGTAGATATCCATGACCCGAGGATCCTGCGACTTGAGTATAGCACCGAGGGGTCAGAAGAGCTTGTAAATCATGCGGGGGCCGCCGGGGGCGGAGCCGCGATGGGGGGCCAGCGGGTTACAGCGCCTTGGCCAGCTCTTCGGCGAAGGCGCTCTGCGGCTTGGGAGGTTCCGGGCGGTTGCGCTTATGCTTCTTTCCGCCGCGATGGCCGCTGCCGGCTGCGGGCTTGCTCTGGCCCTGCGCCTTGTTGCGCGGCGGCCCGGCGGGGTTGGCGCGCAGCAGCCGGTCCTCGAGCGGCGCGCGGTCGAAGCGGCGGATGATCGCACGCCCTTCTTCTTCGTTAGGGGCTTCGATGAAGGCGAAGCCTTTGGACTCCTGCGTGTCCGGGTGGCGGATGACTTTGATCGAGTCCGCCACCAGGTTCTCCGCGGCGAGCCAGGACTGGATATCGTCCGCGGTGACCCATGTGGGCAGATTGCCGAGAAACACGGTGAAACTCATTCGCTGGTTCTATGCTCTCCGTGGCTTGGGATTTGCTGGGGGACGTCTCGTGGGCAGACAATCCATGCGAGCTCTCTCATACTAGCAGAGTTCCCCCGGAATTGCAAACACTGAAGTGCGGGTTCAGCGCAGGTGACGACGCACCCGCTCGGATCACGCGCCGCCAAACCGCTTCCGCGCCGGGCCCGCGCCACCGCGGATGGGCTTGGGCCCGCCCCGGTGCGGCATTCACGCTGTCCGCGCCGCTTCCAGGGCGTGCTCCACCAGAGCCTGCATCCGCCGGTAATGGGAGCCGCCCCAGTAGATCCGCCCGCAGTGCGGGCAGCGGCAGAATTCCGTGTAATACGCACGGCTCCGTGGCGGTACTTTGTCCTCCACCTCCTGGCGCGGCGCGTCTTCGAGCAGCGCATTGCAGCGCAGGCAACGCGCGAACGGCGTTGCAGATCCGGCCAGATCGAACCGCCGCAGCACTTCGACCAGCTGCTCGCGTGGCCGGACGTTGCGCACGTAATAGCCGTGGGTCACGGCACCGCGTTTCAGCAGCCCGCGGTCCCGGGTCAACAGGATGCGGCGCTCTTCCGAAGCCAGGCGCGCCAGTTCGGCATCGGAACAGTTTTCGCCATGGAGGGCGTCGAAACCGAGCATGCGCAGATAGGCCGCCAGTCTGCCGAGGTGACAGTCCAGAACGAAACGGACCTGGCGGAGCGGCTGAGGGCGAACGCGCGTCACGGCACTGATGTCCAAGGCTTCGAATACCGGGTAGACGCTCACGCGGTCGCCGTCTTCCACCAGATAGGAGAACTCCGCGGGTTGGCCGTTGACCAGCACGAGATCCACTTCCGTGTGCGGCACCCCGGCGGCTTCAATCAGGTGCTTCACGCTCTGCCGGCCGCTGAAGCAATATTCAAACTCCTGCATCCGCCGCTCGGCGGGGAGAAAGTCGTTGAGCTCGGCGTAGAACCGAAAGAAAGCCTTCTTCACAGGACCCGGACTTTCACCAGCGACGGGCGGCTGCGGGACCGGCACACCCGCTGCGTGGCCTTCTGGAAGTCCGATTCACGAGCTTCGTGAATGCGCATGAATTTCTGCGGGTTGCGGTCCACGAGCGGGAACCACGAACTCTGGACATGGACCATGATCCGGTGGCCGCGGCGGAAGACATGATAGACGTCGGGCAGCACGAATTCCACTCGCGTCACCTTGCCGGGCTCGAACGGCTCGGGCTTTTCGAAGCTGTTGCGGAACTTGCCCCGGAACGGCTCGCCCCGGACCAACTGCTGGTAGCCGCCCATGCGCACGTTCGCCGGGTTGGGCTCGGGATCCGGATGGTCGTCCGGATAGACGTCAATCAACTTGACGATCCAGTCGGAGTCGGTTCCCGACGTGGAGACGTACAAAGTCGCGCTCAGCGGACCGGCCACGGCGACATCGCGCTCGAGCGGCTCCGTCACGTAGACCAGCACATCCGGCCGCGACGAGGCAAAGCGCTGATCGGCCACCATGTACTCGTACGCCATGCCGATCTCGACAGAGCCGATAAAGGGCACCGGCTTGCCGGGGTCACTGATGTACTCGTCGCAGGCTTCGACTTCGTTTGCCGGCGGCTCGAAGGCCAGCCGCCCGCCTTCGCGCAGGTACAGCGCCTGCTCGCGGGCGGTTCGGGGCGGCCAGGCTTCGTACTTGCGCCACTGATTCGTCCCGGTTTCAAAGACGTAGGCTTCCGGGAGCTTCAGTTCTCCTTTGCCTTTGAGGTAGTGGTTGAAGAACGGCAGCAGAATCTCGTCGCGGAAGAACTCGCTCGTCTTGGAGCCGAAAGAGACAGGGCCGAGTCTGTCGCCGTCCCGGTTCCAGCCGCCGTGATCCCACGGTCCCATGACCAGCGCGTTCCAGGCTCCCGGACTTTGTTTCTCGATGGCCCGGTAAACGTTGAGGGGCCCGTAAAGATCCTCGGCGTCGAACCACCCGCCCACGGTAAGCACAGCGGGCCGGACGTTTTTCAAGTGCGGCAGCAGATTGCGCGCCTTCCAGAAATCGTCGTAGGTGTCGTGCTCGATCAGCTCGCGCCAGAAGGAAATCTTGCCCTTGAAATGTTTCTCCTCAGCGCCGGAAAGCGGGCCCATGCGGAGGAAGAACTGGTAGCCGTCGGGCGTGCCGTGCTCGAAGGGAGGTTCGGGCACCGTAGCCGGCTCGGAACGCGGCCGCCCGAACCGCGCCAGAAAGTTGAATGCATGAGCCAGAAACAGGGCCCCGTTGTGGCGGAAGTCGTCGCCGACGAACCAGTCGGCCACGGGGGCGTGCGGGGCCGCAGCTTTGAGCGCCGGGTGAGCGTCGATGGCCGCCATGGCGGCGTAAAAACCGGGATAGGACGTCCCGTAAATCCCTACACGGCCATTGTTATTGGGCACATGTTGGATCAGCCACTCGATGGTGTCATAGGCATCGCTCGCCTCATCCACGTCGCTCGCCGAGCGCTTGACAGGCAGGTACGGGCGCACATGCACGAATTCCCCTTCGGATTCATAACGTCCGCGCACGTCCTGCAAGGCGAAAATGAACCCTTCCCGCACGAATTTTTCCGAGGGTCCGAGCCGCTCCGGATAGCTGTCCGCTCCGTAAGGCCGTACGCTGTAGGGCGTCCGCAGCAGCAGAATCGGATAGGTTTGGGAATCATCCTTGGGCACGTAGACTGCGGTGAAGAGCCGCTTGCCGTCGCGCATGGGAATGCGGAACTCGTACTTGGTGTAATGGCCGCGAAGATACTCGCGTCCCTGGCCCCAGATCACGGGCACGGCGCAGAGGAGCAGCAGCAGGCGATAGGATGGTCGCTTCATCACCAAGACATCATACAGCGGGCCGGCTGAGGCGCCTTTGGGGCCGGTGGCGAGATTTGCGTTCACTGCGATACGCGGCGCCGCTACCGGTCCGTATGGCCGAGCTCCTTGCCGGGTGCAATGTGATCCCTGACAAGCTGCTTTAGCTCCTTGATGTCCGGAAAGCCGCCCTGCACCGCCCGGGACCAGACGATCGCTCCGTCAATGCGAAGTTCCCACACGCCGCCGGAGCCCGGAATCAAGGCAATTTCCCCAATTTCCGTTTCAAACGTGCTCAGGAGTTCCTGGGCGACCCACGCGCTCCGCAACAGCCAGCGGCAGCGGGTGCAGTATTCAATCTCAATGCGCGGCCGGCGGGGCATGGAGGGTTCACTGCGGAGGGTATGGAGCCGGGGTGAGCCCGGCCTCAGTGCGCCAGCGCATGCGCAGTCCGCGGCGGATGCGAGGCTGCCTGGCGTCCCAGTGCAGTACCCCTCGCCCTTCTTGTCGCTCCCGGACGAGGATATCCAGCCGGGGGACGCGCCGGTGCCGGTCGAAGGTGGGATCCAGCGTCCGGGCCTGGCGGATCAGCCCGGCGGCAGGGGCGACGTCTTCCAGTGTGGCGGCGAATTGGAGGCGCCCGGCCGGTGTCTCCAGAACGTCAAACTCCAGCCCCACGACGTAATGCGAGTAGGGAATCGAGTTTTTCTCCAGGCGCACCAGCCGGCCCAGCACGGCGGCTCCTTGAGGAGCCAGCAGCTGTCCTTGGTGGACGAGCTGGCGCCCCAGCACGGCGCGGACTTCGTCTCCCAGCGCGGCGGTCTCCAGGTCTACCGTCGAGTCCAGTACCAGTTCCAAAACCAGGCGCGGGGGCAGCGCCGAGGGTTTCGCAACCGGTGCCGCCTCCGGGCCCGCGTCGAACCTCAAGCTGGCTTCCGCCGTGTATTGGCGACAGTGAGTCAGCCGGCGCCGGTTGCGGTATTCGTTGCCGAGGACGCCGAGCATGGTGAACTCCGAAGAGGCCGGCAACAGATAGTCCGAGCGGCCGATGGTCACGCGCTGGTACTCCATGATGTCGCTCGTGCGCGCCAGGCGCAGCTCGTCGGGGATTTCATCGGCGTGCACCTCCAGCCGCAGCAAGTCGAGCGTTTCGGCTTCCACCCAGAAGGAGCCGTGGAACCCCACGATTGCCTGGTAGGGTGGGACGCGGACACGATAGCGGCTGTGCTCGCGCGAAACGACGTAATCGAAGCGAAAGGCCCGTTTTCCTTTCCATTCTTCTTCGCCGCGGTAGGTGAACTCCGCAGCGCCCGAAAGGAAGACGTTCGCGGCGTGAACCGCGAAGGCCCCCGTGCCCACCACGCCGCTGCCGATCAGGTCCGCCAGCTCCTTTTCCTCAAACCGGCTGGCGCCGCGCCAGGAGAAAATCTCTTTGCCTCCGGCAAAACCGACCTCGAGGCGCAGCATGTCGAGGGCTTTGAATTCCGCGCGCTGCGAATCCCGCGCCCACCGCTCCACGGTCTCTTGGCAGACGTAATCCGGAGCCCGGGAAAGGTTGTCCCGCATCCGTGCGCGAACCCGCTCCAGTAACTCGCCGGCGCCGTCCTCGGCGAGCGCGCACAAGGGCAGCCCGGCAGCCCAGAGAGCGCAGCCGAGCCTGCGCACCATGCCTGCGATTATACGGCAAACCCGCCAGGCCGCTCCCATACCCATCCGGTCTCGCAGGCGCTGCTATCCTACCGGATGATATGGCACTGACAGAATCTACCATGTTGCTCGAGCTGGGCGCCCCGGCCCCGGATTTCCAGCTGCCGGATGTCGTGTCGGGAAAGATCGTTTCGCTTGACACGTTCCGGGACAAGAAGGCCCTGGTCGTGATGTTCATCTGCCGCCATTGCCCCTACGTCCAGCACGTCAAAGAGGAGCTGGCGCGGCTCGGACATGACTACGCGGGCAAATCCGTCGGCATCGTCGCGATCTCTTCAAACGACGCCACTCAGTACCCTGACGACCGTCCGGAAAAGCTTCGGGCCATGGCCGAGGAGCTAGGCTTTAACTTCCCCCTCTGCTATGACGAGACCCAGGAAGTGGCCAAAGCCTACGCAGCCGCTTGCACACCGGACTTCTACGTCTTCGATCAGGATCGGAAGCTTGTCTATCGCGGGCAGCTCGACGACAGCCGGCCCGGAAACGGCATCCCAGTGACGGGCAAGGATCTGCGGGCAGCGATTGACGCCGTAATAGAGGGGCGGCCGGTTTCCGGACGGCAAAAGCCGAGCTTGGGCTGCAACATCAAGTGGAAGCCGGGCAACGAGCCACCGTATTTCCGTTGAGGGCGGAATCTGGATATTCCCGATCGGGAATTGTATGATACAATGCTCCAAGGCCACTGTCTTGGTCGATGGAGTCGCACAGCCGCAGCATCGCCAAAGCCGTCAGCTACCGGCTCTTGGGCTCTGCCACCACCATGTTCGTCTGCTACCTTCTCAGCCGGGACGTGACCTTGTCTGTGAGCGCCGGGCTGATGGACACGCTTTTCAAGACGGGTCTTTATTTTCTGCACGAGCGCGTGTGGAATCACATTCCTTACGGGCGGCGGAAACCGCCGGAGTATGAGATCTGACGGTTAGTCCGACTGGCCCAGTCCCGCCGCGGCGCTATCCACGTCGCCGTAGAACGGGAATACGGTATCGAGGCGTGTGACGCGGAAGCCGTCCCGCACGGCCCCGGGGGAGGCGACCATATGCATTCTGCCGCCCGCGCGCCGGACCCGGTTGAAGCTGGCGATGAAACGGCCGATGCCCGTGCTGTCGATATGAGTGACGCCCTGCAGATCGAAAATGAAGTCTCGCACGCCCCGCTCGAGCGCCTGCTCGACCACGGCTTCGATGCGTTCGCTTTCGGGGCCCAGCATGACGCGGCCCGCCAGGCTGATCACGAGCACGCCGGGGCGGTATTCCCTCTGCTGGATCTCAAGCGACATAGCACCCAAGCGGCAAGCCTAACCCTTCGGGGTTGGCAGTTGCAAGTTCCGGGGTCCGCCGGCAGAGTACAATCATCTCGTATGGACGGCCGTATCATTGAAAGGCGGACGCGATTTCTGGGGAAGCTGCCGGCGGGTCTGACGGCGCTGGCGGTGTTGGGTCGTTTAGTGCCTCATCCGCCGAACTTCGCCCCCGTGGGTGCCGCGGGCCTCTACGCCGGTTCCCGGATGAGGGGACGGGAGCGGTGGCTGGTCCCGCTGCTGGCAATGGCCGCCACTGACCCGTTGCTTGCTCTCTGGTACGGCTTCCCGCCTTTCACGCCCATCACTCTGGTGGTGTACGCAAGCTTGTGCATCTATGTGTGGTTGGGCAAGCGGTTTCTCTCCACATGCAGTCCGCGGAGGCTCGTTCTCGCAAGTTTGTCCGGCAGTTTCCAGTTTTACGTCCTGACGAATTTTGCTGTCTGGGCATTCGCCGGCACATATCCCGCCACGTGGTCGGGGTTGGCCGCGTGCTACCTCGCCGCCATTCCGTTCTTTGGTTGGACGGTGGCAGGTGACTTGGTCTACTCCGGCGTCCTGTTCGGGGTCGAGGCCTGCGCGCGGCGGTGCCTCAAACCCGGGCTGCAGCCGGCGTGAAGCGCGTCCTGCTGGCGTGGAGTAGCGGCAAAGACAGCGCCTGGGCGCTGCATGTGTTGCGGCGGCAGCCGGGCGTCAGCGTCGTGGGCCTGCTGACGACCTTTAACGAGGCCGCCGGAAGGGTCAGCATGCACGCGGTTCGGCGCGAGCTGGTCGAGGCTCAGGCGGCGGCGGCCGGCTTGCCGCTCTGGCCGGTCTTGCTGCCGTGGCCCTGCTCCAACCAGGACTACGAAGACCGCATGAGGGCCGTCTGCACGCAGGCCCGGCAGGACGGCATTCGGGCGATTGCCTTCGGCGACCTGTTCCTCGAGGATGTCCGCCAGTACCGCGAACGCCAGCTTTCCGGATCCGGCCTTGAGCCTTTGTTCCCTTTGTGGCAGCGGGACACTGCCGCGCTGGCGCGGGAGATGCTCGAGGGAGGACTGAAGGCAAAGGTCACCTGCGTTGACCCCCGGAAGCTGGCCCCCGGTTGGGCAGGGCAGGAGTTCGACACCGAGTTTCTGGCAGCGCTGCCGGAACAAGTAGACCCCTGTGGTGAGCGCGGGGAGTTTCATACTTTCGCCTATGCCGGACCCATGTTCTCGCGGTTGATCCCTGTAAGCACCGGAGTGGTGGTCGAACGCGACGGCTTCGTTTTTGCTGATCTGATTCCGGAGTGCGGTGAGGGGCGGACGGCGGCTGGAGAGTAGCTGCAACCGGAGCCGTTGGCACCGGGCCCCGGATCGCGCCCTCCAGGGTCTTCCCCGTTGTCAATGACACATCACTTTTGTCCACATTAGCTCTGTGGCGAGCGGCCCGTTGACGGAGGGGAGTGGGTTGAGCCTCTGACAGGCTGGATTGCAGGGTTTGGGGCTGGCCATTTGGACAGCAGCCATCTCCGAAGGCAGCCGGGCAGGTGGTTGGCTCGCGGCAAGGCACAAATACCGCGGACGCTTCTTCCACTACATCGCCCCTGCGCCCGGCAGCCTTCGGAGACCCTACGGTCGCGGGTTACCGCGTGAGCGCGGCCGCGGCGCGCTTCCCGCGTCAGCTCGCGTCGAAACCCTACGGACCGCACCATCCCTATGGATACGCTTTTGGAGGCAGCGGCGGCGCGTACAGAACCATCGCCTGCGCGGAGAATACAACTGGCGTCTGGGATGGCTTTGTACCCTATGTGCCCGGCTCTCCTGGTAGCGATTCCCAATGTCTTCTCGGTGCGGATGCTGGCGCTGCGAACGCTGCGCGAAAAGTTTCCTCTGATCGTGGACGCCCTGGAGCTGGGCGGAAATGGAAATCCCTACGCCGGCCTGAATCCGGAAGATAAAGCTGTCCTCCGGGAAGTCACGCAAATGGGCTTCCCGATCCGTAGCTGGTTCAATCACGAAACGATCGGCCTTGGAGCGTTCCCCATTTTTCTGGACTCTGTGATGGAGGCGGACGCCGCATATTTCCAGAAAGATTTCTGGAGCACACCGGGATACGAAGGCGCAGACTCCGCCTCACCCGTGCACCGCTTTGGCTTCCGGAAGCACGTGACCGTCAGCCGTGTTCTCCGCAGAGAATCCACCGTGCCGCCGGAATCAGGCCCCGGGGACCGAGTGGACACTGCCTGGCAACGAGCATGGGTGTTTCCTGGCGGCTTTGAAATCGAGGAGACGATTCCCGCAAGCGCCGCACCTGCCAGGGGGCGTGTCGATTCCGGCGGTTCAAAGGGAGCTGCGTTCCTGGTGCTGCGCACCGGGGGCAACCGGATGTGGATCGACGCCGGACGAGCGGGCTTTGTCGGAGATCGGCAGCTTGCCGCACAGTTGAACCGTGTGCAGGCGGGCGATCGTTTGTGGATCGGCAACTCGGACTTCCTGGCGGCACAGTGCTATCACCGCCAACAGGTTCCGACACCTGAGTTTGCGGTTTGGAACCAGTTCCGGGGTCCGGACGGCAGACCCGTGCCGCCGCAGCGGCCAAGATTGCTGGGACCGCAGTTCGCCAGATCCGCCCGGCGGTTCCATCCGGGGCGGAACGTTTCAGGGCAAGATGATCGTCGTTGCTGCGCTTTGGGATCAGGATGCCTTCCCTTGGCAGGCCGCCTGGTATGCGGGGAAAGTGAGAGAATCGCTGGGCAGGCGCCTGGAGCAGTCCTTCCGCCTGTACTATATCGTTCGCGCTTTGCACGGGGATGTGGAGAGCCAGCGGGAACCGCTGCAGACGGTTCCCTGTCTGGGCGCGCTGCAGCGGTCGTTGCTGGATCCCAGCGATTGGGTGGAGCGCGGCGTTGCGCCGCCGGAGAGGACAAGGTACAGGGTCGTCGAGGGTCAGGTTCTGGTCCCGGAATCGGCCCGGGAACGAAAGGGCGTACAACCTGTTGTGCGTCTGACGGCCAACGGCGGCAAGCGTGCGGAGATCAGAGCCGGGCAGGAAGTCACGTTGTCGGCAGAAATCGAGGCGCCGCCTGGTGCGGGCGCGATCATCGCCGCCGAGTGGAACTTCGGAGAAGGGGTCCAGTTTGTTCCAGCCGACATCCGGCAGCCCTCGCCGCGTGTGACACTTCAAACCCGGCACGTTTTCCGCCGCCCAGGCACCTATGTTGTCACGTTGCGCGCGGCGTCCCATCGCGGAGGCGACCGCCACGGGGTGTTCGCCAGAATCCAGAACCTGGACCGTGTGCGGGTGGTGGTGGGTGAGTGAGTGCAAAGGGGGATTCCCTCCTTGCGCCGCGGCGCCGGTGGGAGTGATAGCCCTTCCTAACCTAAACATTTGTTCTCTTTTCTGTTTATGCCGTGCCCGCGGGCTTTCCGCTGGAGCCGCGGGGACAAATGGCGGCTCGTCAGGCTACAGCCTCTTGATGCGGATGTGCTTGTACTCGGTCCACCAGCCTGGACGGTGGGCCTGGAGTTCGATGTAGCCTTCCTCGAGGTTCTCCAGCCGGTCGTATTCGAGCACGGTTTCGCCGTTGATCCGCACCAGGCAGAAGCCCTCCTTGACGACCAGCTGCATCAGGAACCATTTTTCGTCTTCGATGCGGGGATAAACGGCGCGCTTGTAGTGATAGAGCGAGCCGGTCGGGAAATGCGCTTCCTCGACGTTATGCAACTGGATTTCGTAGTTGCGGCCGCGCGTCCCCCTGCCTTCGGAGCGAAAGATGACGCCGCCGTTGTGGGCCCTGGGCGCGCGCACGTAGAGGTGCAGCTCGAAATCGCGGTACTTCGCCTTGGTGGCCAGGTGGCCGGCCCCGTCGAGCCGCAATACGCTGCCCAGTGTTTCCACGCGGGGCTTGCCCTCCGAGACGAACCACTTTTGGATGTCGGCCTGCGTCTCATAGAGCACCTCCCAGGTTTCCCGGGAGGGCAGCTCGCGGATGCGGAGATTGCGAAACCGCGCCTCAGCTGCCACGGCCGGAAACCCGAGGTAACCGTGGCGCAGCCGGTGGCGTAGCTCCGGAAGGCTTTCGACGTCCAGATCCTGAATCTGCTCGCCGTTGAACCAGACTTGGAGTCGCGGCCAGTCCATAAGGATCCGGAACGGGTTCCATTCCCCCGGGCGCACGCTCACCAGACGCGGCGGGACCAGGGGAAAGATCGCGCCTGCCGACTGGGGCGTCGGCGTCTCCTCGCGCTGATGAAAGACCTTGATGCCGAAACCCGTCCAGCCGGGACGCCCGTGTTCGGCGGCGTGGAAATAGATGCAGGAGTCGGTCCAGCCCTTCAGCAGGAACTCGCCGCGGTAGTCGAAGTTCTCGTACTGGCTGCGGGAACGCAGCCACGTGGGCGAGCTGGCGCCCGGGTGGGCCACAATCGCGCCCTCTTCGATATAGAACGCGGATTCCGGACCTTCTTCGATGACCCAGCCGCTCAGAGTTGTGCCGTCCAAAAGCGGCGTGAAGCCCTCTGCGGCGCCGGCTCCGAGACAACGCAAAGCGACCGCGCCGCCCAGAAAGGCCCTGCGCGTGATGCCGCCGCTTTGTCCGGTTGCGCTCTCAATGCGCCCGGTGCTCGTGGCGCTGACTCTCGGGCTGGACGCAGCAGCCGTTTTCGTAAATGGGACAGTTGACATGTTCGAACTGCACGGTGGTGTGTTCGATGTGGAACCGTTCTGCGAGCATTTTGTTCAGACGGCGCAGGATGGCGTCGCTCTCCGAAGGAGGCATATCTTCGATGAGGACGTGGCAGCTCAAAGCGTGGAAGTTCGAGCCGAGGCTCCAGATATGCAGGTCGTGCACCCCTAGCACGCCTTCCACCTCGCGCATGGCCTGGATCACGGACTGAAAGTCCATGCCTTTCGGAAGCCCCTCGAGGAGGATGTTGAGCGACTCGCGCACGATCCCCCAGGCCGTCCATACGATCAGCGCGGCGATCAAGGCTGACAGGACCGGGTCAATGCGCTGCCAGCCCGTGTAGCGGATGGCCACCGCCCCGGCGATGATGCCTACCGAGCCCAGGGCGTCGCCCAGCATGTGCACGAAAGCACTGCGGATGTTCAGGTCGTGCTTCTGCTCGCGCCGCAGCCCCCACATGATGGCTACGTTGACCGCCAGCCCCGCAGCCGCCACGACCAGCATGGTCGTTTCGTGCACCTGCCGCGGATGGACAAACCTCCGATAACTCTCGAAGAAAATCAGCCCGGCCAATCCGAGTAGCGTCAAGGCGTTGACGAAGGCCGCCAGAATGCCGGCCCGGTGGTAGCCGTAAGTCTTGACTTCGTCGGCCGGCTTGGCCTGAAAGTAAAAGCCGAACCATGCCAGAAGCAGGGCGAGCGCATCGGTGAAATTGTGTCCGGCGTCCGAGAGCAGCGCCAGAGAGTTGGCTTTGAACCCGGCGATAACCTCCGCTACGACAAAGAGCACGGTGGCGGCCAGTGACCACTTGAGCACCGTGCCCGTGCTGTGCGCGTGCATCCTGCCTTTGCTTTAGTGTAACTCCGTTGGGGGCGATAGCCGCACCCTCAGCGGCCGGCGAGCTCGGTGAAACGGAAGTCGTGGACCATCATCGCGGGGACGACCATGTCGAAGACCTCTTCCCCGGAGGCGCGCGCTGCCGGGCTGAGGGCCGCCACGCGGTTCAGCATCCCGATAATACTCTCGTTGAAGCGAAAATCCCTGACAGCGCAGGCCACTTCGCCCTCTTCAATCAGGAACGTTCCGTCGCGCGTCAGGCCGGTCATGATCTTCTCATAGGGATCCACCTCGCGGATGTACCATAGGCGGGTCACGAGGATGCCGCGCCGGCAGGAAGCGATCATTTGCTCCAGACTCGTGTGGCCTCCCTGGAACACGATGTTGACCGGCGCCTCGCCGACTTCGGCGGGCAGCGGCAGGCCGTGCCCGGTAGGCTCGGTACCCTCGCGCAGGGCGGCCCTCCGGCCGCGGGCAACTTGGACGGGCACGCCTTGTTCGATGAGGGTGAGCCGCCGGCGAGGGACGCCCTCGCCGTCAAACGGCGGTCCGGACTGCAAGGGATGATACACATCATCCCAGATCGTGATGTTTGCGCCGAACAGCTTTTGTCCCAGGCGGTCGGTGAGAAAACTGCGGCGCTCCTCGAGGGCCGTCGCGCTGAAATCTCCGAAAAGCTGGCCCGTCAGGTCCAGCACGGCGGCCGGCTCCAGGATGACCGCGTAGCGTCCCGGCGGCAGTTGTCTGGGATTGCGCCCCCGCGCGGCCTTGACGCAGGCTCGCCGGGTGAGCGCCTGCGGATCGAGATCGGAAACCGCGATCGAGCTCTGCTTGGCCCAGCCGGAGCTGTCGCCGGCCATCACGGTGACGGAAAACCGGGCCAGAGTGCCGCGGTAATAGGCAAAGACGCCGCGCGAATTGACAATGGCTTCCGCGTGCTCCTCCGTGGAGAAGGCGCCGGCCGCGCTCTGGCCTGCGGCGGCGGCGACGGCGATGGCCGCGGCGACTCCGCGCGCGCGTTCCGTCGGTGTGGTGCGGGCCGTCGCGGCGTGATAGCGGTCCAGAGCGGGGATCGGTGCCGGCTCCGCCAGAGGTGGCAGGTCCGGATCGGGCCCCTGCGCCCGGGCGATGGCGATGGCCTCCTCCACGGCCTTCCGGAGCGATCTTTCGTCAAGCCGGTTCGTCGTCACACGGGCCGTGCGCTGCTCCGTGACAACCCGTACGGAGACGGCGTGATGCCGCTCGGCGACGCTCTGGTGGATGCGGTTGGCGGCAAAACGCGTGAGCGCGGAGGCCGATGTCCACAGCGTGACCTCGACGTCGGACACTCCGGCCGGCTGCGCGGCCCGCAGCGACGCTTCGAAGACCTCCCGGCAGCGTTTCCGGGGCAGCAGTTCCGATTCGCTCATCCGGCTCTATCCGCGTAGGCCGCGCCCACCCGGACGCCGCGAAAGCGCGCGGGGCTGGCGCCGTGGCCCGTTCCGATGACCTGCTCGGGCTGCCCCTTACCGCAATTCGGCACGCCCCACAAGACCCAGTGTTCCTCTCCCGCGATGGCTATGCAGGAGTTCCAGAACTCGATGGTTCTTCCGCTGTAGATCGGATTCTTCAGCATACGCACGCGGCGTCCGTCGCGGATCTCCCAGGCGATTTCGCAGCCGAACTGGAACTGTAGCCTGCGGTCGTCAATGGACCAGCTCCGGTTGGTCTCCATGTAGATTGCGTCTCCGGCGAATACCTCCTCGAGCGTCTGCTCGCCGGCAAGGAGGCTGACGTTGGTCATGCGGATCAGCGGGATGCGCGCCCAGCTCTCGGCCCGCATGGTGCCGTTGGAGCGCCCGAGGCCCGCTGCGGCCGCAGTCTCTCGGGAAGTCATGAAACCGCAAAAGACTCCGTTGCGGATCAGGTCCGTACGCTGCGCCGGGACGCCTTCGTCGTCGAAGGCGAAGGTGCCCAAGCCCGGCCCGTGTTGGAGGCGCGCGTCGCAGACGACGTTGACAATCTCCGAGGCGTAGCGCAACCGCCCGAGATCGCCCGGTGACAAAAAGCTGAGCCCCGCATAGTTGGCCTCGGCGCCCAGCGCGCGGTCCAGCTCGCTCGGATGGCCGATGGATTCGTGGATCTGCAGAGCCAACTGGCTGCCGTCGAGGATCAGATCGAAAACGCCGTCCGGGCATGGATCCGCAGAGTGGAGCGCCACGGCTTCCTCCGCCACGCGGGCGGCGTGTTCCACGAGCCGGAGCTCTTTGACCAGTTCGTAGCCTCGGAGCTGGTACTGGCCGCCGAACGAGTTGGGATAGGAGCGCTTCTGGATCTCGTCGCCTTGGTAACTGGAGGCCGCAATCCCCGCCCCGGTGGCTGTGCAGGTCTGCTCGATGATGCTTCCCGGCGTGGAGGCAAATACCTGATGCCGGCGTTCGAAGACCATCGAGGCTTCCGTCAGGGTCACGCCGCGCACGCGACGCATCTCGGCGTCGGCCGCGAGCAGCTGAGCCAGGTTCTCTTCCACGGCCGTGGCGAAGGGATCTTCCAGACACGGCGACACCCAGACGGCTTCGTAACGATCTTCATCTGCCAGCACGACCTCGGCGTTCTTGGCGGCCTGGGCCGCGTGTGCGATCTGGACCGCAAGAGCGGCGGCCGCCTCGATCCCCGCGGCGCTCAGCTCGTCGGTTGCGGCAAACCCCCAGCAGCCGCCGGCGAGGACCCGGATGCCCACGCCCAGGGACTCCTCCGAGCTCGCCAGAGCGGCACGGCCGTTGCGCACCGAAACGGTGCGTGCGCGGCTCTCCACCATGCGAACGTCCGCGTAATCCACACCGCGCCGCGCAGCAGCATCCAGCGCTTGCAGTGCAATCCGGCGCACGTCACGATTGTGCCGCATGCCGCCGTGGCGCTCAAGCTGCGCCCCCGGCAACAGCGGCGGCTAGTCGGGCGCGATCGTGTAGGCGAAGAAGCGTTCGCCGGGGCTGTCCACGCGCACGGCCCACCTGCCCGAAGGATCCAGGACGCCGGAGGGACACTGGCTGGGAACCCGCCCCACCGGATCGGCCGCATCGGCGACCACGATCCACAGCTTTCCTGCGCGGGCCCGCAGCCGCAGGTTTGATTCATGGAACTGGCGGTTAAGTGCAAGCTCATCTCCCTGGCCTAGGCCGCTGTTGACCGCATGAAAGATGATGCGTACGCCGCGCGCTGCTAGCTGCTGGGTCAGATGAACATCGGGCTGTGGGGTCCACTCCGGATTGGCCCACAGGTCATTGCAGACCAACGCACCTACGGTGATGTGCCTGATTCGAAACGTGCGCAGAGGGGCGGTGCTGAAAAAGTCAATTTCTCCCTTCGAATCGGAGTCCGCCACGCGCCGGCAGAGCAGGATCTTGGCGTGAAAGCCGAGGTAGGCGCCGTCGGAGTCATAAACCCGCACCTGATCGTAGCGACGCCCGTCGGCTTCCTGAAAGCACGTGCCAAGCGCTAAGGCGACACGACTCTTGCGCGCTTTGGCACGCAGGCGCTCCAGTGCCGCAGCCGTCCGGCGCGCGTCGAAGTTTATGTGGTAGCCGCTCAGCGAGCCTTCCGGCGTCACCAGTACGTCGGCGCGCTCGGAGGCCGCGTAGTCCAGCGCGCGCTCGAGTGCCCGGACATTGGCGTCTACGTCGCGTGTAACGGGAACCTGTGCTCCGGCGACGCGGAGCGTTCGTTGGGGCTGCGCCGGCCCGCAGCAGGCCGCCACCACCAACCCCAGCATCAGAAAACCCCTTCGGGCAGGCATCATCGTGACTACGATATACCTTGCGGAAGGGATTTGGCGGGCTGGTCAACCGCGGTCTGCTCCGGCAGCGGTCGGCAGCGCTTGACCCGGAGGGGGCGGCGGTCCCTCAGCTGTTTCCTGTGACGGATTCAGGTCTTCGGCGGATTGGTCTCACGGCAGGATCCCTGTAAGTTGAAACCAGGAGGGTGTGTGCTGCGAGCAGTCCTCATTTGTCCTGACCGGGAACAGGCGCAGCGTTTGGAAACGGCGCTGATCGCACACGGGGGTGTGGAAATTGTCCGGCAGGTTCAGGAGTATCCCACTCCTTCTCAGCTGGAGCGAATGGTACGTACCCATGCTCCGCGGATCATCTTTCTGAGTGCGGCATCACTGGCTGAGGCGCTGGACGTCGCCAGGGCAGCGGAGGCGTATCAGCCCGGTCTGGAAGTGGTGGCCTTTCACGAAACCAGTCATCCGACCCTGTTGCTGGAGTTGATGCGGGCCGGCGTGCGGGAGTTCCTGGCGGCGCCGTTTTTGCCGGACATGCTCAGCGAGACGCTGGCGCGCGTTGGGGAGCGCGTGCGGCGGGCGCCCCTGCCGTTGGAAACCACCGATCTGGTGCTGTGTTTCCTTCCCGCCAAAGCGGGCGTGGGCGCCACCACCGTAGCGGTGAATCTGAGTATGGCTCTGGCGGCACAGCCGCAGGCGCGGGTGTTGCTGGCGGATTTTGATCTGAATTGCGGCATTGTCGGCTTCATGTTGAAGCTGGATGCGGCATATTCCGTCGTTGACGCGGTCGAACGCGCCGGACGGCTCGACGATAGCGTGTGGCAGCAACTGATCTGTTCGACCGGGAACCTGGACGTGCTGCCTGCGGGCAGGGTGGACGTCGGCTTCCGGGTCGAGCCGGCCCCCTTGCTGGCGCTGTTGGATTTTTGCCGGCGCCATTATCAGGCGATTTGTCTGGACCTGTCCGGCAACATGGAGAAACACTCACTGGAGCTGATGCACGAATCCAAGTGGATTCTGCTGGTGACGACTCCGGAGCTTCCGGCACTGCACCTGGCGCGGGAAAAGCTGGCCTTCCTGCGGTCCCTCGAGCTCGACCACCGCGTCAAGCTGGTGCTCAACCGTGCGCATAAGCGCATGCCGGTCGGCATTCAGGAGATCGAGCGCCTGCTCGGGCACACGGTGGCCGTCACGCTTCCCAATGACTATGCAGGAGTCCACAAAGCCCTTCAGGAGGGCACTCACGTGGATCCTTCCTCAGAGCTGGGACGGCAGTTTCGCGGGGTGGCCCGGCAGCTCCTGCCGGGCCTCCGGGACGTCGGGGCGCCCAAGCGCAGCTTCACGGAATATTTCACCCTCACCCCGGCACGGCGCACCGTGCCGTGACGAGCAGCTTCGTTGTAGGCCCGGGAGGGCTCAGGCCCGACCGCACTTGCCGAAAGTAAATTCTTGTGCTTCAGCCGCTTGGCGGCCACTTTTCTACTTGACCCTGGCGCGGGAAGGGTGTATATTCGCTTCGAACATACTCAGGCCAGACGGCCAGAGGGGGGTCGGATGCGACATCTCAGTACGTTTAGAGCGTATGTAGTTTGCGGCCTGCTGGCGTGCCTTTCCGCAGGCCAGGCTTACGGTCAAGTTCTGTACGGTTCCATCGTGGGTACCGTCGAGGATCCGACGGGCGCCGTAGTGCCGAACGCCACGGTGACCGCCACCAACACGCTTACCGGTCTGGAGCGCACAACAACGACGGACGGCGGCGGGCGCTACGTCATCAACAACGTTTTGCCCGGAACCTACGACGTCAAGGTGACCGCCGCCGGCTTCCGGCCGTTTGTGCAGAGCGGCCTTCAGGTGGCCATGAACGAAGTCACGCGTGTCAACGTGAAGCTCGAAGTCGGAGCGGTGACCGAGCAGGTGACGGTGGAAGCCGCCGCGTTGATGCTCCAGACGGACCGGTCCGACGTCCGGCACGAGCTGGCGGGGGCGCGTGAACTGGTCAACTTGCCGCTGGCCAACTACCGAAACTATCAGTCCCTCATCAACTTGGTACCCGGAGCCACGCCGGCCCGGTTCCAAAACGCGATCACAGACACGCCGGCTCGCGCGCTGACGACCAACGTGAACGGTACCAACCGCAATAACAATAACACCCGTCTGGACGGCGCAACGAACGTGTATATCTGGCTGCCGCACCACACCGTCTATGTGGCGCCCGCGGAAACCGTCGAAAGCGTCAGCATCACGACCGCCAGCTTCGATGCCGAGCAGGGAATGGCGGGAGGCGCCGCCATTGCCGTCAACACCAAGTCCGGAACCAACGAGTTCCACGGGTCCGCCTTTGTGTTTCACGAAAACAGCAAGTGGGGAGCCAAAAACTTCTTTTTCCGGGACCCGAAGACTCCGAAAAGCTTGCGCAACATCGACGGCTACACGATCGGCGGTCCCATCAAGCGAAACAAACTGTTCTTTTTCACTGCCTGGGAAGGCACACGAGAGCGCGTCAATCGCAACGCATTTTTCACGGTGCCGACGGCCGATCAGCGGCAGGGAGACTTCAGCCGTTTCAATACGGTGATTTACGATCCTGCCACCGGTAATCCGGATGGCTCAGGCCGTACGCCGTTTCCCAACAATGTGATTCCCCCAGCTCGCCAAAGCGCCATCACCCGCAGAATCCTGGCCGACATTCCCTTGCCGAACGTCCCGGGCCAGGTGGCGTCGAACTTTTTCAACTCGGACACCCAGGCGATGAACCGGGACAACTTCGACACGAAGATCAACTGGAACCGGACCCAGAACCATCAGATCTGGGGCAAGTGGAGCATCATGGATGCTCAGGTTACGGGAAGGTTCGGCTTGAATGACAAAGTGGGAGGGGCATGTCTGTGCGACGGCGGCATCGGCACCGGCTCGACCACAGTCAACGTCGCCACCATCGGCCAGACGTGGACTATTACTCCGACGTTTCTGTTGGATACCACTCTCGGCTTCACCCGCATGGGTCAACAAGTCAAAGGACCGGACTTCGGCACCAATTTCGGTTCGGACGTATGGGGCATTCCCGGGACCAACGGTCCGGATCCCCGCCAGAGCGGAATGCCGATTCTGACCATCAGCGGTTACTCCACGCTGGGCAATCCCGAAGGCTGGAGCCCGATTTTCCGCAACGACCAGAGCTACACGCTGACCCAGAATTTCAGCCTCATCAGGGGCGGCCACGATCTTCGATTCGGATTCGACGGCGTGCGTCACTGGTTGAACCACTGGCAGCCGGAGCTGGGCGCCGGTCCCCGGGGAACCTTGAATTTCAATCAGGCGGTGACCGGTCTGCGCGGAAGGGCCACGAATCAGTTCAATGGATTTGCGTCGTTTCTGCTCGGACTGCCGAACTCCATGAGCAAGAGCATCCAATGGATCAAGATGACCGGCTTTGAATGGCAGCTGGCCTGGTATTTCCGCGACCGCTGGCAGGTCACGCGCAACCTGACGCTCAACCTCGGGGTCCGGTGGGAAAAGTATCCCCTTATGACCCGGGCCGGCGTCGGCGGAATCGAACAATGGGACGAGAATACAAACCTGGTGCTCATCGGCGGCGCCAGCGGCAATCCCAAGGATCTTGGCATCGGCACAAGTAACAGACTGTTTGCGCCCCGCGTGGGGTTCGCCTACCGGATCGGGGATAACACTGTGATCCGTAGCGGCTATGGCATTAGCTATAACCCCATGCCGCTGGCGAGGCCCCTGCGCGGATTTTACCCCCTCACCGTCGCTTTTGACTTTAACGCCGAAAATGCCTTCCTGCCGTTCCGGCCGGTCGAGCACGGCATCCCGGATTTCAGCGGTCCGGACATCAGTTCCGGAAGAGTCCCGCTGCCAGGCAGGGCATTGATGCGGACAATTATCGGCAAGGAGTTGAAGCGCGGCTACATCCAGTCCTGGAATTTCTTCGTCCAGAGAAAGATGCCCGGCGATTTCGTTGTGGACGTGGGCTACGTGGGTACGCAGACCGTGCGGAGCTTTGGCGATTGGAACGCCAATGCGGCGGCTCCCGGAGGAGGAACTTCGGGGCGGCCGTTTAACCAGCGCTTCGGACTGGCGGTGGACATGTTGTACTGGAACGGCCAGTTCAGTGCCAACTACCACGCACTGCAGGTCGCCATCAACCGCAGGGCCGCGGACGGACTGACGCTCAAGGGCGCTTACACCTATTCGAGGGCGATCAACATGACGGACGACGACGGATGGGCCGGCGTCATGTTCAACTATCTACCTCATTTCCGCCGTAACCGGGCCCAAGCAGGCTACAACATTCCCCACATCTTCCAGCTTGGCTATGTCTATGACTTGCCTTTCGGCCGGGGCAAGAAGTATCTCAACTCGGGGCCGGGCCGGGTGATCTTGGGCGACTGGCAGGTGAACGGCATTTTCAGCGCGTTCCAGGGCCGGCCGTTCACGGTCACGGCCGACGGCGCCAGTTTGAACGCACCGGGCAACACGCAGACTGCCGACCAGATCAAACCTTCCGTAAGGAAAATTGGCAGCCTGGATGAGTTTTTTGACAGAGCTGCCTTCGCCCCTGTCACCGAAGTGCGCTTCGGCAATACGGGGCGGAACCTGCTGCGGGGTCCGGGCGTCGTCAACATGGACCTCAGTTTGTTCCGTGAGTTCCCGATTAGCGAGCGGTACCGCTTACAGTTTCGAGCTGAAGCTTTCAACCTCAGCAACACGCCGCACTTCAACAACCCGACGAGCAGCGTCAACAGCGGCGATTTTATGCGGATCCGCAGCGCCGCCACCGACCAGCGGACCATTCGATTCGGGTTGAGACTGCACTTTTGACGCAGTGACCGCGAGTTTGCCGGGGCCTATCTCTGGCGGAGGCGGCGTTTCGCTATAGAGTGAAAGTCGCAATCGTACTCGGCATCGCTTTCATCGGAGGGCTGCTGTGGGCTCAGGACGACCCGGCGGCGCTCGCCGCCCGGGGCAGGCAAGCAATGGCCTCGGGCCGTTTCGCCGAGGCGGCCAAGATCTACACTGCGCTGGTCAAGAAGATCCCCGACAGCGGGGGGCTGTACCTGAATCTGGGCATGGCCCGGTACATGGCCGGGGATGCGCGCGGGGCTGTGCCTGCGCTGGAAACAGCGTTGCGACTGGAGCCGGGCTTGGGTCCGGCGCAACTGTTTCTTGGTGCGGCATACCTGGCCGCCGGAGCACCCGCACGAGCCGTAAAGCCTCTGGTGGAGTTGGTCGGCAGGGAACCGGCGAACGCAAAGGCTCGGCAGATGCTGGGCGACGCTCTGCTTGCCCTGGGGCGTGCGGAGGAATCCCTAAACCACTTTCAAAAACTTGCGGAACTCGAACCGGAAAACCCGCGCGCCTGGTACGGTCTGAGCAAATCGTACGAGATGCTCTCCCGCGAAGCCTACCAGCAGCTGGAGAAACAAGCCCCCGAGTCGGCATACTGGCTTGCTCTGACAGGGGGGCGGCGGGAGGCCCAGCGGCAGTTTCGGAGTGCGTTTTTCTTCTATCGCGAAGCGCTCCGCAGGGATCCCGGGCTCCGCGGCGTGCATTTGGCGCTGGCGCGGATCTACAGAGAGACCGGCCATGCGGATTGGGCGGCCATTGAGGAGGAGCGGGAGCGAGCGCTCGGCCGTCCCGAGTGCGCGACTGTGCCGCTCGAGTGTGAATTTGCGGCGGGCCGTTTTGCCGCCGTCCTCCGGGCCACACGTGCAGCGCCCAGCCCTGTAGCTCTCTACTGGCGGGTCCGGGCGGCCAACGAACTGGCACTGGCGGCCTTCCACAAATTGTCCGCGCTTCCGGACTCTCGCGAGCTTCATGAATTTCTCGCCGAAGCTCACCGGAACCGGGGCCAACATATGGAGGCCGCGAGCGAATGGCGCCGGGCTCTCCAATTTACACCGGAGGACCGTTATCTGCAAAAAGAGCTGGCGGTGTCGCTGCACTTGAGCCGGGACTACAGCGGCGCTTCCGAAGTTGTCCAAAAGCTGCTGCGCAAGGATCCGGCTTCGGCGGAACTGAACTACCTGTTGGGCGATGCCCTGCTGAACCTCCAGCAGGCGCTCCGGGCCATTCCCTATTTGGAAAAGGCGGCCGCGGCGGACCCGAACCTCTTGCCGGCTCGCGCATCCCTTGGCCGGGCCTACTTACAGACCGGGGCTGCGGCTCGTGCCGTGCCGCACCTGCGCGCTGCGTTGCCTTTGGACGAAGACGGTAGCTTGCACTTTCAGCTCGCGCGGGCCTACCGGGACGCCGGACAGCCTGAGTCGGCGCGCCAGACAATGGCAAAGTACCGGGAAATTCAGTCCGCTCGCTTGGACGAGAAACGCCGCCTGGAGGAACAGGTGAAAATCGAGCCGCCATAGCGGCGTTCCTTTTTAGTCCGGTTCCCTCACGCTCACGGTTTGGTTCGTTTCGACGTTAGAGAGTTTTTGTACGATTCCGCTCGGCCACCGGATCTCGATCTCGGGAATGACCTTTCGCGCTCCGAGGCCGAAATGCACTCCGAAGTGCGTGGAAGAAGCATAACTGACCGCGGTAGTCATTTCATTCCATTGCTCGCCGATTCTTACTCGCGCGCCGATGCCGTCGCGGTTGCTCTTGGTCCCGGTAAGCTTCAGGATCAACCAGCGGTTGGAATTGGGGGTGACATTCTCCCATAGCTCAGCCTGGCCGCCCAGGCAGCTGACCACCACGTCCAGTTTGCCGTCGTTGTTGAAGTCGGCAAAAGCCGCACCGCGGTGCGCGCGGACCGCCTGCGCCAGTCCGCTGTCGGCCGTCACGTCCCGGAACCTGCCGTTCCGGGTGCCCGCAAAAATCGTGTTGTGCTGCAGATACGTGGTCGCTTCGAACAGCTCGATGCGGTCATTGACGTGAGAATTCGCCGTGAACAGGTCTTTCCATCCGTCGTTGTTGAAATCGAAGAAGCCGTTTCCCCAGCCGCTCCACCGGACGCTCTGCGGCCCGATCTGACTGGCGTAGGTCATGTCACGGAAGCTCCCGTCGCCGATGTTGCGGAATAGCGGGAAGGTTTCGCCCGTGAGTGCCGTCACCGTGATGTCGGGAGTGCCGTCATTGTCGTAGTCGCGAAAATCCGCCCCCATGCTGGCCACCGGCCGGCCGTGATCCAGAAGCGCAACGCCCGCCTGAAGCGCGGCCTCTTCGAATCTGCCACGGCCCAGATTGCGGAACAGAAAGTTTGGGAGATTGTCGTTAGTCACGAAGATATCGGTTCGCCCGTCACCGTCATAGTCGGCGAAAGCCACGCTCATGCCGCGGCCCTCGTGGGCGGCAATCCCCGACGGCTGCGAGACGTCCTCGAAGGTGCCATCACCCCGATTCCGATATAGTTGGTTGGCTACGGGCGTGAAATACTTGGGATGACAATATACTCGAATGTTCCGCGTCCGGTCTCCGCAGTAACGATCGAACGCCAGCGTCCACTGAGCGTAGTTGACGACGAACAGGTCCAGGTCGCCGTCATTGTCATAATCGAACCAGCCGGCCGCCACCGACCAGCGGTTGCTTTTAATTCCGGCTCGGGTGGTTACGTCTTCAAAGCGGCCGTCGCCCCGGTTACGGTAGAGCAGATTGCGGTAAACGCCCGCCACGAACAGATCCACGTTTCCGTCGTTGTCGTAATCGCCGGCGGCCACGCCCATGGAATATCCGGCTCCCGCTACGCCCGCTTCGGCGGTTACATCACGAAATCTCAGCCCACCCTCGTTACGGAACAGCCGATTCCAATAGTTAGGGGCGGTTTTCTCAAGGGATGGTATCTCTGCGCCGTTGGTGAAGTAAATGTCGGTCAGGCCGTCGCGATCGTAGTCAAGCGTGGCCACGCCGCCCGGCATCGTCTCGATCATGTGCTTGTCCTGGGTGGGGTGGTGGTTCAGCACGAAGTTAACACCCGCCGCCGCAGCGACGTCCCGGAAGCGGATGGGCGCAAAATCCGCAGCGCGTTGCCCGTTCGAAATCAGCGCGAGTGCCGCGCAGACCGCGCTTGCTCCCAGAAGCTTCCTCTTGAATGGCCCTGTGCGGCGTACATGGTGCCGGTGCTCGAAGGCACTATGGCAAGACATCGTCGGTCTTGTTGGGCGCCTCCCTCACAGGCGTGCGTGCCCCCCCAGGCCTCGCCGCTTCTTGGCCGAATCCGGCTCGGCGAGCGAAAAATACAGGCGGCGTTCGACGGCGTCAACACGGTCCAGGCGCACGCGTATACGGTCCCCGATGGCGAACCGGCGGCGCGTGCGCTCCCCGAAGATCTGCCGCGCGTTCTCCAGATACCGGTACCGTTCTCCGGGAAGGCTGTCCAGGGGGATGAGACCTTCCACAAACAGCTCCGTAAGTTCCACAAACAGCCCGAACTTGGAGGTGCTGATGATCAGGGCATCGAATTCATCGCCCAGGCGCTCCGCCATGAACTTGGCTTTTTTCCACTCCACAAGTTCTCGCTCGGCCTCCGCCGCCCGTCGCTCGGTTTCCGAAGCCTGCGTGGCGATGGCCGGTAAGTCCATGGGCGGCGGTTCGGTTCCCTGGAGGAGCGCCGAAAGGAGCCGGTGCACGACCAGGTCCGGATAACGCCGGATCGGGGAAGTAAAGTGCGTGTAAGTATCCGTGGCGAGCGCGAAGTGCCCCGAGTTCTCCGGACTGTAGCGCGCCTGTTTCAGAGAGCGGAGCATTAAATAACTCAGGATCCGCTCTTCCGGCTTTCCCTGAATCTTCTCGACCAGCCGCTGGTAGTGCCTTGAGGAGACCTTGAGGCGTTCGTCCGCGAGCACGAGGTCGCGGCGGATCTTCCGCCCGTCCCGCTTCCGGTCCACAACGGGAAAACGCTTCACCGGCAGAGCTCCGAGGCCGAGGGTGTGGCCAAAGTGGGCCGCGATCTCTTCAAACTCCATCACCTTGTGCGGGTCCGGCGGTTCGTGAATCCGGTACAGGGAAGGTACGCCCTTGGCTTCCAGATGCGAGGCGACCGCCTCGTTGGCGGCCAGCATGAACTCCTCGATGATGCGGTGTGCGACGTTGCGTGGCGCCCGCGTGACACCCGTCATTTCTCCCCATTCGTCGAATTCAATGAGCGGTTCCGGCAGGTCGAAATCAATGGAGCCGCGACGCGCACGTTTCCGGTTCAGAATGAGGGCAAGTTCACGCATCCTTTCGAACCGTTCCAGCAAGTGCGCCCATCGTTCGCGCGCTGCTGGTTCACCTTCGAGGGCCGCATGGACTTCCGTGTAAGTGAGCCGCGCGGCGCTCCGGATCACCCCCTTGACAAACTCCTGGGAGATCACGTCGCCGCGATGGTCAATTTCCAGGAGGACCGATAGCACGAGGCGGTCCGCGTGCGGCTTTAAGGAGCACAACTCCGCGGAAAGCTCGAGCGGCAGCATCGGCACCGCACGGTCCGGAAAGTACACGCTCGTGCCGCGCCGGTACGCTTCGATGTCAATGGGCGTTCCCGGCTTGACGTAGTGGCTGACGTCTGCGATGTGCACGTGCAGCGCGTAGTTGCCGTTCGGCAGGCGGTCCACCCAGACCGCGTCGTCGAAGTCCCGTGCCGTCTCGCCGTCAATCGTGACGATGTCCATCCCGCGGAAATCCACGCGACCGGCGAGTTCGTGCGCCCGCACGCCGGTCGGGAAGGTTTGCGCCTGCTCGAGAACCTCCGGCGGGAAACGGTGGGGAAGATGATGCTTTCGGATAATGATCTCGACGTCTACGCCGAAATCTTCCGGATAACCGAGCACCTCGATCACCCGTCCGACCGCGGGTTCACCGTTGGCCGGGTACTCGAGCAGCTCCACGTCCACGATCATGCCGTCCAGGTCCTCGGCCGAGCGCACCTGAACGTCCTGCGCTGCCATGCGGTCCGCAGCCGGCCGCCGTTCCGGGATCTCCAACCCGCGGGGAATTTTGATCCACTCGCGCAGCCGCTCGTCGTGGGGGATGACGAAACAGCCGTTGCGGCGCACGCGAAACTCGCCGACCACGGTCGGGTGCGCCCGCCGGAGGATCTGTACGATCTCGCCTTCGGCTCGCCCGGTCCGGTCCACGCGCGTGATGCGGGCCAGGACCCGGTCGCCGTGCATCGCCTTGTCCGCCGCGGCGGAGGACACGAAAATGTCGCCCTCCACGCCTTCCGGGCGGCGGTCCGGAATGACAAAACCGTAGCCGTCGCGATGGCGATGGAGCCGTCCCGTGACAAACTCCTTCGTCCTCGCTGCGGAGACGAAATGCCCGGGCCGAAACTCGATCAGTGCCCCACGTTGTGCCAAGCGCTTCAGCGCGGCTTCGAGTTGCGGGCGCGCGTCGCCCCGAGCACCGAACTCGCGCACCAGTTGCTTAAAGCTGGCGCGGGCGTGGGGCAGTCGCTCAATGTGGCGGAGGATGGTTGCGTCTTCGAACAAATTCGGCGCGGGACGTGTCCCTTTACCTATCAGTATAGCCGCTCTTCAGCCCCCACTGAACCATCGCGGCAGTGCGGTCGTGAACGGAGGCACGTAGGTGATCAGCAATACCCCGGCAATTTGCACCAGCAGCAGCGGCGCCACGGCACGGTACACCGTCGAGAGCGGCTTGTGAAACCGGTAGGAGGCCAGGAACAGGTTCATGCCGACGGGTGGCGTCAGATACCCCACCTGCAGATTGGCCAGAAAGATGATCCCCAGATGGACAGGTTCCACCCCGAAAGCTTCTCCGAGGGGCAGAATCAGCGGCACCACGACGATGAGGGCGGAAAAGATGTCCATCAGACAGCCCACAAGGAGCAGGAACAGGTTGAGCAACAACAGAAACGACCAGCGGGACTGGATCGCCCCCGTCACCCACTCCACGGCGCGGGCCGGGACTTCGGCATCCACCAGGTAGTTGGTGAAACCCAGTGCCACGCCGAGAATCAGCAGCACTCCGCCCACCAGCAGGCCGCATTCCGTTGCGACCCTGACGGCGTCGCGCCGGAACTTCAGGTCCCGGTAGACGAACGTCTCGATGACAAACGCGTATAAAGCCGTCAGTGCGGCGGCCTCCACGGCCGTGGCATATCCGCCGAACAGGGCGCTCAACGCCACCGCGGGCAGCAGCAACTCCCACTTTGCGTCCCAGATCGCCTCCCAGGCTTCCCGCCACTGAAACGGCGCCTTGGCAGGAACGGCGGGGCCCCGGCGAACGGCCCACCACGCCGTCAGGAGAACCAGCACGACTCCGGGCAGAATGCCCGCCAGAAACACGTCCTCGATCCGGATGCGAGCGATCACCGCATAGAGGATCAGCGGCAGGCACGGCGGGAACAACAATCCCAACGAGCCGGAGGCGGTCAGCAGTCCCAGAGCGTCCCGTTCTGAGTACCGCGCCGCCAGCAGGATAGGCATCAGGAGACCTCCCAGCGCCAGAATCGTGACGCCCGATGCGCCGGTAAATGACGTGAAGAACGCGCAGACTAGAGCTGTCACGATCGCCGGCCCGCCGCGCATCCGGCCGAAGAGCGCTTCGAAAACGCGCACGAGCCGACGCGAGGCGCCGCCCTCGGCCAGGAAGTAGCCGGCCAGCGTGAACAGCGGAATAGCGGGAAGTGTCGGGTTGGTCACCAGACGGTAGTGATCAATAGGCAGCGAGGCGATCGGCAGGCCCGCGCCCCAGAACAGAATCAGCGCCGCACCTCCCAGCGTGGTGAATACAGGAGTGCCCAGAGCCGTCGCCGCCAGCAGGGCAATCAGGCCGGGGACGACCATCGCCTCCTGTGCGACAGGCGGGCGTAGCGCCAACAACACCAGCACTCCGGTGACTGCGAGCGCCGCGGCACGCCCGCGCCAGGAACGTGCAGCGTGCCCGATCATCCGCAAGCCGATCGCCGCAAATCCGGCCGGCATCGCTGCCTGCAACACCCAAACCGGGATGCCGTAGCCCAACACTTTGCCCGCCTCTCGTTCGCTCAGGACGAACTCCACTCCCGCCACGCAAAAGAAAGCACTGGCGGCTGCGGCACAGGCGTTGGCGAAGATCCGCGCGGCGGCCTGAAGCTTTGCGGGCAGCAGGGCCGCCGCCGTCGAAAGCGCGAGCAGCCGGTCCTCCCGCGCGGCCACGGCGCCGCCCAGCATAGCCACAACCAGGGTCAGGTGCTGGACGATGGCGGTGGCGCCCGGCACGCCGGTGCGAAGCCCGGAGCGCAGCACGATTTCCGCCAGCGGTACCAGCGTCATGGCCGCCAGGCTGGCGGACAACAGCAAGTTCTCCGCGCCAGCTAGGGAGCGTTCGACCACTCTGGCCGGCGTTCGCGGCGCCTGAGTGACCGAGATTTCACGGGCGTTCATTGGCCGGCCTTTTTCGCCGCCCGGTACTGCTCAAGAAGCCGCCGCACTTTGTCAAACATGTCGGCGGGAACCATGCGGCCGCGGATCTGCGGATAGACGCTTTCGGCCAGCTGGCGCCACTCCGCCTCAGCGTCGGACGGGACGGGATGAACGATCAGCCCGCGCTTCTGCATGGCCTGGACTGCCTCCTGGCTTTCGGCCCGGCTGCGCGCCTTGATTTGCGCCCCGGCCTCACGTGCCGCCTGCATCACCGCCGTGCGGGCCTCAGGGGAAAGGCCGTCCCAGGCTTTGCGTGTCAGCACCGTGGCGCCTACCAGCGGGGCCCAGTTGAGCGCGAGCATGTGGCGGGCTACGGTGTAGATCTGGCTTGCCAGAGCGTGCACCGGAATCGTGGGCACGGCGTCAATCATCCCGGTCTGGAGCCCGGTCAGCATGTCGTTCGTCTCGAGCGGCACGGGCCGGTAGCCGGCCGCCCGCACGATCTCCAGCTGGTCGTTATCCCCGGCTCCGACGAAGACTTTCAACTTTTTCAGATCCGCCGGGCGTACTACGGCTTCGCGGCAGAAATACCGGATCCAGCCCGCGTCACCCCAGAACAACACCACGAATCCCTTGTCGAGCAACCGCTGCTCGAGATCCGGTTGCAGCTTTTCCTGGATGTAATCCACCTCTTCAAGAGACCGGAACATCATGGGCATGTACTGCAGGGCGGTCACGGCTTTATCAATTTCCGCAAGACCTCCGGCCGTAAGCATCCCGGCCTGTAGCTGGCCGATGCGCATACGGCGCACGACGTCGGCTTCGCTGCCCATGGTTCCGTCGGTGTAAACCGTCAGCACCACGCCGCCCCCGGGGGCCCGCCGCCACTTCTCGCCCATCGCCAAGAGGATCTGGTGGAAGGAAGATCCCTTGGGAGCCAGCGTTGCCAGACGTACGCGCTGCGCCTGGGCGGCGGCGGGGACGGCGCCTGCAAGCAGCAGGCATGCAAGGAGGATCAGCCGCTTTCTCCTACCTGGTTTCATGCGCCTCACTCCAGGAAAAGTTCATCCAGCCGGCTGAGAAGCCAGCGGGCCCGGCGTTGCACAATCAGATTCGCGAGCCGAAATTCCGGCCAGGTGTCGGGATCGATTTCCAGGGCGCGCCTCAGCAGGGCTTCGAACTCCCTGCGGTCCTGCCGCGCCAGCGGCACCGCCTCGGCGTAGGCCACCAGCGGCCCGGCCAGACGGCCCCCGGAAAGTTCCATGGCCCGCTCGAAGTGTCTCCGGCTTCGCTCGAATGCGTCTCCCGCGGCGCCCCTCCGGCTCGGCTCATAAGCGATCAAAAAACTGTGGATGGCGCCGTGATCAAACTGCTCGTCCAGTTCAAGCGCCCGGTCAATCAGCGCTTCAACGGCCGGCTGATCTGCGATCAGCTCGGGGCTGTCCTTGCTCAAGGCGATGGCTGAGCCCCACGCAGCCGCCGTCCAGTACAGCAACGGAACATCGCGTCGCGAAATTCCCCGCACGGCCGACTTCGGGTCTCGCCGGAGTTGGGATTCGAACCCGGCACGACTCAGCCCCAGACCGCGCAGACCGTAATCCCGCGCGCGCAGGTACATCTTCCGTGCCCGAGTTCTGAGAGCCGTGGCCTTGGCCAGGTCCTCGGCCTCCAGCTCGTCGGCGGGCTGCTGCAGGAAAGCGTAGGCGTACTGGGTAAAGCCGCTGGCGGCCGCAACCAGCAAGCCTCGATGGCGTGGATTCTCGGCGAGCAGGCTTTCAATCAACTTCAGGCCGAACGGCACGGCCTCCCCGACGAACTCGGGATCGTTGTCGGAGGCAAAAGTCGTCCCGGTCTTCGCCACGGCGTCACCGACCTTGTTCATGGCGTATCGCATGCACGCCGGCGACAACAGCAGCGCCGCCGCCACTCCCGGCACCCACGGCTGCCGTGCGCAGCACTTCATTTCACGGGCCACCCAACAAACTAGAATAACGGGAAAGGCTTCGGTTCCCCGGCCGGGCGTAGTATGCTGGAGAGCTCCCATGGAACTCAAGGCGATCCGTCTGGAAATTCCTGAAGGCGGCAACATCATCGTCGGGCAGACGCACTTCATCAAGACGGCCGAAGATCTGTATGAAGCTATCGTCAACACGGTTCCGCAGGCACGCTTCGGAGTGGCCTTCAATGAAGCCTCCGGCCCGTGCCTGACGCGCATCGAGGGCAATGACGAGGCGCTCAGGGCGCTGGCGGCCCGCAACGCCACGGCCATCGGCGCCGGCCACGTCTTTGTCGTGGCCCTGCGCGAGGCCTATCCCATCAATGTGCTCGGGCGGATTAAGGAAGTCCCGGAAGTCTGCACCGTTTTCTGCGCCACGGCCAACCCGGTGGAAGTCATTGTGGCCGAGACGGAGCAGGGTCGCGGGATTCTTGGAGTGGTGGACGGCTTTCCGCCCAAGGGAGTCGAGGGCGAGGAGGAGGTCCGCAAGCGCCACGAGTTCCTTCGCAGGATCGGGTACAAACGGTGATCATCGAGTCCGAAGAACAGCTGGAGGACCTCCTTTCGCAGCCGAACGAAGCGGACCGGCAAGCCGTGGGCGCCCTGCAAGGGGACCTGGTCATCCTGGGTGCGGGGGGCAAGATGGGTCCGACGCTCGCCCGGCGGGCGCGCCGCGCAGCCGAGGAGGCGGGCCTTGGCCTGCGCGTGATCGCGGTGGCCCGGTTCTCCGATCCGTCCGTGCGCCAAAAGCTCGAGCGCTGGGGCGTCGAAACTGTTGTGGCGGACCTGCTCGAAGAAAAGGCGCTCACGCAACTGCCGGACGCCCCCAATGTGATCTTCATGGCGGCGCGCAAGTTTGGTTCGACCGGCCATGAGCCGCTCACGTGGGCCATGAACACCTATCTGCCGGCCCGTGTGGCGCTCCGCTACCGCAACTCCCGAATCGTGGCATTTTCGAGCGGCAACGTCTACCCTCTGGTGCCGGTGGTCTCCGGCGGCGCTACGGAGGCCACTCCGCCGGATCCCGTGGGCGAGTACGCCCAGTCGGTACTCGGCCGCGAGCGGATGTTTCAATACTTCTCCGAGCTTTACGGCACGCCTGTGGCGCTGCTGCGCCTCAACTATGCCGTGGAGTTGCGCTACGGCGTGCTGCTCGACATCGGACTGAAGGTCTTCGAGCGGCGGCCGGTGGACGTCAGCATGGGCGCCGTCAACGTGATCTGGCAGGGCGACGCCAATTCGATTTGCCTGCGCGCGTTCGGCCTTGCGAGCAGCCCCCCGGAGATCCTCAACGTGACCGGCCCGGAGACGCTGTCGGTCCGCTGGATCGCGCAGCGCTTCGGGGAGCATTTCGGCGTCGCTCCCGTCTTTGAGGGCTGCGAGGCTCAAACCGCGCTGCTCAACAACGCCGCCCGCTGCCACCACCTGTTCGGGTATCCCTCCGTCAGCGCAGAGCAGGTGATCGAATGGGTGGCCCAGTGGATTGCGGCCGGCGGCGCCATCCTCGGCAAGCCCACGCATTTTGAGGTTCGGGACGGCAAGTTCTGATGGAGTGGCGCGAAAAGCTCCGTAAAGGCGTCGTCATTCCCGCGCATCCGCTGGCTCTGACGCCGGAGCGCAGGCTCGACGAGCGGCGCCAGCGCGCTCTGACGCGCTACTACCTCGCGGCGGGCGCCGGAGGCGTGGCGGTGGGCGTCCACACGACGCAGTTTGCCATCCGGGATCCGAAACACGGGCTCTTCCGGCCTGTGCTGGAGCTCGCCATGGAGGAGCTCCGCGGCCGGGACGTCGTCAAGGTCGCCGGGATTTGCGGCCCCACCTCCCAGGCCGTCGCCGAAGCCGAATTTGCCGCCTCCTGCGGCTACGACGCCGGCTTGCTCAGTCTCGGAGCGCTGAAGGAAGCTTCCGTGGAAGAGCTGATCGCGCACGCGCGGGCCGTGGCGGCAATCATCCCCGTATTCGGCTTTTACTTGCAGCCCGCCGTCGGGGGACGCGTGCTGCCTTACGCCTTCTGGCGGCGCTTTGTGGAAATTGACAACGTCGTGGCCATCAAGATCGCGCCGTTCAACCGTTACCAGACTCTGGACGTGGTCCGCGCCGTGGCCGAGTCCGGAAGGGCCGGCGAAATCGCGTTGTATACGGGCAACGATGATTCCATCCTCTACGACCTGCTGACCGAGTTCCGCTTCGGTGGGGTCACCGTGCGGATCGTCGGCGGCCTGCTGGGGCATTGGGCAGTGTGGACGCGCCGCGCCGTCGAGCTGCTGGAGTCCGTACACTACTGCGTTCTCCACGAACATGCCCATCCGATCTGCGCAGACTGGTTCCGGCTGGCGGCCGAGATCACGGATGCCAACGCGGCATTGTTCGACGCCGCCAACAACTTCCGGGGCTGCATTGCCGGCATCCACGAGGTGCTGCGCCGCCAAGGGCTTCTCGCCGGACGCTGGTGCCTGGATCCGGAAGAGGACCTTTCTGCCGGCCAGCTCGAGGAAATCGAACGGGTGATCCGCTCGTATCCTCATCTGACCGATGATGATTTCGTCCGCGAGAATCTCGATGCGTGGCTGAAATAGCCGCCCGACAGCATCGCCCCGGCAGCCGTCCGGCTGGGCCCCGTTTTGGCGCATCCCTCCTTGCAACCCTGAGTTTTCTGTGATAAAGGTTTCGGCGGAAGGAGCGGGAGATGCTTTCCACACAGCGCGCTGTTCTTTTTACCGCCTTTGCTACCGGTCTCCTGGCGATCGCCCTGTCCTGCACCACCGGCCCGCCAGGGCCCAAACCCGGAACCCCGGAATTCTTCTGGGCCGCGGCCAGGAGCACATGGGCCGCCGCCGACTACGACAAAGTCGAACACAACCTCGACGAGCTTCTGAAGACCGAAAACGAGTACAAAGCTCGCGCACAACCGTGGCGGTTGATCGTCACCGCAGGCATGGCGCGGGGCTATGCGGAACTGGCGGATATGTTCGAAGCCGGAGCTCGCGCCAACAAGCTGAATCCGACCCCCTTTCGCACCCAGATGAACGACTACCGTAAGATCGCGGCACGGCGGGCCCTGCAGTTCGCCGAGACCTTCCTGACGTTCACCAAACACGACCACAGCCAGGATATTGCCCTGGCATTCAGCTTCCCTACGGGAAGCATCAACCCCATAACCGAGCTCAAGAGTGTGGCGAGCGGAATCCTGCTGCCGGAGCCCAAACTGGAGCCGGTGCGACAGCGAGCCATCGAGCGCGGCGTCCTGCTGGTAACCTGCGAAGCCGTCGGAGCTCCGGAGGACATGGCCAAGGCGCAGGAAATTTTCAAGGCGGCGGAAGTCAAGGTGCCTCATGACGTCTTCGCTCTCGCCATGGTGAGAAACCTCCACGAACAGGCCAAGCTGTTCGGCCGCACCAAGCTGGATATGCCGGACCGCGTCGAGCTGTTTTGCAACCAGGCTCTTGAAGCTCTCAAACACGTCAAAGAAACGAAAGAGACCAAGGACCTTGCGAAGAAAATCCAGGAGACGCTGAAAAGCGCCAAGGGGACGTAACGGCTCAGGTCGCCGTCAGGAAAAGGTGGCGGCACCCTGCCCGGCCGCTACCCGGGGCGGGAACTACGCCCTCCGAGGCGCGAGTCTACCGGCCGTCTGCCTCCCGCACAAACGGCGGACGCCCGGGGAGCTGGCCGATGCGCACGGTACGCTCCCTTGCGGCGGCGCATGGCGGCAGGGGTGTTCCGGCATAGTAATCGAGCCCGTATTTCCAATTGCGGTGGATGGTTTCGACACAAGCCGCACTGCTCCTGGATCCGACTTGCTCCCACACGCCTCGCGCGGAGGCCCAACGATCCACCTGCGGCAGGGCCTTGACTTTGAGGAACACCACCCCCACCGTCGCGGCAGCCACCGCCACGAAGACCGCCGCGCGGCGGTGGCCCGCCTGCTCGACCAGCCACGCCAGGATTGCCAGGGACGCCATGGTAGCGGCAAATGGCCAGTGCCAGCCTCCGATGGGCGCGCGCGACAGGCCCGCAGCCAAAGCCGGTGCCAGGGTCCCGCTGATTACAGGAACCAGCACCAGCAAAGCTATGCTCGCCGTAAGCAGCAGGCGGGCGTCTCGAACCTCGGCCATGGCCAGAGCCGCCAGCAGCGCCACGGCCGGCAGCAGGGGAAGCAGGTAACCCGGGAGCTTATTGACCGAGGCTGAAAAGAAAAGCAAGCCGAACAGCACCCAGAGAGCCAGGAACCGCCGCTGCGGATCTCCGTAGAAACCTGGCCGGAAAAGCGGCGCCAGCCACGGAGTCCAGGGAAAGATTGCCGCCGGGACAATGGGGAGATAGAACCAGAACGGCCGCGGGTGGTGAATGTCGCCGCCGGCAAATCGCTCCAGATGGTGGCGCCAGAAAAACTCGGCGACAAAATCGCCGCCGTGACGCATCGCGCACAGCGCGTACCACGGGGCTGCGGTCAACAAGAAAACGGCAATCGCGGAAGGATGGAACAAGGCCGAGAGGCGGTGGCGCGCATGCCAGACAAAGGGTAGAAATAGCACCAGCGGCACAAGGCCCTTGGCCAGCACCGCCATTGCCAAACAGAACCAGGCTCCCCACAGATACTCCCTGCGGTTCGTGGACAGCCACCGCAGGCCCAGCAGCATGGCCAGCGTGAAGCCGGCGGCCAGCGGCAGGTCTGGCAGCGCGACCTGGCTGAAGGCCACCCATCCGGTGCTGGTGGCCAGAATTGCCGTGCCGTAGAACGCCGCCTGCGGTCCGAACTCGCTGCGTGTGAGCCGCCAGAAGAAATAAAGGAACAGGACGCTCAGCATGGCCACGGGGGCACGTGGTGCCACATCCGGGCCCAGACCGGCGCGGTAGGCCGCCGCCGTCATCCAATAAAGCAGCGGCGGCTTTTCAAACCAAGGCTCACCCCACAGCACTGGCGTGACCCAGTCGCCCGAGCGCGCCATCTCCCGCCCGATGGCCGCATAACGCGGCTCATCCGGCCCGACCAACCCCGCAGCAGTAAGCCCGAAAAAATAGAGAAAATAGATCAAGACGGCCGCTGTGAGGATGACACGAATGCGATCCAGCACGTTCACAAGTATAGCCGGCAAGGTGTGCGGCCCCGTTTTTCTGCTCATGGCAGCCCTCGGCGCCGCCCGCGCGGATATTGCTGCCTGCAAGTGTGATCCCGAACAACCTGAGACGCTCGCCGCCCGCGAGTGCGGACTCACCCGCGAAGCGCTCCAGCAGGCTCCCGGCCCGCCGGTGTTCTTCCTGAAGGACATCAATCCACGAAAGCCGAACCGGCTGCTGGCCCTCCCCCGGGCCGTGCGCAAAGGCATGTACCGGCTCTCCGACATGAGTGCCGAGGAGCGTCTTCAACTCTGGAGCGCCGCCATTCAGAAGGCCCGCGAGCTCTGGGGCGAGGACTGGGCGCTCGCCAAGAACGGAGACCTCGTGCGCACCCAGTGCCAGCCCCACGTGCACATCGGCAAATTCATTCGGGAAGTGGAAATGGACAATTTCATCGTGGTCAACGGGCCCGAGGAGATCCCGGTGCCGGACGGCGACGGCTTGTGGATTCACCCCGTGAACGGCAAACTTCATGTGCATACGGGCGAGCAACTCACCGAGTCGGTATTATTGAGGTAAACCTTCTGTGTCGCTTGCCGGACTGACCAGACTTGCCACGCCGGAAAATTCGGTCCTGCGCCTGCATCCGGAGGACAACGTTGCTGTGGCGCGTGTGGCTCTGTCGCCGGGCACGCGCTTGCGCGTGGACGGCCGGATGCTCGAGGTGCGCGACGCCGTCCCGGCCGGCCACAAGATCGCGCTGGTTTCGATGGAGCCGGGCACCGTGGTGAAGCGTTACGGCCAGGCGATCGGCCGGGCGTGCCGCCGGATCGAGGCCGGAGAGCACGTGCACACGCACAATCTCCGGTTCGAAGAAGTCGCAACCACATACGTGTTCCCCGACGGGGCTCCGCCGACCCGGGAGCGCCGGCCGGGAACTGCCCCCGCGTTTCTCGGTTACCGGCGCCCGGACGGACGTGTAGGGACGCGGAATTACGTGGCAGTGGTGGCCGCTTCCAACTGCGCGGCACACACGGCGGAGCTTGTCGCCCGGAGCTATGCGGCGGAAGCCCTGCCCTCCGGTGTGGACGGCGTGGCTGCGTTTCCCCACGGCGAGGGTTGCGGGATGACGATGGGCGCCGACCTGGCGCTACTGCGGCGTACGCTCGCGGGTGTACTGAATCACCCGAACGTTTTTGGCGCGGTGATTCTGGGCCTGGGCTGCGAGGTGAACCAGATCGAGCAGTACTTCGGCGAGGAGGCTGCCCGCAGCGGCAGGCTCGTCGGCCTGACGCTCCAGTCCAGCGGCGGCACACGCGCCACGGTCGAGGCGGCCCGCCGCGAGATCGCACGCTTCATCGAACAGGCGGCTGCCGAGCGGCGGGTCGCGGTGCCGGCTTCCGAGATTGTCCTGGGACTCAATTGCGGCGGCTCGGACTCCTTCTCCGGTATCACGGCCAATCCCGCCTTGGGCGCCTGCTGCGATCTGCTCGTGGAGGCCGGAGGTACCGTGGTGCTGGCGGAGACCACGGAGATCTTCGGCGCCGAACATCTCCTCCTGCGCCGCGCCCGGAGCCGGCAAGTGGCCGAAAAGCTCCTGGGTTTTGTGCGTTCCTACAAGGAGTACCTGGACCGTTTCCGGGGCACCTTCGACGACAACCCGTCGCCGGGTAACAAAGAAGGCGGCTTGACCAACATCGTGGAAAAATCGCTCGGCGCGGTGGCCAAGGCCGGCACTTCCACGCTGATGGACGCCGTGGATTACGCCGAGCGCATCACCGAGCGGGGCTTTGTGTTCATGAACACCCCCGGCTACGACCCGGTATCCCTGGCCGGGCTCGCAGCGGGCGGCGTCAATGTCATCGCTTTTACCACGGGGCGGGGAAGTGCGATCGGATTCCCCACCATCCCCGTAATCAAGATCGCCTCAAACAGCGCCACGTTTTCCCGGATGCGCGACAACATGGATGTCAACGCGGGCCGCATCGCGGACGGCGAGGCCACCGTTGCCGAGGTCGGGCGGGAAATTTTCGAGCTGTTGCTCCGCGTCGCTTCCGGCGAGCGTACCGCCAGCGAGCGCCTGGGCCATCATGAGTTCGTGCCCTGGCGCATCGGTCCGGTAATGTGAGAACGCCATGAACCCTTCGAAGTTTTCGCCCAAGCACATCTTGCCGTTGGCGGGACTGTTTGTTTTCGCGTGGCCGGCGGCGGCCGGCGAGCGATCGGCTCTGGACAAGGCCACCCTGGAAGCCTACCTGAGGCACTTGTTTGTCTGGGGCCCGGAGATCCGGGTCGACGTGGCGGATCCGAAACCATCCGCCGTGGACGGGCTTTTCGAAGTACGGGTCCGCGCACAGGCGGGCGCCGCCTCGGCCGAGCAGACCTTCTATGTCTCCAAAGACGGCCGCAAGATCCTCCAGGGTGCCGTCTACGACGTCAACGACAATCCTTTCCGCGAGAATCTGTCCAGGCTCAAGACGGGCGCCGACCCTTCCCTCGGCACGCCCGGAGCTCCGGTGGTGCTCGTGTTGTTTAGCGACTTTCAATGCCCGTATTGCAGGGAAGAGGCGAAGATGCTCCGCCAGCATCTGCTGGCCGCATACCCCAAGCAAGTGCGCTTGTATTTCAAAGACTACCCGCTGGAAAGTATCCACCCGTGGGCGAAGGCGGCCGCCATCGCCGGGCGCTGCGTGTTCCGGCAAAGCGAGGCTGCCTTCTGGGAGTATCACGACTGGGTTTATGAACATCAGAGCGAGCTGACGCCTGAGAACCTGAAGCAGCAGGTTCTCGCCTTTGCACAGGGTCGCAACATTGACGCGTTACAGCTGAGCCGCTGCTTGGAGACACGCGCGACGGAGTCCGAAGTGGACGCCTCGATCGCCGAGGGCAGATCTTTGCAGGTCCACGCCACGCCCACCTTGTTCGTCAACGGCCGTCGCCTGGCTTCCCAGGTCAGTTGGCCACAACTGAAGGCCATCATTGATTTCGAAATTGAATATCAGAAGACGGCCAACAACGCCGGGGATACCTCCTGCTGCGAGGTGAAGCTGTCTTCACCGTTCCAACCCGTTCCCAAATGAAACCACGGATCCGAATCCGGCTTCGCGCGGCTGCATTGGCGGCCGCCTTGTCTTTACTCGGCGCCGAGCGCATTGATCCGCAGCGCTATCTGGAACACGTCAAGTACCTGGCTTCTCCGGAGTTGAAAGGACGCGGCTCGGGAACGCCGGAGCTGGACAAAGCGGCCGAATATATCGCGCGCCAGTTTCGGTTGGTGGGGCTTACGGCTCCCGGCCGCGATAGCTACTACCAGCCCTTCCAGATGACCACCAGCGCCCGCCTGGGCCGCAGCAACCGTCTCGCCTACCGCGAAGGCGCCGTCACGCATGAACTCAAGCTCGACGAGGACTTTCGGCCCCTCAGCTTCTCCGCCAGCGGTCGGATCGAAGGCCCGCTCGTGTTTGCGGGCTACGGCATTACCGCGCCCGAGTACGGCTACGACGACTACGCCGGCCTGGACGTCAAGGACAAGCTCGTACTCATTCTCCGGCACGAGCCTCAGGAATTCGATGAGAAAAGCGTCTTCGGCGGCAAGGTCTACACGAGCCACTCGCAATTTGAGAGCAAGGCCGTCAACGCCAAATTCCGCGGGGCCCGCGCGGTGTTGTTTGTCAGCGACCTCCACAATCATTCCGGCGAGGAGGACGCGCTGGAGAAATTCTCGGGGAGCGTCGGTCCGTCCGGTCCCGGAATTCCTTTTGTCCAGGTGAAAGCCTCCGTGGCCGCGCGGTGGCTGGCGTTGGCGGGGAGGTCCCTCGAAGAACTGGGCAACTCCATTGACCGGGATCTGAAGCCGCGCTCTTTCGCGCTTCCCGAGTCCTTGCGTATCCATCTGGAAGTGGACGTCGAAAAAGAAGTCCGTACCGTGCGGAACGTGCTCGGTTATTTGCCGGGGGCCACGGCGGAGCACCTGATCATCGGCGCCCATTACGACCACCTGGGACTGGGCTACCAGTTTTCCATGGCTCCGTCCATGGCGGGCACGCCTCACCTCGGCGCGGACGACAATGCCTCGGGCACCGCCGGCCTTATCGAGCTGGCGCGCTGGTTCGCCTCCCGCCCCCGACCCAGGCGCGGCATCCTCTTTATCGCCTTCGCGGGTGAGGAGTATGGTCTGCTGGGTTCCAATTTCTACGCCAACAACCCAGTCCTGCCGCTCAAGGACGCCGTAGCCATGCTCAACCTCGACATGATCGGCAGGCCGCGCGACAATAAAGTTTACGTCGGAGGGGTGGGGACCGGAACGGGCTTCCGGGCCTTGCTGGAGCAGCTCAACGGCAACGGCTCCTCCAAACTCCAGCTCGATCTGTCCGAAGCCGGCGGCTACGGCTCGAGCGACCACTATTCCTTCACGCCCAAGCAGGTCCCCGTGCTGTTCTTTTTCTCCGGTCTGCACTCGGATTATCACAAGCCAAGCGACACCTGGGACAAGATTGACGCCCCGGCCGCCGCCCGCCTGCTGGACCTCGTGGCCGCTGTGGCCGAACAGCTCGCCGAGGCTCCCGAACGGCCGCAGTTCGTCCGCGTTGTCGAGCCGCATCCCTCGCAGGCCGCCGGCGTCGGAGGGGGTTACGGGGCCTATTTCGGCAGCGTGCCCGACTTCGGGCAGACTTCCGGCGGCGTAAAGTTCGCCGATGTGCGTGACGGCTCTCCGGCGGCTCGCGCGGGCCTCCGCGCCGGAGACGTGCTGGTGGAATTCGACGGTAAGCCGATCGACAACTTGTACGACTTCACCTACGCGCTGCGCAGCCGCAAACCGGGCGACGAAGTCGTGGTCAAGGTGCGCAGGGGTGCGGAGGTGATTACCGCCCGGGTGCGGCTCGAACAGCGCCGCTGAGCCAAGCTAATCTCTGGTGCGGGCTGCGACGATTACTCCTTGGGCGATGCAGCCTCGAAGCCAGATTCCCCCGGAGGGGCGCTGGGAACTCCCTCCGCTCATCTTGCACCCGTTCAGCGATGCCGCCGGTCCGGAACTGGTGGCGGATTCGGCGCGCTGCAGCCTGATCCTCCAGGGTCTGTTCGACAACGACGAGGGTCTGTCGTTTGAAGAACTCCGTCGCCGGGTCGTCCGGGGGCGCTATTACGAGATCAAGATGCTGTGCTATTTGGGTAAAGATCTGGCGCGCTGGACGGGTCAGTGTGTGGAGGTGGCGCAGCGCGACCGGGAGCTGTCTGCGTGGGGCCTGCGCGAGGAGAGCTTCGCCGTGCTCGTCGTGGATGACCCGCCGGCGGGAGTGCGCCGCAAACTGGAGGACTGGGGCGTCCTTGAACACCGCGCCATCTTTCGCCGCGCCTTTGGCCTCAACGCGCTGTTTCAGGACCCGCCGGCGCCGGCCGTGCTTTCCGAAAACTTCATCTTCCACCATTACCGATTCGCAGATGCCCTTTACCGCTGCCGGCTGGAAGCGGTGGATTTTCCCCGGCTCCCGGGCGCGAATTTTCACTTCGAACTTTACGCGTCCGCCGAATACGCCCGCCTCCTGGAGGAGGGCTGGACCGAGCAGTGACGCCGCCGGGCTCGCGTTGACTTTGCGCGGCCCTGCGCGCTATCTTCCGTAGTGGAGGCATTCCTCAGGCTGGCGCGGTAGCCAAGTGGTAAGGCAGAGGTCTGCAAAACCTTTATTCGCGGGTTCGAATCCCGCCCGCGCCTCCAGCTTTTCGGCACGCCGGTAACCCGGGCGTCTCCGGCTCCTGCAAAGCTCGCCTGCCAGCGGATTCACTCGCAATGAACCGAACGCGTCACGACGCGCTCCTGTAAGGCCGCATCGAGAAACGTGATCGTCACCGTAGCCACGCCCTTGGCGTTACAGTGAACCAGAACGCCGCCCGCGCCTGCCAGATTGGATACCGTGCACGTCGCCGTGGCGGCGGGGGCTACGCCGCATTTTGTCACGACCGTTCCGAATCCCGTTGAGATTCGCTGCGGCTTGCATATGGCAAACCGGTAGTCGGAGGATTTGCAGGAGCCCCGTGCAGAAATCTGGGTACCCTCGAACATTCCCGAGGTCACGACGCCCCGGGCCCGCCAGCTCACGGAGCCCCCGGAAAACTCGTCGTAACCCTCCTCCCGCTTGCCGAGTAGCACCGCCAGAGGTGGTTCGCCAAGATCACTGAGCAGCGGGAAATAGACCTCGAGCCCCAACGTCTCTTCCAGCACCCGCCTGCTGCGGAGAACGTCGCCGCGGTTCGGGACGCCGAACCTGGCGACCGAGGCGGGGTGGAAGTCGCCGGGAAAGGTCCTGATCGTGATGGGCCCGGTGATCTGGCCGTTCGGCAGTTGGAACGACGGCAAGTAGAGCGCCAGCAGCTCGATGCTGAAGGTGAGGCCTCCCGGATCGAACGCGCGCACGTAGGTTCCGCGCAGTCCGTCCGGGATCGCAACCACCCCGCCGCCCAACCTCGCAGGGAAGATGATCTCGACATCGCCGTTGTTGACCTTCACCCAGGCGGCATTTGGCGGAAGAGGGGGTCGTAGCAACTGAAGTTGCCCGGCTGCGGGCAGCGTCCATAGAGACACCACGGCCGCAAAATGGACGATTCTCATGTTCGCCCTCCTTGGCTCCAATGTTAACTAGAGATATCACAAGTTGCAAGGATTATTTTCGTTCTGAATGCGATTTAGTGGCGAGTGACTCGCAGATTCGGGGATTTTTGATAACTGCAGTAAAAGAGGAAATCTTAATAGCTCGGAAGCGGAATGTTACAAAGGCAGGTTTTCGCCTCGCACAAGAAATTTCTGGAGTCTATTGCTCGAAACGGTCGCGAAGTTGCGGGGGGAGCCTCGGGCAAAGATTCGCCGGTGGCCGAAACAGGCGTTTCCGGATTCGGGCGATCCGATCATACGCCCGGTCGCGCCACGCCCGCGGGATCCGGCCTAGCAGAACTGCGGCGAATCCCCAAAAGCCCCCCAGGCGGCGCAAAACGTAGACGACCGCGTCGGACCGCACGTAGACGTCGCCGCTCTCTGTTTGGACGACCAGGCTGTCGGGTAAACGCGCGGCTTCGCGGGGCGAAAAGGACTCCCCAAACGTCTTGCCGCCAAGCGGCGCGAAGCGAAAGCGGGCCCGCTTGTCCCGCCAGGCCGTGAACCGCACCAGCCAGTGGCACAGGCCGCAGCTGCCGTCGTAAAACAGGCGTTCCACGGCCTCCGCGTTTCAGGCGCGCATCTTGCGGATCGCCGTCAGACAGCGTTCCACTGTTTCCAGCGGCGGATACGTGCTCCCCTCCTGTTCGATGAGATAGTATTGAACGCCGCCCACGCGCTCCGCCGCTTCGAAGATCTGCTTCCAGGGCGCCGCTCCCTCGCCGAACAGTACGCGATATCCCTTATTGGGGTCCGGCGACCAGTCTTTGCAGTGGATGGAAGTAATGCGCCCCGGGTTCTGCTCGATCCATTTCACAGGATCGGCGCCAGCTTCCAGGCAGGTGCCCACATCCAGCTGGAGCGTGATGTCCCGCCCGGTGTGCTGCGCCAGCACTTCCATGGGGCGGACCCCTTCGAGGGGCCGGAACTCGACCTGGTGGTTGTGGAAGCCGGCGCGCAATCCCGCGCGCTTCATTTTCTCGGCCGCTTGGTTGAGCCGTTCGGCCACTTTCTTCCAGCCGTCCAGGTTTTCCACCTTCCCTGCACTGGCCATGATGACGTAGCCGCTGCCCAGAATCGTGTTCAGCTCGATCGCGCGATCCACGCCGTCACCCTCAAAGGCGCGGGGGCTGTTGTGCGTGGAATAGCAGCGGATGCCCAGATCGTCGAGCAGCTTCCGTACCTCCTTTGCATAGTCCGGCGTCCACTGGAAGTAAGGAGCGAAGAACTCCACCCCTTCGTAGCCCATCTTGGCAACCGCGCGCACGGTGGCGGGCAGGTCCTTGGCCAGATCCTGCCGCACGGAGTACAGCTCCAGGCCGATCGGAATCTTCTTGTAACCCTGAGCAGCGAAAGCCAGCGGCCCTGCGGCCGTGACCGTAAGAAAGGATCGTCGAGAAATGCGGTTGTCGGTTTTCATATCTCAGCTCCGTGTTGAGAATTCCGAAAAACGAGAACGACGTGGGAGCCCCGCGCAGCGTTGCAGCTCCCACCGCCACGTCGGGCGTGCCGCTCCTGCGGGCAAGCACCGCCCCTCAGCCTGCAGGCCGCCCTTCCGTATCGTACACCTCCACGGGACCGTACTTTTCCAGCACGCTCCGGATCTTCGCTCCATCACCGACCGCCACGATCTGCAGCGTCTCCGGAACGAGGTACTTGCGCGCCACCGCCTGGACGTCGGCCGCCGTCACCGCCATGATTTTGGCCGGGTACGTGTCCCAGTAGTCCTCGGGAAACCCGTACAGCTTCCGCGTGATGGCGTAGCTCAGCACCTCCTCAGGCCGCTCCAGCGACAGCGCAAAGGCCGCCACCACCGCACGCTTGGCTTCCTCCAGTTCCGCCTCGGGCACCGGCTCTTCCCGAATCCGGCGAATCTCCCGGAGGAACTCCGTCATGGCGCCGTCGGTGACCTCGGTGCGCATGTCGCCGCCGGCGCGCCACGGGCCGGGGTACTTTCCCGCGCTGAAAAAGCTGTAGACGCCGTAGGTGTATCCTTTTTCTTCTCGCAGGTTCAGGAACAGCCGTGCGGCAGGTCCGCCCCCCACGATCCGGTTCATCACGACCATGGGAATATAGTCCGGACTGCGGCGGTCAATAGCGATGTTCCCCATCGCCACCGTTGTCTGAACCGAATTGGGCCGGTTAACCAGGTAGATTCGTTTTGCGGCTGCTGGTTTGGGATGAGGCGGCAGTGTCTCTTGAAGCTCGGTTTTCTTCCAGGCCGCCAGCCATCGGTTCAGCCTGGGGATCAGTTCGGAGGCTCGGACGTCGCCCGCGATGCCCAGGATCGCGTTCTGCGGCGCGTAGCGCGCCCGGTGCCACGCTGCAAGATCCTCCGGCTTCACCGCCTCAAGCGACTGCACCGTAGGCGAGATCACCGCCGCGGGATGGTCTCCGTAGACGGCGCGGTTAAAGCGTTCCTGAGCCAGAAATCCCGGCGAAGCGCGCTGCTGGCGAAGCTGAACCTTACGCCGTTCCTTAAGATTTTTGAGTTCCTCGGCCGGAAACGAAGGGTTGAGCAGCACATCGGTGAACAGCGCGAACCATTCTTCGAAGTTATCGCTCAGGCCCGAAGCCGATACGACAGCCTCCGGGGAGCCGAAGCCCGCCGAGGCCCCCAGACCCGCTCCCATCCGCTCGATTTCTTCGGCGATCTGGCGGCTCGTGCGCGTTTTCGTTCCTTCCCGCAGCATCTCCGCCGTCAGGCTGGCCAGTCCCGGCATATCCTTCGGATCGTAGAGTCCGCCCGCGCCGCTGATCAGCAACTGCAGCGTTACGGTTGGGAAACGGTGATCCTCCATGATCAGCACGGTGAGGCCGTTGTCGAGCTTGGCTTCCACCGGCCGGGGCAATTTCACGCGCAGGATCTCTTTGGAAACCGGCGCGCGGTTTTTCCGTTCAATCTTGCTGACCGGGACCGCCTTAGTCTCCGGCCCCGGCACCTGCGAGAAGCCGAGCGTGACGGCAAGGAACAACAGGTAAGCGCGTCTCATGGCGCATTTCCCCCTTTTACGGTGCGGTCGCAGCCGCGGCTGCCTTCGGTACTGTGATCACCACGGTCCGGTTCGTGTCTTTGAGATACGTCTGGGCAACCCGTTGGAGATCGCTCTTGGTGATTCGGTTCACCTTTTCCTCGATGGTGTTGATCAAGCCTGGGTCGTTGTAGTACACGGCATATTGCCCCAGCAGAATGGCGCGGGAAAGAGTGCTGCGTAAAGACTGGGCCCGCTGCCGCCGCAGTTGCATCCGCACCTTTTCGAGTTCCCAGTCCGCCACCGGTTCCTTCTTGGTGCGCTCGATCTCTTCGTACACCAGTTTCTCGATCTCCTCGAGGTTGGTACCCGGCCGCGCCATGACCGTCACCGACCACAACGACGGTCCGCGGCGCTGTTGCGCACCCCCGAAAACCGCCACAGCCACCTGCCGCTCCTTCACCAGTTTTTGATAGAGGCGCGAGGACTGTCCCCCCAACAGGACATCGCCGAGCACGTCCATGGCGTACCAGTCCGGCGTATTCCCGGGCGGAATCTTGTAGACGATGTCGAGACGCGGCGTGCGGGCGAAGGCGTCCTCCAGCCTCTTACGCCGTTCGCCTTTCTGCTCCGGTTCGGCCATGTCCGGCTCCCGCGGCGGCGGCTGCGAAGGGATCCCCTCGAAGTACTTCCGGATCTTCGCCAGAGCCTCTTCGGTTTTGAAATCCCCCACCAGCGTCAGGACGGCGTTGTTCGGAGCGTAGTAGGTCTTGAAAAACTGGGCTACATCTTCGAGCGTGGCGGCGTTTAAATCCTCCATGGATCCGATGGTCGAGTGCTTGTAAGCGAAATTGTCGTAGACCGTCTCCAGAATCGCTTCAAACGTCTTGCCGTAGGGCTGGTTGTCCACGCGCAGCCGGCGCTCCTCCTGGACCGCGTGGCGCTGGTTGTCCAGGTTGGCCTGATTGATCACCAGCGAACGCATACGATCCGCCTCGAGGAACAGACCGAGGTCGAGCTGGTTTGCCGGGAGTGTTTCGAAATAGTTCGTCCGGTCCGCGTTGGTTGTGCCGTTCATTCCGCCGCCGTTGTTCTCGATCAGAATGAAGTGCTCCCCCTTGCCCACATTCTCCGAGCCCTGGAACATCATGTGTTCGAACAGGTGGGCAAAACCCGTACGGCCGGGCCGCTCATCGCGGGAACCGACGTTGTACGTCACACAAATCGAATACGTCGGTGCGGCATGGTCTTCGGCAAGGATGACGCGCAAGCCATTCTTGAGCTTGAATTCCTTGAAGGCGATCCGGATCGGCTTGGGTTGTGCCGCCTGCGCCCGCAGCCCGGCGGTGACGACCGCCGCCAGGCAAAGCCCGGCGGCCAAGAATACCCTGCGGTTCATGTAACACCTCCCGACGACCTCGCACAGGCCTCTGCGGTGGCCGTCGCACCCCTGATTCTCCCCGAATCCGGCCCCGGGGCGCAAGATCTTATTCGTTGGTTGTGATTCGATAGCCGCGGCGCGCGATCCGGGTTCCCGAGGCGCGGTGCCCTTCCGGCGACATCTCCTTGACCCCTGTCGCGTCCACCCACCGGTTGTAAAAGTTGAACAGCGCGCACACCGTCACGGCGTCGAAGATCGCTTCGTCGGTCCAGCCCGCCTGGTGAAGGGTCTCGATATCCTGCGGGCCGATGGAGCGTGCATCCCCGTTGACCTTCTCGATGAAGGCGAGCAGAGCTTTGTCGGCATCTCGGATGGGCGCCGTGCGGTAGTCCTCCAGCACCGCACGCACTAAGGTCTCGTCGCCGAGCAGGGCCGCCGCACCGGCGGCGTGGCTCTCCGTTCAAAACGGACAGTGGTTCCGCTTCGAAGTAAAGGCGGCGATCAGCTCTCGCCATCCCGGGCTGAGCGGCGAGGGTCCGCGCATCACCGCCTGGGTGAACCGCTCAAGATGCGCGCCGGCCTCCGGTTTGAAGGCGAACAGCCGGAGGATTTCGGCCACCTCGGTTCCTTCTCGCTCGAGCGCCTCGATGAGCCGCCCGTATGCTCCCTCAGCGCGCCGGCCCTCGATGCTCTTCAAGTACATGACACTTACTGTGCTCCCGTTTCGAAATAGGGATCGGGCTCCGGAACGGCGGCTCCGTCCTTGCGAGGCGAGGAGGCGCCGTAATTGACGCCGGCCGCCGAGTCGTGCATCACCGCCTGTCCGCCGCCGAGCAGATCATCAAAGTCTCTCCGCACATCGAGGATGTGGCCCCGGCGCTTCAGCTCTTCGCGCACCTCCGCCGGCACCCGTCCTTCGATCAGCAGGTCGCAGCCTCCAAAGTTCAGCTTCGTAAAGCGCGGTGCTTCCAGGGCCGCTTGCAGATTCATGCCGTGGTCCGCGACGTTCGAAACGAATTGGACGTGGGCCTGAGCCTGGTTCAGGCCTCCCATGATGCCGAAGCCCACGTGCAGATTGCCTTTCTCCATGAACGCGGGAATGATGGTGTGAAACGGCCGCTTGCGAGGGGCCAGTGCATTGGGGTGTTTTTCCTCGAAACTGAACAGCCCCGCCCGGTTGTGCAGGTGAAAACCCATGCCCTCCACCACGATGCCCGAGCCAAAGGCGAGGTAGATGCTCTGGATCAAGGAAACGATGTTTCCCTCTCTGTCCACCACCGACAGATAAACCGTGTCCCCGGAGGAGGGCAGCGGGTCTCCCGGCGAGACGTCGCACCGCGCACGCTGCGGGTCAATGAGAGCGGCGCGCCGCGCTGCATACTCCTTGCTGAGCAGACCGTCTACGGGCACGCGCGCAAAACGGGGATCGGCCACGTAGCGCGCCAGATCCTGGTAGGCGAGCTTCTGCGCCTCGATCTTGTAGTGAAAGTCGTCGGCGCCGCCGGCTTTGAATGTGCCCACAGGAAATCGCTCGAGGATGTTCAGCATTTCCAGTGCCGCGATGCCTTGGCCGTTGGGGGGAAGTTCATAGATCTTCCACCCGCGATATTCGGTTGCGATCGGCGCCACCCATTCCGCCTGGAACTCGCTCAGGTCGGAGGCCGCCATGGTGCCGCCCAGCCGCCGCGAAGTCTTCAGGATCGCTTCCGCGATCGGTCCCCGGTAGAAGGCCGCCGCCCCGCCTTCGGCCACCAAACGCAGCGCGTGGGCCAGTTCGGGATTGCGGTATACCTCTCCGACTCTGGGTGCACGGCCCTCCGGCAGGTAGAGGCGGCGGGCGTTGTCATCCTGCCGCAGCTTGGCCTCCGACGCCGCCCAGACCGCCTGGATCAGTTCGGTCACAGGGAACCCGTGGGTCGCGTAATAGATCGCGGGCCGGAAAAGCTCCCGCCAGGGCAGGCGCCCGAAGCGCCGGTGCAGCTTCTCCCATCCGTCCACACATCCGGGAACCGTGACCGAATGAATGCCGTCCTGAGGCATGGCTCGGTATCCTTTGCTGCGCAGGAAATCAAGCGTCAGCCCGGCCGGCGCCCACCCGCTGGCATTGAGCCCGGTGAGCTCTCCTGTGCGCGCGTTCCAGTGCATCGCGAACAGGTCGCCGCCCATGCCGTTCATCATGGGTTCGACGACTTGGAGCACGGCGTTGGCTGCGATCGCGGCGTCTACGGCCGAGCCGCCCCGGGCCAGCACCTGCGCACCGGCCTGCGAAGCCAGTGTCTGGCTGGTGGCTACAATCCCGCGCCGGGAAATCACCATGGAACGGGCGTGCGTGCGGTCGGCGGAAATCGCCGGTGTGGAGAACATCATGACGACAAGAACCGCCCCCAGGGCGCTCGAAAACGTCCTCCGCATGGGAGCCACTATTCTATCTCAGCGCGGCAGTGCGTTCGGCCTGTGCCGGGGCGGGCTACGGTAGAATGGAGACACACGCTTCGGTATGCTCAACCGCCTCATCGCCAAGATCTTCGGCACTCATCACGAGCGCCAGCTCAAAAAGCTCCGGCCGATCGTCGCGGCGATTAATGAGCTGGAACCCCGCATCCGCGCGCTCTCCGACGAAGAGCTGGCGCGGAAGACCGTCGAGTTCAAGGAGCGTCTCGCCCAGGGTGCAACTCTGGACGATCTGCTGATCGAAGCCTTTGCGGTCGTGCGGGAGGCGGCCCGCCGCACCCTGAACATGCGGCATTTCGACGTGCAGCTGATCGGCGGCATCGTGCTGCACCAGGGCAAGATCGCTGAAATGAAAACCGGCGAGGGCAAAACCCTGGTGGCCACCCTGCCCGCCTATCTGAACGCGCTGGAAGGCAAGGGCGTCCACATCGTCACCGTCAACGACTACCTGGCCAAGCGTGACGCCGAGTGGATGGGCAAGATTTACCGCTTCCTGGGCCTCACCGTGGGCGTCATCGTCCACGATCTCGACGACCGACAGCGGCGCGAAGCCTACGCCTGCGATATCACCTACGGCACCAACAACGAGTTCGGCTTCGACTACCTGCGCGACAACATGAAATTCCGCCTGGAGGACTGCGTCCAGCGCGGCCACAATTACGCCATCGTGGACGAAGTGGACTCGATCCTCATTGACGAGGCCCGCACGCCGCTGATCATCTCCGGTCCGAGCGAAGAATCCACCGACAAATATTACAAAGTGGATCGGATCATTCCGAAGCTGATCCGGGGCGAAGTCATCGAGGGCAAGGAGCCGGGCGAGAAATATTACACCGGCGATTACACCGTGGACGAGAAGCACCGCTCCGTGGCGCTCACCGACGAGGGCTTCGAAAAGGCGGCGCGATTGCTCGGGCTCAAGAGCCTCTGGGATATGGAAACCATCGAGTGGAAGCACCACGTCGAGCAGGCGCTCAAGGCTCACGTCCTCTTCCACCGCGACAAGGATTACATCGTCAAAGACGGCCAGGTCATCATCGTAGATGAGTTCACCGGCCGGCTGATGCCGGGCCGGCGCTGGAGCGACGGCCTGCACCAGGCCATCGAGGCCAAGGAAGGCGTCAAGATCGAACGCGAGAATCAGACGCTCGCGACCATCACCTTCCAGAACTACTTCCGGCTTTACAAGAAACTGGCGGGTATGACCGGGACCGCCGAAACCGAGGCGGCCGAGTTCAACAAGATTTACAACCTCGAAGTCGTCGTCATTCCCACCAACAAGCCGCTCATCCGTAAAGAGTACGAAGACGTCGTCTACCGCACCGAGGAAGAGAAATGGCGCAACGTCGCCAAGGAGATTAAGGCCTGCCAGGAGCGCGGCCAGCCGGTACTGGTCGGCACCATCTCCGTGGAGAAGTCCGAGAAGCTCTCCGCCATCCTCAAGCGCATGGGCGTCAAACACGAGGTGCTCAACGCCAAGCACCACGAGCGAGAGGCATACATCATTGCCCAGGCCGGCCGTAAGGGCGCCGTTACGGTTTCAACCAATATGGCGGGCCGGGGCACCGACATCCTCCTCGGCGGCAACCCGGAGTTCATGGCCAAGGAGGCCTGCCTCAAGGACAAACTCGCCGAGCAGATCCCGGAATCCCAGTGGAAGTTTCTCCCCGACGAGCAGTTTTACTACTTTCAGCACCTCGGTCACTACTATCGCGTCCCCCGCGCCCGATGGGATGAGATCTACGGCAAGTTCAAGGAGCAGTGCGACCGGGAGCATGACGAAGTCGTCGCTCTGGGCGGACTGCACATCATCGGCACGGAGCGCCACGAAGCCCGGCGCATTGACAACCAGCTCCGCGGCCGCGCCGGGCGCCAGGGCGATCCCGGTTCCTCGCGCTTCTACCTCTCCCTCCAGGACGATCTGCTGCGCATCTTCGGCGGCGATCGCATCCAGAACCTCATGCTGCGCCTCGGCATGGAAGAGGACGTCCCCATCGAGTCCCGGTTGATCACCAAGCGCATCGCCAAGGCCCAGCAGGCCGTCGAAGCTCAGAACTTCGCCGCCCGCAAGCACCTGCTCGAGTACGACGACGTCATGAACAAGCAGCGCCAGGCCGTCTACGGCATGCGGCGGCAGCTGCTCGAGGGTCAGGATCAGAAAGAGCGGGTGCTGGAAATGGTGCGCGGTATCGTGGCATCCTTTGTCGCCACCCGCTGCCCGGAAAACGTTCACCCCGACGAATGGGATCTGCTCGGGCTGCAGACCGACGTCCTCAGCCAGTTCGGCGTCAAGGTCGCCATCGAGGAACTCCGCGAGCTGACTGCCGCCGAGATCGAAGACCGCATCTACGACCAGCTGGTCCGCAAGTACGAAGAAAAGGAGCGCATGATCGGGCCCGAACTGATGCGGGAAACCGAGCGCTTCATCATGCTCCACGTGATTGACGAGCAGTGGAAAGATCACCTGCTCTCGATGGACCACCTCAAGGAAGGCATCGGGCTCCGCGGTTATGGCCAGAAAGATCCGCTGGTGGAATACAAGAAGGAGTCCTTCCTGCTGTTCCAGCAGATGATGGACCGCTTCGAGGACGAGACCGTGCGCTACCTGTTCTTCCTCAAGCCGGCCGAAGCGGCACCCCTACCCTTCCGCCCCGCGGAGGAAGAAGAGGACGAAGAGGCTGCCGAGCTGGCCGGAGTGGTCGAGGCCCAACGCGCTGCCACCCAGGCTTCCATTCAGGATTTCACCCGCAACGTGCAACGCAAAAAGGAGCGCGAGCTTGCCGAAATCCAGTTTGCCGGCGCCGGAGCGGTGGCCGCGCAGCCGGTGGTGAAAGGCAAGAAGGTGGGCCGTAACGAGCCTTGCCCGTGCGGTAGCGGCAAGAAGTACAAGAAATGCTGCGGAGCATAGCCGTCGGTTTACTGTTGGCGCCGTTTTGGGCTCGCGCCGGAATCTGGCCGGACCAGTTCGGTTCCTTCACCAAGCTCTCCGCTCGCCCCGTGGCTCCCCCGGCCGCAGACCGGGCCGTTTGGGAGGAATACGGATTTGAGGAGGGAGAAGAAGCCCAGTACGGTTCCGGAACGGTTCGTTTTTCCGCTGTGGCATGGCGCCTCAAAGACCCCACCAGCGCCTTGGCCGCTTTCCAGTGGCAGCGCCCCCCGGATGCAGAGCCTTCGGAAATCGGCCGGCTGGCCGCCGCAACGGCTCAAGAACTCTGGCTCGCCTTCGGTAATTATCTTTTCCGCTTCCAGGGCCGCAAGCCCGAGGTCGCAGAACTGGCCGGATTGTTTCACCGGCTGCCGCGGCTGGATCAGTCATCCCTTCCGACTCTGACCGACTACTTGCCCAAGGCCGACCGTACGCCGAACTCCGAGCGCTTCGTGATCGGACCAGCCTCGCTCGAAAAGTTCGAGCCGCGCGTGCCGCCTTCCGTGGCTGCGTTTCATTACGGTACCGAAGCCCAGCTGGCGCGCTATCGCAGCCCGCGTGGCGAGCTCAGCCTGGCTCTGTTCTCCTACCCCACCCCTCACATTGCCCGCGAGCGGCTGGAGGCCTTCCAGAAGCTGGACGGGGCGGTGGTGAAGCGCGCCGGTCCGCTGGTGGCGGTGATCTTTTCCCCGCCGGATCCCGACGCCGCCGAGCGACTGCTGGCGCGCGTGCAATATCGCGCCAGCCTGAGCTGGAGCGAGTTGATCCCGAGCAAGCGCGACAATCTGGGCGACCTGATTCTCACGATCTTGGCCTTGATCGGAGTCTTGCTGCTCATCGCTTTGGCGGGAGGTTTGGTCGTGGGCGGCGTTCGGTGGGCTTCCCGTGCCTGGTTTGGCGTAAGCGAGTCCGATCCCATGATCCGGCTTCATCTGGAAGATCAGTCGCCTCCTCCGCGCCCCCGTTCCTGACTTGACCGTGTCAATAACCTGCAGATTTTCAATGGCTTAGAGCGGAACCGATAGTCGCCCGCAAGGAGATTTTGCACCGGGGCGGAAACACACGCTTGGGCGGAGGCTCGATAAGCCGTTTGTCTCAAACGGGTTGGCGCTTCAATTTTCTGCTGTTTTTTTTCTTGACTTGCAGGCTGGCTCAGACTAAGATCCGAATCACACAGGTTCTGACGGTTGTGTTTTCCGTCGAGCTTGATTCTCCCAATCAAAAACGCCCTGCCTGACGGGGCTGATTAAATGCTCACCTCCCCGGAGGTGAGCATTTCTATTTGAAGGTATCTCGCAACTTTTCGACGTAACTCTCTGGAAAGACTATCGGTTGTGTTTCTGTCTCCGGATCGGATTGGTTGACTGTGATACGCTGGAAGGTCCCCTATGGCCGCTTACCCCTTGCAAGTGATCCCGTTGGGAGGGCTGGGTGAGTTCGGTATGAACTCGCTGGCCCTGCGCTATGGCGATGACATCCTCGTGATTGACGCCGGCATGATGTTCCCCGAAGAGGAACTCCCCGGGGTGGATATCGTGACACCGGATTTCACGTATCTGGTCGAGAACCGCGAGCACGTTCGGGCCGTGATCCTCACGCATGGCCACGAGGATCATATCGGCGCCGTTCCCTTTCTGCTGGCGGACCTCAGCGTCCCGGTCTACGGCACGGCCTTCACGCTGGCGCTGGTCGAACGCCGGCTCGAAGAACATGAGCTGGAGCGGCTGCCGCCGCTCCACAAAGTGCGTCCCGGCGACAGAGTGGAAATCGGGCCGTTTCGGGTTGAGTTCATTCATGTCACCCACTCGGTGATGCATTCGGTCGCCCTGGCCATCACGACGCCTCTCGGCGTGGTGATCCACACCGGCGACTTCAAGGTTGATCCGACGCCGACCGACAACGAGCTGTTTGACTTGCACGCCCTGGCCGATTACGGCCGGCGCGGGGTGCTCTTGCTGCTGTCGGATTCGACCAACGTGGACCGGCCCGGCTACACCGAGAGCGAGCGCGCCGTGCGTCCCCGCTTCGAGGACATCCTCAACCGCGCCGGCCGCCGCGTGGTGGTCTCCTGCTTCAGCTCTTCCATTCACCGCATCCAGCAGCTCATTGATCTGGCCGTGGAATTCCGGCGCAAAGTCGCATTCCTGGGACGCAGCATGCTGCATGTCACCGAGATCGCTCATTCTCTGGGATTGCTGCGTATCCCCGACGGCGTCCTTTTGCGTCCCCACGAGATCATGCAGGTCCCGCCGGACAAAGTTCTGGTGATCATTTCCGGCAGCCAGGGCGAACCGATGTCGGCGCTGTCGCGCGTGGCGGTGGATGACCACCGCCATTTGTCCGTCGAGCCCGGCGACACCGTCGTGTTGAGCGCGCGGATCATTCCCGGTAACGAGAAAGCCATTTACCGGATGATCAACCACTTGTCCCGGCGAGGGGCGGAGGTTTGGTACGGCAGCATGAATCCTCCGGTCCACGTCTCCGGCCACGCAAGCCAGGAGGAGCTCAAACTGATGCTCAACCTCGTGCGGCCGCGCTTCTTCGTGCCGATTCATGGCGAATACCGCCAGCTGGCCCGTCACGTCTCGCTGGCGGCGCATCTGCGGGACCTGGGCCTGGAAGAGGCGTTCGTCCTCGAAACCGGGGAAACCCTCGTCATTGACGAGCGCGGGGCCCGTAAAGGGGAGCGTGTGCCGGTGGGACGGGTCTGCATTGACAGCGGCTCTCTGGACGAAGTCGTCGAGGACGTCGTTATCCGCGACCGGCGGCATCTGGCCGAAGACGGGTTCGTGCTGCCGATTATCGCCATAGACAAGCACACCGGCAAGACCGAAGGAATGCCGGAGATCGTCAGCCGGGGCTTCGTCACCGGCGAGGACGGCTCCGAACTGCTCCAGCAGGCCCGCCAGGTCGTGCTCCGGGCACTGGAGTCCTCCACGGCGGAGCAGCGCACCGACTGGGGAGTCGTCAGGGAAAAGATCCGGGCGGAACTCCGGCGGTTCATTGCGCGCCAGACGTCGCGCCGTCCCCTGATCGTCCCCGTGATCCTGGAGGTGTGAGGCCCGGCCCTCAGCGAAGATCCTTCACCCGCAGGCCCCTGCGGAAACCTCCGAAGCCGAAGGGACTCGGACGGTATTCGCCGACCAAGGCTACGTCGCTTCGGGGAGGAATCCGGTCTTCCAGACCTGTGGCCCAGTAACAGGCGTTCACGAGCAAGCGCCGGAACCCTTCGCTCAACAGATCCTGGGACGAACCCATCGTGGTCGTAAACACGCGCGCCGTCCTCCCGCTTGCGCCCGTGTAGGTCTTCACCCAGGCCACCGGCATCATCGGATCGTTTTGCGGTCCCTCTGCCGGCGGCGAGCTGGGCTCCATGCCATTGAGTACCTGCCCGAGCACCAGCGGGCGGCTGTCCGCCGGCAGGGGAAGACGCACGGCGTACACGTCCGTCGGGACCCAGATATCTCCGTCCGCGATGCCGCGCAGCACCGGGTGGTCGCGTTCGCCCGGGGCCAGGATGCCCCGCGTGCTTTGCCGGCCGTGCTTGCCGTGATGGCGAATCCACGTCTCGCCGAGAACCCTTCGCCCGAACCCGCCTTCCCATCCGGGCTCCCTGCTGTTCCACGCCCAGTGCCGGTAGGTGGCGCTGGTCTTGAGGTCGAAGGCGTGGGTGGAGGTGCGCAAGGCGACGATGGGTTTGCCGGACTCCACGTAATGGACGATGTGCCTCATCTGTTCGTCCGGCAGATCGCGGAAGCGGAGAAACATCACCATTAAGTCCGCTCCCGCGAGCGCATCCAGACCCGGGATGTGATCGCGCCGCTCCGGGTTGATGATCCCGGTTTCGGGCTCGACGGCGAAGAGCACCGTGCAGCGGAACCCGTGGCGCAAGGCAAGGATCTTCGCAAGTTGCGGCAGTGCCTCTTCGGAGCGGTACTCCTCATCCCCGCTGATCAACACGATGTGCTTGCCGCGTCCCGGGCCGGCGGCCCCTTCGAAAACGAGAGAATGCTCCGCGGCCCGTACAGCAAGCATCTCTAACAAGATCCACATCATGGTGCGCGCGAGCATGCCAGACAATCCTACCATCGCCCGGCGACTTCGCCTCCGGTTTCACCCGCCCCGGTTGGTTCGCGGCCAGTCAATGCGCCATCGTCCGTCCCGCAGCGGCAGCCAGAAGAGCCGCTTGCGCGGCGTCCCCCGCGCATGGTGATACAGTGCGGCCGCCCGCTCGTAGAATCCGCGTGTGTGCGGCGTGTCCCGAAACCCGAACAGCACGCAGTCCAGATGGTGGCAAAGCTCGTGGCACAGCGTACTGAGCAACGTGCCGAACGAGGTCACCTGCTGGCGGACGGCCGTACGCATCCACACGCGGATGGCGCGCGTGCGCGGGTCATAATCGCCGAACAGTTCGGTGGCCCATCCGCCCTCGCGCACGTACAGGGGCCGCGCCGCCAGCACGCGCACCCGCGGCGCCGGCACTCCGTAAAAGGCCGCTGCTTCATTGAGGAACCTTTCGCAAGCCTCCTTGACGGTGGCCGTCGTGCCGGTTCGCATGGCCTCCTCGATCCCCCGGGCGGCTTGACGAAGCCGGTCGTCCGCCGGCAGCTCAAGCGTATCCAGCGTGTCGCTGCGCAGGTACTGCGCGCGGAGCTCGCGGCTCCGGGGCACCGGGTCGGTTACCATTCCGGTTCGATTATAGGGTGTGTCCGCGGGCGCTACAGTGAAGGTATGGAGACTGTGATTCGCGCCCCGCGCGGCACCGCCCTCCGCTGCAAGGGTTGGAAACAGGAAGCCGCCCTCCGCATGCTCATGAATAACCTCGACCCCGACGTGGCCGAGCGTCCTCAGGACCTGATCGTGTACGGCGGCGCCGGCAAAGCCGCCCGGAACTGGGAGTGCTTCCATGCCATCGTGCGGGAACTGGAAGCTCTCGGCAACGACGAAACGCTGCTGGTCCAGTCCGGCAAGCCTGTGGGCGTCTTCCGCACCCAGGAGGAGGCTCCGCGCGTCCTCATCGCCAACGCCAACCTCGTCGGACACTGGTCCAACTGGGAGCATTTCCGCGCTCTGGAGCGGCTCGGTCTGATCATGTACGGCCAGATGACCGCCGGCAGCTGGATCTACATCGGCTCCCAGGGGATCGTGCAGGGAACGTATGAAACCTTCGCCGCTGCGGCGCGCAAGCATTTCGGCGGCTCGCTCGAGGGCCGCCTCGTCGTCTCCGGCGGCATGGGCGGCATGGGCGGAGCCCAGCCGCTGGCGGCCGTCATGAACGGCGCGGCCTTTCTGGGTATCGAGGTGGATCCGGAGCGCATCAAGCGCCGGCTGAAGACCGGCTATTGCGACATCATGGTGAATTCTCTCGACGAAGCCGTTCGCATCCTCCGTAACGCCGTCCACCAAAAAGCGGCTGTTTCGGTCGGCCTGGTCGGCAACTGTGCCGAGGTCCTCCCGGAAATGGTGCGCCGCGGCATCGTCCCCGATCTTCTCACCGATCAAACCAGCGCCCACGATCCTCTCAACGGTTACGTCCCCGCCGGGCTCACCGTCGAGCAGGCCGCCGCGCTCCGCGCCCGGGATCCGGGGGAGTACCTCCGCCGCTCCATGGATTCCATCGCCGTCCACGTCCGCGCCATGCTCGATCTCAAGCGGATGGGATCCGTGGTCTTCGACTACGGCAACAATATCCGGCGTATGGCCGCCGACCGGGGCGTCACGGACGCCTTCACGATCCCCGGCTTTGTGCAGGAATACATCCGCCCCATGTTCCTGGGGGGGCGCGGCCCGTTCCGATGGGTGGCCCTTTCGGGCGAGCCTTCCGACATCGCCGCCACCGACGACCTCGTTTGCCGTTTGTTTCCCTCCGACGCCACCCTCACGCGCTGGATCCGTCTGGCGCGCTCGCGTGTCCGCTTCCAGGGCCTGCCGGCACGCATCTGCTGGCTCGGCTACGGCGAGCGGGCCCGCTTCGCCCTGGAAATCAACCGCATGGTGGCCTCCGGAGACCTCAAAGCTCCCGTCGTCATCGGCCGGGATCATCTGGATTGCGGTTCGGTCGCTTCCCCGTACCGTGAAACCGAAGGCATGCTTGACGGCAGTGACGCCGTGGCCGACTGGCCTCTGCTCAACGCCCTGCTGAACACGGCCGCCGGAGCAAGCTGGGTCTCGATCCACAACGGAGGGGGTGTCGGCATCGGCTACTCCCTGCACGCCGGCCACGTCACGGTCGCCGACGGCACGCCGTCCTCGGCGCGCTGCCTGGAACGCGTGATGACCTGCGACCCCGGCATCGGCATCCTGCGTCACGCCGACGCGGGCTACGAGGACGCCATCCGCTTTGCCGAGCGCGCCGGCCTCCGCATCCCCATGCGCCGGCCCGCACCTGTATCCTGAGGGCGGTCTGATTGCCGCCGGCAGCGACGCCTCCGGTTTCCTCCGGGCAACCGAGCCGCGCGCCTCGCCGGAGCAAGGTGGCGTTCTTGGCGGCCCGCAATGTTGCAGTCACACAAGCGGTGTCTGTGAAAGGGGCGATTTTCCTGCAACTTTGGCGGGTGCGAAGCCGCCGCACCTGGGAGCAAGCGCGTACAATTTCAGAATGGAATGTTTGCGCCCCTCAGGTACGACGCATGGGTCGAGCTGATCTCTCGAAAACGGCGATCTGGGCGAGCCCGTCACAGGAAATTGCAAAACAAAGCCAAACCGGCGGGTATCAACCTCCCCCTGTTTGGGGGGATTACCTGTCGGCTGTGAGAGAACAAGAGATGTGGGCCGCCCGCGCGCCGGGCGGCTCAATTTCCGCCGCCCGCCGGCGCGAGACGGGCGAGCCGGGTCGCTATGGCAAGACGCTCCTGGTCCGCCGGGCCCGCCAGTTGCTCACCCTGCGGGGGCCTGCCGGACCACGGCGCGGTTTGGCGCTGCGGGACCTGGGGCTGGTCTCCCACGGCGCCTTGCTGATCTCCCAGGGGCGCGTCGTGGACGCCGGACCCGCGCACCGTGTGGAAAATCTGGCAGCGGCCCGCCATGCCGAGGAGATTGACGCCTCCGGATGCGTGGTCATGCCGGGGTTCGTGGATTGCCACACACATCTGGTTTGCGGGCCCCCGCGGCTGGCCGACTACGAGATGCGGCTCTCGGGCGCGTCCTACCATGACATTGCGGCTTCCGGTGGCGGGATCCTCTGGACGGTCAAAGCGGTGCGGGCGACCTCGTCGCCGGCCCTGCTCCGCCAGACTCGTCACCAGCTGGCATGGTTCATCCGGCACGGCACCACCACGATCGAAGCCAAGACGGGCTACGGACTGGACCGCACGGGCGAAATGAAGACCTTGCGCGTCCTGGCCGCCCTTGACGGCAAGCCGCTGGACATCGTTCCGACCTATCTCGGCGCCCACGTGGTGCCTCCTGAATTCGAAGGCCGGGCCGAGGACTACATTGACTGGATGCAGGCTGAAATGATGCCGAAGATCCGGCGGCGCAAGCTGGCGCGCTTTGCCGACGTGTACTGCGACAGGAAGGCGTTCAGCCTGGACGAAGCGCGGCGATACCTGGAGGCGGCACGCCGGATGGGCTTCGAGCTCAAAATGCACGCCGAGCAGTTCTCCCACACCGGCGCCGCACGCCTCGGCGTGGAGCTCGGCGCCGTCAGCGTGGACCACCTGGAATGCGCGGACGCGGCCGATATTGCCGCCTTGGCGCAGTCGAACACGATCGCCGTGCTGCTGCCCGGCTCGGTGTTTCACCTCGGCCTTGACCGCTATGCGCCCGCCCGCGCCTTGATTGATCGCGGCGCGGCTGTGGCGCTGGCTACGGATTTCAACCCCGGAACGAGTCCGACCTGTAGCATGCAGATGGTGATGGCATTGGCTTGCAGCCAGATGCGCATGACGCCGGCGGAGGCCATCAGCGCCGCAACCATCAACGCCGCCCACGCCGCCGGATGCGCGGCGGAGACCGGTTCACTCGAGCCGGGCAAGCTCGCCGATCTCATCATCCTCGACGTGCCGGACTATCGGGAGATCCCGTATCATTTCGGCGTCAATCTCGTGACCTGCACCATGAAGCGCGGGGTAATCTTGTACCGTCAGGGAGAGATTCATTGGCCCGAAGACTGGTAGAGTGCGTGCCCAACTTCTCGGAGGGGCGCGACGCCGCCCGCGTGGAAGACATTGCCTCCGCCATCGCCTCCGTGCCCGGTGTGGTGATTCTGGACCGGGAGATGGACGCCGATCACAACCGCTCCGTGCTCACCTTCGCCGGTCCGCCCGAAGCTGTTCTGGAAGCCGCCTTCCGCGGTGTGGAGCGGGCCGTGGCTCTGATTGATTTGAACCGCCATGAGGGCGTCCATCCGCGCATCGGCGCCGCCGACGTCGTGCCTTTCGTTCCCATCGAAGGCGTGACCCTGCAGGACTGCGTGCGGCTGGCCGAACGGCTCGGCGAGGCAGTCTGGCAACGGCTCCGAGTGCCGGTGTACTTTTACGAGGCCGCCGCCCGCCGGCCCGAGCGTGTGAATCTGGAAAACATCCGCCGCGGTCAATTTGAAGGGCTCCGCGAGGAGATAGAGACAAACCCGGACCGGGCGCCGGATCTCGGCGAGCCGCGCCTGCATCCGACGGCCGGTGCCACCGTAATCGGCGCCAGGAAGTTCCTGATCGCTTACAACATCAACCTCGGCACCGCGGACGTCGAGATCGCCAAAAAGATCGCCCGCGCCATCCGCTTCTCTTCGGGCGGCTTTCGCTACGTCAAGGCCATGGGCGTCCCGCTGGCCTCGCGTAATCTCGCTCAGGTTTCCATGAACCTGACGGACTTCGAACAGACGCCGGTTCACCGCGTCTTCGAGGCGGTTCGCACCGAGGCCGCCCGCTACGGCGTCAACATCGTCGGTAGCGAGATCGTGGGGCTCATCCCGCGAAAAGCCGTGGAGATGGCCGCCGAATTCTACTTGCGCTGCGAAAACTTCTCTTCCGGCGCGGTGCTCGAAAACCGCCTGGCCGCTGCCATGGAGTTTGCCGGTCTGGACGAGTTTCTGGAGGCGCTGGCGGCTCCGTCGGCAACCCCGGGAGGCGGTAGCGCGGCTGCGGCTGCGGGCGCAATGGCTGCCGCGCTTGGCGCGATGGTCGCCGGCCTCGCGAAGGCCTCCGAGGAGCAGTACACACAGGACCGGCTGTTGTTCTCCTCCGCGGTACGGCGCGACGCCCGTGCCTATGAAGCCGTGCTTGCCGCCTACAGAAGACCCAAAGAAGAGCGCGGGCCCTTTGTTCAAGAAGCTCTCCGCCAGGCGGCCGCCGTCCCTCTGGAGGTGGCGGAACGTGCCGCGGCTCTCAAGCGCCGTCTGGGGGAGCTGGCGCAGCAGGTTTCGCCGAAGTTTTCCTCCGACATCGAAACGGCACGGGCTCTGGCCTCCGCCGCCGTCACGGGAGCCGTCGCCAATGTGCGGATCAACCTGGCTTCGATCACAGACGAAACCTACCGGCAGGCGGTGGAGGAACGGCTGAGAGCGCTAGAATCGGACTAGTGCTGGTCAGGATTCAACCCGCCGGGACACGCCCCGCCTGGTTGCGCGCACCGGCGCCGGCCGGAGAAAACTATCGCGAGCTGAAGGCCCTCGTGGAACGCCTGCGGCTCCATACGGTGTGTGAGAGCGCCGCCTGCCCGAATGTGGGCGATTGCTGGAACCAGCGCACGGCTACGTTCATGATCCTGGGTAATGTGTGTACGCGGCGCTGCGGTTTTTGCGCCGTGCGCAAAGGTGCGCCTCTGCCTGTGGACTACGACGAACCCCGCCGCGTCGCTCAGGCAGTCGCCGCCCTCGGGCTCCGCTATGCGGTCATCACAAGCGTGAACCGCGACGACCGCAAGGACGGCGGCGCGGAGTTGTTCGCACTCACCATTCGGGCCATCCGCGCGCACGTCCCGGGCTGTCAGGTGGAGGTGCTCATCCCGGACTTCCAGGGTTCTCACGACGCCATGGATATCGTACTCGGCGCCTCCCCCGACGTGCTTAATCACAACATTGAAACCGTGCCGCGTCTTTACCGGCAGGTACGGCTGGGTGCGCGCTACGAGCGGTCTCTCGATCTGCTGGCTTACTCTAAATGCCGCCGCCCGGACATTCCCACCAAGTCAGGCTTGATGGTGGGGCTGGGAGAAACCCTCGAAGAAGTGTTGGCGGTGATGCGCGATCTGCGCAGCTCCGGCGTGGACATCCTGACCATCGGCCAGTACTTGCGGCCCTCGCCCCGCCACCTGCCCGTCATCCGGTTTGTGCCCCCGGAGGAGTTTGCCGAGCTGGCCCGCGCGGGCCGTCAGATGGGATTCCGCCACGTCGAGTCCGGCCCGCTCGTCCGCAGTTCCTACCATGCCCGGGCTGCGGCCGGGGCCGTGACTCCCTCAGCTGCGTAAGGCTGCGAGCACGCCTCGCATGTAGCCGATCGAACGGTGCATGCCCGGCAAGGGATTGTCGGGGTGGATCTCGTATTCGAGCATCACCCCGCCCTGATAGTTCATCTGCCTCAGGACTTTGAACATTTCGACAATCGGCAGCACGCCGTCGCCCACCGCCACCTGGCTCGCCCGGGCCGACGTGTCACGGAGGTCCTTGGCGTGGATGTCGAACAGGCGCGGGCCCGCTTCCCGGATGGATTCCAGAATATCGGCGCCCGTGCGGGCCGTGTGGCCGATGTCTATGCACAATCCCATGCGCGGATCCATGTTCCGCACCGCCTCCAGCACACTCCGCGGCGTCGGGAAATGCTTGTCTTCGGGACCGTGGTTGTGGATCGCCGCCCGGATGTCGAACTCCCGCACCAGCTTCTCCACTTCCGGGAGGGTTTCGTGCGAAGGCGCGCACACCATCATCGGCATGCCGCAGGCCTTGGCGTATTCGAACATCCGTCGCAGTTCGGCGGGGTTTTTCAGCTCGATATTGCCGCCGCTCAGGATGACAAGGCCCGCCTCGCGGAACTCTCTGGCTCCGGCCTCAAGTTCCGCGGGCGGCAGTTCGTACGGCAGGTGAAAGGACTTGATGCTGACGTAGCGCACTCCCAGCTCCCGCAGCATCTCGATCGCTCTCGCGCGCGGGAATTTGCGCAGCGAGTAGGTGGCCACCCCGAGCTTGATGTCCTCAGCCGCGGCAGCCGTCCGCAGGAGCGGGCCGAATGCGGCAACCCCGGGTGCCGCCAGAAAGGTGCGGCGCGAAACGGTAGCAGTCATAGCGCTACGGATCTTATCACAGAGGGTCAGATCGCTTCGAGTTCCTCTTCGAGCAACTGTCGCTGGTAGAGATCGGCGTAGTAGCCTCCCAAGGCCAGCAGTTCGGCGTGCGTTCCCTCCTCGGCCAGACGCCCGTTTTCGATCACGAAGATGCGGTCGGCGTTGCGCACCGTCGAGACCCGGTGAGAGATCAGGATCGTCGTGCGTTCGCGCATCAGACCGGCCAAACGGCTCAGGATGCGAGCCTCGGTCTCCGTGTCCACGCTGGAGAGTGCGTCGTCCAGAATCAGGATCCGCGGATTACGCAGGATGGCCCGCGCAATGGCCGTACGCTGCTTCTGGCCCCCGGAGAGCGTGATGCCCCGTTCGCCGACCAGCGTGTCGTATCCGTTGGGGAAGCCGGCTACGTCCGGGTCCAAACCGGCCACTTCCGCGGCGCGCCGGATCTCCTCCTCGGAGGCCGCCGGGACGCCGAAGGCGATGTTCTCGGCCAGCGTCGCGCTGAACAGAAACGTCTCCTGCGGCACGAAGCCGATCTGGCGCCGCAACTCCTCCGGCGAAAACTCGCGCGCGTCCACTCCATCCACGAGGACGCAGCCGGCATCCGGGTCGAGCAGCCGGGGAATGAGCTGCACGAGCGTGGTTTTCCCGCTTCCGGTGTGCCCCACGATGGCCACCGTCGCGCCCGCGGGGATCCGCAGCGTCACGCCGTCCAAAGCCCGGCGGCCGTTGTAGGCCACCACCACGTCGCGGAATTGGATCTCGCCGCGCAGCGGCTTGGGCACGGGGCGCGGCTGGGCGGGTGCGGTGATCGTCGGCTGCTCTCGCAGAATCTCGTTGATGCGCTTCAGGGACGCGGTGCCGCGCTGCATCAGGTTCACAACCCAGCCGAAGGCGATCATCGGCCACACCAGCATGGCCATGTAGGTGTTGAACATCACGAAGTGGCCGAGCGTGATGCGCCCTTCGAGCAGCCGCGCCCCGCCGACCCACAACACAATCAGCAGCATCACCCCCACCAGCGTCTGGAGCACAGGCATGAACATCCCCGACAGCCGCGCCAGCCGCAGGTTCTCCTTGATGTAGGCCCGGTTCAGCAGCTCGAAACGGCGCAGTTCCGATTCCTCCTGCACGTAGGCCCGGATCACCCGCACACCGGCGACGTTCTCCTGAACGCGGCTGCTGATGTCGGAGAACATCTTCTGTATGCGCTCGAAGCGGTGGTGAATGCGGCGGCCGAAATAAGAGACCGACAGGCTCACCAGCGGGGCCGGCAACAGCGCCGCCAGCGTTAGCGGCCAGTCCACCCAAAGCATCACGCTGATGACGAATACGGCGGTCAAGCTCGTCTCGGTCCAGTACATGATGCCCGGGCCGAGCATCATGCGCACGGCGTTGAGGTCGTTGGTGGCCCGGGCCATGATGTCTCCGGTGCGCATCCGGCGGTAGTAATCCGGTGACAGCCGGACCAGGGAAGCGAACAGGTCGTTGCGCAGGTCGTATTCAATGTCCCGGGAGATGCCGATGATGATGACCCGCATGAAGTATTGAAAAACGCCCTTGATGGCTGACAGTCCGACCAGCGCGCCGGCGAACTGCAACAGTACGCCGAGGCGGAAGCCGCCGGTGATTGCATCCACTCCGCGGCCGATCAGCCAGGGCTGGATGGCGGCGGTGAGGTCTTTCAGCACCAAAAACCCCAGTCCCACCAGCAGGCCGTGACGGTAGCGCCACAGGTAGGGCCACAGAGTGCGCAGGTGTTCTTTCATCCCTTCAGAAGCCGAACCATCCGGCCGCCGTCTTGAGCGCTTCGTAAAACCACTGCTTGCGTCCCTGTCGCGTTTGCCACCAGGTGTCCGCGCGGAAGAACGCGTCGGGAGCTGCGACGACACGGATCTGCAGGTCGGGAGCGAGCGAGCGGTAAATGGCCCCTGCCCGGCGCGTGTGATAGTCGCTTGTCACAATCAGCACGGAGCGGATCCCTCGCCGGCGGAGTTCCGGGAGGACGGCCTGAGCCTCCTCGCGGGTGGAGTAGCCGCGGTGATGAAGATGCACAAACCAATGCTCCGGAAAGCCCCGGCGCACGGCGAACGGGATGGCCAGGTCGCATTCATGATAGCCGTAAGCGCCGTCCGGGCCGCTCACCAGCGCGCGGGGCACGTAGCCCCGGCGCACCAGTTCGCCGGCCTTCAAAATCCGGTTCCCCCACCAGTCCCCGGCCAGCACGACGGCCAGTTCTGCGCGTCCCGGGGGATCTGCCTGCACCAGAAAACCACCCAGCGCCGCCAGCCACCAGCCGTGCGTCAGCGCGCCCGCCGCCACGATGAAGGCGCTAACTCCCGCGGCCTGAAGGATGCGGCGGCGCAAGGACTACTTCTCGTCGTCGAGCTCGTCGGCGTCCAGCCGCCGGACCGCTCGGAGGCGCTGGTAGAGACGCTCCACTTCCTCCTCGTCCTCCGGGCGCAGCAACCGGTAGCGGGGCGACGGCAGCCGGCGGCGGTCCGCCGGAGCCGACAAAGCCTCGCCCCAGAACTGCCGGTGCGGCACGCCGTCAATCAACGCCTCGCGCGCATGGCGCCGGAGCTGGCGAAGCAGGCTGTGTGCGGAATCCAGGTCGCCCGGATACACGAGCGTGACGCGCGAGTCGTCAAACAGAGTCAGGTGGACAATCAGAGGTGAGAGCCAGCCGGTGCGGTCCACGCGGCGAATGTCGGACCACGGGATGGCCCGACTGCCGACCAGCAGGTGCGTGTCGTGGATCTCGATGGGAGGGCGCAGCGCCAACAATACCAGAACCGCCGAGCTGAGCAGGAAAAACACGAACGCTGCCGCAGCCGGGGCCCAGTCCATCGCCACCCATCCGGAAAGCGCCGCCAGGACCCACGTGGCGAGTCCGGCCCAGAAGTAACGGCGGGAAGGCAGGTAGCGTGTCATGGCTGCTCCCACTCTCTAAGACTACCCCCGGCCGTTTGCGGCGTCAACGGCGCGAGGCGCCGGCCGAGAGCGCCCGCCGGATCTGCCAGGCGTAGTGCAGTCCGCTCCAAACCGTGCAAGTTCCGGCGGCGGGGATCAGCAAGCGCTTGGCGGCGGCCAACAGGCGCGAGTCAAGGGCGGGAGCCGCCAGGGCGGCAAGGGCGGTCAGAATCTGAAACGTGGTGGAAAGCTTGCCCCAACGCGACGGACGGAAATTGCGAAAGTCGGTCCACAGCAGAATGGCGGCTGCCACGCACAGAATGGCCAGATCCCGTGTGAAGACCGCAGTCACCAGCCACCACGGCAGCAGCTCCGCGAAACCGAGAGCCAGATACACGGCAGCCAGCAGCACCTTGTCGGCGATCGGATCCAGGTACGCTCCCAGGCGCGTCTGCCAGCCGTACCGCCGGGCCAGCAAGCCGTCGGCGCCGTCCGTGGCTCCGGCCACCGCCAGCAGTAAGAGAGCTTGGCGGTAGTTTCCGGCGACGATCGAGGCCACTACCGGAGGCGTCATGGCCAGACGGGCCGCAGAGAGCAGGTTCGCAGGATTCAAGCAGGTCCGCGTCCTGGAACCTACGTTACCAAAGCATGCGCCACGCGCGAGGCCAGCGCATCGAAGGAGACGAACTCATGCAGAGTCGGATCGGACATAATCCGCCGGACCAGCGCCACATGCATGGCGTGGCCCGCTCGCTCTGCGACGACGTGGCCCAAAAGCGGCTGCCGGATCAGCGCCAGGTCCCCGATCAAATCCAGGGCCTTGTGGCGGCAGCACTCGTCGGGAAAGCGCAGCCCGCCCGGGTTCATCACGCCCCGGTGGTCGAAACAGACGGCGTTGTCGAGCGAGGCGCCGCGGATCAAACCCATGTCGCGCAGGCGGTCCAGTTCGTGAGCGAACCCGAACGTGCGCGCCGGGGCAATCTCGGACGCATAGCGCAGCGGTGTCACCTCGAACTCCAGCACCTGACGCCCGACCATAGGGTGGTCGAAGAACACGTCGCAGGTCAGCCGGAAACTGTCCGCCGGCAGAATGGAGATGCGCCTGCCGTGGTCCTCCAACGTTACCGGACGGCGGATGCGGAGGTATTTCCTCCGGCGGCGCAGCGGTGCAATGCCCGCCTCCTCCAGCATCTTCACGAACGGCAGACCGCTCCCGTCCAGAATGGGCACTTCGAGGTTGTCAATCTCGACGAAGGCGTTGTCCACGCCCATGCTGTAGAGCACGCTCAGCAGGTGTTCCGTCGTGGAGATCAACACGCCTTGTCTCATCAAGCTCGTCGCGTAGCTGACGCGCGCCACATGCCGCCAGTCGGCTGGAATCCGGAACCCGTCGAGATCGGTTCGGACGAATACGATCCCGCTCCCTGCGGGAGCCGGCAGCAGGCGGAGGCTGACCGGCGCTCCGCTGTGCAGCCCGATCCCGGAGGTGGCAACCGGCCTGCGAATCGTCGTCTCGAAGCGCAGAACGGAGGAAGTCATTTGAGCAGGCGTGCGTGCAATCCAACGTCCAACCGCGATCTCTCTTCTTATCAGTTGGTTGTCTCGCTAGGGGTGTTGCAGGAATACAACACTCTGCCCCGAGACGTGGCAATACGGCCGCGTAGGCTATGATTGGTTGAGCATGGAGCGACCGCGCCTGTTTTTGATTGATGCTTTCGGCTTCATCTTTCGCGCCTATCACGCCCGCGCGCGCAGCGGAGCGCCTCCGATGCGCACCAGCAAGGGTCTGAGCACCGAAGCGGTCTACATCTTCCACAACATGCTCCGCAAGCTGCTGGCCGCGCACCGGCCTGAGTACGTGGCCGCCGTGTTTGAGAGCGCGGGGCCTACGTTCCGCGAGCAGGCTTATGCCGCCTACAAGGCCACCCGCGCCGAAATGCCTCCGGATCTGGCCGACCAGATTCCCTACGTTCGCCGGCTACTGGAAGCCCTGCGCGTCCCGGTGCTGGAATACCCCGGCTTTGAAGCCGACGACGTGGTGGGCGCCATCGCCCGCCGCGCAGTCGAAGCGGGTCTGGATGTCGTCATCGTCTCGAGCGACAAGGACATGTTGCAGCTGGTGGATGAGCACACCGTCATGGTGAACCCGGTCAAGGAAGATGAGTGGTACGACGCTGGCAAGGTCGAGGCCTTTCTCGGCGTCAAGCCGTGGCAGGTGCCCGATTTTCTGGCTCTCAAGGGCGACGCGATCGACAACATCCCGGGTGCGCCGGGCATCGGGGACAAGGGGGCCCGCGAGCTGATCGCGCGGTTCGGGTCCGTGGAAAACGCCCTCGAGCACGCCGAAGAAGTCGAGCGCAAGACCTACCGGGAAAGCCTCTTGAACCATCGCGATCAAATTCTGCTCAGCAAGCGTCTGGCCACCATTGACACGACCGCCCCGGTGCCCTTCGAGCTCGATGCCTTGCGGGCGCAACAACCCGATCCGGCCGCGCTCCGGCAGCTTTACAAAGAACTGGAGTTCTACAGTTTGCTCCGGGAGCTCGAGCCGGAGCAGCGCGTGGAGCGGGATTACCGGCGCCTGGAGACGGCGGCCGAAGTTGACGCCTATCTCGCCGCGATTCCCCCGGAATCCCCCGTGGCCGTGGCCCTTCAGGCCAGAGGGGAAGGCGAGCTCGCTCTCGGTATGGCGGCAGTGGCATGGCGTCCGGGGGAGGCACGCTCGTTCAGCTTGGGACTGCTTGACCGGCTGCGGCCGCTGCTCGAAGACGGGTCCCGTCCCAAAATCACCCACGATTTGAAAACGATGCTGCTGACGCTCGCTGAGTGCGGCGTCGAGCCGCGCGGGTTCAACGAGGACGTGATGCTCTACGCCTTCCTGCTCGATGCGGATCCGTCGGGATGCGCTCTGGAGCCGCTTGCCGAGCGGCGGTTAGACCGGAAGCTGAGCGGGTCGGTCGAAGAACGCGCCGAATGCGTGCTCGAGCTGGCTCGACTGCTCGGGCCGGAAGTGGACGCACGGGGCTTGCGGAAGCTTTATGAAGAAATTGACCTGCCCCTGGTGCCCGTGCTGGCCCGTATGGAGCGTACGGGGATCCGCATCGATCCTGCGGCGCTCGAGGCGCTTTCGCGGCGTCTGGACACCGAAATTCAGCGGCTCTCGGCCGAGATCCAGCAGATGGCGGGACGGCCGTTCAACATCAATTCGCCCCAGCAACTGGGAAAGGTACTCTTTGAGGAACTGAAACTGCCCGCGCCGGTCCGATACGGCAGAGGAAAAACCATCTCCACGGCCGCGGACGTGCTGGAAGAGCTTGCGGCCGAACATCCGATTGCGGCCAAGGTGCTGGAATACCGCCAGCTGGCCAAACTCAAGGGAACGTACGTGGACGCTCTGCCCCAGCTGATCAACCCAAGAACCGGCCGGCTCCATACGTCCTTCAATCAGACCGGTGCCGCCACGGGGCGGCTGTCCAGCTCGAATCCGAACCTGCAGAACATACCCATTCGCACGGAACTGGGACGCGAGATCCGGGCTGCTTTCGTGCCTCGCGAGGGATGGCGCCTGCTGGTGGCGGATTACTCCCAGATCGAGCTGCGCCTGCTGGCGCACATGTCCCGCGATCCCGTCCTGCTCGAAGCGTTTCGCAAGGGCGAAGATATTCACACGCGCACGGCGGCGGAGGTTTTCGGGGTACCGCCGTTGATGGTGACGCCGGAACTACGCCGTAACGCGAAAGCCGTGAACTTCGGCATCATCTACGGGTTGAGCGCATACGGACTTTCCGCGCAGCTCGGCATTTCCCGCGAGGAAGCGGAAACCTATATCCGCAACTACTTCGCCCGTTACGCCGGGGTCAAACAGTTCATTGAGGAAACGATCGCCGCCGTGCGCCGCACCGGCGAGACACGGACGCTTTTCGGCCGCCGGCGCCCTATACCGGATATCAACAGCTCCAATCCGAACGCGCGCGGTTTTGCCGAGCGCACGGCGATCAACACGCCGTTGCAGGGCACGGCGGCGGATCTGATCAAGCTCGCCATGATCCGGATTGACCGGGAACTCGAGGCGCGCCGCTGGCGCACCGCCATGCTCCTTCAGGTCCATGACGAACTTCTGTTTGAATCACCGCCCGAGGAGGTGCAGGAAGCCGCGGCGATGGTGCGGCGCGAAATGGAGAACGTCTACCGGCTGGAGGTGCCGCTCGTTGTGGAGACCGGTATCGGCCCCAACTGGCGGGACGCCAAGTGAGGGGCGCCCGAGGCGATGACGACCCGGTGCAGCATGACCTCCTGAATCGCCGCCCCGCAGAAGATTACTTCAGCCAGCAGGCCCTCCTGAGTGTCCCGGCGGTGAAACTGATCGAACACGAGATTGCCGAGCGAGTAAAAAATCACCCCGCCGCGATGCCGCTCCACCGGTTGAATGACATGAGGATGGTGGCCCACGACGACGGCGGCGCCGGCTTCCAGGGCGGCGCGGGCGAACTCTGCCTGCTGGCGGTTGGGATTCCTCCGGTACTCGTCGCCGGCGTGCATGGAAACGATGACGGCGTCGGCGCGCCTGCTGAGCCGGGCCACGTCTTCGCGCATCCTCTCCGCGTCCATCAGGTTGACGCGTGGATCCGGCGCCGCGTGGTTGCCGTTTGACTGATCGTACGTGTAGGCCAGAAAGCCGAAGCGAACGCCGTTGCGGACCACGACGACGCCCTCCCGCGCCGCTTCAGGCGTGAGCCCCGTGCCCGCCGCGTAGATGCCGTTGCGGGCCAGCCAGCGGAGTGTGAACTCGACGCCGTAGCTGCCGCAATCCCGGGCGTGGTTGTTTGCTGTGGAGACGACATCCACGCCCGCAAGCCGCAGTCCCTCCGCCATCTCAGGAGCGGCCCGAAAGATCATGCCGCGTTCCGACGGCCGCCCGCGGTCTGTAAACGGTGACTCGAGGTTGACGAAGGCGATATCGGCAGCCTCGAGGAACCCGGCGATGTTGCGGAACGGCCAGGCGGGATCCCCCCGGAGCCGGGCCGTCTTGCCGATATGACGGGCCAGCATCACGTCTCCGCCGAACAGGACGCGGGTCACGGCGGTTTGGGCCCCGATCCATCCAGCGGGCCCGATCCCCAGCAGGGCACGTCGCGTGATGCTCATGGCGCCAGCAATCGAGCCGAACCTTCATCCAGGAACCATGTCACCCGGCTGTGGCGAAGCAAGTGAGCTGGGTATTGTTCCGGATTCCGGGGCTCCTCGACGGCGGCGCGGACCGCCTCGGCTTTGTCCGCTCCCGTGACCAGAAACACGACCTCTCCTGCGGCTTGCAACGGGCCGGCAAGCAAGGTGACGCGCCAGGGGCCGCCGGACGGCGGGCAGGCAGCCGCGGCGATGCGCGTCCGCTCGTCCAGCAGCGGGCTGTGGGGGAACAAGCTCGCGATGTGCCCGTCCGCTCCCAGCCCGCAATGAATCACATCAAAGCGCGGCAGCTCGCCCGCGGCAAGGCCGAAGAAGCTGCGGACCTCCTGCTCGTAGCGCCGGGCGGCCGCCTCGGGGGATAGTTCTCCGTGGATGCGGTGCACGTTTTCCGCCGGAATCCCGGCCGGAGCAATCAGCCGTTCTTCGGCGAGCAGGAAATTGCTTTGAGGATCGGACGGGGGAACCATACGTTCGTCCACCCAAAACAGATGGACGCGCGGCCAGGGGAGGCCGGTGCGTGCCAGGGGCTCGAACAGAAGGCGGGCTGTTGCGCCGCCGGAGACGGCCAGCGTGGCATACTCACGTTCCAGCAACGCGCGATCCAGCAGGCTGCTGACATGCGCGGCGCAAGCTTCCCCGGCGGCACGAGGCGAAGGATATGCATGCCAGATGAACCCCACGGGTCAGCCGAGCGCGCGCGTTGCTTTAGCGGCACGCGAGAGACACCGGCGGTACACGCGATCGCGCGCCCCCAGCGACAGCTCCTCCGCCAGCAGATCCGCCTCGGACGGCGGCGGAAAGGAGGTACGGCTTACCGCCTCGCCGATACGGGTTTCCAAGGTGGAGTCGGTCCGCCATTCCACCGTAATCGAGCAAGGTCGCCCTTCCAGGCGAACGGCCATCCGATGGCCTGCCTGCGTTTGTCCACGGGCTTCGATCCGGAGATGCCCGTCTCCGATGTTCCAACCCAGCGTTTCGGCGATCCAGGCGGCGACGTAACAGGCACCGGCCATGTCAGCCGGATCCGCAAAGCTGACGGCCGCCCCTTGGATTTGCGCAAGCGGAAGCCTCGGGCGGGCGCACTCGTAAGCCTGGGCCAGCGCCTCCCGCAGAGGCGTCAGGCGGGCCCATGCCAGATCCCCGACTGCATGCCCGCCGGCGAGCAGTGCCGCCATTGACTCGAACAGGGCTTCAAGGTTCCCGGTGCGCCCACTGTCCAGAATCATCCTCGGTCGCAGCGCAGTGAAGCGGTCGCGATCGGGGCCCAGAAACAACGGCAAGCTGCGCCACCAGACGACCGCGGGCAGATCCGGAGCTGCAAGGGCGACCAGTACGGGAACGATTTCGCCGAGCCGGGCGCGGTTTGCCGTGATCTCGATTTGCTCGGAGCAGATTTCCGACCGGCCGTCGCGCGGAAGCCAACAGTGGGCGAACACGCGGGCTTCCGGTTCCGCCACCTCTTCACCGGCGCGCAGGAGCACCGCGCGGGCGGGATGCCGCTCCATGAGTTCCGCCAGTGTGGCGCCGATGTTGCCGGCATCGTCTGAGGTGTCGCATACCACAATCAGCGTGAGGGCGCACGCCCGCAGCACGCCGGGCTGCCCGGCTCCGTGGCGTGCCAGCTCTTCCCAGAGACGCTCCAGATCCCTCAGAACCTGTTCGGAACGCACCGCCATCAAGGCCTCCTCCAGGCGTGTCCGCGTCGTGCCAGCATCTGATCGGCTTCCGGCGGTCCCCACGAGCCTGCCAGGTAGTTGGGAAAGTCGAACCGGCACTGCGCCCAATGCTGAAGCACGGGTTCGACCACCGCCCAGCCGGCCTCCACCATGTCCTGACGGATGAACAGCGTGTTGTCTCCGGCCAGTGCATCGAGCAACAGAGTTTCATAGGCCGAGGGCAGGCGGATGCCGAAGCTCGTCCCGTAGTGGAAATCCATGGAGACCGGCCGCAGCCTCATCCCGCTTCCAGGCTGCTTGGAGAGGAATCGCAGCGAAATCCCTTCGTCGGGTTGAATCCGCAGGATCAGCAGGCTCGGCAGGGTGCCCGATTGGCCGCCGTCTTCGAACAGAGCCAGCGGCGCACTGTGGAACTGGACGGCGACATCGGTCACGCGCTTGGGCAGCCGCTTGCCGGTCCGCAGGTAAAAGGGCACGCCCGCCCACCGCCAGTTGTCCACGAAAAGCGTGAGCGCGGCGTAAGTCTCCGTGGGTGACTCCGGGTCCACGCCCGGCTCCTGGCGGAAACCCGGGACTTTCTCACCGCCGATCTGTGCGGGACCGTACTGCCCCGCCACGGCGTTGGCAGCGACTTCCTCGGGTTTCCAGATGCGGATCGAGCGGAGCAGTTTGGCGCGTTCGTCGCGCACGGCCTCGGGCTCGAAGGCCGCAGGGGGTTCCATGGCGATCGTGGCCATCACTTGCAGCAGGTGATTCTGCACCATGTCCCTGAGGGCACCCGCCTGCTGGTAGTACGCGCCGCGTCCTTCCACGCCCGCAGCCTCCGCTGCGGTGATCTGCACGTGGTTGACGTAGCGGCGGTTCCACAGCGGCTCGAAGATGCCGTTGGCGAAGCGGAAGGCCAGGATATTCTGGACCGTCTCTTTGCCCAGGTAATGGTCAATGCGGTAAATCGCCTCTTCGGAGAAGACCTGCCTGAGCGTGGCGTTAAGGCGCCGTGCACTGTCCAAATCCCACCCGAAGGGTTTTTCGACGACGAGCCTGCGGAAGCCGCTTCCCCGGTTGAGTCCCGCTGCGGCGATTCCCAAAGCGGCCGGCTCGTAATGTGCCGGCTGCGTGGCCAGATAGAACAGCACGTTGCCGGCAGTCGCGCGGGTTGCGGCGAGCTCGCCAAGCCTTGCGGCCAGACGCTCGAAGGCGCTCGGGTCGCCGACATCACCGGGCAAATAAAACAATGCGCGCGCGAATTCCCTCCACGTCTCCTCCGACCATGGACCGTCCTCCAGAAACTCTGAGACGGCATTGCGCGAGAATTCCCGGAACTGATCGTCGCTCAGCGGGCGGCGCGAGACGCCCAGAATCGCAAACCCGGGAGGAAGGCTGCGGCCGGCCGCCAAGCGGTAAAGGGCGGGAAGCAGCTTGCGGCGCGTCAGGTCCCCGGTGGCCCCGAAGATCACCATGGTGCACGGGGGCGCGCGCCGTGGGAACCGCACCGGATCCAGGAACGGATTGTCCGCGCCCATGCCTTCCAACATAGCAAGCGGTGAGCCGTGTGCACTTCCGCCCCTCCTTGTCTTACACTGGCGGCATGGGAGATGGGGCGGTGTTTCCGATCCTGGGAACGAATTCGGGAGCCGCCCCGCGCATCAGCTCGCTGCTGATCAAGCCCGTCTCCGCCGTCTGCAACCTCGACTGTGCGTACTGTTTTTACCTGGACCGCGAAGCCGATCCCTACAAGTCGCTGCCGGGACGGAAGATGACGCTGGACACACTGGAGCGGCTTGTGGACGGCTACTTGTTTTATTCCTATCCCGCAAGCGTGTTCGCTTTTCAGGGCGGCGAACCCACGCTCGCCGGCCTCTCCTTTTTCGAGAAGCTGATCGAGTACCAGCAGCACTACGGCCGCAACGGGCAAAGCGTGAGCAACGCGATCCAGACCAACGGAATGCTGGTGGACGACGCCTGGTGTAAACTCTTCCGCGACTACAACTGGCTGGTGGGAATCTCGCTCGACGGTCCCGAGGAGGTTCACGATCTATACCGTTACAACAAGGCGGGTCGGGGCACATGGAAGCAGGTCATCCAGGGAATCGAGGCGCTCCAGCGCAACCGCGTCGAGTTCAACGTGCTGTGCGTGCTGAGCCAGGCCAACGTGGAAAAGCCGCGGGAGCTTTACCGTTTTTTCCGCAACCTCGGCGTCCAGCACATCCAGTACATCCCGCTGGCGGAGTTTGACCAAGACGGCCGCCCCTTGCCGTTCACCATCACCCCGGAGCAGTACGGCCGCTTTCTCTGCGAGACGTTCGATCTGTGGTGGCCCGAGCGCCGCAAGGTGCGGATCCGGTTTTTTGACAACATAGCGGAGGCCCTGGCGGGTTACAAACCTGGAAGTTGCACCCTGCACGAGACCTGCGACAGCTACGTCGTCGTCGAATACAACGGCGACGTCTATCCTTGCGACTTTTTCGTCGAAAGCGGCTGGAAGCTGGGTAACATACTGACCGACTCCTGGGCGGAGATCGCGCGCCGCCAGCAGCGGTACCGGTTTGCGGCGAAGAAAACCATTCCGCACCCGGAATGCGAAGTCTGCGACTACCAGTCCGTCTGCCACGGCGGATGCCCCAAGTTCCGCCACGGCCCTCGCCGGCGCTTCGAGGATCTCGATTACTTCTGTACGGCCTATAAGATGATCTATGCCCGCGCCGTCGGTCCCCTCAAACGGGAAGTGGACAAAATTCTGAACCGTGCGGCGGAACCGGAGTTGCAGGCCGTCAGTCCCTATTGAGGGTTGCGCGATGCGCTGGTTGGCCGCCGGAGCCGTTCTGTTCATTGCAGGCTGGCTATTGCTGCTGGCCGACACCGAGGCGCTGCCATCCCGAGTCTTCTTCCAGCGCGGCGTGAATTTCACCGCGGAGTGGCCCGACGCCTATTCGTCTCCTCGTGCCGAGCAGATGCTGCGCAGTTTCCCCGGCTACGGGATCAACGCCATCGCGCTGGTCCCTTACGGCTTCGCACGGCGCGACGAGCCCCGGATCCGCATGATCGGACGCCGCGGCATGGAGCGCGACGAGTCAATCCGCCGGATGGCGGCCGTGGCCCACGCCGCCGGCCTGAAGGTCATGCTCAAGCCGCAGCTGTGGGTGCGGCGCAGCTTCCCCGGCGAGCTGGATTTCGCCTCCGAGCAGGACCGCGCCGCCTGGTTCGGCGAGTACCGCAACTTTATCGAGCACTATGCGCAGCTTGCGGCGGAGATCCGCGCCGATATTTTCTGTGTGGGCGTGGAGCTGGCGCGGCTGACGCGCCACGCGGCGCAGTGGAGGGATCTGATCCGCCGCGTGCGCCGGATCTACCGTGGTCCTCTTGTGTACGCCGCCAACTGGGGCGAGGAGTTCGAGACGCTGCGCTTTTGGGACGCCCTCGACTACATCGGGCTCAATCAGTACTATCCGCTTCCCGACGATCTTTCCACAGCCGATCTGGTGCGGCGCGTGGAGGCCGTGCAGCGCAAGTACCGCCGCCCCGTGATCTTTACCGAAGCCGGTTTCGCCAGCCTGGAGAATGCTCACCGGAAGCCTTGGGATGAGACGCCGCGAAGGATCTCCGTGGAACAGCAGGCGCGGGCCTACGCAGCGGTGCTCAGCGCCTTCTATGACAAGCCGTGGTTTCAAGGCGTCTACTGGTGGAAGGTGGGCTCGGACGGTCACGGCGGTCCTCGAGACGGCTCGCTGACGCCCTGGGGCAAGCCCGCCATGGAAGTGGTCGCGCGCTGGTACCGCAACGGCGGGCGCTAGGCTGTCAGCTCCGGGGCTTTCGCGGGCTTCCGCCGTCAGTTTCGCGCGGCGCGAGAACTCCCTTGCCCTCCTGAATCACCACCACTCGGTTGGCCGGGATGTCGGCGAAAGTTTCGGTGTTGCCCTCCGGCCAGCGCACTGTCACGGTGGCGCCCGAGGCCTGACCGAGCCCGAAGTGAACGCGGAAATCGCTCTGGGAAATGTGATAGCCGCCGCTGCGCACCTCGTCGGTCTGGCGCCCGTCTGCCGTGGCGACCGTGATGCGCGCCCCAACGGCGTCCCGGCCCGCGCGCGCGAGCGCCCGCACCAAAAGCCAGTTGCCTTTCGCACCGAAGTTTTTGAGCAACGACGGCCGTTCGTGCAGGTTCACCACCACAATCTCGAGTGAGCCGTCGTTGTCCAGATCGCCGACGGCGATGCCACGCGAGGAGTGGCGCGCCAGGATTCCGGGCCCGGCCTGCGAGGAGATGTCATAAAACTGTCCGTCGCGCCGGTTCCAGTACAGCAGGCGCTGCTGCTTGTAGTTCTCTCCCACGGGCAGCTGATCCACTTCGGGATAGACGTGGCCGTTGGCGACGAAGATATCCTTCCAGCCGTCGTGGTCGAAGTCGAGGAACGCCGCACCCCATCCCAGAAACAGCGTGTTCACGGCCAGGCCGGCGGCCATGGTCACTTCCGTGAACGTCCCATCTCCGGCGTTGTGATACAGGTTGGGCGTATCGTTGGAGAAATTTGTCTTGAAGATGTCCAGGGCGCCGTCCCGGTCGAAATCGCCGGCCGCCGCTCCCATGCCTGCCTGCTCCTGCCCGTCCTCGTTCAGGGCGGCGCCGGAGTACAGGCCGATCTCCTCGAACGTGCCGTCCCGCTTGTTCCGGTAAAGAAGACTCGGGGTGGAATCGCAGGCCACATACATGTCCGGCCAACCGTCGTTATCGAAGTCTCCGCTCAGGGCTGTGAAGCCGTAGTACTGCTTCGGGCCGGCCACGCCAGCCGGGACCGAGACGTCGGTGAAACGCCCGCGGCCGTCGTTGCGGTAGAGCGACATGGTCTCGCCCGGCAAGCCCCGCGGCCCGCATAGCACGGGGAATCCCTTCCAGCGACAGTGTGCGCTCTCGCCCGGCCGGGGCGTCTTGGCAGGGTCGAACTCCAGGTAGCGCGCCACGAACAGGTCCAGGTCGCCGTCGCGGTCGTAATCGAAGAAGGAGCACCCCGTACCCCACCGGCGCGCCGCCGACTTCAGCCCGCGCGCTTCGGTCTCGTCCCGGAACGTGCCGTTGCCCTGGTTGCGGAACAGCACGTCCTGGCCCCAGTGCGTGACGTACAGATCCACCCAGCCGTCGTTGTCAACGTCGCCGGCGCAGACGCCCTGAGCCCAACCCGTGTGCACCAGACCAGCTTTGGCCGTGACCTCCTCGAACTTGAGGCCGCCCAGATTCCGGTACAGATGATGCGACGGACGGAGCGCCGTCTTTTCGAAGCGGTCGCCGTTCACCAAAAAAATGTCGGGGAGTCCGTCGTTGTCGTAGTCCACAATGGCGACGCCGTTGCCCGTAGTCTCGACGATGTAGGACTTGTTGCGCTCGGCCCCGGAGACGTTGACCGCCGTGAGTCCGGCCGCCAGAGCCAGATCCTCATAGCGCACCTCCGGGGGCTTCAGTCCCGGCGGAAGGGGCCGTGCCGGCCGCGCCGTACGCGAGGCGGTCGCCATTCCCTGAGACAGAGCGCCCCACACGGCTCCCGCGCCGGCCACTGCCAGCGTCACCCACAAGGCAAGGCGGAAGCGTTTCATGGCCCGTTGCTCTCGACGGGTTCGCGGACCGTCAGAACGCGGTCCGCGGGAATCTGTTCGAGTTTCTGCACGAGGCCGCTCGGCCAGCGGATTTCCAACAGCCTGACGCGGCTGTCCTTCCCCAGACCGAAGTGCACGCGTTTGTCGCTGGCCGAAAGGTAACTCGAGGCGGTGGTGACGACGGCGTACTGCTCCAGCCCCGACTCGCCCACGATGCGGACCTCGGCGCCGATGCCGTCGCGGTTGCTGCGCGTGCCGGTCAGCTGGATGAGCAGCCAATGGTTGCCGTTGCCGCCTTCATTTCGCAGCACGAGCGCGGGCCGGTCATTGCAATTCACCACCAGGTCGAGGAAGCCGTCGTTGTTAAGGTCTCCGAAGCCGATGCCCCGGGCCGCCAACGGCACCTGGAACGGCGGGCCGCTCTGCCGGGAGACGTCTTCAAACCTGCCGCCCCGGTTGCGCATGAGGAGCAGCGGCTCCAGGTACCGAATATTGGGCTGGGTCAGCTCGATGTTGTCCATGACGTGGCCCTGGCCGACCAGCAGATCCTTCCAGCCGTCATTGTCGTAATCGAGAAAGCGCGCGCCCCAGCCGGAGTGCAGCATGGTGATCCCTGCCACGCCGCTCGGACCGGAAACGTACTCGAAGACACCCTTGGAATTCCGAAACAGGGCGTACTTCTGATTGGCCAGCGCGTTGACGAAAACGTCGGGCCAGCCGTCGTTGTCGTAGTCGGCAAAGTCTGTGCCCATTCCGGCGAACGTGCGGCCGTCCTCATCGTAGGCAAGGCCCGCCAGCAGGGCCACCTCTTCGAACGTGCCGTCCCCTTTATTGCGGAACAACTGCTGGGGGTAGGAATCGTTGGCGACGAAAATATCCGTCCAACCGTCGCGGTCGAAGTCCGCGATGGCCACCCCTAGTCCCTTGCCCGGGTGGCCGGAGATGCCCGCGGATTGCGAGACGTCCGTAAAGGTTCCGTCGCGGTTGTTACGGTAAAGCAGGTGCGTGATGGGTTCGAACTGGTCGGGATGGCAGTAGGCGCGGTAGCCCGGCTTCCGCTCCCCGCAGTAAATGTTTTTGGAAAAGTCCCAGTCCAGATACCGGGCTACGAACAAATCCAGGTAGCCGTCTTTGTCGTAATCGAGGAACGCGGCTCCTACCGACCAGCCGCCGGCCCCCACCCCGGCCTGCTCCGTGACGTCGCTGAAGGTGCCGTCGCCGTTGTTGCGGTAAAGGATATTGCGCCCGAAGTTGGTCACGTACAGGTCCGGCCGGCCGTCGTTGTTGTAGTCTCCGACGGCGGCGCCCATGCCGTAGGAGTGACCCCGCACGCCTGCCCGCTCCGTGACGTCCGTAAAACGAAAATTGCCGAGATTGCGGTAAAGCCGATTCCAGTAGCGGGGATCGGACTTATCCGGCTGCCGGCCGGCAGGCATCGGATCGGCGAGGGCGGCGCCGTTGACCAGCAAGACATCAAGCAACCCGTCGCCGTCATAGTCGAACAGCGCCACGCCTCCGGTCATGGACTCGATTAGATACTTCTCGGAAGTAAGGCTGGCGTGGTTGCGAAAGTCCAGGCCTGAGGAGGCGGTCACGTCCGAAAAGGTCGGCGGAGCGGGATTGAGCAGCGCCGCTGCGGAGAAAGCCAGGATCAACCACCCCCTCATGCCGACAGGCCCATTATACCGAGCGGTTAGCCGTGGCATGATTTGAGGAGCGGAGGATTAGATGAGAAAACGCTTGCATAGATTTGTGCTCTGGCTGGCGCCACTGGCCGCGATCGCGGCCGATACGTTCGTTCGAACAGGTGGCCCCGAAGCTCTGATCGAAGTTGACGCGACTCGGCGAGCCGACTACCGGATTCCACGGACCATTTTCGGAACGTTCCTTGAGCCTATCGGGCGGGCAATCTACGGGGGTCTGTGGGCGCAAGTGGTCGAAAATCCGAGCTTTGAGGACGGCCTCTGGAGCGTGGAAAACCTCCGGCGACTGATCGAGGAGACGCCGGGCCTCGAGCGGGCCTCCGCCATCGGACTTCCGATTCCCTGGGAGCCGCTGGACGCCGCCCAGGGCTGGCGCTACGAGCCCCGTTGGGGCGACGCCGCCAATTCGTCGCGTTCCCTGCTGATCATGGGACTTCCGGGCAAAGAAACCGGGGTCCGCCAGCGGGTCCACTTGCCGGTCCACCGGATTCTCCGGTACACCGGGAGCCTGTGGGCGCGCCACATCAGCGGCCCGGCGAACATCGAGGTCTCCATCCGCCGCCGAAACGATCCGGCAACCGTGTTTGCGCGCGCCGGCATCTCGCTGAAGGGCTCCGGCTGGCAGCGGTACGACTTTGCGCTCGAACTCCAACGCGGGCAGGTCGAACCGCTGGAACCTGCGGATCTGGTCGTGGCGGTGCGGGATGAAGGGCGGGTGCTCGTTGACCAAGTCCTTGTCTTTCCAGCGGACCACGTGGAAGGGATGGAGCCCGAAATGATCGAGCTCTCACGTGCCCTGCGCACGCCCGTGGTCCGCTTCGGGGGCAACTTCACTTCCGGCTACCACTGGCGCGACGGCGTCGGCCCGCAGGACCGGCGCGTGTCCATGCTCAACCAGGCCTGGGGCATCCCCGAATACAACCATTTCGGCACGGACGAGTTTCTCCGTTTCTGCCGGCTGGTCGGGGCCGAACCGCAGATCGCCCTGAATCTCGGTAGCGGCACTCCGGAAGAGGCAGCCCAGTGGGTCCGCTACGTGAACGAGCGCTGGGGTGAGCGCCGCGGCGGACTGCTCTGGGAACTGGGCAACGAGCTGTGGGGAACGTTCCAGATCGGCTACCCCACGCTCGAGCGGGTGGCGGAGCGGACGCGCGTGTTTGCCGAGGTCGTGCGCGCCGCCGACGCCTCGGCGCGGCTCATCGCTACGGGCCAGGATCCGGACCGTTTTCGCGAGTGGAACGCGCAACTTTTGGCGCTTCCGGCGGGTTCGTTTGAGTACCTGGCAACGCATTTCGTCGTCGGCACCGCCAATGTGCGCCGCAGCGACCCCTCGCCGGATTTTGTGGCCGAGGCGGCTCTTGCGCTTCCGGTCGGTCTGGAGCGGCTGTTACGGCAGATGAAAGAGCAGATCGCGGAACATCCCGCCCACCGAGATCGGGTTCGGATCGCCTTCACCGAGTGGCTCTTTTGGGGCCGTGACGACCGCGTGCCGCGGTTTCACAACCTCGGAGGTGCTCTGTGCGCTGCGGGGTTTCTCAATACCTTGATCCGGGTAGCCGATTTCGTGCCGATCGCCGACATGACCGGCCTGATCGAGTTCGGGGGGATCTGGAAAAAGCGCAGCCGTGTCTACGCCACGCCGGCTTACTACGCCTTTCGGCTGTACTCCACCGCGGATATCGCCATCCCGGTCGCCTCGCAGACCCGCGGTCCGGGGTATGACGTCCGGGAGGGCAACGTCCGGATCCCGGAGATCCCCGATGTGCCCTATCTCGACGTAACCGCGGCATTGAATGAACGGGGCGACCGCCTCACTGTGTTCGCCGTCAACCGGCACCTGCACCGGGATGTTCCGGCACGGATCCGCCTGAGGGGCTTCCGCGCGACGGGGAACGCGCGAGTCTTCACGCTGTCGGGCGCCAGTATCTATCAGCACAATGACGAGACGCGCCCGGAGGCCGTTGTGCCTGTGGAAAGTTTCGCTTCGGCGGGCGAAGAGCTCTCCTACACCTTCCGGCGGGCAAGCGTGAGCCGGATCGAGCTGGAGGCGCGCTAAAGGCCCGGGGCTGTGATTGCCCTAAGTGCATGATTCCAGGACCGATACGTGCTTGGCCACGGAGCACCCAGCTCCTAGTGTGAAGATCTTAATTTTTTTGCTTGACTTTCCGCTGTTACACGGGTATAAATTTTGTGAGCGTTTACAATGGCCGGAGTCGAAGAAGCTTGCGGCCACCCAGGAGGCTAGTCCAAAGATGTCGTGCAGTGTCTTGCGGAAGATGGGCCGGCTTGCAGCCGCCCTTGCGCTTTTGGCGGTTTCGGTCTTGGCTCAGAGAGCCGATCGCGCCACGATTACGGGCATCGTCACCGACCCCAGCGGGAATGTGGTGCCGAATGCCAAAGTCACCGTTCGCAATGAAGGAACGGGCGTTGAGACCATACTGACGACGAACGAAGCCGGCGCCTACACGACGCCGCTGCTCACGCTGGGCACGTACACAGTGACTGTGGAACACCAGGGGTTCAAGACGTTCGTCCGCTCGGGCATCACTCTGACAGGCGGTCAGGTTTACCGCCAGGACGCAACGCTTGAGCTCGGTACGGTGACCGAGCGGGTGGAAGTGTCGGCGGCGGCCGAGCTGATCAACACGGCCCAGCCTGAGGTCACCAACACCGTGGACCAGACCTATTACAAGAACCTCCCGGTGGTCATGGGTGCCGACATCCGTCTGGCCGAGGCCATGCTGCTGCTGCAGCCCGGATATTTCCCCATGAAGCCCAACGGCGACCCGATGTTCCGCGGCAGCCAGTTTTCCTCGCGAATGAACGGAGGCCAGACCTTCGGGATGGAGAACTTCTTTGACGGCGCCGCCTTCGGCTATGCCTCCGGCCACCAGCAGAGCCACGAGAGCGCACCTTCCATCGAGAGCATCCAGGAGATGAAGGTGACCAACTCCATGTATTCGGCTCAATACGGGCACACGACGGGCGGAACCGTGGAGTACACCTCCAAGTCGGGGACCAATGAACTTCACGGGAGCTTTTATGAATACTTTGCCAACGACAAGTTGAACGCTCGCGGATTCTTTCCCGAGCGGGCCACCAAGCAGCGGAGCAACGCTTTCGGCTTTACCATCGGCGGCCCGGTCGTCATTCCCAAGGTCTACGACGGCCACAACAAGACGTTTTTCTTCTTCAACATGGACTGGCTGAAATTCCGCTCCGGCGTGCTGCCCGGCTTTGGCAACACTGTCCCGATTGAGCCGTTCCGCCAGGGTGATTTCAGCGCGCTGCTGGGCGGGCAGATTTCCACGGACGTGCTCGGCAGGCCCGTTTATTCGGGACAGATTTTCGATCCCAGCACGACCCGCACCGTGAACGGCGTCCCGGTGCGGGATCCGTTCCCGGGCAACATCATTCCAGCCAACCACCCGCTGCGGAGTCAGGTGGCGGCCAAGATCGTGCCCCTGATCCCCAAACCGGACCGGGCGGGACTCTCCTTCAATGTCGCCGGCAACCCGGCAGGCGACCAGACCTGGATCGCCAACTTCCGCACCCCGTTGATCCGGGTGGATCATCACTTCAATCCCAGGTTCCGCACCAGCCACACGTTTTTCTGGCCTTATCGGCCTGCCATCCGCAACTGCGGCGAGATCCAGGGGTGTAAGTTCCGGTTCGATCCGGAGAAGGAATCACATCGGAACGACGATTACATTGGTGCGGGGTTTTATCAGCGGATTTCCACGCACCACGCCACGCAGCAGTTCGACACGATTATTACCAACAATTTGCTCCACCACGCGACCATCGCCTACGACCGATGGTACATGGGCGGGAACCCCATTTCGGCGGGTGTAGGTTGGCCGACAAAGCTCTGGGGTAGCCTGGAGCGGAGCGGCCTTCTCGACAACGACGCCGGGTTCCCGAATATCACCTTTAGCGGCAACATCCCCTATACCATGTACGGCACGCACAATGGCTGGATGAAGTTCGGCTTCGAAGCCATCAACCGCTGGCAATTCGCGAATGATCTTACCTGGGTGAAAGGTAAGCACACCCTGAAGGTCGGCTACGAGTTCCGGCACCACCAGTTCAACTATCGCGGCTGGGCCAATGGAACGGGCGGGTTCTTCAATTTCAACCGACTGGGTACCGGCGGTTATGATGCCCGCGGGAACAGTCTCGCAGCCACAGGCGATCCGTTCGCTTCCTTCCTGCTCGGGCAAGTGCACACGGCGAACTTCCTGATTCCGAACTTCGTCACTTTCAACGGAAACTGGACCTCGGCGTTTATCAACGACGACATCAAGGTGACGCCGCGGCTGACGCTGACGCTCGGTTTGCGATTTGATTACCAGTACCCGTGGACCGAGCGCTACGACCGCATGTCGAACTTCTCGGCGACCACGCCGAATCCCGGAGCGGGCGGGCGGCCTGGCGCTCTGGTGTTTGCGGGCAAAGGCCCGGGGCGTACAGGGCTGCGTCACTTCTTCGACATCCCAGTGGACGCCTTCGGACCGCGCTTCGGCTTTGCCTATCGTATCGGAGACAGAAACGTGATCCGAGGCGGTTACGGAATCTACTACAACAGCAGACCCTTCGGATCCGGACCCCAGCCGATTCGCGGCTTCCAGGGTAACCCGCAGGCGCCCAACCTTACGGCGGGTCTGTCGCCGGCCTTCTACCTCGACGACGGATTCCCGAGAAATCTGGTCGAGCGGCCGCCGTTCATTGATCCGACGTTCGCCAACGGCACGACCATTCAGGCGATTCCTGCCGACGAGCTGAAGCTGCCGCGGTATCAGAACTGGTCTCTCACCATCCAGCGCCAAGTGACGGAGAACACGTTGGCCGACATCTCCTACGTGGCCAACCGCGGCACGCGGCTGCCGCAGCATCCGAATTTCCTCGGTACCGCCGCCAACATGAATCATCCGGATGTGCTCCGGTACGGTGCGAGCGTGCTGTCAGCCAACATTAACTCCCAGGTGGCCCGGGACGCGGGAATCGCTCCTCCGTACCCCGGCTTCAACGGTAACGTGGCCCAGGCCTTGCGTCCCTATCCGCAGTACCAGTTCCTGGACTACCGCGCCCTTCCGATCGGCTGGAGCATTTACCATTCGCTCCAGGCGAAGCTCGATAAGCGGTTCTCCAATGGGTTCCAGTTCCGCGTGTTCTACACCTGGTCCAAGCTCATCAACGATGGCGCGGAAAACGCCCAACGCGGCGGAACGGGCATCCAAAATCCGGCTGACACACAACGCGGAGAGCGGGGACTCAGCTTTGACGATGTTCCTCACACCTTCGTGTTCGCCTACACCTGGGAGATCCCCATCGGGAAGGGTAAGACCGGATTCGCGGGCAAATTGCTCCAGGGCTGGACGCTCAATGGCATCTTGAGGTACGAAAGCCCCCGGCCGCTGAACATCACGATGACCAACGACCTGGCCCCCTTCCTGTTCAACAACCAGAAGCGTCCGGACCGTGTTGCCAACGCCAAGGGGCGGCTCGATTTTGACAATTTTGACCCGAACAAGGACCGGCTCTTCGATCGTTCCGCATGGACGGATCCGGGTCCGCTCCGCTTCGGCAACGCTCCGCGTACCGACGGTACGGTTCGGGGTCTGGCTACGGCCACCACCGAGGACATCAGCCTGTTCAAGGAGACCAGGATCGGAGAGCGATTCCGGCACCGATTCGAGGTGCAGTTTGGCAACGTCACCAACCGTACGGTCTTCTGCGAGCCGAACACCAACTGGAGTTCCGGCGCCTTCGGGCAGGTCAGCACCCAGTGCAACCAGCCCCGGTCGGTGCAGTTCGGCATGAAGCTGGAGTACTGATCTCCGGCCGTTTGTTCAGTGTTGGCGGACCGGCACACAGCAGTGCCGGTCCGCATTTCTCTGTAGTAATTTCCTCCTGAGGGATATGTCTATGCACGTCAGCAGGCGCGACCTTGTCAGACAACTGGGGTGGATGGGCGTTTCACTGAGCTGCTTGTCTGCCTTCGGCCGTGTGGTGCGAGCCCAGACGCGGGGTCCGGCCCGTGTGGCAATTGATCTGGAACGCAAGCGCACGGACATGGACCGCCGATTGCTCGGCGCGTTTCTCGAGCATCTGGGGCGGGCGATCTACGGCGGCGTCTACGAACCGGGCTCCCGGCTGGCTGACGAGCGGGGCTTCCGCAAGGATGTGATCGCCGAAATGAAGGAACTCGGCGTTCCCATCATGCGCTACCCGGGAGGAAATTTTGTCTCCGGATATAACTGGCTGGACGGCGTCGGCCCCAAAGACAAGCGCCCGACCGTCCGCGAGCTGGCATGGAACTCGATCGAACCAAACCAGTTCGGAACTAACGAGTTCATCGAGTGGTGCCGGCTGATCGGCACGGAGCCGCTCTTAGCGGTCAATCTGGGCTGGGGCACGCCGGAACAGGCCGTGGCGTTGCTGGAGTACTGCAACGTGGACAAAGGCACCCGCTGGGCCGAGTTGCGGCGCCAGCACGGCTACGATCAGCCGCACAACATTCGGTACTGGTGCCTGGGTAACGAGATGGACGGGCCTTGGCAGATCGGTCACATGCCTGCGCGCGAGTACGGCCGCAAGGCGGCGGACACGGCCCGGCAGATGCGGAGGATTGACCGGAACCTGCAGTTGATCGCCTGCGGATCGAGCAACCCGTTCATGGCGACGTACCTGACCTGGGATCGCGAAGTCCTGGAGGAGTGCTACGACTTGGTGGACGCGATTTCGCTCCACCGCTACTTCAACAACACTTCCGAGACCAATGGAGATACGAGCCGGTTCGTCGCCTTGAACCTGCACATGGAGCGGCAGATCCTTGAGATTATCGCCGTCTGTGACTACGTGCGGGGACTGCGGAAAGCGCAGAAGCGGCTCTGGCTGTCGTTTGACGAGTGGAACGTGTGGTACCGAGCCCGCAGCGGTGACGGTAAGTGGCAGTTCGCCCCCCGGCTGCTCGAGGAGGTCTACAACCTGGAGGATGCGCTCCTGGTGGGCGGCTGTATTAATACGCTGTTGCGCCAGGCCGAACGGGTGCGGGTGGGCTGCCTGGCTCAGATCATCAACGTGATTGCGCCGCTAATGACGAACGAAACGAGCGTTCTGCGCCAGACGATTTACTACCCCTACGCCTGGGCCCTCAAGTACGCCCGGGGCAGCGTGCTCGATCTGCTGTTCGAATGCGAGACCTACGACGTGCCGAACGTCGGGAGGACGCCGTACGTAGACGTGGCGGCCACCTGGGATGCCTCCTCGCGCGAGGCGGCGGTGTTTTTCTTGAACCGGGATCTGAACGCCGAACGGGAGGTGCGGCTCGACTGGCGGACCGCGCCGGCCCGCGTCCTGGGTTGCGACACACTGACCGGCCCGGACCTCAAAGCTGCGAACACGTTCGAGCAGCCCAAGCGGGTCGTGCCGCAGGCGCTGGAGCCCCCGAAGCCGGGCTCTACGATGACGTTGAAGCTTCCCGCACGCTCATACACTGCGCTGCGCCTGGCCTTCGCCTGAGCGGGCGCCTGCCCGGCGGGTATCATAGGAAAGAACGAGGCCGCACGCCCTTCCCATGAGCCGGGCAAGATCCATGCCACTTCTATTGGCCCATCTACTGGGCTGCGTGCTGGCTCTCTGCCTCGTCTTGAGGGCCCAGCACGTTGCGCCTGGCCCAGAGCCGGAGCGGTATCAGCGCGCACTTCGCCTCCTCGAAAACCGGCAGTGGTCCGCGGCCGCCGCGGAACTCCGCGGGCTGTTGCAGCGAAATCCGAATTTCGCGGAAGGCCACCTTTCCCTGGGCGTCGCACTATGGGCTGTCGGCGACCGTGAGGCGGCGCTGCGGTCTTTTGAAAAAGCCGTCCAGTTGAAGCCTTCCTCGGCCGAGGCGCAATACAATCTGGGACTCGCGCTCGCGGAGACAGGAGAGTCGGCGCGAGCGGTTCAGGCCCTCGCCGCCGCCGTCAAGCTCCGGCCCTCCTACGAGGCCGCGCGCATCACGCTCGCACTGCTGTACCAGAAAACCGGCGAGCTCGAGAAGGCCGAAGCAGAACTGCGCGAGGCCGTGCGGAGAAACCCGCGCTCGCCGGAGGCACATAACTGGCTGGGTGTGGTGCTGTTGGCGAAGGACGATTTTGCCGCGGCGATGGAGCAGTTTCGCAAGGCAGTGGAGCTGAAGCCCGACTACGTTCGTGCCCACAACAACCTCGGTTCCGCGCATGCGCAGACCGGCAACTGGGATGAGGCCGTCGCGGCGTTCCGGGCGGCGCTCCGGCACGCTCCTGAAGACGCCCAGGTTCTGCTCAATCTGGCTCAGGCGCTTCGCGCCCGAGGGGATGCCGCAGAGGCCGCCGGCGTCCTCCGCCAACTGCTTCGAAAGGACCCGGGGAACCCAACGCTTTCCTACGAGCTCGGGCAGGCCCTTCGCCAGCAGGGCGATCTGGAGGGCGCCGTGCGCGCTTTCGAGGAAACGCTCGCCCTCGCTCCGGAGATGCGGGAAGCTTATTACGCCTTGGGCTCAACGCTGCGTCAGGCGGCGGCGCGGCGCAGGCGCGCCGGGAAGAGCGCCGCGCCGGAAGCCGCACAGCTGCACAGTCGCGCGCTCGAGGTTCTGCGGGCGGGCGACCGCGAGCAAGCGAAGTCGTTGCTCGCGGAGGCGATTTCTCGCGATCCAGGCTACGCCGAAGCACACACGTTGCTCGGATACCTGCTGGGGCAGGAGGGCAATCTCGCGGCGGCGCTCGAACGCCTGAAGAGAGCCGCGGAACTCGCACCCGATCTGGCGCAGGCCCGTTACAACCTGGGCGTGGCCCTGTGGTACGCGGGCGAGCGGGAGCGCGCTCTTCAGGAATTGCAGGCGGCCGCAGAAGCGGATCCTTCCCTGAGCGAAAACTACGCCTTCTGGGGCATGGCGCTGAAGGAGACCGGAGATCTCAACACGGCGATGGCGAAGCTCCAGCGGGCCATCGCGCTCAACGGCAGGCTTCCGGGACCTTATTTTGATTTGGGGGTGGTTTTTCTCCGGCTGGGTCGTTTCGAGGAAGCGCTGGGGCAGTTAGAGGCCGGTCTGAACCTGCCGGAACCGGAGGGACCTCTTCCGGATCTGTCGCCCGTCATCGCGGAGTTGCGCGGTGCCCTCGACAGACGGCCCGGTCACGCCCAGGCCTATAACGTCCTCGGCCGCCTGCTCGGACGTCAAGGGGCGGACCCGGCGGCGGCGATTGCGGCCTTCGAGCAAGCAGTGCGCCTGCGCCCGGATTTCGCCGAGGCGCACAACAACCTCGGGCTTGCTCTCATCCAGACCGGCCAGACGGAGCGCGCCATCGCCGCCTTCCGTGAAGCGGTGCGCCATGCGCCGGACTCGGCCGAGGCCCATGCCAACTTGGGCGCCGCTCTGGTGCCAGTGAACGCCGAGGAAGCCGTCGCAGAACTCGAACAAGCCATCCGGCTCAGTCCGAACCACGTCAAGGCCCACTACAACCTGGCGACTGCCTATGCGGCCCGGTACGGGCGTCAGCGGGAGATCGAGCAGTTGCGCAAGGTACTGACGCTTGAACCGCAGCACGTCCAGGCGCGCTTTGCGCTGGGCAAAGCTCTGCTTCAGGAAGGCGACGTCTCCGGAGCGATCGAGCACCTGCGGGAGGCGGTGAGGCTCGATCCCAATCTGGGCGCGGCGCGCTACCAGCTTGGTCTGGCGCTGGCTCGGGCGGGCCTGAAGGAGGAGGCACAGAAGGAGCTGGAAAAAGGTCGCGCGCAAGTGGCCGAGCAGGAGCGGCTCGAGACCGCCGCGTCGCTGTTGGCCGAAGCCGAAGCACAGGCTGGGCGCGGCGACTGGCAGGCTGCGGTTGCGACCTACCGGAGAGTCCTGCGCCTGGCTCCCGAGTCCGTCGCGGCCAGAACGCGGCTTGGATCGGCGTTGTTGCAGACCGGTGATGCGGCAGCGGCGGCCGCGGAGTTCCGCCAGGCACTCGAACGAAAGCCGGATGCTTGGGAGGCGATGCTCGGTCTGGGGGAGGCGCTGATCGCTGCCGGTCAACCCGAGCAGGCGGTCTCCTGGTTGACGCAGGCGGCCCGGCTGCGGCCGGCGGCTCCCGAGCCGCACTACTTGGTGGGCAGCGCTTACCTGCAGGCAGGAGATTATCCCCGTGCGATCGCCGCACTGGAACAAGCCCTGAGGCTGGCGCCCGATCACCGCAAGGCACGCGAGCAGTTGACTTTGGCGCGCAGCCTGCAGACGGCGGCGCTGCTTGAGAAGGCGCGACCCGCACCGCCGCCGTCCGGAGTTTCGCCCGCGGCCGCCGACGACGCGGCCACGGTTGCCACAGTGGAAACCCTGATTCGCGAAAGCAAATTTGCGGAAGCCGAACCCGTATTGGCGCAATATCTCAAAGAGCGTCCCGAGTCCTGGTGGGGCCACTACGCCCTCGGCTATGTCTACTTCGCGCAGCAGCGGATCGGTGATTCGATCCGAGCCCTCGCCCGGAGCCTGGAGCTGAACATCAACAACGCGGAAGCGCACAAGATCCTGGCTCGCAACTTCATGCTCATCGGGCGCTACGACGCGGCGCTAACCGAGCTGCAGATGGCGGCGCGCCTCAAGCCGGACTCGGCGGAGATCCGCTACAACCTGGGCAAGGTTTACGCGGCGCATGACAACTATCCGCTGGCGCGAAAAGAACTCGAGGAGGCCCTGCGCCTCGACCCCGAATATCTGGAAGCGTACAACGAGCTTGGCTTTGTGCTTGAGGCGCTCGGGGACGATCAAGCCGCCCTGGCGCATTATCAGAAGGCGGTCGAGCTCAATGAAAAGCGGACGAACCGGTTCGCCGCTCCCTACGTGAACCTGAGCGCATATTACAATCGGGTGGGAGTTCCGGAGAGCGCTCTCGAGTACGCTGGCAAAGCCGTTGCCATCAACCCCAAAGCGGACGCGGCCTGGTTTCAGATGGGCAAGGCCTATGACCGGCTGCAACGCTGGCCCGAGGCGGCGGAGGCACTGGAGAAAGCCATTGCGGTCAATCCGCGATCGTCTTCCTACCACTACGTGCTCGCGGGCGTTTATCGCCGCCTGGGCAAGCTGAAAGAGGCGCGCCAGGCACTCGAATCGTTTCAGAAGCTGGAGCGGGAGGCCGCCGAGTTCGAAAAGCAACGCCGCGAGGCGCGCGGCGCGCAAGAGGGGGCCACTTACGCAGCTACGCCTCCGGGAACCAGGAAATGAGCGAGCCGGGAAGGAAAATCTCCCGCCGCGCGTGGCTCCACCGGCTGGCGCAGCTCACCGGTTTGGTGCCGTGCCTGTCGCAGACGGCGGCCCGCGAAGGACGGCTGCTCGAGGTGAAGTTCACCGACATCGCCGAGCAGGCAGGACTCGGGCACGCCCGCAATTTCTCCGGAGACCCGCGCCGCAAGCGTTACCTGCTCGAAGAAATGGGCTGCGGAGTGGCGCTGTTCGACTACGACAATGACGGCTGGCTGGACATTTTCCTGGTCAACGGGACGCGCTTCGATCTGGCGCCCGGAGAAAAACCCCCGACAAGTTATCTGTTTCATAACAACCGTGACGGCACATTCACGGACGTGACGCTGCGCGCCGGATTGACGCGCTCCGGCTGGGGTCAGGGCTGCTGCGTGGGCGACTACGACAACGACGGCTTTGACGATCTCTTCGTGAGTTACTGGGGGACTAACGCGCTTTATCACAACAACGGCGACGGGACGTTCACCGAGGTGGCGGAAAAAGCCGGGGTTGCAGGCAACGGCCGACGCTGGGGCGCGGGGTGCTGCTTTCTGGACTACGATCGCGACGGCTGGCTCGATCTGTTCGTGGCCGAATATGTCGTCTTCGATCCGGCCCGGGCGCCGGAGCCGGGCGAAGCGGCCTACTGCCGCTACAACCGCATCCCGGTGGCCTGCGGTCCTCAGGGCTACGGCGGGGGCACCAACATGCTCTACCGCAATCGCGGAGACGGAACCTTTGAAGACGTCTCGGAAAAGGCAGGGATCGCCACCCCGCGCGGCGTTGCCGAACCCGTGTTCGTGCCCCGGAACTGGAGACCCGTGGGATCTTACGGCATGGGCGCCGTGGCCGCGGACTTCGACAACGATGGCTGGCCGGATATCTACGTGGCCTGCGACACGGCGCCGAGCCTCTTATATCGCAACAACCGGGACGGAACGTTCTCGGAGGTCGGCGTCCGCGCCGGGTGCGCCTTTGACGAAAACGGAACGGCGCTCGGCGGCATGGGCGCAAGCGTGGCGGACTACGACGGGGACGGCTGGTTCGACATCGTGCGCACCAACTTCTCGGACCAGATCACGACCTTGTACCGCAACAACGGCGACGGGACCTTTTACGAGGCAAGCCTTCAAGCCGGCCTGATCCACACGAAGTATCTCGGCTTTGGAGCCTGCTTCTTCGATTTCGACAACGACGGCTGGAAGGACATCATCCTGGCCAACGGGCACGTATATCCCGAAGTCGAGGGACGGAACCTGTATGTCTCTTACCGGCAGCCCAAGCTGCTGTACCGCAACTTGGGCACCGGACGGTTCCAGGACGTTTCGGCACGCTCCGGCCCCGGCATCACCACGCCGCAGGTGAGCCGCGGCTGCGCCGTCGGGGATATTGACAACGACGGCGACGTGGATGTGGTGGTCAGCAACCTCGACGGCCCGCCTTCGCTGTTGCGCAACGACGGCGGCAATCGCAACCACTGGATTCTGATCAAACTCGTCGGCACCCGTTCCAATCGCAGCGCGATCGGCGCCCGGGTCAGGCTGACGGCGAGCGGTCGGACGCAAATGGACGAAGTCATGAGTGGGTCGAGCTACTACTCGCAGAACGACCTGCGACTTCACTTCGGGCTCGGTGAGGCCACCCGCGCGGAGCGAATTGAGGTCAGCTGGCCTTCAGGCCTGCGCGAGACATTTTCGGGCGTCGGTGCCGACCAGTTGGTCGTGATCCAGGAAGGGAAGGGAATCGTGCGGACCGAGAAATTCCCTCCCCGCTAACCCGACCCGCCCACCGGGGCGCCGGCCCGTGCTACCAGCCCAGTCGAAGGCCGAACCGGAAGAACCGCTCATCGAGTCCTTCGCGGCCGGTGTTGCGCACGCTGCTGATGGTCATGAAGCTGCTGCTCGTCTGACTCCCGTTCGGCGCCGAAAAATGCGGCGTGTTGGAAAGGTTGAAGGCCTCGGCCCGGAACTGAAGCGTGAATCGCTCTCCGATCCGGAACCTCCGAAAGATACCTGCGTCGGCGCGGATGAGGCCGGGCGCGTCGAGGCTGTTCACGCCGCAGGTGCCGAAGCGAACTTCGGTCGTCGGCACCGAGGCGAAGGTAGACGGGTCATACCACTGTTCCGGGCGTCCGATCTTTCGCGCCGGAGCCAGGCAGTCTGCAAACTGACTTACGGACGGCGTGTTGATGGAGGTTCCGGAGCCGGTGACCGTAAACGGTCGCCCCGTGTAGGCGCTGAACAGCGCATTGATCTGCCATCCGCCGAGAATGGCGGCGGCAGGACCGCTAGTCGCCCAACGCTTGCCGCGCCCGAAGGGAAGGCTGTAGATTGACGTCACCTGAAGGTTTTGCCGGATGTCCTGGCTCAGGCGGCCATAATTCATGCGGTAGAACTGGGGAATGCTGACGCGGTTGGGTGTGGCGCCGGAGTCTTCCGGGGTATATCCCCGCCCATGGCCCCAGGTGTACGCCACGCGGATCTGATAGTCACCGGAGAACCGGCGCTCGGCACGGATCTGAAGCGAGTCGTACTTCGCGGTGCCGAGGCTCGCCAGCATCTGTGTGGGCGCGGTCCGGTTGAACCTGCGCACCATCTGCCGGCCCGCACTGCCGCCGCCGATCGGCGACCAGTTCTGCTCGAGGCTCGCCATCTGATTCACTGAACGGGTGGCGACATAACCGGCAGCGGCGATCCAGCGGCCGGGCAACTCCTTTTCGAGCGTGAAGTTCCACGATTGGATATATCCGCGGCGCGTGTTGTTAGGATCGGCGGTGAGCACGGCTGCCGTGCGTGGTATGTCAATGATCCCGTTGCCAAGATCCGGGCGCGGCACGGCCGGGAGCCCCTGGCGCAAAGTCGTCGCCCAGCCGAAGGTGTTGGGCGCTTCGAGCGTCTGCACTGCCATGATGGGGTAATTGGTGCGCAAGGGCCGTGACCAGTTGAACGGGTCGATCGTGATGCCGTAGCCGGCGCGGACGACGAAGGTGTTCGTGGCGCGGTAGGCAATGCCCATGCGCGGTGCGAAGTGGCGTTTGCCTACCTCGATGCCGCAGTCATCCGGAACGATGCCTACCCCGCACACCAGAATCTTGTTGTTATCGAAATCGTAACGCTCCAGGCCGCGATCGGCGCGCGTGGGGAAGGGGAAGTACTCCCACCGTGTGCCGTATGTCACGGTCAGCTTGCGACTGACCTGCCACTGGTCGCGGATGTAGGTGCTGAAGAATTTGGCGCGCGTAGTGTAGCCGTCGTCCGGGAACTGGTGAATCTTGCCGGCGTCCCGTGGAAGACCCAGCAAAAAGGAAGCGAAGGCGTTGAAGTCGTTGCCGCTCGGACCGCCCCGCACCTGGGTGGTGCCCTGCCGGAAACGGAATCCGCCCTGTGCCGGATTACCGCCCGATCCGGAGAACTCCGGCTGGTTGTGGTTCAAGTGTTGCACGTAGAAGTCGAAACCGAACCGGATGTTGTGCGTGCTCTTGTTCCAGTTGGCATTGGCTACGTACTGCCATTGCGGATCGTGGCGGTAGTAGGGCATGAAGTCGTTGGGGATGCCCAGCTCGCTGAAGCCGTCTATCTGGAATCTCGGCCAGCCGCCTTCCCAGCGGCGCGGTCCGTTGGTGCCCGGGATGCCCAGGAATTCCGCCCCGAGTTTTTCATCCAGGCGGTCCTGTTCGACGTTGGTGTCCATGAGGGTGTAGCCAAAGTAGGCGTCCACCACGAAATTCGGCCGCGAAACCCACGTCGCGGAAATGGTGCCGCTGTAAGTTCTCCCGAACCCCTTTCCCGGGTTGCTATTGGTCGGATGAAGGTAAGTGCCGCCGAGCGGGCCGAAAGTCTGCGGGTTGCTCATCCGGTAGTCCAGCACGCTGAAACGGACAAATGCGGTGAGCTTTTCCGAGGCGTTCCAGTTGACCTTGCTGTCCACCGTGTCGCGGAAGAAGGTTGTCGGTCCCACCGCCAGGTAGTTGTTGGTGAGACCGAACCGGCCGCCGCCGATGCGGTTGGGGTTGGGCCAGAGACCGGTTCCGATCAGCTTCTGTACCGCAGGGTCAATGCGTGCCGCCGGAATCCGATTGCCCGGAAACGGCGTGCGCCCGCTTCCGTCCGGATTTCCTGTCATCGGGTCGTAGATGGGAGTCGGGGACGCAGACAGGTCTCCGGTCTTCATCGCCGCCGTGGGAACGGTCTGGAACTTGCTCGCCGCCTGGGCTTCTCGTGTTCCTTCGTAGCTGACAAAGTAGAACAGCTTGTTTTTCCGTATGGGGCCGCCCGCCGTTCCGCCGAACTGGTTGTACACGTACTTGGGCAGAGGCTGGTTTTTGTCACTGACCCAGGGGTACGCCTTCAAGTGCTGGTTCATGTGGTACTCGAACAGCGAGCCGTGCAGGTTGTTGGTGCCGCTCTTGATCTGAACGTTGATGGCGGCGCCTCCGGCCAGCCCCTGCTCGGCGTCAAACGAATTCGTGACGACGTTGACGGTTTCAATGGACTCCAGGGCCGGCACATAAGCCACCATGTGCGGCAGCCAAATGTTGGTGCTCGAAGCGCCGTCAATCCGGGTGTTGTTGTTGCTACGGCTGGTACCATTGACGCTGAAGCGAATGGCACGCGACGGATTGGACGGGATCGAATGCGCATCTTCCGGCGGCGAAAATCCCGGCAGCGTCATGAACAGGTGCTGGTAGTTCCGCCCGAGTGGGACGGGGGTGTTATTGAGGGTGGTTTCGGTGACTTCGGCGCGCACCTCGGCACGATCGGTTTGCAGCGTCAGGCCCGAAGCTGAGACCACCACTGATTCAGTGACCGCACCGAGCTCCAGCCGGATGTTGACCCGGGTCTGGCTGTTGACCGTCACGACCACGTCGTCCTGCGTCGCAGTGCGGAACCCGTGTGCCGTCACTCTGACCACATAAGTCCCCGTCGCGATGGTCGGGAAGCTGTACTGCCCGACGGCGTTGGTGGTTGTGGACCGGCTCTGGTTGGTTTCCTTGTGGGTGATCGTCACCGAGGCGCCTGGAATCACAGCATCTGTGGCATCCGTGACGTTACCGACGATGGAACCGTACAGAATCTGCGCCTTCCCGTGGGAAGGCGCAATCATGGCGCCTACTACGACTGTTGCACAGGCGACAAGCCAAGCTCGCATTGCGCTCCCTCCGTCTTTGGGTTCCGCCCCGTAGCAGAACCACCCTAGTACCTTCCCGTTAACGCCCGACTATTATCACAACGGCGGCACCATTGCAACAAAAAAATCGACACATTCCGCGGCCGGAACGCGAACATGCTTGTTATCAATCAGTTTCGGACCGATGGCTCGCCGCCTTTTCGTCTTACGATGTGAAATGCACCGACTCGGTCGCGTTGCGTGAGCCTTGCGGTGCATAATGCACCCTATGGGAGCTCAAAACTCAGACGCCATAGCCCGCCGGAGGTTCCTGGTTGGAGCACCCGTCGTGGGGGCGGCCGCCCGGCGCCTCCGGGGCGCGAACGACCGCATCCGTGCGGGTTTGATCGGCTGCGGAGCACGGGGCCGCTATCTGGCCCGTCTAATGCGCGAAGTGCCGGGCGTGGAATTTGTCGCCGTCTGTGATGTGTACGCGGCCAACGCCGAAGCGGCCCGCCAGTGGGCCGGTGCGCACGCTCGGGTCTACAAGGACTTCCGCAGGCTCCTCGAGCAGAGCGACATTGATGCAGTCGTTATCGCCACTCCGGACCACTGGCACGCGATCCCCACAGTTTTGGCCTGCGAGGCGGGCAAGGATGTCTATGTGGAAAAGCCCTTGGCCCACAACATCCGCGAAGGCCGCGCGATGGTCGAGGCAGCGCGGCGCTACAACCGCATCGTGCAGACGGGAACCCAACACCGCTCTGCGCCGCACTTTGCCGAGGTGGCGCGCATTATTCAGAGCGGTGAGCTCGGTCGTGTCCATTTCGTCCGCGTATGGAACTACAGCAACATGTTTCCCGCAGGCATTGGCCGGGAGCCCGACAGCGACCCGCCGCCCGGCCTGGACTGGGATTTCTATCTCGGCCCGGCTCCGAAAGTCCCCTTCAATCGCAAGCGCTTTCTTGGAACCTACCGCTGGTTTTGGGACTACGCCGGCGGGACCATCACGGATTTCGGCACTCACCGCTTCGACACCGTGCACCAGATCATGGGTGCGGAGACCCCCCTGCGCGTCTCCGCCTCCGGAGGCCGGTTCGCACTCGAGGACGCCGGAGAAATGCCGGACGTTCTTCAGGTCACTTACGAATACCCCGGCTTTGTGCTCAGCTATGAGGCGTGCAACCTGAACGCTCACGGTCTCGGCGGTCGCACGCCCGAGATGAAGTACTATCAGGCGCGCGGCGAGCACGACCGGCCGCACGGCATGGCCTTCTACGGCACCAGCGGCACCCTTTTCGCCGACCGCATCGGCTACGAAATCTACCCGGAGCAGGGAAGGACCGAACGCCGGTGGGTGCAGGCCGCCGATGCGACCGCGGCTCACGTGCGGAACTTTATCGAATGCGTCCGTAGCCGGACGCGCCCCAATGCAGACGTCGAAACCGGCCACCGCTCCACGGTGGTGGCCCATCTCGGTAACATCGCCTACAAGATCGGACGCAAGCTCCGCTGGGACCCTCAAAAGGAAACCTTTCCCGAAGACCGTGAAGCGTGTGCCCTGCTAGGCCGGAACGCCCGCAAGCCGTGGGACCTTCTCTAGAGTCCGCTCGTAGGGCCTCGAAATGCCACAATAATGTACTGAATGATTGAACAGCTTCGGCCGGGCGCGAACGCCGCGCGCGCCCGGTTTGTTTTGTTTGACTTCGACGGCACGCTGTCTCTGATCCGCTCCGGGTGGGTGGACGTGATGGTCCCCATGATGGTCGAAATCCTGGCGGATCTGAAGACCGGCGAAAGCGAAGAAGAGTTGCGCGCGGTGGTCGAGGACTTCGTCGCCCGCCTGACCGGCAAGCAGACCATCTATCAGATGATCGAGCTGGCGCGCCAGGTGGAACTGCGGGGCGGCAAGCCGCTGGATCCGCTCGAGTACAAACACGCTTACCTGGCCCGGCTTCATGACAAGATCCGCCACCGGATCGAAGAGCTCCGCGCGGGCCGCGTTCCCCCGGAAAAATATCTCGTGCCCGGCGCCCGAGCCTTCCTGGAAGCGCTGCGCGAGCGGGGGCTGACCATGTACCTGGCAAGCGGCACCGACCAGGAGTACATGCGCGAGGAGGCGCGCCTGCTCGACATTGACCGTTACTTCGACGGCGGCGTCTACGGAGCGCTGGACGATTACAAGAGCTTTTCCAAGAAAATCCTCATCCAGCGGGTGATCGCGTCGGCCCGGTGCACCGGTGAGGAGTTTCTCGGCTTCGGCGACGGCTACGTGGAGATCGAAAACATCAAGGAGGTCGGCGGCGTGGCGGTGGGAGTGGCTACCGACGAGCCCGAGTGTCGCCAGGTCAATCCATGGAAGCGAAATCGCCTGGCGGGCGTCGGGGCCGACTATATCATCCCCAATTTTCTCTGCGGCCCGCAGTTGCTGGCTGTGCTGTTTCCGCAATGAGCTCCCGCTACGAAAGCTTTGACCGGTCGCGGTTGCGGATCAAACCCCTTGCCGAACGCATCCACGACCTCGACGTCACCCACTGGATGCGGCTCGATGACGAACCCCCTCGCTGGGAGCATCCGCAATTGCCCGAACTGGCACGCCGCCTCCGTGCAGCCCGCGAGCGCGGTGCGGCACGGATCTTGATGATGGGGGCGCACCTGCTCCGTGCGGGAGTCAGCCGCCACCTGATCGATCTCCTCGAGCGCGGCTGGGTTGACCACCTGGCCATGAACGGCGCGGTTATGGTCCATGACTACGAATTGGCGCGGATCGGCGCCACCACCGAGAGCGTGGCTCGCTACATTCGCACCGGAGAGTTCGGCCTGTGGGTGGAGACGGGACAGCTCAATGACTGGGTCCGCGAAGCGGCGCGCCTGAATCTCGGCCTGGGAGAATACTGCGGCCGGCGCATCGCGGAGAGCGACTTCCCCTACCGCGATTTGAGCCTGCTGGCTGCCGCCTGGCGCCTGGGAGTCCCGGCTACAGTGCATGTCGGCATCGGCCATGACATCCTCCACGAGCATCCCAACTGTGACGGCGCGGCTTTCGGCCAGGCGAGCTACCACGACTTTCTCATCTTTGCCCGCTCCGTAGAACGGCTGGAAGGAGGCGTGCTCCTCAGTTTCGGTTCCGCGGTCATGGCGCCCGAGGTGTATCTGAAGGCGCTGGCAATGGCGCGCAACGTGGCGCATCAGGAGGGCCGCCAAATCCGTCATTTCGCCACGGCCGTGTTCGACATCGTGCCGATCCGCGGGGACTTCCGCCAGGAACTGCCCAAGACCGATCCGGGTTACTATTTCCGGCCCCACAAAACGATCCTGGTCCGCACCGTGGCGGACGGCGGCGAGAGCTTCTACTTTTGCGGCGAGCACCGGGCGACGCTGCCGGCGCTCCGCCGCGCCTTGCTGGAAGGGAAATGACGGCTGCGGAAATTCTACGCAGTTTTCGTAAACTGTCGGCGCTGGTGGTCGGCGATATCTGCCTGGACCGGTGGTGCACCTACGATCCTGCGGTGGAAGAACCGTCAAGGGAAACGGGGATCCCGCGGATCGGGGTCGTGGCCACGGAGGTGACCCCCGGCGCGGGCGGGACGGTGGCGAACAATCTGGCGGCCCTGGGGGCGGGGCGCGTGGCCGTGCTCGGAATTACAGGGGACGACGGGTTCGCGTTTGAGCTGCGCCGCGCCTTAAAGGAACGCGGCATTGAGACAAACTTACTTATCAAACAAGCCAATCTGCAAACCTTTACTTATTCAAAACTTATTAATTGCCGCACCGGTGTCGAGGACCGTCCGCGCGTGGACTTCATCAACGTCCGTCCTCCGGACGCGGCGGCCGAGCTGCGCGTGTTGCGTGCCTTGCAGCGGGTGATTGAGGCTTTCGACGTGGTTCTGATTTCGGACCAGGCGGAAACCGAGCAAGGCGGTGTCATCACCCCGAGAGTGCGGGAACAGCTGGCGCGGCTGGCGCAACGTTATCCCCGCAAGGTGTTCTTCGCGGACTCGCGGCTGCGCGTGGCGCTGTTCCGGCGCGTCATCGTCAAGCCGAACCGGCAGGAGGCCGAGGCCGCCTGCCTGCAGCTGTTTGGGGAAGTGGACTACCGCCGGCTTTGCCGCCAGGTGGAGGCTCCCTTTCTGATCGTGACGTACGGTCCGCGGGGTGCGCTGGTAGTCACGGCGGAGGCTGAGACGTGGGCCGAGACCCGGCCCGTCGAGCAGCCCGTGGATATCTGCGGCGCCGGCGACAGCTTTTCCGCCGGAGCGGCTCTCGCGCTGGCAGCCGGAGCGTCGCCGGTCGAGGCGGCCCGTTTCGGCAACCTCGTGGCTTCCGTCACGATCATGAAGAAAGGTACGGGCACGGCCTCGCCCTCCGAGGTCCTGGAGGCCGAGGAGGCGCTGCTGCGGTGACCACGCTGACTATTGATATCGGGGGCACCAAATTCTCAATGGCCGTCTTCGAGGGCGACCGTATGGCCATCCGCGAAACCCGGGCCACGGACCGGGCGGGAGGCCGGGACTGGATGCTGGCGCAGATCCTCTCGATCGCCCGCGACTGGGAGAAGGAGTTCCGCCTGGAGCGCTGCGGCATCGGCTTCGGTGGCCCTGTGGAGTTCGCCCGGCAACGTGTGGCGCTCTCCACCCATGTGGGCGGCTGGCTGGATTTTCCGCTGCCCAACTGGCTCGAACGCGAGTTGCGCATTCCGGCCCTCATGGATAACGATGCCAATGTGGGCGCTCTCGGTGAGGCGGTGTTTGGCGCCGGCGCCGGCCACGATCCGCTCTTCTACATGACCCTGTCCACCGGAATCGGCGGCGGCATCGTCGTCGGCGGCAGAATCTACCGCGGCGCGGACTCTTGGGCCGGAGAGATCGGCCACCTCACGGTCCGGCCCGACGGGCGGCAATGCCTGTGCGGCGCTTACGGGTGTCTGGAACGCTGCTGCGGCGGCCTGTGGCTGGAGCAGGATTTCGGGCGCCCCGCCAGTGAGCTGCTCGCCGACCCGGATTTCGTCCGCCGGTACGTCGTGGACCTGGCGCTCGGCCTGAAGGCCTGTATCATGCTGCTCAATCCCGCGCGCATCGTCATCGGCGGGGGAATCAGCAAAGCGGGCGACGCCCTGTTCGTTCCGCTGCGCCAGGAGTTGCGGCGTCAGATCACCGACTGGTCGCGGGCCCGCATTGACGTCGTACCGGCGGCGCTGGGCGACGACAGTGTCCTGTACGGCGCGCTCGCTCTGGCCAGGGAGATTTTGGTCCAATGAACTTCCCGCAACAGTATAAGGAAGCCTTGCTGAAGACCCTCGAAGCCGTTCCGCTCGATAAAGTCCGGCAGGCGATCCAGTGGTTCGAGGAGGCTCTCACCGCCAGCCGGCAAATTTTCGTTTGCGGCAACGGCGGCAGCGCAGCGACCGCCTCCCATTTCGTCACCGACATGGTCAAGGGCGCAAGCTACGGCCGCCCGGTGCGGTTCCGAATCCTCGCGCTTACCGACTCGCTTTCCACCATTACGGCCTACGCCAACGATGTAGGTTACGAGGCGGTCTTTGCCGAGCAGCTCAAGAACTTCGCGCAGCCGGGCGACCTGGTCATGTGCCTGAGCGGCTCCGGCAATTCCCTCAACGTCGTGCGCGCCATCGAGTACGCTAACGCCGCCGGCTGCCGAACCATAGCCCTGACAGGCCGGGACGGAGGCCGGCTCGGTCCGCTGGCCCAGCTGCACATTCATGTGCCGGAGCCTCACATGGGCCGCATCGAGGACGCACACTTGATCATCTGCCATATGATCGCGTACCACTTCATGGACCGGCCGGAGTGCGCGGCTACAGCTCGATGACGACTTTTCCGGGGCCGCCTTCGTAGCGCTCCAGCATCTCGAAAGCCCCCTGGATCTCCTCCACGGGCCGGGAGTGCGTCACGATGGGTGCAAAGCGTCCCGGCTGCTCCGCCAGCAGGCGCAAAGCCGTGGCCGAGTCGTGGTTGGAACGGTGCACGTTGTAAAGCGTCAGCTCCTTGCGGCGGGCGGCGTGCAGGTGGATCGGCACCGTGACCTCCGAGGGGATGCCCGTGATCACGACACGTCCCGCGCGGCGCGCTACGTGAATGGCCTGGTTGATGGATCCGGCCTGCGTGGCGCAATCCACGGCGGCGTCCACGCCGCGGCCGCCCGTTTCCTGCAGGATTTCCTTTACCGGGTCTGTCGCCAGCGGATCCAAGACCGCATCTGCACCACCTCGCAAAGCCAGGTCGCGACGCCCCGGAATCGGTTCGACGGCAAAAATCCGGCTTGCGCCCGCCATGCGGAGTACCGCGATCGTCAGCAGCCCGATCGGACCCGCGCCGAACACCGCAACCGTCTCCCCCGGGCGCAGCGCCACGAACTGCATCGAGTGCAGGATGATGGCCAGCGGTTCAAACAGTGTGGCTTCTTGCCAGCTCAGCTTTGGCGGCAGCGGCAGGAGATTGGCCGCGGGCAGGTTGACGCGCTCGCGGAAAAAACCCGGCTCGCCCGGCGTACTCAGGAACCGTATGCTGGCGCAGACGTTGTGATGGCCCGTCAGGCAGAACTCGCAGTGGTAGCAGTAGATGGCCGGCTCCAGAGCGACACGGTCGCCCGGAGCCCATCCACTGACGCCCGGTCCGGTTTTGATCACCTCCCCGACCGGCTCATGGCCGAGCACCATGGGATAGACGCACGGCGTGTCGCCGATGCCGCCTTCGAGAAAGTAGTGGCGGTCGGAACCGCAGATCCCCACAGCCCGGACTCTTGCCTGGATCTCACCGGGGCCGGGGTCCGATAGGGCGGCTTCGGTGACACGAAAGCGGCGGGGCTCGTAGAGTTCGGCGACGCGCATCCGGGCCGCCGGGCTCACTTCTTGAAGAGATTATCGAAGGCCGCCCGGGCGTCCTCCGGGCGCTTCGGAGCCGAGCCGGTCAGGATCGAGGAGCCCGCCGGGGTTGTATCGCGCGCCACCGTCACTCTCGGCTCGAAGAACTCGCACTGGTTGGCCGCATCCTTGGATGCGATGCGCACCGGGATGGGCTTTTCACATTGGAAGCGGGACGAAGGGTTGAAGTGGGCGCACTGCTTGCAACAGTGCAGCGCTACGCCGCACTTGGGACAACTGCCGGAAAAGTCGGTCCCGGTGGGCAGCGGCGTCGCACAATTGTAACAGCGCGAGGCGACCACGGCCTCCACCATCCGCGGCAGGCGGGGCCCGGTCACGTCAATGGGCGGGCGAGGCCCCGGCTGGCGCGGGCGTTCTTCACGTTTGCGGCTTTCCCAGTCGGAATCCATGTAGCCGCGCTGGCGGTATTTGCGATCTCCGTCCATAGGTTACGGAGCTCCTTGGACATTCCCCGAGGTTCGGGCGGCTTCTCGTGCGAGGGTTATCCAGCCCGGCGCTCGTACGAGGATGATCGGCGCCCTGTGCTCGGATGCTTAGACCCCGCCTGGCTTACTCGGAGGCGGTAGTGGAAGATGTGGTACAGGTGAGGCTTCGGTTCTTCGGAAAGTATCCCGCCACAACCTCCACACTCTTTTGTACCATAACCCGGGCGCCAAGTCCACCGGAAACGAACGGCCGCTCAGGATCCGGGGTGGCCAGCCCACTTGAGCAGGGGATTGCAAGGTCTGGTCAGCGGGTCGTCGTGATGGTTCGGCGCCACGCGCAGCGTATAGCCCAGTCGCCCCGTCTGCTGCGGCTGCACGTCTCGCGCGAAGATGAACACCGAGTCCCGCTCTTCCACCACCGGCAGCAGGACGACCTCGGCGTCTTCGATGCTTCCGTTCGGCCCGATGCGGCCCATCACCGCCTCCACACGCACGTCTTCCGGCCGTAAGCCGGCCAGATCTACGGCCACGCGCATTTGGATCGGCATCCCGCTGGTGACCGGTCCTTCCGGCGCCGGGCCTGGATCCACGATGCGGATCTTCTCCCACACCCGCAGCAGCTCCGCGTTCCACCGCGCCCGGCGCCGCACAGCCTGGAAGTGGTCCCGCCGCACCTGGCAGTAGGCCGCATGCGCCGGCTCGTACAGCTGGCTCATATACTCGCCCACTGTACGGCGACAGTTGAACTGACGGCTGATGTACTTGAGCGACTGCTTGACGCGCTTCATCCACTCCACGGGCACACCGTCCTTGCCGCGCTCGTAGTACATCGGCACGATCTCGTTTTCGAGCAGCGAGTAGATGGCCCGGGCATGGATCTCGTCCTGGTCCTCCGAGTACGGCTCCCGGTCACCGATCGCCCAGCCTCCGGATTCCTCGTAGGCTTCATCGAACCAGCCGTCCAGGATGCTCAGGTTCAACACGCCGTTGACGCCCGCCTTCATGCCGCTGGTGCCGCAGGCCTCCTCGCCGCGCCGCGGATTATTGAGCCACAAATCCACCCCTTGTACGAGCTCCCGCGCCACCTGGATCCCATAGTCCTCGACGAACACGAGCCGCTTGGCCAGTTCGGGGTCGCGGGAAAGCTGCACGATCTCGCGGATCATCATCTTTCCGGGATGATCCTTGGGATGCGCCTTGCCGGCAATGATGATCTGCACGGGCATTTCCGGGTTGGAAAGGATCCGCTTCAGGCGTGCCACGTCCCGGAACAGCAGCGTCGCGCGCTTGTAGCTGGCGAAGCGTCGCGCAAACCCGATGGTGAACGCTTCCGGATCGAGTACTTCGGAGGCTCGCTGAATCTCGCTGGCCGGCGCCTTGCGCGCCATGGCGCAGGCCACCTGCCGCTCCCGGATGAACTCGATCAGGCGCCGCTTGCGCCGCCGGTGCACTTCGAGCAGCTCATGGTCCGGGATTTCGCTTACCATCTCCCAGGTCTTCGGGTCGTCGTATTGGTCCCGCCAGTCCGGTTGCAGGTACTGGTCGTACAGATTGGCCAGGTCCGTGTTCAGCCACGTGCGCAGATGCACGCCGTTGGTCACCGACGTGAAGGGCACCTCCCAGACGGGCAGCTGAGGCCACAGTCCGGCCCACATTTGCTGGGAGACCTGCCGGTGCAGGCGGCTCACGGCGTTGCGGTAGGAGGAGGCGCGGATCGCCAGCACGGCCATCGAGAACGGTTCGCCGGCATCCTTCGGATTCCAGCGTCCCAAAGCCATCAACTGCTCGAAGCTGATCCCGGTCTCGCGGCAGTATTCCTGAAAGTACTCGTGCATGAGTCGCGGCTCGAACAGATCGATTCCCGCAGCGACCGAAGTGTGCGTCGTGAAGATATTGTTGCTCCGCGCGGCTTCGAAGGCTTCCTCGAAGCTCAGCCCGTGTTCGCGCATCAGCACGCGGATGCGCTCGAGGGCCAGAAACGCCGAGTGACCTTCGTTCATGTGGAACACGGTGGGCTCCAGACCGAGCGCCTTCAGCGCCCGCATGCCTCCGATGCCCAGCACGATCTCCTGGCGGATCCGCGTAACATGATCCCCGCCGTAGAGTTGGTCGGTGATGTCGCGATCCTCGGGCTGCGTGTTCTCTTCGACATTGGTGTCCAGCAGGTACAGGTTCACCCGCCCCACCTGAGCGCGCCAGACGCGAATCGCCACCGGGCCGGTCGGCAGCGTGACCCACACCCGGATCTCCCGCCCTTTGTCGTCGGTCACGGGCCGGACCGGCATGGTGTAGAAGTCGTTGATCGGATACCGCTCCTGTTGCCAGCCGTCCGGATTGAGCACCTGCTCGAGATATCCTTTTTGATAGAGCAGGCCCACGCCCACCACCGGCTCCCCGGAGTCGCTGGCCGCCTTCAGGAAGTCTCCCGCCAGAATGCCGAGGCCGCCCGAATAGATCGGCAGGCACTCCACGATGCCGTACTCCATGCAAAAGTAAGCGATCAGCTTGTCCGTCGAAGCCGGGGGCTGCTGCATGTAGGCGTCGAAGCGGTCGCAGACCTGCCGGTACAGCAGCAGGTAGCGAGGGTCACTTGCGGCCCGGTCCAGCGCGGCCTGCGAGACGCGACCCAGCATCAGAACCGCGTTGCGGTTGCAGGCGCGCCACAGCGCAGGATCCAGGCGGCGGAACAACGCCCGGATCGCCGGCTCCCAGCTGTAGAGCAGGTTGTAAGCGAGCTCCTCCAGCCGCGCCAGCGCCGGCGGGATGGCGGGCCGGACCAGAAACTCCCGGATGGGCTGTACTTCAAACGGCATCAAATCAGGAAAGGGTGTACTCCAACATAGCAGAGCGGGCGGCCGTCGCGCGACCGCGCGGCAACCGCAAGAGGGCTTGGCCCGGCAGCCGGGGAAGGCCCGTCATTGAGGCGAGGCGAGATCTCCCGCGAAACGCCATTGCGAACTGTAGTCGCGGCGCAGCCTCTGGCCCGTCAGCGCCGCCCGGATCAGCTCGATCGGAATCCGGTTCTGGCGGATCACGGCATCGTGAAACGCGCGCAGCGTCAGCTTGCCCGAGTCCACCAGCTCTCGGCGAAGCGCCTCGAGCTGCAACGCACCCAGCAGATACGCCGCTTGATAGAGGGGGCTGTAGGCGCCGCCGAAGGACCGTCGCACCTCGGCCGCTGCATTTTCCGGCTCGTGCCCCACGCGCTCGATCAGAAAACGGATGCACTCCTCCGGCGCCATCTTGCCCAGATGAAAGCTCAGCGAAAAGATGATGCGCGCGGCGCGGTGCATGCGCCAGAACAGCGCTCCGACACGGTCTTCCGGCGTCTTGTGAAATCCCATGCCGTACAGCAGCATCTCCCAGTAAACCGCCCATCCCTCCCCGTTGAAGGGTGTGCCGCCCAGAAGGGAGCGGTAGCTGCGGTAGCGCGTGTGCACGAAGCCCTGCAGGTGATGGCCCGGAATGAGCTCATGGAACACGGTGGCGCGGGCGAACGGGATGTTATTGCCGCGCATGCTCATCAGCTTCTGTTCATGCGCCATCGAATGGGTGGGGAAGCTGATGCGAATCACCTCCCCGCCAGTGAAGAACGGATTAACGAGCTGGCGTTCGGGTGGCATCATTTCCATGCGCCACGTCTCGCGGGCCAGCGGCGGGACCGTGATCAGCCCGTGGGCATCCAGAAACTCCTCCGCTTCGCGCGCGAGATCCCGGATCAGATCCGGCTGCTTGCCGGGCTCGACATACATGGTCTTGACGCGTTCCAGAGCTTGTTTCCAGTCCTCGCCAAGCCCCATGTCGCGGCTCGCTCGGCGCAATTCGTCCTCGCACCAGCTCAGTTGCTTCCAGGCGAGGGTCAGGAGCTCCTCGGGGGTGTAGGGAATCAACTCGAAGCGCAACTCGGCCATCAGAGCGTCACGGCCGATCGGGTCGCCGATGATGTCTTCGATTTCCCCCGGCCTCGCCGCAGGGACGCGGCGGCTGGAAACCGCCGGGCCCGCGGAGCGCTCTTCGCCAGTGCGCGCCTCCGGTGGCCGGGAGCGCTGGCCCGCCAGGCGCTCCCACAAGAAATTTCCGTACTCTTCGAGCGCCTGATCCGCCTTGCGGTAGGGTTCTTCGACCCACCAGGTAAAGAGCGGATCGTAACCCAGATAGAACCCGGCCCACGCTCGGAGTGCGTTCCGCAGGGCGCCTGTGAATTGCGCCGCCCGCGCGGCCAGGACTTGCCGTCGGCGATCCCGGGCAGAGGCTTCCTGGGTTCGCAACCGGTCTTCGAGAGTCCGCCGGAGTTGCCCGACGCTCCGCGCCAGCTCCGCCAGAGTGCTTGCGGCACGGGCCGGATCCACCGGCTGCATTCCGCGTCTGGCTTCGGTCAAAGCCAGGATCGTTTCCGCAAAAGGAACCAGTTCGGCAATCTCCTGCCTCCGGCGCTCCTCGAAGGAGAGCCGGTACAGCTCGCGTTCCAGAAACAGACGCAGCAGAACGTAGTCCGCCTGGCCGTCTACGGCCAGACTTTCGAAGGGGATCCGGTTCAGCCTTCCCAGCCAGTCCTCGTAGAACTCTCGCAGGCGCTTGGCGCGCAAAGACGATCCCTCGATGTTGTACGTGCGCAGCAGGCTGCCGCGGTCAGCGACCATGCGCTCAATGTAGGGCCGCATTTCGCTGGCAGAGCCGTCCACATCGTCAACCGTGCCGCGTGCGTCGGCGGCGATGGACGGCGTCTGCGGCGAAGCATGCAGCAACGCCGGCGCTGTAAAAAGCGCAGACGCCAGAAACACCCTCCCAGACAACATGGGGCCTCCCGAGCGGTACTCCGCGAGCACAACCCGCGAAGTAACGGTTTTCGAATAGGCTGGCAAAGCGTGCCGGCCGCTGTCAAGGCAATCGCGGTCCGGCTCGGCAAGGCCGTGCGGAACGGCGCGGGGAGTTACCGCTTGCCCGGCACCATGGGGACGAACATGACCGGGATGACGGAGCGGCGCCGGATCGTGCCGTCCTTGCCCTTGTCCACGACGATGAGGTCCTGACCGAACACGGTTCGGCCCACCGGAGCCACGAGCTTTCCGCCGGGTTTGAGCTGCTCGACGAGCGCCTGCGGCAGCTCGGGCGGGGCGGCTGTGACAATGATGCGGTCGAAGGGCGCTTCCTCAGGCCAGCCGAGGTAGCCGTCGCCGTGGCGCACCGTGACATTGAGGTAGCCCAGCTGCTTGAGCCGCGCCGCCGCCGACCGTGCCAGCTCCGGAACGATTTCGATCGTGTAGACGTGCTTGACCAGCCGGGCCAGCACCGCCGCCTGGTAGCCCGATCCGGTGCCGATCTCCAGCACCTTGTGATCCTTGGCCGGCTCGAGCAACTGCGTCATCAACGCCACGATGTAAGGCTGGGAGATGGTCTGCCCGTAGCCGATCGGCACCGGATGATCCTCGTACGCCTGGCTGCGCAGTGATTCGGGAATGAACAGGTGCCGCGGAACCTCGCGCATCACGCGCAACACGTCCGGGTTGGTGATATCGCGCGAGGCAATCTGATCGCGCACCATGCGCTCCCTCTGCGCGCGGTAGGGATCCTGGGCGCAGGCAAGCACGGCCGCGGCCAGAACCGCAGGCAGCGGGGCGGGAAAAATGGTGCCATACCAGGCTGACGGGTTTTTCGGGCGCATACCCGAATCGTAAACTTCGTGGCGTACAATGTGCACGTGGCGTCGCGCAAGAGTCTGGTGCCGGGTGTCCCCGTGGAAGCGGGCGCCGGCCTGCTGCGCCAGCTCGGCGCCGTCAGCGCCACGGCGCTGGTCGTCTCCAACATGATCGGCACCGGCATCTTCGCCACCACGGGCTTTCTGGCCAGCGATCTGGGCGATCCCCTGCTCGTGCTCGTCATCTGGGTGGCCGGAGCCCTGTTTGCGCTGGTCGGGGCCTTTTGTTATTCCGAGCTCGGCGTGAACTTCCCGGCCTCAGGAGGGGAGTACGTCTACCTCACGCGGGCCTACGGACCCACCTGGGGCTTCATGACCGGCTGGGTCTCTTTCTTCGCCGGTTTTTCGGCGCCCATCGCCGCCGCCGCCCTGGCGTTCTCCGATTATGTGGGCCACTTTTTCCCTGCACTCAAACAGGAAAACGCCCCCTACGTCATCGGCTCGGGAACGTGGGCGCTCAAGCTGGGCGGAGCTCAACTGGCGGCTTCGGCCCTGATCGCCCTGTTCACCGTGCTCAACTTCTTCGGCGTGCGGCGCGTGGCGCGGATCCAAAACGTCTTGACTTCCGCCAAGGTGCTGGTGCTCGTCAGTTTTGTCGCCCTCGGCTTCCTGGCGGGAACGGGAAACTGGGAGCATTTCACGATGCCGGCCGAGCGCACCTCGGCGACGCCGCTGGCCGCCCAGTTCGCTATCAGCCTGTTCTGGATTTATGTCAGCTACAGCGGCTGGAACGCGGCCACCTACGTCGCCGAAGAACTGCGGAGCCCGGAACGGACGCTGCCGCTGGCGCTCGCCTGTGGTACGGGGCTGGTGGCGGCTTTGTACGTCGCGCTCAACCTGGTGTTCATCTATGCCGCCCCGCTCGAGGAAATGAAGGGTGTCATCGCCGTCGGAGCGCTGACGGCGTCGCGGCTGTTCGGCCCCGGCGTGGCCGGCATCTTCAGCGCCCTGATGGCGCTCTCGCTGGTATCCACGGTAAACGCCATGGTCACCATCGGGCCGCGCGTTTACTACGCCATGGCCAAGAATGGCGCGTTCCTGGCTGCCGCGGCCAAAGTGGACCCCCGGTGGCACACCCCGGTCCACGCCATCTGGATGCAGGGTCTGTGCGCCATGCTGATGACCCTTACGCCTTTTCCCCAGCTGGTCATCTATATCGGCTTTACTCTGAACTTCTTCGCCGTGCTGGCCGTAGCCTCGCTCTTCGTGCTGCGCAAGCGGCCGGGCTGGCAGCGGCTGCGCGTCGTAGACTTCGCGTTCCCGCTTCTGCCGGCCGTCTTCATTTTGGTGGGCGGCTGGATGACCTTGTACGGGACGCTGCTCCAGCCCAAGGTTTCGGCAGCGGCGGCGCTGACCATCAGCGTGGGAGCGCTGGTCTACCACTTCCGGCTGCGTGCGGGCCGCCGGCAGCACGCCGCAGCGCAGGCCGAACAGGCGTCCTGATCGAACGGCAGCGGACGGCATCATGGCGCAAATTCTCGACGGATCCCGGCTGCGGCAGCAAATCTTTGCAGAGCTCAAGCCGCGCATCGAGCGCCTGGCTGCAAGCTGCCGGCCCCCGGGGCTTGCCGTGATCCTGGCCGGCGACAACCCGGCTTCAGCCATCTACGTGAGGAACAAAGTGAAAGCCTGCGGGGAACTGGGCATCCGCAGTGAAACCCACACCCCGCCGGCCGCGGTGACCACGACCGACCTCATCGCGCTGGTCGAGTCTCTGAACCGGCGCGAGGAGATTGACGGAATCCTCGTGCAGATGCCTCTGCCTTCTCAGGTGGATCCCCGGGCCGTGCTGCTGGCCGTGGACCCAGAAAAAGACGTGGACGGGTTTCATCCGCTCAATGTGGGCCGCCTGGCTACCGGCCGCCCGGGATTGCGGCCCTGCACTCCCTCGGGAATCCTGGAGATTTTGAAGCGGAACGCGATTCCCATTGCAGGCCGTGAAGCCGTGGTTGTGGGGCGCAGTGACATCGTCGGCAAGCCTGTGGCTCTCATGCTCCTCCACGAGCACGCCACGGTTACGATCTGCCACTCAAAAACGCGGAATCTGGCCGAAGTGTGCCGGCGCGCCGATATCCTCGTGGCGGCGATGGGCCGGCCGGCCGCCATCACCGCCGACGGCATCAAGCCCGGCGCCACTGTCATTGATGTGGGGATCAACCGCGTTCAGGACCGCAATCTCCTGGCGGCGATCTTCCGCAACGACCCGGCGAAGTTGGAGGAGTTCGACCGCAAAGGGAGCATTCTGGTCGGGGATGTCAACCCCTTGGATGCCGCCGAACGCGCCGGAGCCTACACGCCGGTACCGGGCGGCGTCGGGCCCATGACGATTGCCATGTTGATGGCCAACACCGTGGAGGCGGCTGAGCGGAGACTCCGCGGATGCTGAAAGTGGGCCTGACCGGCGGGCTCGCCACGGGAAAGACCTTCGTCGGCGAAGCGCTGCGAGATCTGGGCTGCTACCTCCTTCAAGCGGACCGGATCGGCCATGAGGTCCTCTTGCCGGGCGGGGAAGCCTATGAGGGCGTCCTCCGGGAATTCGGACCGGCTGTTCTGCAGCCCGACGGGACGGTGGACCGGCGGCGACTGGCGGCCTTAGTCTTCGGCGATCCCGGGCGGCTCGACGTCCTGACCCGGCTCGTGCACCCGCCGGTGTTGCGCAGGATCGAGGCCGAGGAGCGCCGCATTGCCGCGCAGGATCCCCGGGCCATCGTCGTCGTGGAAGCCGCGGTGTTGATCGAAGCCGGCGTGCACCGCCGCTTCGACAAGCTCATCGTGGCGGTCTGTAGTGAGGAGCAGCAGGTGGCCAGGGCCGTGGCGCGGGGTGACGGAACGCGCGAAGAAGTGCTCGCGCGCCTTCGCCGCCAGATGCCGTTGGAAGAAAAACGAAAGCTCGCCGATTACGTCATAGACACTTCGGGGAGCAAGGAGGAAACCCTGCGGCAGGTGCGGGCCGTATATGATCAACTCAGGAGCCTGGAGCCGTGAAACTGCGAACCTGGGTGCTGGCCGCCGCTCTGGTGGCCGGCTTTGTCTATCTGACTTCGGTCAAACGCTGGAACCCGCCGTCCGTCGCCGAGCCGGTTACACGCATCGGACGTCTGTGGAGCGAACCGGACCGGGCGCGCGGCGCCGGCCTCAGCGCCGACGAGCTCAACAACATCGAGATCTACAAGACCGCCAGCCAGGCGACGGTGAATATCACCACGGTGGTGCTGCAGCAGGACTGGTTCCTGCGCCTCATCCCCGTGGAAGGCTCCGGCTCCGGGTTTTTGATCGATCCGACGGGACTGCTTCTGACGAACTACCACGTCGTGGGAAGGCGGCCCCAGCGCGTCTCGGTGACCCTGGCCGACCGCTCCACCTACGACGCACAGGTAATCTACCGGGATCCCGCCAACGACCTGGCGCTGCTGCGCATCAACGCCCGGAAGAAATTGCCGTTTCTGCGATTGGGGGATTCCGACCACTTACAGGTGGGCCAGAAGGTGCTGGCCATCGGAAACCCCTTCGGCCTGGCCGGCACCCTAACTACGGGCGTCATCAGCGCCCTGAACCGTTCGATCGAGAGTGAGGGCGGGACGCTCGAAGACATGATCCAGACCGATGCGGCGATCAACCGCGGCAACAGCGGTGGGCCGTTGCTGGATTCGCAGGGGAACGTGATCGGCATTAACACGGCCATCGTGGGGCAAGCCAACATCGGCATCGGATTCGCTCTGCCGATCAACCGCGCCAAGGAGATGCTCGAGGAGTACCGGGCGCGGGGCCGCTATGCCCGCCCGTATCTGGGTGTGCGCACTTTGTACGTCTCCGGAGAACTGGCCGAGGCGCTGGACTTGCCCGGCGAGGGCGGTGCGCTCATCGTGAGCGTGGAGCCCGGCTCGGCCGCGGCGGAGGCGGGACTGCGCGGGGCGCGCACCAGCGTCATCGTCGGGCGGTATGAGATCCCGGTAGGCGGCGATTTGATCATGGCCGTGGACGGAAGGCCGATAGACAGTCAGAATGCTCTGAGCCGGGCGCTGGCGCGCAAGCGCCCCGGCGACGTTGCCGAGTTGACCGTCTACCGCAACGGCCGGACGATCAAAGTCCGCGTGCGTCTCGGTGAGGCCCCCGCCGAGCGCGGGTAGGGCTCCAAGGGGGGCTTCCACAAGGCGCAGGGCGTGGATCGCGCCCGAACAGAAGGGGAAGCCCTCTTCCCTCATCCCCCTTTCGGCGTCACCAGCAGGGGATGCCCCAGTGTGTCCCCGTTTGCCTGAAAACCGTTGTGGTCCACATCCACGAAGATCGGATTCGTGTACGCGATGGGATGCATGTTGCCATAGGGGTTCCGCCCCCACAGCTTCTTGAGGTCCGCTTTCTCGCCCAGGGCGACCACGATGAGGTGCGCGTCGTGCTGCAACTTGACGTGCACCCGCTCGCGGAACCGGAGCACGCCCTTGCGGAACATCGAAGGATGGCTCGCCGCCGTGAAGTTGTACTCGGCAGGCTGGCGCCCGTTGACCAGCACCTGAACGCGGTCCACTTCCATCCAGCTCGGAGCTTGCACTTCAATGTTCAAATCCACGCCGCCCTCGCTCACCACCGTGGAACCGATCGGCAGTCCATCCGCCGTGGTGACCTTCAGGAACGGCCCGTTGGTGATCAGCATGCGGCCGGCTTTGGAGTTACGAATGATTTCCGCGGGGTTAATGTGCGCCGGTTCGTCGGTCGAACTCTGCACGTACGTCCGCCATGACCCTACGCCGTTGCCGAAAACACGGTGTGCATCGCTGACCGCCACGCACCAGACGCGGCGTCCTTGGTTGAGCATTTGCAGCCAGCCGAAGGTGCGGTTCTGCTGGCCGATATTGCCGCCGCCGGCAACGCCGTGCGTCTTGTAGGTGGGACTCAGGTTCAGAATCTCCGTGCTCCAGGTTTCCGCTGCGTCAATCAGGTTTTCAAATCCGGCGAACCCGCCGTCCACCACGCCGTCTCCGTCGCGGTCGAAAAAGACGTTGCCGACCACCGGGTGATTGGCCTGCACCCAGCGATCCGGACCGCCGCCGAAGTACGGCACTTTGTTGCGGGCGTTGGCTTCCGTATCGTAGCGCGAGCCCTCCGGATGCGTCGTCGGCGTCCCCCAGTTGCGCAGCACGATGGCGTTGATCCGCGGGTCGTAGTTCCACACCGGCGCGCCGCCGTTCTGCGCGAAGGGATCCTGAATCAGGGGAAAGGCGTTCAGATGTTGTCCGCTTCCGGTCAGTTCGATTCCTTTGACCGTCTTCAGGTACCGGCTGAGCCCCAGTTTCTCGATCAGCGGCCCCCAATCGTAGATGCGGTTGTGCTCGGTGGTGGGAACGAACTCCAGCTGCTCGGCGGCAAAATTGATCAGGCGGTCCACCGTGTTGCAATAGTTATCGCCGCTCGGTGTGGAGTGGGCATGATAGTCCGCACTGATCCACCCGGTTGTGTCCACGCTGCGCCGGAGCGTGACCGCCACCTCCACGGTCTGTCCTTTGGCGACCGCGACGGTTTGTTCGGCAAGCTCGTACTCCGGCCCGCGCGTGATGCGCAGCAGGTAACGGCCGGGCGGTACCTGCTGGAGTACGTGTCCGTCGTGAGTCTGATATTGGTGATCGCCGCCGCGGGCGCGGTAATCGGTACCGAAGTTGGGCGTGGGGGTTCCGTCTACGCCGATGAACTGCACTTTGCCGGGCGAAAGCTGCCCTTGCTCGTCGCGGATCTGGATGCGGACGCGCGCGGCCGGGGGAACTTTGAGCTCGACCACCGTCCTCTGGTTCCGCTGCACGGTGAAGCCGCGTTCCACCGCGTCGCGGCCGATGTCCTCGAAAACGGCTTGATATTGCCCGGCAGGCAGGCGCAAAGCCAGGCCGCCCTTGGCGTCCGGGTAATGCGGCAGGCGCTGGCCGCGCACCGCCACCATCAGGCTTCCGTGAACGGCGGGCTCGCCGGCGCTGTCCAGAACCGATCCGGAGACTTCGCCCGAGGGTTCCGTCAGAGATGCGATAACGCCATAGGCGGCCAGCGGCGAATCCGCCACCCCCAGGACGACGCGAAACGTCCGCTCCTCGCCCGGCTTCAGCGTGACCTGTTTTTCCATGGGACCGCCCACCGGCGCCCAGGCATACGCCCGTTTGTCGAAAGGATCAATACTGTCACCCACGCGCACCTCCCCGACAGTCCATTCCGTCGAAAGGCCCTTCCAGAGCGGCTGGGGCGCGATGACTTTCGGCTCGCGGGTCTCGTTGCGCCAGGTGGAAGTGATCAGCAGATGCTGCCATCCGGGCTCCAGACGGTATTCGTGGCGCTCATACACCCCGTTCCCTTTGGCGGCCGTGCGGACCACCTCGACGACCCCCGCTTTGGCGCCCGACTCGGCCACGCGGACCCAGGAAACCTCCCGCCCCAGCCCGCCGGGCCGGAAAGCGGTGATCTGATCGTTGCCCGCTCCCCGAAGGTCCAGATCGTAAAGCACCCCCTGGAGCACGTAGCCGTACTCGGTGGACATGTTAGCGCGCCGCAGAGGCTGGGCCCCGGAAATGAGCGCATGAATCTTGTCGTTGCGCAACACGAAGTCGCCGATGATGCCGTCGGCCTCCTTGCCCGCGGGCAAAAGATCCGTGTTCTCCTTGCTGATTTCGACGGCTTCTACGCCGTCGCCCTGGGCGGCCAGGAAATAACCAAGGAGCGCAGTAAAGCAGCAAAACAGCAGGACTCGACTCTTCATCACCGAACCTCAAATCCAGATCATACAGACTCCGCTCGTGTCGAAGTCCCAAGGATTATACAGAATTGCGGCCGCCCGCTCAGACCGGGCTGCGGATGCATTTGCCCCGCTCTCTCCTGAGTCGGAGCGCGCCCTGCCTCGGTCCTCGGCTCGCAGGGGCCCGACGCCGATCAGGCCGGGCCGCCGGCGCATCGCGCTCACTTGCTCACCTTCGGGTTTCAAATTCGAGCATGACTCCCGCGGAGGGCAGGATCGGAAACATCTTGTCGAGGATCACGAAGGCACGTCCTGTCTGCGGATTGTATCCGCTGAAGGTGTCGAAGCGGAAGTTTTCCCGGTTGAACAGATTGACGACTTCGCCGTAGAGCGTCAGTTTCCAGCGGTCGAACGTGAAAGCTTTGTTGACGCGCAGGTCGGCGCGCTGGTAGGGCTTGAGGCGCACCTGATTCCGGGCAGCGGCCAGAAAATAGGTCTGGCCATCGCGGCGCAAGAAGCCGGGGACGGGAAAGCCGCTCCCAGAGGACCAGCGCGCGCTGACGTTCACTGAGGGACGGACGCGATAGCTTCCGTAGGCGTTCACGGTATGGCGCTGGTCCTGATCCGAAGCAAAGTGCGCGCCCGTCTCTCCCTCGCGCAGCCGGGCTCGCCCATACGCGTAGGAGATCCAGCCGCTCAGGCGGCTGGCGCTGCGTTGTTGCAGGAACACTTCGAAACCGCGCGCGTAACCCCGCACTGAGTTGCGAACCGGCGCGTCCAGCGGAGGGTTGAAGATGCGGCCGTCTAGCAGACGCGGCTCCAGAAGCGGGCGAAACAACAGGTCGCGGTCATGGCGGCTGTAGAATTCCACCCGCAGGCGCGCTCGCTGCCCCACCTGCTGCTCCAAAGCGGCGATGTAGTGCGTGGCGCGCTCGGCAAGCAGGCCCGGACTGCCGATCCGCGCAAACAGCCACTGGATTTCCGGGAATTGTGCGTATTGTCCCCACCCCAAAGAAATGTGTGTGCCTTCGCGGACGCCCAGCGTGAGCGCGGCGTGGGGGAGCAGTACGCTGAGCGGCAGGACGCTGTGCCGCTCCCAGCGCGCCCCCGCGCTGAGCCGCACGCGTCCCCCGGCCGGGCTCCAGCTCTGTGCGGCGAACAAAGCGGGCTGTACGGCGTGCCCCCGGTAGTCGTCGCGGCGCTGGACGGCGAACGGGCTGAATTCATACCAGTTGCGAAAGCCCTCATCGCGGGGGCGGCGCAGCGACCAGCCGGCCTCGAGCGACGCCGCCGGCGAGAAAGTCCAGAAGCCGGTACCCGTCCACGCCCACTCTGCATAGCGGCCTCCGGCCAGGGGCCTGCGGTCGCGGTTCCGGTTCTCATAGCGTTCGCGCAGGAAGGCGAGCCGGCTTTCGAGCAGCCCCTTGGGCGCCAATGCAGCGCGCCAGCCCAAACTGGCGATCGTGACGTGATAGTCGCTGAGCATGACGGAATTCAGCCCGAGCCGGTTCCTGGCGCGTGCGCGGTCCAGATCCGAAATCGCTTCGGCAACGGACACGCTCAGGCTGTGCCCCCTGCTCAACTCGTAACTCAACTTCGCCTGGCCGTCCGTAAAGCCGAATGCGAGCGTCGGGTCATCGGTCGTGCGGCGGATGATGTACTGAAGGTAGCTCTTCCGAACGCTGGCCAGCCATGCCCCGCGTCGCCGGCGGCCGAGCGGACCTTCGGCAAGAAGCCCCGAGTTCGAGGCGCTACCGGTAAGACGCAGGGATCGCGCCAGCCGACTCCCCTCCCGCGTGCGCAGATCCACGATGCCGCCAGTGCGGTCTCCGTACCGGGATGGCCAGGCGCCCGGGAGCAGCACGACCGCCTCCAGAGTGTCCCCCTGGAACGCCGTGAGGCTTCCGGAGGCCGGCTCGCCCGCCACCATGTGAAACGGCGCGTGAAGCAAGACGCCGTCCAGATACAGGCCAAGGCGGTGATAGCCTGCTCCGCGCAGCGAGAACCGGCTGTTGAAATCGTCGTTGGAAGTGGCGCCGGGCAATCCCTGCACCGCCCGCAGCGGGTCGTCGGCCAGAACGCTCGCCAGGTTCTTGATCTCAGGCCCCGTCAGAGCGCGCTCGGAGGGGCTCGAAGAGACCAGCGGTTCGAAGGGTCCGGCCGTGACCTCCACTGTTTCGGTGTGCCGAAACATCTCCGGGCTGAGCACGATCTCGAACTCTTTGACTTCCCCTGCGCTCAGAGCAAACGGCTTGGCAAGCAAACGGTAACCCACCGCCGAAACGTGAAGCACATACTCGCCCGGCCAGATCCCCGTGATGGCGAAGCGCCCGGCGGAATCGGAAACCGTGCGGTGCGAAGTCCCGGCCAGCGTTACCTCGACGCGCGCCAGGGGCTCGCCGCCCGCCGCATCGCGAACGATGCCGCGCACTTCTGCGCCGGTCTGAGCAAGAGCGGCAAAAAGCAGCAGCGCGGCCGTCACGCCCGACATTATGAGCCGCCCTGGGACCGCCCGCAAGAACCGTGTGCCGCCCGTCAGCGCTGTTGCGATTTGAGCGCGCGCGCCATCCGCGACTCGAAGAAGTCCCCGAGACGGTCCAGCACGGTCTCGAGATCCGCTCCGTCCGCCTCCACGGCCTCCCGCAGCGTCAGGCTCTTGGGAACCTCGCGGGCCTGGGCCAGCGTGCGTAAACCTGCGTCAATGAGCAGGCGACGCGTCGCTGGGTAGCTCGTCACGTACCAATAGAGCGGCATCGTGTCCTTCACCTGCTCGCGTCCGAACCAGGCAGGCATGGGCGCGGCCAGCGTCTTGCCGATGTTGATCGCAAACAACAGCAGTGCGCTCAGCTCCAGCAGTGCGGACACCGGAAGGATGTCCCAGGCCTCCGGCACAACGCTCGAGTACGCCGGCGGCTCCGACGCGACGCGCATGACACAGCCCGCCGAAAGCAGTACCAGCGAAACCAGCATCATCCGCCGGCTCCAGAGTTCGCGGCTGTTCAGAAACGACGGCAGGATGCGCGGCCCAAGGGAAAGAATGAGCGTAGCCATGAAGCCCACCGTGAACGCATGGCGGGATGCGCCGGTAAAACCCGGTGCATGAGACCACAGGGCCAAAATCGCGGAAACCGCCAGCCAGCCGAAGGCGGCGCGGGCAAACCAGGGATAGCGGGGATCCACGCCGCTAACCTTGGCCGGACGTTCTGAGCGGTGAAAGATGCGCAACGACCAGCAGGCTGCCGCCACGGCGCCCAGCACCAGGACAGCCGCGGCCCGGTAGTGCGCCGTCGCGGCCAGGGGGATGGACGCGCCGAGTAAGCCGAGGCCCACGTACCCGCTGCGCGGCTCGGTCGGGCGCAGTCCGAGAAAGGCCGGAAGAAACCGGACGCTGTAGCCCCAGACCGTCGGGAAGCAAAAGACCCAGAGGGCCAGCCAGATCAGAAAGTAATCGCGGTCCGGCGGGATCGCCGGCTTCGCAAGGTCGCGCACCAGGAAGACCTGCAACAGGAACGTCGCCAACAGGCCGGCGAAGCCGCTGTAGATCAGCACCTCCCACAATTGCCGTCTCCGCGGGCCGGGCGCCGGGCCTGTGACTTGCCACACGAGCAAAAGGGCCACGGCGAGCTCCGTCCAGGCGGAAGCAGGCCAGATGGTCTTCCAGTCCAGGTAGCCGGCGGCGGACGACCACCGCAGACCGACCGCAGCCATCCAGGCCGCCCACATCGCCCAACCCAGCGCCAGCGAACGCAGCCGCGCCCCGCGGAATTTGGGGAACGTGTACAGCGAGATCCCGAGGATGAAAGTTCCCACCCACCCGAAAAGTTGGGCATGCCCGTGGGCCTGAATCCAGACCATCGAGGCAGCCTCCGGGTGCTGGTGCCGGCTGATCGTCACGAGGTTCCAGACCCCGATCAGAGTCCCGGGAAACACGAGAAAAATCAGCCCCGTGACGACGAACGCCGCCAGCAGCCGTGCCAAACGGCGCTCGGGGAGCGGGTCGGCCAGATGAACCAGTCCCGCGGCGTCGCGCTCATAAGCGCGACGCCACGCCTCCGGCAGAAGAGAAACCGCACCCATAACTCCGCTTCCATTCTTTCACGCTCCCCGCGCGGCAGTCAGTGACCGCCGTCACCGGACGGAGTACGAAGCTATAATGGCGGGACGGAGTGCCTGCCCGCATTCGTGTGAAGCGTGTTTATGAACCCCCGGAGCCAGGCGACGGAGCGCGTTTTCTGGTGGACCGGCTGTGGCCCCGCGGCTTCCGCAAGGACTCCCTCCAGCTGGCCGGCTGGCTCAAGGACGTCGCTCCAAGTGACGCGCTACGCAAGTGGTTTGCGCACGAGCCCGGGCGGTGGGAGGAATTCAAGCGGCGCTATTTTGCGGAACTCGATCGCAAAGCGGAGGCGTGGCGCCCTCTGGTTGAGGCGGCCCGTAAGGGTCCTCTCACGCTTGTCTACAGTGCCCGTGACGCCGCGCACAACAATGCCGTAGCCCTGCGGGCGTACCTGGAAGCCCGGCTGCGCCGTACCGGGCTCAGCGAAGAGTCGCGCTGAGGATCAGTGTTCCTGCACAACTCCCCGACCGGATCTCGATGACGTCGCCCGAGCTCATGGAAGGAACGAATTCTCCGCGCCGCGAGTCGAGATTCAGATCCGCAAAATGAAATGCGTCCAGAGCCACCAGGCCGAGAGCCTGTCCGCCGCGGCAGACGGCGAGCACGGCCCCTTCGGGCAGATTGAGGTTCTCAATCTCCGCGCTGAAGCGCCTGCGGTCGGGGCGCTGCTCGAACTTTACGCCCAGTTCGGCCTCGAAACCGTTAAAGAGGGCCTGTGTCCTGCCTTCCAGCCGCACGTTGGCGGCCGGTCCCGCCGCCGGGCCGTCTCCGAGACGTAGCGCGAGCAGCGCCGGCTGGGCGGAGCCGCAGGCGTCCAGGCGCACTTCAAACAGGTCCCCCGGCGCGGCCGGTCCCGCCTCTGTGCCCGGCTCCCCGCGGGTTTCCAGCCGGCCGGCGTGCCGCTCATCGAGAACAATTTGTCCGACAAAGTTCCCGTTGCGGCAGACATGGAGCCGCGTGCCGGGCGGAAAATTGAGGTTTTCGACCTCGACCTCGAGCTTCGTGCGCCTCTCCTCACGTTCGAACTCGACCTTCAGCTTGGCCTCAAAACCTTCCACCAGGGCCCGCGTTTCGGCTTCGATCTCGAACCGGGCGGCGGCCTGTGGCGCCGCCGCGGGACATGGCCGTTCGTCGTCTTCACCTCTGTCGCGGCCGCGGTCACTGCCCCGGTCCGCGAGCAACACCGGCGCCAGGAGCGCCGCCAGCAAAAAGGAGCAGGCTCCAAGGCGTGGCTTTCCTGTGCGTTGATCTGTCATTCCCGTGATCCTCCTCCACGAAAAGTGGAACTGCTCTCTCGAACCAGAATAGACGCGCCTTGGAAAAACCCGGCGGATCGCGTCTGGAATTTAACGCAAAGTTCAGGGTTGTGAAACGGCGTGTCTGGGGGAGCAGATCGGACCGGGCCTTGGCGCTTTGCGAGTGTTATGATCATTTCTGATGCCGGAAGGCTACGTTCCGATCTTTATCTTCCTGGTGGTTGCCATGCTGTTCCCCGTGGCGACCATCCTGGTGGCCAAGCTGGTGCGGCCCGCGCTGCCCAACGCGGTCAAGCTGGACGCCTACGAGTGCGGCATCAAGGCCGCCTCGGACTCGCGCGGGCGTTACACGGTCCGCTTCTACATCATCGCCATCTTGTTCGTGATTTTCGATGTGGAGACTATCTTCTTGTTCCCGTGGGCGGTTCGCTACCAGAAGCTCGGCTGGTTCGGCGTCGCCGAAGTGGCGGTTTTCCTGGGCATCCTGATCGTCGGCTACATCTGGGCCTACAAGAAGGGCGCTCTCGAGTGGGTCTAGGGACCCTGCCTTCTGCGCGTGAGCACGGAACGGCTTTACTACACGGACTGCTACCTTCGTGAATTCCGGGCGCGCGTCGTAGAGGCAAGTTCCGATCGCCGCCGCATATACCTGGACCGGACGGCGTTCTATCCCACTTCCGGAGGGCAACCTCATGACACGGGCTGGATGGACGATGCGCCCGTGGTGGAGGTCGTGGACGAAGGGGAGCGCATCGCCCACATCACGGGAGCTCCGGTCGAAAGCGCGGAGGTCGCCTGCCGGATCGACTGGGACCGGCGCTTCGATCACATGCAGCAGCACACCGGCCAGCACGTGCTCTCCGCCGTGCTGCTGGAGCGCTTCGGAATTCCCACGGTCAGCTTTCACCTGGGCGGGGAGAGCGCAACGATTGACGTAGCCGCGGCGCTCGGGCCCGAACAGGTGCGCGAGGCCGAGCGGCGGGCCAACGAGGTGGTCACCGAGAACCGTGCGGTCCGGATCGGCTTTGAGAGCGCGGACGAGGCCCTGGACCTCCGCCGTCCTTCGGAACGCGGCGGCATGCTGCGGGTGGTGACAATTGAGGGACTCGACCGGAGCGCCTGCGGCGGCACCCACGTCCGGGCTACGGGCGAGATCGGCCCGATCTTCATCCGCAAGCTCGAGCGCGTCGGCGGCCGGCTCCGGCTGGAGTTCCTCTGCGGCATGCGGGCCGTGCGCCGTGCGCGCGCCGACTATGAAGCCCTCGGCGCAATTGCCCGGTCGCTTTCCTGCGGGCTCGACGAGACGCCGACGCTCGTGGCGGCCCAGAAAGAGAGATTGGAGGCGGCCGAGAAGGCGCGCCGCAAGTTGGCCGCCGAACTCGCCGAGCGGCAGGGTAGGGAACTGTACCGCGAGACGGCTCCCGATGCTTGCGGCATGCGGCGCATCGTGCGCCGGCTGGCCTCGGGGACGATCGATGACGAACTCCGCGCTCTGGCCCGAGGCGTCACCTCGGAGCCCAGGGCGGTATTCGTGGCGCTGATCGAGGAGCCGCCGTCGGTGTTGCTGGCTGTCTCCGGCGATGCCGGCGTGCACGCCGCAGAGGCCCTGCGCGCCGCGCTCAGTGCGGTGGGCGGCCGCGGCGGCGGCAACGCTCAAATGGCTCAGGGCAGCCTGCCGGACAAGGCTCTGATCGCTCGCGTGGCGAACCTGCTAATCCCGTAGCGTACCCCGAAGCTGTCCGTTCAGATGCGCTCGAGCCCGGCCGCATCCATGGCACGGCTGATTTCGACATTGTTCATGAACCAGCGCCACACGTTCCCCGTACGCACGTTTTCTGCGCTCAACAGGGTGATGCCCACGTCAATGCCGATCACATCCGGGTTGACCCAGCCGTCAACCGGGTGGAACGCATCCGCGAAGCCGTAGCGGCCCCAGATGCGTCTGCCGAACCGCCGCTTCATCTCTTGGAGCGCTGCAAGACAGATCTCCGGAGCGAACATGAGCGAGCCGGCAGCAGCACACGGAACGACCGTGCCGTCAATCGCCGGATGCGGCGGTGGACCGTGCCAGGCCACATAGCCGTGACGGCTGTCCGAGGCAGTGATGCCCCAGACATTTTCCGAGTAACAACCCGGGAACTTGCCCCGCAAGCTCAGGCAGAATGCACGGTGGGCGTGCGTTGCGGCGATGGAGTTTTCGAACCACTGTATGTGGGGCGGCCGGTTCTCCCGCCTCCCGCGGAAGTCCACCCAGGCATGCGAATACTGGTGCACGAACAACGGATCGCCGTCAATGTACGTGAAGCCGGCGTACGTCAGAGGTTCTCGGCTCCACGCATACCACGCCTCCGGTGGAATCGCTGAAGTCGGGGATCCGATGGCCATGAGATAGAGCACCATGTGCTCGGAATAGTCATCCCAGCGGTTCGAGAGGAATCCTGTCTCCGGTTTCCAGCCGTGCGACAGCAAATGCGGATGATCGTTGAGCATCCACCGAAAGTCCGTCCGCTCATAGATCCGGCGCGCCAGCTCTGTGATCCCGGAGTTCGCGGCGAAATACTGGCGCGCGGTGAGCACCCCTGCGAGCAACAGCGCGGTGTCGATCGAGGAAATTTCGCACTTCCAGGCGCGCACTCCGCTGGAGGCGTCCATGAAGTGGTAAAACCAGCCGCGCTGGTGTTCGGCCTCCTCGGCGAAGAAGCGCAGTGTAAGTTGCACGCGGGCCTCCGCCTCTTCGCGGCGGATCCACCGGCGTTCGGCCGCAATGCACAAGGCGGTGAGCCCGAAGCCCGTCGCGGCAATGCTGGCGATGTTGCGCTCTCCCCTGGTCTCCAGTCGGCCGTCGGTGCGGGCGCGGTCGCGGACAAGCCCCGTGCGCGAATCGGCTTGTTCCCAGAAGTAGCGGAAGGCCTGCCGCGACAGGTCTTCCAAAAATCGTTCTTGTGTGGTGGAGAGGCGGTGCTTCCCGGTGGCCGCTCGCTGGAGTGCCAGGCCGGCGGCGAGACGGCCGAAGGTTCTACGGCTGACTACTCGATGCATCGGAATAACGCTGAAACGCCGCACGGGCGCGCTCGGCATCCTCCTTGCGGCCCGCCCGGGCGTAAGCCCGCGCCAGCGTAAAGTGGATTCTGGCATCCCTGCTGTCCAGACTTCGGGCCGTCTCGAGCTCCTCGATGGCGCGCAGCGTCTGGCCTGTTTCCAGCAGCAGCGCCCCTAGCAGATAATGAGATTCCGCCAGCTGCGGCGCCATCCTGACGGCCTCCTCCGCGTAAGGCACACCTTCGGCGGGAGCTTTTCGGAGCAAGATCGCTGCGATACCGAGCCGGGCCAGCAAGTGGTTTGACGAATTGTGCAGCTCCTTTTGGAAGGCCTCGAGGGCGTCATCGTCCATGTGATGAGCCAAAAAGAACCGGCCCAACGCAAAATGTACGTTCCGCATGTTCGGGTAGCGGGCTGCCAGCTCGCGGTAAGCTTCCAGAGCTTCCCTGAGGCGCGAGCGGACCGCTCCGAGCCGCTGAGCCCGGCCCGCGGCGCGGACCGCATCCATGATCTCAGCCGGCGCGTTCTGGGGAAGAATTCCAAGCACCGCAAAGCCCAAAGCCACAGTGAGATCGTCGTGTTCCAGGCCGTCGCGACTCAGCTCATCCAGCGCCTTCTGGGCTTGCGCAAAGCGGCCTTCCTCCAGCGATAGCAGCCCCAGCGTGTACAGAGCGGCGTGACGCAGGCGAGGCTCGCCTGCAATGCCGATCTTGTAAGCTTCGGCCAGGTGCTCCCGCGCCTCGGGCTTGCGCCCCACTTGGTATTCGGAAAGCCCCAACATGGCCCATGCCGCGCCAACCCGGGGAGCATACTCGGTGAGTTTCTGGAACGCTTCGACGGCCTCCGTGTAGCGCCCGAGATCATAATAGGCCGTTCCCAACCCCCACCATCCGTCCGCCCAGTCGGGCCGCACACGCAGCGCTTCTCGATAGTGCCCGCAGGCCTCGGTGAGCTTGCCCGCTTCGCGCGCTCGCTGAGCCGCAGCAGCGGCTTCCCCAAAATCGCTTGCCTGCCCCGGCCACCAGGCCAGGAGGACCGCTGTGATCCAGGCCCGCACGGAACCTCTCAAGGCACCTGCTCCAGCAATGCCACCTGCTCTCGAGCTTTGTCATGCCGTCCTGTGGCACGGTAAGCCCTCGCAAGAATCAGCCGTGCCTGCCGGGCTAAAGGAAGGCTGTCACCACTTTGCGCCAATACGAATTCGGCCTCGGAGATGGCTTCCTGCCACTGCTTTTTCCGTTCCAGCACACGCGCCCGCTCCAGCCGTGCCGCTGGATATAGCGGCCGCCATCGGAGCACCTCATGGACGATAGCTTCGGCTTCCTGCTGGCGTGCCTGCGCGGTCAGAAAACGGGCAAACTCCAGCGCGGCCGCGGGACGGATCATCTTGGCAGCCCGGTTCATCTCGTAAGCCGCGCGCAGCGCCTTCTCCGCTGCATCGAACTCGGTCCGCTCACTGTGGAGTCTGGCTGCGTCCGTGTGGATCTCGATGGCCAGCTCCAAAGGCGGACGCAAGGCGAGCGCCTTGCGCCAGCTCGCCAGTGCGGCTTCCGGCTCCTCGAACCGCAGGGCGCGGCCATAGGTGTAGTGCGCCACCGGCTCCTCCGGAGCCAGAGTCACGGCGCGGGCGAGAATCGCCTTGGCAATGGACAGTGCGCGAGTCTTGCGTCCCGGGTCTCCGTCGGAGAGGACGCGGCCAAGGGCCACCAGCTCCAAAGGATCCTGCTTGCGCTGGGCGCGCTCGAGCCAGCCGGCCAGCCGCCGAGCGAGGAAGTCCGCCGGCAGACTGAAGTAAACGGCTTCGAGAGTCTCGGAAGTAGGATCTTTCACCAGACCCCTCTCGCAAATTGCCGCAGCTTCCTCCGGTTGGTTGGCGCTGAGGTGAGCCCGGGCTGCAAGGACATGCATCTCCGTCGTCGCCGAGGGCTCCCCCACAAGCGTTTTCATCAGGCCCGCAGCTTCGGCGGCCTTCCCGGTCTTGAGCAAGCCCTCCACGAAGAGGACGACGGCATCGGGCTCAGGCGGCGCCCTCGCAACCAGCGGACCCAGCAGTTGGACCGTGCGCTCGTAACGTCCCGCTAAGAATTCGACCCGCGCAAGGGCAATGGACGCCCGCGGGTGGCGCGGCGCGAGCGCCAAGGCATGCTGCAGCACTTTGCGAACTTCCTCGGTGGGGGCCGAGCCGATCAGTAACGTCCCGAGCAACGCGTACCCGTCGGCCGACGCGGGCGCCCGCACAAGGTGCTCCCGCACAAGGCGGAGAGCCTTCTCCGGCTGGCCGGCATCGGCGTAGCACACCGCTTGTCGCAACAAGGGTTCTGCAACGGTACCGCGCGGAGCTGGCGGCTCACACGGTTGGGTCGCTCCCACTGAGAACACCACCGCCACGGTGCTGGTCACGGCGCCAAGACCAGTCATCGGTCAGCATCTATTCTAGGCTAGCTGCCGGCGAGGAGCCGCTCCTCGACCTCAAAAGTTGAACCGCAGCTGGAATTCGATCACTCTGCCTGCCAGCGCTGAAAGCGCCTTGCCGAAGTCCGGGTTGTTCACCTGCGTACTGGGCGAGTTGAACTCAAACGGGCGGAGGTTGAGCTGGTTAAAGATGTTGTAGAAGAAGGCACGCAGGTCCACCGAGGCGTTTTCGCCTAGCACGGCGATCTTCGGCAGCCGCATTCGCCGGGCCGCGGTCAGGTCCACGCTCATATACCGGGGGCCACGGAACACGTTGCGTCCGATCCCCGGGGGCGGGGGTAGGAGAGTCTGCCCGCCTGGAGGCGGTACGAAAAATCGCAAGCCTCCGCCCGGAAAGTTACTGCCGGTCTGGAAGGCGCGGTTACTTGTATCACGACCCGCGCCGCCCAGGTAGGCGATGGGTCGGACGGGGCAAATCCCACCGCGGCCCGTAATCTCCACACAGGCGTCGCCCGTGACGACCGGCGTCCACGGAAAGCCCGAATTGGCCGTCCAGATACCTCCGATCTCCCAGCTCCCCAGTCGGTCGCGCCACGGCAACTGCCAGATGCCGGATGCGACAAAGGCATGGGTGACGTCAAAGTCCGAAGGACCACGCTCGGTGCGTAAATCGAGCGGAAAGGTCAGCAGACCGCCGCAGCGGTCGTCGTTCGAACACGTGTCAATGCTCTTGCTGAAGCGGTATTGCGCGTTGAACTCGAAACCTCGCGAAAAACGATGGGTGGCCCGCAGGAGCAGCGCGTTGAAGTTCGAGTTGATATCGGTCTGTACGAAGTCCACCCGATTGATGAACGGGTTCGGATCGAACAGCAGACTCAGGTTCATCGCCCGGGGGAACTTGTGGCCGGCACTTCCCTGATAGCCGGCGGAAACGACCCAGTTCCCAGGCAGTTCCTGCTGGATTTCCAGCGAGTACCGGTACGCATAAGGCGTCTTCAGATTCAGAGGCAGGCCGAAGATGTTCGGCCTGGCGAAGTTGGCCCCTCCCACCGGAAGATTCGTCGTCGGATCGAACACCAGCCTCGCGGCTGGGTTGGCCGGCCAGCCCGTGAAGGAATTGATACCCTCCGTACTGAGGCTGTACACAACCTGGTCGCCCGTCAGGAAGAACGAAGCGAAAAAGGGCGGATTCAGGCGGCCGTTGAGCGTGAGCGATTGTGGGACTCGGTTGAAGCCCACGCCGAAGCCCCCTCGCAGCACGGTCTTATGATTCAGCTCCAGGCCGCCGAGTGACTTCGGGCTCCACGCAAAGCCGAATTGAGGGCCGAAATTGTTGCGGTCAGGTTCCCAGAAGTTGCCACCGATGCGCATGCGGGCTCCCGTGAGGGCTCCGCCGCCCGAGCCGAGAACAATATTGGCCGCATTGCCGAACTTCTCCCGCAGAGGCGTGAAATACTCCCACCTCAGCCCCAGGTTGAGCGTGAGGCTGGGTCGCACTTTCCAGTCGTCTTGTACGAACAGCGCATAGGTGGTGGTGCGGATGTACTTTTTCAGGTCGGTCGGATGGCCGTTGCGCGGATCAAAGTTCCCGCTTTCGCTGTTCGGTGCATCGTTGGCGAAATTCCAGAGATTGTCGAAGTTGAAGCTGGGACGAGCCGCCCAGGCCACGGTGTCGTTATTCAGCTCCCGCGAGATATCTACGCCAAACTTGAGTGCGTGGCTGTTGACCACCTTCGTCAGGGTGTCCCGGAAGTTATAGCTCGTCTGCGCGAAGATGCCCGGACCGGGGACGCCCCATTGGATGTTGAACCGCGAGTCGGCAACGGTGGATTGAGGGATCCCCCAGGGAATCTTCGGATTGGACTTGACTTCGTCGAAGGACCACCGGGCCACATTGAGGCGGGCTTCGTTGATCATGGTGGACGAGAAGGTGCGAGTCCACAGCAAGGCCGCCGACTCGTTCAGGCGCGAGGAGAGCCAGTCCTGAACCGGGCGGGCGTGGTTGGCCCAAGACTGGTTGAACGTCGTATCGGAGGGAACAAAGAATGAGCTGAAAGCTACGAGGTCTCTGTCGCTGAGCTGGTAGTCCAGTCGGCCGTTGTATTGCGCCGAAGTCACGTCGAGGAAAAAAGGGCTTTCCACGAAGCGGATGTCCGGGAGCCCGTCAAGTCCTCCGCCGGCAGGGTTGGCGATTCGCTGTCCGATGGCGCCCGTGGGAGAGCCGATGTCCAGGCCGCCGGGGAGCGTTGCGCAGCGTGTCGGATCCGGCAGGCCGAAGGAGGCACAATCGCGCGGGATTACGCGGTTGATGCGCGGGCTCATCCCGGGCAGCGTCAGAACCTGGGCCGCGATGCTGTTCGGCCGCAGAGCCCGGATGCGTTCCACGAACTCCTCCGTCTCCACCCACTGCGGTTCATTCGTGCTGTTGCTGGAACCGATGCGTTCATAAGCGAAGAAGAAAAACAGCTTGTTCTTTCGAATCGGACCGCCGATGCTCCCGGCCCACTGGTTGAAGCTCTTGCCTACGCGCTGGGGCCGCTCACCGCGCGGACCGCCCCAACGCTGAAAGGCGTTCAGTTCCGGGCGCCCGAAGCGCCCGACGAAGCTCCCGTGGAATTCGTTGGTGCCGTTTTGGGAGACCACCTGGATCAGGGCGCCGGTGTTCCGTCCGTTTTCGGCCGAGTACGAGCTGGAGACCACACGGATCTCCTTGACCGCCTCTTGACTCGGAGTGATGATGGCCGCCCCACCCCAGGCTTGGCTGTTCACGTTAACACCGTCGATCTGGAAGCCGTTGGCCGTGAGCCGCTGACCGTTGGCGGTGATGGGAACCTGATTCTCGGTTTGAAAAATGGAATTGTTTGATCCCCCCGGTCCGGCAGAGTTCGGCAGCGCCAGCGAGTTACCCCCGCCGTCGCGAGCTCCCAGCCCGAAAATCCCGGGAGCGAGGCGTAACAACTCGTATGGATCACGCTGAAACTGAGGCAGACCAGTAACTTGCCTATGAGACAAGGCCCCGTCAATGTTAGCGTTTTCTGTCTGAAGTGGCGGTGCACTCTCTGCCGATACCGTGATGGACTCGGTAACCTGCCCCGGCGACAACGTGATGTTCAGCCCCTCCAGCTGCTCAGCACGCACAACCACGTGTTCATGCACGGCTTTCTGGAAGCCGGCCATTTCCACCGTGATGGTGTAACGCGCGGGCCGTAACGCACTGAACCGGTAAAAGCCCTCCGGACCGCTCGTCGTCTCCTGGGACGCACTCGTTTCTTCGTCCTGTAGCGTAACCTTGGCTCCCGGCACGGCTGCGCCCGTGGGATCCAGGATCGTCCCCTGGATGCCTCCACGGAACTGTCCGTAGGCGGCAACAGACAGGAGTAAGCTTGCCAGCAGAGCCCGCCCCTGGTGGATGCTCTTCATGGAGATCCTCCCTAAAACGATTTAATAGCCCCATTCTAGACGGGTGCCCGGCGGCTGTCAAGAGGAATTTTGCAAAAAGTTCTTGATTCGCTCTGCTGCGCTGTGCGAAACTCGGCAGGTGGTGAGCGGTAAGGTGCCTCCCCGCGGCGGGCAGGAGCGGGCGCGGCCCATGAGCCTGAAGGAGCTGGCGCGACACCTCAACGTGTCGCCCGCCACCGTGTCCTTGGTCCTCAACAACGTTCCGGCCGCGCGTGCCATTTCTAAGGCCACCAGGGAGCGCGTGCTCGCGGCGGCGCGCCACTTTCAGTACCGGCCGAACTTCGTCGCCCGGTCACTGCGTGCCCAGCGCACGTATGCGGTTGGTGTAATCGTTCCCGAGCTGAGTGATGGTTACTCAGCGCTCGTCTTGAGCGGCATCGAGGACCTCCTGCTCCGGGAAGGTTACATGTACTTAGTAGCCAGTCACAGGCACCGGCCGAACCTGATCGACCGCTATCCGGCGATGCTCATCGAGCGTTGTGTCGAAGGCCTGATCGCTGTGGATACTCCGTGCGAGCACCCTTTGCCGGTCCCCGTCATCTCCGTGTCCGGTCACCGGCGTGTCCCCGGAGTCACGAACGTCGTCTTGAATCACAGGCGCGCCGGTGAGCTGGCCCTGGGACACCTGGTCGGGCTCGGGCACCGCCGGATCGCGTTCATCAAAGGCCAGGCGTTCAGCTCGGATACGGAAGTGCGCTGGGAGGCGATGCGCTCGGCGGCGCGCCGCTTCGGTATCCCGGTGCAGCCGGGCCTGGTGGCTCAACTGGAGGGCGAGTCGCCCTCGCCGGAACTCGGCTATGTGGCCGCAAGGAAACTACTGGCCGCCGGTCAGCCGTTCACGGCTTTGGTGGCCTTCAATGACATTTCCGCCATCGGCGCCATCCGCGCCTTCCGGGAAGCTGGTCTTCGTGTCCCGGAGGATGTTTCCGTGGTGGGCTTTGACGATGCCTATGCTGCGGCCTTTCACATCCCGGCGCTCACCACGATTCGTCAGCCCTTGTACCGCATGGGAATGCTCGCGGCGGAGACACTGCTGAGGCTTATCGCAGCGGGCCCGGGAGCGCAGCGTTCCTATATCAAGGTGGAACCGGAACTGGTGATTCGCGAATCTACCGGACCTGCGCCTTCGGATCAAACTTGACACCGTGGCACGAGGCGCCCTTGTCACCGCGCAATTGAGCTTCGTCCTTGTGGGCGCCGCAACGACGATGCTCGGGCCGTTGCTTCCCTACCTTTCGGCCAGATGGGCATTGACCGATGAAGAGGCGGGCCGGTTCTTTGTCGCGCAGTTCGCAGGCTCGCTGCTCGGCGCCCTGGGCTCCGGTTGGCTCCTGCGTCGCTTCGGCTGGCGCCTGATCGGACCGGGCGGCCATGCGCTGGTTGGGGCCGGTGCGTTCGCCCTGGCCTCCCGGCATCCCGCAAAGGCGTTTGCCGGAATGGCTGTGTGCGGTCTCGGTTTGGGGCTCCTCATTCCCGCCACGAATCTTCTTGTGGCAACCGCGAAAGGAGCTCGCGCTCCGGCGGCCCTGAATCTGCTTAATTTCGGCTGGTGCCTCGGCGCGGTGGCGGCACCCGTGGCCATCGCAGCGAGTCTGCCAACCGCCGGGATCGGCGGCTTCGCGAAGGGTGTTGCCTGCCTGGAAGCGTGCGCCTTGGTAGCGATCCGGCTCTCGGCGAAGGGCAACAGTGCTCTCCTGCCGCCTCTGGAGGCGGGTTCCGGGGGCTCAACAGCGGGCGCTTTCGGACGGCTGACTCTCCTGGCCGCGCTCTTCCAATTCCTCTACGTCGGCACAGAGAACAGCGTCAGCGGCTGGCTCCCCTCTTACCTGAGCAGGTGCGGTTGGAGCGCTCCTGCAGCCGCGGCGGCGCAGGCCATTCTCTGGGCGGGGGTGCTCGCAGGCCGTCTCCTGGCCCCGCTTGCGTTGCGGCGGGCCGATGCCCGGGGCTGGATGCTCTTCAGCCTCATCGTCGCGCTGGCCGGCATCCTCCTTGTACTATCCCCGCCGTGGTGGCCTGCCCAGATCGGAGGAGTGGGGCTGGCCGGATTGGGCTTGGCTGCAGTGTTCCCTACATCTGTAGCACTCTACCTGGAAAGAGCCGGCGGCCGGGCCGTGCCCGCAGCGGGCTTTGTCTTCGCCTGCGGGGCGCTCGGCGGTGCCACTGTGCCGTGGGCGGCGGGAATGTTGGCTGAATTCGAACGCAGCCTGCGGGCGGCCCTGTTGGTCCCGGCATCGCTTGTTGTTGTCATGATTCTCACCGAGGTAAATCCCTCGTTCCGTTCGCAGCGCCGCCGTTGAGCCCGCCGCGGGTGGTACCGCGGATTGCCGCGGCGTGCTCCAGGATGCTCAGATCGCGCACACCGACCAGCGGCGTATCCGGCTCCATAGAGACCCGTGACGGTTTTGGTAGCACCAAAAAGAAATTCGTGTTACACTGATCCCTGTGAACGGCATACTGACTCTGCTGGTGGTCACGCTCCTGGCCGCCTGCACTCTTCCGGCCCAGACGCCCGGACCGGCACAAGAGACCCCCGGCGGGCAGCCGCGTCTCCCTGTTCTCGAGCAGCGCATCGAGGTGCGGGCCGCACCCATCGAACCCGCCCTCGACCGCCGTAACGAGGAGGTCTACAACCGCACGCTGTTCAGCCGCGATGACCAACTCTTCGATCTGCTCGCCGCAGGCATCAGCGCAGGCCAGCACGAAGGCGGCGGCAAATCCGTCGAGGTGCGCCGCTTCGGCTTCAACCTGGATCACGGCGGCGTCAACGGCGGGCTCAAAGTCCTCGTGGACAACATCCAGCAGAACCAGACCACGCAGGGGCACGGCCAGGGATATCTGGGTGCTCTCAAAAGCCTGAGCCCGGAGCTGGTCCAGGAAGTCAACATCATCAACGGACCGTTCAGCGCCGAATATGGGGATTTCAGCGGTTTGGGCGTCGTGCACATCAAGCTGCGCGAGGCGCTGCCGCACGTGGGAACGCTGCGCTGGCAAGGCGGCTCCTTCGGCTCTCTGCGCGGGTTTGCCTCGTACAGTCCCGCGCTGCGCTCCGCGGACGCCTTTGTCGCCTACGAGGGCTCCCACACCGACGGGCCGTTTCTCAAACCCCTCAACTACCGGCGCGACAACTTCACCAGTAACTTCACGCGGCGGCGGGCACCCGGCAGCGCCTGGGGCTGGCGCGTCAACGCGGCACGCAACGACTTCGATTCCTCCGGCCAGCCGCCTCTTGACGAGATCGCCGCCGGACGTCTCGACCGCTTCGGCTATCTGGATCCGGGCGACGGAGGTCGCGTCCGCTCGGCAACCACCAGCTTGTACTGGCGCACGGAGGATGACCTGGGGACCTCATGGCGCGCGGACGGATTTGTCTCTCGTTCTCTGTTTGATCTCTACTCAAACTTTACGTTCTACTTGAATGATCCGGAAAACGGCGACGCCTTCCAACAGCACGACTCGCGACTGCAAGAGGGAGCAAACCTCCAGCACATAAGACCCCATCGCGCGGCGGGAATCCCGGCCTTGCTGGTGGCAGGCGCCAACTATCACGACAACCAGATCAACGTGGGCCTCTACCCCAGGATCGATCGCACCCCTCTCGGGATCACGACCAAGGCCCACGCCCGGGTCACCAACGGCGCGGGCTATTTCCAGGAGTACTTTAATTTTCTCGGCGGACGACTCCGTACAGGCGTGGGGTTACGCTATGACTGGTTCCGCTTCGCCGTCGAGGATCGCGTGGAACCGGAAGCGGCCGGCACAGCCGCCTCGGGACGCGTGCAGCCCAAGCTGAGTCTGGCCTTCACACCGGCGCACCGCTGGCCCCTGACGCTCTACGTCAACTACGGGCGCGGCATCTCCTCACTCGATGCCCGCGGCGTCGTGCGGTCCCCTTCGGGCAGACACCTGGCAACCACCGACTTTTATCAGCTCGGCCTGTCACAGCAGTGGTCGCGGCTTTCCGCCGTGGCGGATCTGTTCTGGATTGACCGCTCCAATGAATTGGTGTACATCCCTGACGACGGCTCGCTGGAGTTTTACGGTCCCAGTCGCGCCTATGGGGCCGAGGCCAAGCTCTCGGTTGAGATTTTCCGCCCGCTGCGCCTCAACGCGGGCGTCACCAAGGTGTTCAACGCGTTCTATCGTGGAACCGATCCCCGCCGGTACGTGGACCGCGCGCCTCACTTTGTGGCCAACGCGGGCCTCACCCTGGTGGGTTGGCGCCGCTGGTACGCCTCGCTGCGCATGCGAGCGATCAACCACTACCGGTTGGACCCGGAGGATCCCGGGCCGCGGGCCGAAGGCCACACCGTCTTCGACCTCAGCCTGACCCGCACTCTCCGCCGCGGCGTCGAGTTCAACCTCGTCATGGATAACCTCTTCGACCGGGCTTACTACGAAACTCAGAACTATTTCGAATCCCGACTGCCCGGCCAGGAACCGCGCTTTCGCATTCACGGCACCCCAGGCTACCCCCGTACCTTCCTGGCAGGTCTCACATTCCGTCTGGGAGGAAAGTGATCGCTCCGTCAGGTCCGTGCGAACAGCGGAGCCGATGAAACCAGCGCCAGTCCCGAGACGAACAACACGAACATGAACACCAGCAGCGTCTTGACCTTCAGATCGGCTCCCAAGAATTCTTTCCACACCACCAGTCCCCACAGCGCCGCAATCATCGTGCCCCCCTGGCCGAGAGCGTAGCTGACGGCAGGACCGACCTGTACCTCCGGCGGAGCGCTGGCGGCCACAAAGTTAGCAATGGTGCCCGCGCCCCAAATCAGGCCGCCCGCCAGACCGAGTAGATGCTGGCGCCGCGTGCCTCGGAAGTAATCCAGAGGTTCCACCGGCTCACCTTGAACCGGCAGATTCATAAAGTAAAGGTTGAAGACAAAAGTCGACGAGAACACCCCAAGGGCGAACACGAATGCGATCGCGTAAGGACCCAGTCCGGTTTCCCCCTGCTTGCCTATCTCCACCAGCGGATAAAATGACCCCATCAACAGCCCGCTGACCAGACTCAGGATCACGCCCTTCATTGAGACGCGAGGTTGCAAACTCCGCGTCAGGCCGGCCTTGATCCTCTCTTTTTCCCGCTCCAGACTCAGACTGCGGTAGGCCAGAGCATCCATGATGATCGCCAGTACCACCAGCCCCGCACCGGCAAACAACAGGTTCGGGTTGCCCTGTGGATTCAGCGCGTAGTTCCACACCACGCCGATCACCAGAGCCAGCCCGATCGCCACCGGAAAGGCCACTGCCATCCCGGCCACCGCGATGGCTCCGACCAGCAGCATGTTGGCCAGATTGAAGACCACGCCTCCGAAGAAGCCGTAGGCCAGATTGCGCCGGCCCGCTCGCATGAGGTCATCCAGAAACAGGAACCCGTCCCAACCCATGCTGCCGAACGTGAAGGCGGCTATCACAGAGGCCAGGAGAACGCCGAAGGCGTAATCGAAGTAGAACAGTTCGAACCGCCAGTTGCCCGCCAGTTTGAAGGTGTTGGCCCAGGATCCCCAGCAAAGCATCGTGAAGATCGCCAGGAGCAGTGCCGTGGTGTATGTGTCGGGCAGCATCATGGAAGGAGGTCCTCGACGAAGCGGAGATTATAACGCACCGCCGCCGGGTTTTCTTGCCGTGGCGGGGGCCCGCGGGCGGAAATTCGCCTGTCGGAGAAGACAAAACGAACTAGCGAGACGCTCTCCCCGGCGGGTCGAGCTGTGGAGCGGCTTCGTCAGCGGCGAAGACAGAACAAACTACAGAGGCGCTCTCCCGTTGTTTTTGCTTGCGCGGTTGCGTTCGCGCCGTCGCAACGCTCCGCCGCTGCTCACGCGGCGGCGCGGACCCAGTGGCGTGCGCTCCCGGCCAGCTCCCGGCCGCGCTCATAAAGGTCGCGGCCGAGGTAGGAAAGTTCCTGCCCTGCTTTCATCAGCTGCAGGCGGGCACCGGCGGCGCCGTGCCGCAACGCCAGGCGCGTGCGGCGCCCGGATTGCGGCGCCAGCAGCAGTCCGCCCACCGCTCCTGCAAGCAAGCCGAGGCCAAATCCCCAGAATCCCGACTTCCTCATGGCAGATCTCTCCGCTTCGTTAGACCCGGCGCACGCGACCGCGGTTTCAGCCCGGTGTTGTGTGATAACATCCGTTCCGAGCAGGAGGTGAGCATGCGATTCTGGGTCCTTGTCATGGCGCTGGCGGCCACCCTGCCGGTCGCGGCCCAGCGTCATAAATTGACGATCAACGCCGAAACCCCCGAGGGGCAGTTGCTGCAGCAGATCGGCCTCGAAGAGGATGCGGCCAAAAAGCTGGCGCTGCTTGAAAAGTTCGCCGCCCAGTATCCCACGCATGAGGCGGCGGCCTGGGTTTACGCGCAGATGGTGCCGCTGTACTCCAAGACCGGCCAGCCCGACAAAGCCATGGAGGCCGCCGCCAAACTTCTCGCCCTCGATCCGGAGGACGCCCAGACGGCTCATGCCGCGCTCCGGGCCGCGGAAGCCACCAAAGATCCGGATGCCATCAAAAAATGGGCCGTGCAGGTCTCCGACGTGGCGCGCAAGGTGGCGCAAAAGCCCAAGCCCCAGGATGAAGAAGAGGCCGAGGTATGGAAGCAGGAAGTGGATTTCGCCAAACAGGTGGACACCTACAGCGAGTACGCCCTATACGCCGCCGCCCTGCAGACACAGGATCCGCGAAAGAAGATCGAACTGATTGAGACGCTGGAGCAGCGCAACCCCGAAAGCCAGTACATCCCGCAGGTGCGCGGCGTCTACGTCGTGGCCCTTCAACAGGCCGGAGAAACGGCTAAGGCCGTCGCCGTGGCGGAAAAAATTCTTGAAACGGACCAGTCCAACGAGGACATGCTGCTGCTGGTGGCCGACTTTTATCTCAAGCAGAACAAGTCGCCGGACAAAGTGATCGCCTATTCCGAAAAGATGATCGAACTCATGAAGACCAAGCCCACGCCCGAGGGCGTGACGGACGCGGATTGGCAAAGGAAGAAAACGCTTGTGACCGGTCTCGGCTACTGGATGTCCGGTGTGACGTATGCCACACAGAACAAGTACGCGCAGGCCGACAAGCAGCTCCGGGAGGCGTTGCCCTACATCAAGGACAATGACCAGCTGCTCGCGGTCGCTTATTTCCACCTGGGTGTGGCCAACTACAAGCTGGAGAAGATCCTGGACGCCATCAAGTTCAATCAGGAATGCATTAAGATCAAAAGCCCGCTCCAGGCGCAGGCCAGGCGCAATCTGGCCGCCATTCAGGCCCAGTATCGCGTCGTGCGATGAACATTCTGGTGCCCAACCTGGGCTCGACCTCGCTCAAGTATCAGATCCTGGAGATGCCTTCGGAACGAGTGCTGGCGCGGGGTCGCATGGAGCGGGTCAGCGACTACCGCGCCGCCGTAGCGCAGATCCGCGTCGGTCCCACGCCCGTGAATGCCGTGGCGTTCAAGACCGTGCACGGCGGCCCCCGGTACCGGGGCACCTTCCTGATTGATGACGGCGTGCTCGCAGCTTTGGAGGAGTTCTTGCCGGCCGCCCCGGTGCATAACTCCATTTACCTGGCGGCAATCCGCGCCTTCCGGCAGGAGATGCCTTCGGTGCCCTTGGTCGCTGCCTTCGAAACCGAATTCCATGCCACGATGCCGGAGTACGCGGCGCGCTACGGCGTGCCTGCCCGGTGGCGCCAGGAGTACGGAATCCGCCGCTACGGCTTTCATGGAGCCTCCCACGAGTACGTCAGCAGCCGTGTGCCGGAGTTGTTGGGAAAACCCCGCGAGTCGCTGCGTGTGGTGAGCTGCCACCTCGGCGGCAGCTCCTCGATCTGCGCAATCCAGAACGGCCGCTCCGTGGATGTCACCATGGGGTTCTCTCCACAGTCCGGACTCGAAAACGCCACGCGGCACGGGGACCTGGACGTGTTCGCGGTGCTGTTTCTGATGGAGCGCTGCGGCTGGTCCGCAGCCCAGGTTCGCGACCAACTGACCCGCGAAGGCGGTCTGGCGGGACTTTCGGGCGTGCCGGGCGGTGACGTGCGGGATCTCGAACGGGCTGAAGCGGAGGGAGATCAAGACGCCGGCCTCGCCCTGCAGCTTTTCGCCTATCAGGTCAAGAAAACAATCGGAGCCTATGCGGCGGCCATGGGCGGCCTCGACGCCGTGGCCTTCACCGGGGGAATCGGCGAAAACTCCGCGCGGCTCCGCGCTCTCTGTTGCGCGGGCCTGGAGTTCCTGGGCATCCGCCTGGACGAGCGGCGGAATGAATCCGGCCAGGGCGACCGCGTGGTATCCCCCGACGGAGCTCCGGTGGCCGTGCTCACGCTGGCTACCAACGAAGAGCTCATCGTGGCCCGCCGCGCCTATCGGGTATTGGCAGGCTGAAAACCCGGCTCAGTCCGCCGCCGGAGTGGCGGTCCTCGGCGGCTCCAGCAGCTGCTCCTTGCGGTAGATCAGCGCGGCAGTGTGGTAACTGGCCAGTTCGAATCCGTGGCCGTGGGTGATGGCGTCGGTCGGGCAGGCCTCGACACAGTAGCCGCAGAAGATGCAGCGGTTGTAGTCAATGTTGTAGACCTTGGCGTAGCGTTCGCCGCCGCTGATGCGGTTCTCAGCGGTGTTCTCGGCCGCCTCGATGTAGATGCAGTGCGAAGGACAGGCGGCCGCACACAGAAAACACGCCACGCACTTCTCCAGACCCTGCTCGTCACGGCGCAGTACGTGCAGGCCGCGATAGCGCTCCTGGAACTTCGGCGGCGCGTCGGGATAGTCCTCTGTGAGCGTGGGCGAAAGCAGCTCCCGCAGCGTGACGCTCAGGCCTTTGGCAATCGCCGCTACAGAGTCAATCACATCACTGGTCTTTACCGCCATGCCCTTCCCTCCAGGATAGCGCAGCCCGCCGGGTGGGTCACAGTTTCTTGAGGAGTTGCTGGGCCGCGATCAGCAGCGGATCCCACACGGTTGCGAACGGCGGGGCGTAGGCAAGATCCAGATGCTGGAAATCCTCGAGCCGCAATCGTGCCGTCAGCGCCGTCGCCAGAACGTTGATGCGACCCGCCACCCCTTGTTCGCCCAGGACCGAGCCTCCCAGCAGCCGCCGGGTGCCGCGGTCGGCCACCAGCTCCACGCGGATGCGCTTGCCGCGGAAATACCGGGCGCGTTCGCGCGCTTCGATGCGGACGGCGGCCGGATCAAAACCCTCCTTTCTTGCTGCGGCCTGCGACAGCCCGGTGACGGCGATGCCCAGACCGGCGGCGCGCACGATCGAGGTGCCCGCAATCCCGGGGAAACGCTCCACGCGCCCCGCCGCGTTGGCCCCGGCCACCCGTCCCATCTTGTTCGCCGTTGTGCCGAGCGGGATCCAGACCGGACGGTTCGTGACCAGGTGCACGGTCTCGGCGCAGTCTCCGGCGGCGTAGACGCCGGGGAGATTGGTCTCCATGCGCTCGTTGACGCGCAAGGCCCCTGTGGTTCCCGGCTCCACACCGGCTTCGACGGCCAGCTCGACGTTCGGCACAAAGCCGGCCGCCAGCACGACCAGATCAGTCGGGGTGTCGCCCACGCGGTCCGCGTCAATGTGCTTGACCGGATGCTCGAGGCGCAGCTCAATGCCGCACCGCTCCAGGTGTCGGGCGACCGCCTGCGTCAGCTCAGCGTCTTCCCTCCCGAGAACGTACGGGGAGGCTTCGAACACGGTGACGCGGAGACCGTGCGTGCGCAGGGCCTCGGCCGCCTCGAGGCCGATATAGCCCGCCCCCACCACCACCGCCCGGCGCAGGCCCGGTCGGGCCAGGAACTGGCGCAGTCGCAACGCGTCCTCGAGGGTGTGCAGGGTGAACGCATTGGGAGGGCTCTGTGCCGCCGTCAGACGCCGGTCCGGCCGGGCACCCGTCGCGATGACGAGCTTGTCGTAGGGGACACGTTCTCCGCCGCCCAGAACGACCTGGCGGCGGGCATGGTGAATCGCCACGGCCTCGGCTCGCGTGCGTACTGTAATGTTGCGCTCACGGGCGAAATACTCCGGCGTGTACACGATGAGCTCGCCCGCGTCGCGAACCCGGCCCTCGACCAGATAGGGAAGCCCGCAAGCGGCATAGGAGATCGTGTGCCCCTTCTCGAGCACCACGATTTCGAGGCTCTTGTCGAGGCGGCGCGCCCGGGCGGCGGCGCTCAGGCCTGCCGCGACGCCGCCGATCACCACCAGGCGCATACGGCAAGTGCGCGTCCCGCTGCTCGTGCGCCTTCAGGCATCCCCCTGCTCCTGTTGCCGCTCGAGAAACGCCAGGATGTCGAAACGCCGGATGGCGCGGTCGGGAAAGAAGCTGTTGACGGCGTCTTGTTCGTCGGAGAAGATCTCGAAGACGGTGGAAAGCTTGGTAAGTACCAGTAACTCGATGTTCCGCCGGTTCAGGTTCAGCAGCTTCAGGGCGCCGCCGCTCTTGCGGAGCGACGTGTAGCAGACGACCATGGCGCCCAGACCGGTGCTGTCGATGTAGTCCACGTCCTGGAGATTGAGCACGACGTTCTTGCGCCCCTGGGTGAGCAAATCGTGCAGTACCTCCCGGAGGTGCGAAGCCGGCTCACCTACGGTGAGAGGACCGCTCACGTCCAAAATGACGACGCCCTCTTTCTCACGCCGCCGGATTTCCAGGGCCATGGAAGGCACCATTGTAGCAACGGCTCGCCGGGCGCGGTCAGCTTTCGTCCTCCAGTTCGATGGCGTTGACGCAGGCGTAGTTGACGATCGGAACGAAGCTGATCGTGATCTTGCCCTGAGCGTTGGGTACGATGCCCCGGAACGTCTTCTGAACCGCCCGGTCGGCGCCCCCTGCCTCCCGGAAGATGTCGAAGTTTCGGAGCAGCGCCACGCCGTTGACGTAGACGTCGAACAGGCGGCTGCCCGCTCCGCCGCCTCCCGGCTTACCCGGGCCGAACCAGGTCTCGGCGAAGTGCAGCGTGAGGCGGTAGCGGCCCGGCGCAGCCGGAATCACATAGGAGAAATTGCCGAAACGCTCCCCCTGGTAGAGTTCCGGATCCCTGGTCGCGTTGACGCGCACGGGCCGCACAACGGTCTGGCCTCCGGAAAAACAGCAGTCCGCCTCCCACGTCTTCCCGGTGCGGTCCGTGTAGGCTTGGTCGCGGACGCGGATTCGTACCGGGCGCATGCGGCCTGGCGGCGCCGGCAGAATCTCGATCCCGCTCAGGATCGCGTTGTCCTTGGTGCCCGAGAAACGCAGGTGCAACCGTCCGTCGGCATCGGGGGAAACATCCTTGAGCACGACGACGTCCGCCGTGTTGGCGCCCCCGGCGTTGTTGAGGACGTCGAAGTAGCGCAACACCTGCCGGTCGTTGACCCAGACGTGGAACAGCCGGCTGGTTTCTCCCCCGCCGGCGATGTTGCCGGGCCCGAAGACGGTTTCCGCGAACAGCAGGCGGAGCTCGTAAGTGCCGGGTCGCAGGGGGATGTCATAGCGGAATTCGCTTCCTTCGCGGCGCGTGCGGAACAGTTCGGGATCAGTGGTGCGGTAAATCGGATTCCCCGGAGCTGAAAAGACTTCCCCTCCGGTGTAGAACTGGTCCGGCAGCCAGACTTTACCCCGCTTGTCCACGTATTCCGCCCCGCTACGCCCCACCAGAATCCTCATTTCGCCACTACCCGTCAGCGCGGTGCGGGCGGCCACCGCAGGCAGCCTTTGCTCCTGCCAGCGGCGGACCGCCAGTGTGCCCACGAGCACCACCGCCGCTAGCGCCGCTCCGGCCAGGATGCCGATGCGACGGTAGCGCCGCGGCGGGGAAGCCGGGGCCGGTTCCCGGGCCTCAGCGGCAGATGGCGGCATCCCGTGCCGGTGCACGAACACCGGAACATATTGGCCGGGCGGGATCGTGATCTGAACCTCGTGAGAAGCGCCTTCCGTCTCGTAGTAGCGCTGGAGACGTCTGCGGAGCCTGCTTGCCTCCACGCGCACGATGGCGTTCGTTTTTTGGTCAAACTCGACGGGCCGGCCGAGGGCCTCCGTGGCGATGTTGTACTCCTTGAGCTGATCGGCCTCGCCGCGGAAGTACTTCTCGCAGACGTAGGATAAGAACTGAGCGAGGCTCGGAGCCCGGGCAAAAGCCTCCGAGGCCAATACGGCTCGGAGCTCGGCCCTCTCCTCTTCGCGACCGCGGCACTCCGGCGCCAGCCGCATGATCCGACCCACGTGCGTCCAGCATAGCATGCTCCCGGGGCCGTCGCCCGGGTGTAACGGGCGGCCGCTCCCCTGTAACAAACCGGCAACTCATTGAAGCCACAGTGCCGGGAGCGTGTAACGCGACGGGTTGCCCCAGCTTAACCCCTGTAGCCTTGCAGCAATAGGGCACTTAGGCTAAAGTCAAACCACTAGCTGAACTCGCTCTATGGGTTTGAGGAAGGTGAAGCCATGAAAGCACGGCTACGGCTGTTGTGGTTTGTCTGGTTCGGTTTGTGCCTCGCCGGAGCGGCGGCGGCACAGTCCATCTTCGGCAGTCTGACGGGCATTGTGAGCGATGCCTCCGGAGCGGTGGTACCCGACGCCAAAGTCACCCTGACCAACGAGGCCTCCGGAGACACCCGAAGGACGGCGACAAATGCCGAAGGCTATTTCTCCATCGTTTCGATCCCCACAGGGACGTACACCGTCCAGATCGAAGCACCCGGTTTCCAGAAATGGGAGCGCAAAGGCATCTCCTTCACCGGGGCCGAGCGGCGCACGCTGAACGACATCGTGCTTCAGGTGGCGGCCGCGGCCGAGCAGGTGCAGGTGACGGCCACGGTGGAGGGGATCGCACCCGTGGAATCGGGTGAGAAAGCCGCCGTGCTTACCACGCGCCAGCTTCAGGAGTTCAGCGTCGTGGGCCGGAGCGCCGCCGAGTTCATTAAGATCCTGCCCGGTTTCGCGATCGCCAACACTGGTGTGGAGAACCGCCAGAACTTCACCGGCGAGGTCATCGGGATCAACGGAAACGGCGATGCGGGCAGCCAGAGCGCGCTCAACAATGCCTACCAGGTCAACGGACTGCCGGCAAGCTCGCTCGACATCACGGCCGACGGGGCTCACGTTTCCGATCCTGGCTGCAACTGCGCCACGCCCGTCAATCCCAACACCGACATGATCCAGGAATTGAAGGTTCTGACCTCAAATTACAGCGCGGAAAATGCCAAAGGGCCGGCCGTGATCAACACCGTGGCCAAGGCAGGCGGGCGCGAGTTCCACGGGCAGGGCTATTTGTACGCGCGCCACTACGCCTTGAACGCCAACGACTGGCTGAATAACCGGTTCGGCACCAAAAAGCCGGAGAACAAGTTTCTCTTTCCGGGGGGCAATATCGGCGGACCGGTACGGTTCCCGGGCAGCAACTTTAACAAGAACCGGGACAAGATGTTCTTCTTCACCGGATTCGAGTACTTCTATCAGACGCTCGATACCGGCGTGCTCACCGCCACCGTACCCACTGAAGGCATGCGCAACGGAAACTTCAGTCCGGCGGAACTGGCGCGGCTCGGACAGCGCACCGCTTCGGGGGCGCCGCCATCGCAGCTCAACGCGGACTCGCTGGCGCAGTTCCCCGGCGGTATCATTCCGGCCTCCATGCAGGATCCGAGCGGGCGGAATCTGATCCGGCTCTTTCCTCTGCCCAACGCCGATTCGGACGCCACCGGGGGCTTCAACTACGTCAGGCAGATCGTGTTCAACCAGAACGGCTGGCAGTGGCTGAGCCGCGTGGATTACAGCATCAGCGACTACACCAAGCTGTTCGTGCGCTACAACGCCCAGCGCGAGACCCAGCGCTTTCCGGTGGGCTTGTGGTGGCGCAACGCCAACCAGGTTCCGTATCCCACTGAGATTCTGGGCAAGAACCGCTCCGACTCGATCTCGGCCAGCCTGACGCACGTTTTCAACCCGACGCTCACCAACGAGCTCGTGTTCGGCTATACGTACATCACGTTCCCGAACGTCTTCGACGACCCCAGGAAAGTGGATCGGGCGGCCCTGAATATTCCCTTCCGCGGCTTGTACAAGAACGGAGTGGCGCAGATTCCGTCTTTGTTAAGCTGGGGCGGCGAGTTTGCGCAGATTTTCAATCCCGGCGGCTTCGAGGTGGGGGGCAGCAAAGGCCTGTTCGCGGACAAGCACCTGCCTTCGATCAGCAACAACCTGTCGAAGGTGTGGAGCACCCACACCATGAAGTTCGGTTTCTACTACGAGTACGTCATCAACAACCAGCCCGCCAACGGCGACACCAACGGGCGGCTGGTGCAGGCCAACTGGGCGGGCAACACTTCGGGTAACCCGTATGCGGATCTGCTGCTCGGACGCGTGGCCGAATACGGGGAGCAGAACCTGAACCCCTTGCACAACGAGGCCTACCACACCGTGGAGTTCTTTGCCCAGGACAGCTGGAAGGTGACGCGGCGGCTCACACTCGAGCTGGGACTTCGCGCCTCCCATCTGGGCAACTGGTTCGATCGGGAAGGTGTCGGCTTCGCGGTCTGGGATCCGGCCAGTTACGACAACAGCCCGGGAGTCCCGCCGGAGCGGTATACGGGATTGCTCTGGCACAAACGCGACCCGCGCATTCCGCTCTCCGGTTTCCCCAACAAGAAGCTCTCCTGGGCGCCGCGGTTCGGGATGGCGCTCGATCTGTTCGGCACGGGGCGCACCGTGCTCCGCGGGGGCTGGGGTGCGTTTTACTACCACAACGCCCAGTTCACGACTGGGCTGGACGCACCCGCGGGCGTGCAGTTGAAGACCATCGGCTCGACGACCTTCTCGTCCATCGAGGGGACGGACCCGGGCGTCGGGGCTATCGGGACCGGCGCCCTCGACCCCACCGACGACAAGGTGCCGCTGACCTACAGCTGGAGTTTCACGATTTCGCAACGGGCGCCGTTCTCAAGCCTGGTGGAGCTCTCCTACGTAGGTAACGAAAGCAAGAACGTGCTGAACAACTGCGGGGTGGGCACCAACGTCAATGCCGTACCTTTCGGCGCCTTGTTCAACGTCGGCACGGATCCCAACGGCCTGCCGAATTTGGACGCTTTCCGGCCGCTTCGTAACTACCAGAACTTGTGCGTGGTCCGCCACAATCTCTACCAGAACTACCACGCTTTCCAGGCGAGCTGGCTGCGTCAGATCGGCAAGTACTTAGTGCAGGCCAACTACACTTACGGGAAAAACCTGGGGATTAACAGCGGCGATGAGTTCAGTCTGCGGAACAATTACGGCCCGCTGCCGAACGATCGCCGGCACATCTTCAATGTCGCCTACTCGCTCGAGCTCCCAAGCCCGGTGCGGTCTCATCGCTTTGCCAAAGGCCTCGTCAACGGCTGGCAGCTTTCCGGCATCACGCAGGTTCAAAGCGGGGTGAACCTGACGGGCAACACGGGCAACAGCTTCAACATCAACCCGAACAATTTCCAGATGGCCAATGGGTACGCCGTGACGAACCGCACCATCAACGGGACGGATGCCGTGGCGCTGCGCCCCATCGTCACCTGCGACCCCCGGAGGGGTCTGGGCAAGAACCAGTACGTGAACGGCAACTGCTTCGCATTGCCGACCGTGCCGGGCGCCAACGGACCCATCATTCCTCCCGAGGTGTTCGGGCCGGCGTTCTTCAACAGCGATCTGTCGCTGTTCAAGAACTTCCAGTTCAGCGAGAGCCGGAAACTGCAATTGCGGTTTTCCGCTTATAACTTCCTCAACCATCCGCTGTGGACGTTCCGCAACGCCGGGAGCAACCTGAACCTGGTCTTCAACCCTGCGACCGGCAAGCTCGACAATCCGAACTTCGGCGTTGCCACGGAAAAGCTGGGGCGGCGCATCATCCAACTGGCCGTGAAGTATTACTTCTAAGCGAGCAGCTGGCGCGGAGCTGGAGGGTTCCGCCGTCGGGTTCTGCTGTATAGTGGAACCGAATCGGCCATGCGGCGGTGGCTCTGGATCCTCGCGGTGTGTGCGGCGGGCGCGCCCGCCCAGACGGCCGCCCCGAAGTCCGCGCGCGAGGGGTTCCAGATCCTCGCGGAACGCGCTGCCAAGGCCCGCGAAGAGGGTCGCCTGGAGGAAGCGGTAACGGTCTACCGGCAGGCGCTGCGGCAGCGGCCTTCCTGGGCCGAAGGTCTTTGGTATCTGGGAGCGACGTTGTACGAGCTCGATCGGTATGCCGAAGCCCGGGAGCCGTTGCGGCGTCTTCTGGCGCTCCAACCCAAGGCCGGGCCTGCGCATGCGTTGCTGGGGCTATGCCTGTACCAGACCGGCGATTACGAGCTGGCACTGGCCCACCTGCGCCAGGCGCGGGCGCTCGGATTCGCCGCAAACGCGCAACTGGAGCGCGTGGCCCTTTACCACTTCGCTCTCCTGTTAACCAAATACGAACATTTCGAGGAATCTTTGTTTGTCTTGGCGGGCTTGGCCCAGCAGGGCCTGGAAAGCGCGGCTTTGGCGGAGGCTGCCGGCATCGCCGCCCTCAGGCGCCCGCTGCTGCCGCCTGAAGTGCCTGCCGCGGACCGGGAGCTCATCCGGCTGGCCGGCCGGGCCGCCTACGCTGCCGGCGCCCGGCGGCCGCACGAAGCCGAGCAGGCCTTTCGAGAACTGATCGCGCGGTATCCGAACGCAGCCAACGTCCATTATCTCTACGGTTCGTTTTTGCTCAGCTCCCGCCCCGAGGAGGCAGTGAAGGAACTTGTACGGGAACTGGAAATCTCTCCCAATCACTTGCCGGCGCTTGTGGCCCTGGCGCTCGAACTGCAAAGGCAGGGCCGGCCGCAGGAAGGTCTGCGCTATGCAAGGCAGGCCGCCGCTGCGTACCCAAACTCGTTTGCGGCGCAGAATGCACTGGGCCGCCTGCTGGTGGACACCGGAGCGCTCGAGGAAGGGATCGCGGCTTTGGAACGGGCCCGCGAGCTTGCGCCGGACAGCTTGCAAACCCGCTTCGCACTGTCTTCGGCCTACGCGAAAGCCGGGCGCAAACAGGATGCGGAGCGGGAGCGCCGGGAGTTCCTGAGGCTGCGGAAACTCGCCGAGGGACCGGCGGAGCCGCAATAGACATCCCATGGCGTGGCGGCTGCGCGTCGTACCGCTCTGGCTCGCCGCGCTCGCCGTGCCCGCTCAGACCGATCCCGCCGAGGCGGTTCTGCGGCAGGCGATCGAGCTGCATCAAGCCGGGCGCGTGGACGAAGCCATCGCGCAGTATGAACGGTATCTGGCGCAACGCCCTGCAAATTTCCTGGCGCTCTCCAATCTGGGCGCGGCGCTGGCCGGCCGCGGGCGTTACCAAGAAGCGATCGCGCGCTACCGGCAGGCTTTGCATCTGGCGCCGGAGAACGCGGCCATCCGCCTGAATCTGGCGCTGGCCTATTACAAATCGGCGCAGTTTGACGAGGCCGTGTCCCTGCTGGAGCGCCTTGCCGCCGCGCGTCCGATAAATGCCCGCGCCGTGCTGCTGCTGGCGGATTGCTATTTTCGTCTGGGAGAAAACCGGAAAGTGATTGCCCTGCTTGCGCCGCTCGAGGCCGACTTATCCGCGGACACGGCGTTCGACTACCTGCTCGGCATGGCGTATGTACTCGATCAGCGGCTTGAGGAGGGCCGGCGGCTGATTGACCGGATCCTGCGGCGGGGAGCCTCCGCCGAAGCAGAACTGCTGCTCGGGAGCGTGCTCCGCATGGGAGGAGATTACCCGGGCGCACGCAAGCACTTTGCGCGGGCGGTCGAGCTCAACCCCAATCTTCCTTCCGTACATGCGCTGTACGGTATGGCGCTGCTCGAAACGGGGGACCCGGAAGCCGCCGCCCGGGAGTTTCGCCGCGAACTCGAAAACAATCCCAACGAATTCGACTCGAATCTGAACCTCGGAGCCCTGCTGCGCCAGGAGCGCAAGTTGGAGGAAGCATTGCCGCTGCTCGAACACGCGCGACAGGTGCGACCGAAGTCGCCGGCGGCGCGTTATCAACTGGCGGCGCTGTACGCCGACATGGGCCGCCTGGAGCAGGCCCGGGGGATGCTCGAGGAACTGGTGGCGGATTCCCCGTCCTTTGTCGAAGCGCGAGTGACGCTGGCCCGGGTCTACTATCGCCTGAAACGCAAGGAGGACGGAGATCGCCAGCAGGAGATTATCCGGAAACTCACCGCTCAGCAGGAGGGCGCAAAATCCCCGGGACCTTCGGGACAGAAGCCGTAGCGGGAGCACAATCGCGCAGGCTCCGTTCGGGTTCTTATTGTTCCTCGACGTTTTCTTGCATCGCTGCTCGCGCTCTTGCCCGCGTAATCGGCGGTTCAACACCGCATAGGCGGAATTGTTATGGGCGTACTGGGACGAGGTTCCGGCACTGCGGCGCAAAATTTCGCAGAAATACGCAGAAATCTGTTGACATTGCGCACGCCCGCCCTTAGACTGGACGAGATTACTCAGAGGAGGGCTGATGCCGCCGAGTCCTGAATCGTTGAAAAAGCTGGAAGCTGAGCTGAACCGCAACCCGGAGTTACAAGCTGCGTTTTTGAAGAATCCTGTGCAACTTCTTAAAAGGCAGGGCGTGGAACTTACTCCGGCGATGGCGAGGTCGGTAAAGTCGCAGTTTGCGGAGATGCAGCTCTCCAAACTCCCGAAGGCTGCCAAGCCGAAGATCGCCATCGAAATCGTGATTCGTGTGAAGTTCTGACGAAGGCGATCTTCGACGCCGGAGCGAATGTGAATCGCGCCTCCATGCGCCGTTGCCTGGGCACGGCGGACGCACTGATCGTGATTCCTCCCTTCGCCGGACTGGATCGCCCGTCGCTGGCCGCGCATCTGCTGCAGGCGTGTGCGGCGCGCCGGGGGTTTTCGGTTCGTGTGTTCTACGCGAACCTGGCTCTGGCGGAGGTGATCGGCGAGATCATTTACCAGGCGATCTGTTACGCTCCCACCTCGGCGCTGCTCGGCGAGCGGTGCTTCGCGCGGGCCGCTTACGGCGCACCCGCGCTCGGGCACGACAACATGCTGGTGGAGGGCGCCGTCGCCGGCGTCACCGGGGAGGCAAAGATCAGCCGCGCCGATATCGAAAAGGCCGAGCAGCGGATTCTGGAGTGGCTGCCGGAAGTGGCGGCGGTGCTCGCCGAGGCGGAGATCCCCGTCGTCGGCTGTTCCACGACCTTCGAGCAGACGGCGGCGAGTGTAGCCGTCCTGAACGGTTTGAAGGCGCTGGCGCCGGAAAGGATCACGCTGCTTGGCGGGGCCAATTGCGAAGGTGAGATGGCGCGCGGGATTCTCAGCCTCCCGGTGAGGGCGGATTACGTCTTCAGCGGCGAAAGCGAAGAAACGTTTCCCGCGTTTCTTGGCGAGCTGCTTGCGGGACGTCGCCCGCAAGGCCCGATCATTGCCGGAAAGGTTTGCCGGGAGCTCGACGGACTGCCTACGCCGGATTTTTCGGAGTACTTCGCGCAGCGCAGCATCTTTCTGCCCGAGACGCTGTGCGCCTCCGACGACATCGTCTGGCTGCCGTATGAGGCCAGCCGCGGATGCTGGTGGGGCGAGAAACACCACTGCACGTTCTGCGGGATCAACGGTCAGGGGATGGTGTTCCGGCAAAAGTCTGCGGACAAGGTGATCACCGAATTGCGCGAAATCACGGAGCGGCACGGGCTTCGGCGGGTGTGCATGGTGGACAACATCATGCCCCATCGCTACTTTCAGACGCTCGTGCCGAGACTGGGCCAGGAAGTTCCCGGACTTCACTTGTTCTACGAACAGAAAGCCAATCTGACGCTGGAGCAGGTTGTGGCTCTGAAGCGCGCAGGCGTGGCTCTGGTGCAGCCCGGCATCGAGGCGCTCTCCACGCCGGTGCTGCGCTTGATGGACAAAGGTGTCACGGCGCGGCAGAATCTCGCTTTGCTGCGCTACGCGCGTTCGGCGCGGCTGGAGATGAACTGGAACCTGCTGTACGGCTTCCCGGGCGACTGCCGCGACGACTACGAGCACACCCTCAGACTGATCCCGTACCTGCGCCACCTGCAACCGCCTTCGGACCTCTGCCGGCTCAGCATTGACCGGTTCAGCCCCTATTTTGACCGCCCGGCACAGTACGGGATCCGAAGCATGCGCCCCATGGACAGTTACTTTGCGGTGTTGCCGGAGGGGGCGGACGCCGCACGGATCGCGTATCATTTTCTTGGGGATTACGACAGCGGCTCGCTGGCCGAGCCCGAGCTTGTGGCGCGCCTCGAGGAGGCCGTGAATGACTGGAAGCGGCTCTGGGCGGCGGACGGCGGGGACGTTCCGCTTCTGGCCGTGGCGGAGCTCGGGCCCGACAGCTACGTTCTGATGGATACGCGCGGGATCCCGTGCGGCCAGACGGTTCGCTTCCTGAACCGCCGCGAGGCGGAGGCTGTGCTGGTCTCGCACCCGCTGCGTCAATCGAGCCCCGCGAGCGAGTGGGCGCGCCAACACGGCCTGGCTCTCGCCCTCGATGACTGGCATGTGGCGTTGGCCACGGCGAGCCCCGACGTGCTGGCGGGATTCGAAAGGGCCGCGCGCGGTTCTCCGGCGCCGACCTCGGCCGAAGCGTTGCGCGTCCTTGCAAACGCCGCTTCCTGACGCCCGCCGCAACCTTTGCGCGGGCCTCCCCGTATCCCCCACTGCCTCCGCCCAACGGCAAGCCGTTTCAGGTGAAAATCAGAAATGGGATGCGGGACAGGACACTGAGCCGCCGGGCGGTGCTACGACTTGCCGGTTTGACGGCGGCGCACGTGCTGCGGCCGCTGTGCGGCACTGAACCCCTGCCGCTGTTCGAAGAGGTGCCTCCCTCGGTGAGCGGCATCACCTGGGTCCACGAGAATGCCATGTCCGACGAGCGGTACCTGCCGGAGACGCTGGGCCCCGGCTGTGCCTTCTTCGACTTTGACAACGACGGCTGGATGGACCTCTTTCTGGTCAACAGCGGGCCGTGCGACTTTTACCAGCCCAAGGCCCCGCTCAAAAATGCGCTCTACCGGAATAATCGCGACGGCACCTTCACGGACGTCTCCGAAAAGGCCGGCGTGGCGCAGACGACGGCGTTTGGCATGGGCGTGGCCGTGGGCGATTACGACAACGACGGCTATCCGGATCTGTTCGTGACGGCCTACGGGCGCCCCACGCTGTTCCACAACAACGGCGACGGCACCTTCAGCGATGTGACGGAGAAAGCGGGCCTGGCGATCGGGGGCTGGACTACCAGTGCGGTCTGGTTCGACTACGACAACGACGGTTTTCTGGACCTGTTTGTGTGCAGCTTCGTGGAGTTCAGTCTGAAAAACAACGTCTTTTGCGGCGACAACCGCCTGGGGCGGAAGTACTACTGCATTCCCCGCGTCTTCAAGCCCACGCCCAGCGTGCTGTTCCATAACAACCGCGACGGCACGTTTACGGAAGTAAGCCGGGGTACGGACATTGCGCGGGCCTTGGGAAAGGCTCTCGGCGTCGTGGCGACCGACATCAACAACGACGGCCGGATGGACCTGTTTGTCGCCAACGACACGGTGCAAAACTTTCTGTTCGTCAACCGGGGCAAGAACCAGTGGGAGGAGCTGGCGCTGGCGGCCGAGGTGGGTTTCAGCGCCAACGGACAGGCGCGGTCCGGCATGGGGGTGGACGCGGCGGACTTCGACAACGATGGCTGGGAGGATTTGTTTGTCGCCAACGTGGACCAGGAGATGTTTTCGCTGTACCGTAACAACGGAGACGAGACTTTCCGGGACGACGCACATGTGCACGGCATCGCCCAGGCCACGCGCCTGTTGAGCGGCTGGGGTCTGAAGTTTTTCGATTTCGACAACGACGGCCTGATTGATCTGTTTCTGGCCAACGGCCATCCGGATGACATGATCGAGATGTACTCGACGCAGGTGAAGTACAAAGAGCCGCTTCTGCTGTTCCGGCACGAAGGAGACCGGCTGCGCAACATCAGCCATCAGGCCGGTCCGGTGTTTGAGAAGATGTTTCCCGCCCGGGGGCTGGCCGTGGGCGACTATAACAATGACGGGCGTATGGACGTGCTCGTGGGCAACAACGGCATGGCGCCGCTGCTGCTCAAGAACAATGCCGGGGCGGGGAACCACTGGGTCGGGCTCCGGCTCGTAGGCACGACGTGTAACCGCGACGCCATCGGGGCGCGCATCACCTGGTCGGTCGGCGGCGTGAAGCGAAGCCGGCTGAAAAACAGCGGTGGCAGTTACCTGTCTTCGCACGACCCGCGGGAGGTCATCGGTCTGGGGCGGGCGGCCAAGCTGGACTGGCTCGAGATCCGGTGGCCGCCTCCCAGTCGCCGTGTGGACCGCTTCACGGACGTGCCCGCTGACCGTTACGTGACGATCCTTGAAGGGAAGGGAATTGCCGGATAGCCGATGGCCCAGGACTTCGACGAATTGCTGGCGCACCAGCGCGAGACGGCGCGCGAGGAGCTCCAGGCCGCCTGGCGGATGCACGTGGCGCGCGTCGAGGAGCAGCTCGCCGCCGGCTGGCGGGAGCACATTGAGCACGTCGTGGAGCGGCGGTTCCAGGCACTGGCCGCTGCTGTGGATGCCGAATTGGAAAGACGTACGGCGGATCTCCGCCGCCGGATCGAACGGGAGGTAAGCGAGAGTCTGAATCAGGCGGCGCGCCGCATGCGACAGGCAAGCAGTCGCCAGGAGGCGCTGGGCGTGCTTCTGGAGGCGGCGGCGGAACATGGCGGCCGCGTCTCCGTGTGGTGGCTGGAAGGCGCACAGTTGCACTGCGTGGGGGCACGTGGATTTGGCGATGAGGCGCAACAGCAGCTGCTGAGTTTACAGATCCCCGTCGGTAGCGCCCCTGCGTTTGTGAATGCTTTGGCGGGCGCCGACACAGTCGTGGCGGTTCCGAGCGCAGGAGAGCTGTCGGAGGCCTTGGCCGACATGCTGGCCATCGCGCCGCATACCAGGGCGTACCTGTTCCCTGTGATCGCGCGTCAGAGGGAGAAGGGAGTGCTGCTGGTGGTGGGCGAAGACGAGACGGTGCGGGTCAGCAGCCTGGAACTGCTGGCCTGGATGGCGGGTGCGGCGCTTGCCACGCCCGCCATTGACCCGGGCGCCGAAAGCTGGCTTGCGCTGCCGGAAGCCGAGCGCGAGATGCATCTGCGCGCGCAGCGTTTCGCTCGGATTCGTGTCGCGGCGATGCGGTTGCACCGCTGGCGGGCTGTGGAAAACGGCCGCGAGAGCCGAAATTTGTACGGAGAGCTGAAAAGGGAAATTGACGCGGCGCGGGAGGAGTATTGGGAGCAGTTCGCAACGTGTCCTTCCATGGTGGACTATCTGCACCGGGAACTGGTGAGTACGCTGGCCAACCATGACGAGTCCCTGCTGGGAGCGGACTATCCTGGCCCGGTGGTGTAGCAGGGTAACGTCTGCGGCCAGGCCGCCGAGAGGCTGCCGGATGTGGTCCTGGTCAGGGAAGGCGGCGCTTGTGTGCCTGCTGGCGGCGCTCGAAGCGGCCGCCGCGCAGACCCTGGAATCTCTGGCGCGGACCTACCGGGATTCGCCTACTCCGGCGGCCCGGGCCGCGCTGCTGCGCTACGCCGCCGCTCACCCAAAGGATGTGAACGGCGCGCTGGCGCTGCTGGCAGTGGGGATCACGGAAGCGGAACGGTCACCCTCGGAAGTGCTCGGCCGCTTACGGGCGGCCCGGCCAAGGCTGAGCCTGCTCGCGGATTACGTGGCCTACTACGCCGCAAGGGCGCATCTGGCGCAGAAAGAATACGCCGGGGTCGCCGCCGAGCTGGAGACGGTCTGGCGGGTGCTGCCGCCGTCGCCGCTGTTGGGCAGGGCTGCGCTGCTCGCCGCCACGGCGTACCGCGAGGCCGGCGATCCGGGCGCCGCAGCGGCGGTCCTCCGAAAATGGCGGGACCGGCTCCCGCAGCCGGAAGGAGATCTGGCGCTGGCGGAAGCGCTCGAGGCTGCGGGTGACCTTGCCCAGAGCGCCGCGTACTATCAGCGCGTGTATTACGAGTACCCGCTGCATGCGGAGTCGAGAGCAGCCGGCGCGGCGCTCGAGCGCATCCGGGCTGTGCTGGGTTCGTCCTATCCGCCCCCGATGCCCCAGGCGCAGCTCGAGCGCGCGGCCAAACTGCTCCGGGCCGGGTTGTACCTACAGGCTCGCTCCGAATACGAATCGCTCATCGGCGAGCTCGGAGGAGCCGACCGCGATGTCGCGCGCGTCCGCCGGGCGGTTGTGGAGTACTGGCAGGGGCGGACGGCCGAAGCCCGGCGCGCTCTGGAGGCGCTGCAAGTCAAAGCCCCGGAGGCCGAAGCGGAGCGCTTGTACTACCTGGTGGCCTGCGCGCGGCGCCTGCAAGACCCGGAGGCGATGTCGGCGTACTTGGAGCGCCTGGCGCGCAACCACGCTCAATCGGAATGGCGGCTCCAGGCTCTGGTATGGGCGGCGAACGACTACCTGCTGCGGAATGAGCGGGTCTCGTATGAGCCGCTGTTCCGGGCCTGCTACGAATCCTTCGGTCCTTCGGAGCGCACCGCCTACTGCCACTGGCGCGTGGCGTGGGCGGCATACCTGGAGCGGCGCCCGGGGGCGGAAGCACTGCTCCGGGAGCACGCCCTGCGTTTCCCGGATTCCGTGAAAAACGGCGCGGCGGTGTACTTTCTGGGGCGCCTGGCGGAAGAACGAGGGGACCGGGCTACCGCAGCAGCGTACTATCGCGCGGTTTCGGACCGATACCCGAATCAATACTACGCGGTCCTGTCCGCGCGCCGGGCGGAACGAGCGGAGCTGGCGCGCGTCGCTGTTGCGGCGCTTGACGGCATTCTGCCTCCCGCAGGCGGGGCCACGGCGACGTTTCAGCCGGGCCCGGAGACGAGGTATCGCATCGAGCGGGCCGGACTTCTGGCGCGGGCAGCTCTATATGAGCTCGCCGAAGAGGAGCTGCTGTTTGATGCGGCGGGGGCGAGCGACGCCCCGGCGCGGGCGCTGGAAGCGGCGGAACTGGCCGCGCGGCGGGGAGCTCACGACCGGGCCATGCGGCTCATCAAGCGGATCTTTCCTGAATATCTTTCGCTGCCCTGGAACGACGCCCCGCGGCGGTTCTGGCAACTGGCATTTCCGTTTCCGTACAGGACTCTGATCGAGCGTCACGCGCGACGTCACAAGCTGGATCCGTTGCTTCTGGCGGGACTGATCCGGCAGGAATCGGAGTTCAATCCCCGAGCGGTTTCACCCGCCCGGGCATACGGCTTGATGCAGATATTGCCCTCTACCGGGCGCCGGCTGGCGCGCACGCTGCGACTTCGCTACCGTACGTCTTTGTTGCTCCAACCCGACTATAACTTGCGCCTCGGGACTTACTATTTGCGAAAACTATTGGACGACTACGGAGGACGGCCGGAGCCCGCGCTGGCGGCATTCAACGCCGGCAAGACCCGCGCGGACACCTGGCTGGCGTGGTATAACTACCGGGAGCCCGAAGAGTTCGTGGAAACGATTCCGCTAAGCGAGACGCGCGGCTACGTACAATCCGTGCTCCGCAACGCGGAAGTCTATCGGCGCTTGTACGGCAACCCGTGAACCTTCCCGCAAATCCGCCCCGAGTCGCAGCCGGAGTTGAGCGCACGCGGTTCCGCAGCCAGCGGACGGCGAACTTCACCGAGTCCGTCATCCGGGAGATGACGCGCCTGGCCCTGGAGCACGGGGCGGTGAATCTGGCGCAAGGGATGCCGGATTTCAGCGCGCCGGAGGAACTCAAGGAGGCGGCACGCCGCGCCATCGCCGAGGACGTCAACCAGTACGCCATTACGTGGGGCGCCAAGCCCTTCCGGGAGGCCATCGCGGCCAAATACAAGCGCTGGTACGGGCTCGAACTGGATCCTGAGCGGGAGATCACGGTCTGCTGCGGCGCGACCGAGGGCATGATCGCTTCGCTGCTGGCGGTGACCGATCCGGGCGACGAGGTGGTGATCTTCGAGCCGTTTTACGAGAACTACGGACCGGACGCTCAGTTGTCCGGGGCGGTGCCCCGCTTTGTGAAACTCTATCCGCCGGAGTGGACCTTCGATCCCGATGAGCTGCGCCGGGCCTTCACGCCGCGCACCAAGGCCGTGATCATCAACACGCCGAACAACCCCACCGGCAAGGTGTTTTCGCGCGGAGAACTGGAACAGGTTGCGGCTCTGTGCCACGAGTTTGACGCGCTGGCGATCACGGACGAGATTTACGAGCACATCATTTACGACGGAGCCCGGCACATTCCCGTGATGACGCTGGAGGGCATGCGCGAGCGCTCGATTTTGGTCAACAGCATGAGCAAGACTTACTCGGTGACGGGGTGGCGGGTGGGCTGGGTGCTGGCGCCGCCGGATGTGACGGATTCGGTGCGCAAGGTCCATGACTTTCTGACGGTGGGAGCCGCCGCGCCGCTGCAACAGGCGGGAGTCGTGGCGCTTTCCCTGCCCGACCCGTTCTACGAGCAGCTGGCCCGGGATTACCAGGCGCGGCGCGATCTGCTGGTCCGTGAGCTCGAGGCGGCCGGATTTGTGTGTTACCGCCCGCGGGGTGCCTACTATGTGATGGCCGACATCTCGGGCTTCGGCTTCACCGACGATGTAGCCTTTGTCCGGCATCTGGTGGAGCGGGTGGGTGTGGCGGCGGTGCCCGGTTCCAGTTTCTTCGCGCGTCGTGAGGACGGAAGCCGGCTGGTCCGCTTTTGTTTCCCGAAAAAATATGAGACGCTGGAAGAGGCGGGCGCCCGGCTGCGAAAATATTTGTAACCGCCGGGCCGGCACCAGCCAAGGAGGAAGGCGGAATGCTGCCGAATTTCCTGGTGCCCGAGCAGATTGTCCGGGAAGACGGGACGGGACCGGAACTTGAGCTTGGACCGTCCCAGGGCAAGCCGCTGCTGCTGACCCTGGGTATCACGCGCATCATCGAGCAGGAGAGCCTGGATGTCTCGGTGTGGGGATCGGCGGACAAGAGCTCCTGGGGCGCCAAGCCCCTGGTATCATTTCCGCAGAAGTTTTACTGCGGCACTTATCAAATCCTGCTGGATCTGTCTCGCTCGCCGGAGGTGAAATATCTGCGAGCGCAGTGGAAAGTCAACCGGTGGGGACGGGGCGATCCGAAGCCGATGTTCGGGTTTTACGTTTTTGCCGAGGAGGCGGCCGAGCAGCCGGCGGCGGCCCGCACGGCCTGAGGCGCCTCCTTCAGACGCGGTTGATCAGGCTGGCCACATAGCCGGCGCCGAATCCGTTGTCAATGTTGACGACCGCGACATTGCTGGCGCAACTGTTGAGCATGGCCAGCAGGGCGGCCAGGCCGTGGAA